>DALYDY010000001.1:0-1927 GCA_031972855.1 Minisyncoccota bacterium
AATTACCATTTGCATCAAAGCGAGCATTCTCTGTAGCACCATCCCAGAATTCAAGTGATGCTCCATCCGCAACTATTATCTGGTTGCGAGTTGTACTACTCATATTAATTCTAGCTGTTGTAGTAGAAGCTGCACCAAAAACAACATTTCCGCCAACAGTCAGAGGTGTACCAGAAGTAGGAGCATTAATAACAACAGCACCAGTACTTCCTATACTCATTCTTTCTACTGTATCTGTGAAGAATTTCATGTTTCCACCCCACGCCACACTTCTACCAGCGTCGAATTTCAACAATCCTGAACCTGGATTTTGAGTTATAGAAGCGTCATAATTAGAACCATTATAAAATTCTATTCCGTGATTTACTGTTGTGTCTGTAGAAGAAAGTTGTATTGAAGAATTTGTTTGTGTTGCAGAAGTAGAAGGCGCATCAAATAATGCTATTGGATATGCACCTACAGCACCTTTTACAGACAAGCTAGATAGAGGTACGCCATTATCTCCAATACGCACACCAGCATCCATTATAGACATTCTAATCTTTGAACTATCATAAGAACCTGCTCCGCCTGATGTGAAGTGAAGCTTCCATCCAGAACCAGAACCCACATTCATAAATGAGGATGAATCAGACACAGCAGTACCCATAGTGATACCTTTATTTAGAGCAACACTATCTGTACCTACTGAGTTTGCAATTTGAAGAAGTCCTCCTGCTACTTTCAAAGCACTACCTGTATTTGTTCCGTCAGTTGTTCCAATACCTACATTGCCAGTAGAGTAGTCAATGTTCAATGACGTTGGAGTACCTCCATTTGATGAATTTATAGAGAAATTGTTTGTAGAAGCAGTTACTCCTACATTAAATCTTTCTGCTGTATTTCCAAATAATATTTTAGAATCCTTTGCTGTACCACCAGACAAAATTCTTAAGTAAGTATGTCCATCATTTCCATAAAATCTACCACCACCATATACATCAAGTGGATATGCTGGAGCTGTTGCTCCTGTACCAACACCCACATTACCAGCAAAGTAATTGTATGAATTTGCGTCAGATGAATAAATAGAGAATGGTGTATTTGTCTGAGTACCAGTAGTAATATCACCTATGTGTATACCATATGTATTTGTGATAGTACCGGCACTGTTTATAAGGTTATTAACTTTTAATCCATAAGCACTTGTAATAGTCTTTGAACTTGTTTGAGAAATCATATCAGCCTCGACACCAATAGCATTAACCACTGCACCCGAACCCTCGATATTAAAACCGCCAAAAGCACCCACTACAGTATTCGCAGCTCCTCCAGAAGAAGTCCTTCCAGAGAAATATCCAGCACGAGCGACGTTTGCAGTACTTGTATTATCCACACGAGTAATCATATTTATGCTTCTTACATTTGTGAATGGATTTGCTCCAGCGAGTACATTTGTTGAACTCAATGAACCGACAGCATCTGCATTTGTACTACCTGTGTTATTTGTAATAGTAAGTGCACCTGATTGACCGACATTTAAACCGTAGTAACCGCTAGAGGTTGATTTGTTTACACCAAAATAACCAACACCATCAGAATTAACATTTGCAAGAACTGTCCCTGCACTGTTTTGCCATTCTGTGAGGTTTGCTGTTTGAGAAAATGATCCTCTAATTATTTCTCCTACAGTAGAAGTGCTAGATGTATTTACATGAAGTTGAGCCCCTGGAGTAGTATTACCAATACCCACAAATCCTGTATCTTTTATTGTCATAACTTCACTTGCCCCCATATAGAAACTATATCTTGAAGCACCTGATTGAGGTGTAGGTATATTAAAATTAGCAATTAATCCATTTCCATTACCTTCTATATTAAAGTGATTAGAAATTTCTAATCGAGTAGTAAATGTCGCTGGGTATGTTACAGCAAATCTCTTATAAAT
>DALYDY010000001.1:1937-4783 GCA_031972855.1 Minisyncoccota bacterium
GT
Source organism: Minisyncoccota bacterium (assembly GCA_031972855.1). GTDB lineage: Bacteria > Patescibacteriota > Minisyncoccia > Phycocordibacterales > UBA9973 > JAIXRY01. The sequence continues at coordinate 1,940 of DALYDY010000001.1, forward strand.
AATAGCAGTTGTCTCAGCAACAGTAGCCCCTGTAAGTCTTCCAGCACTACCTACTATTAACCTTGAAACACCACCAGTAGTTATACCAAATTGGTCTGCACCAGGATAATAGATACCTGTGTTTGTGTCTCCTGTTGTTGAGATACTTGGAGAACCTACAGCACCAGCTATTCCAAATAGAGCACCGCTTGCATTTATAGAACTCAACACTGTCCCTGCACTGTTTTGCCATTGAGTTAAGTCTGCTGTCTGAGTAGAGTAACCCTTGAATGCAGCAGTGATTACATCTCCAGCATTTAGATTGTTTACAAGGAGAGAATATGTACCAGCTCCACCACCTAAACCATTACCTACAGATAATTTTGTAGATACATTTAACACACCACTACCGTACTGCCTTGTTACTTCTGATCCATTTGCCCAAGTACTCAAACCATCTGAAGAATGATCATACACAATTCTACCTGAGGTATTTGATCCAGAATCAGCAAAATATATAGTACCAGTACTTGAAGAACCAGAACCTATAGTTATACCTGTATGACCTGATGTTTCAAGGAATAAATCATCAGCATTTGCATTTGGAGTAATACCAGCAGAAGATGAATAAACATGGAGCTTTGCACTAGGAGATACAGTCCCCATACCGATACTACCACTACTGTTTATATACATTCGGACATTTGAACCACCAGCACCACCAGTAGCAAAGCGCATTACTCCAGCAGCATCTCCAGATACGAGAGTCAATCCACCAGTAGAATTTGATAATATTTGTCCACTGTCCGGATAATTCAATCCGCTAGAAGAATACCCCGTAGAAAATACATTGAATTCTAGGCGATTTGGAACAGAATTTGACGAGATTCTAAATGTAGATCTAGACGCAGTATCAGAAGTAGCATTTGACACGTTGAACATAGTAGATGCATTTTGATTCAAAGACATAGTCACATCTCCGCCAGTAGGACTGATAGTCAGATCACCTACAGATGAAGTAGTGAAGCTAGCATAATTACTAGAATCATAACCTAGTCTCAACTGTTCTGTAGTAGACAGAGTATGTAGAGAAGCACTAGGTGAAGTAGTCCCAATACCGACATTACCACTTGAATTCCAGATACCAGTAGTACCAGATGCACCATTACCAAATAGTACACCTCCAGTACCAGTGTCATAGTTCAAATATAATGATCCTGTACTGTATGCATTCAACAAAAGATTGTTTGAAGAAGACGCACGGATAGATGAAGTAGTAGGAGAATTTGCTGATCCAGTGTATACATCAAGATATTCACCCACACTCAATAATTTCCTAGGAGCATTAGTGCCTACACCCACCTTGCCACCATCTGGCTGCAAAGCCAAATTACTAGCATAACTACCAGCTACAATAGTCTGTATTCTGCCGTATGTAGATGGAGTATTGACTAATCCGTATATCAATTTATTAGAATTATCTGCACCAACATTCACCATCGGATTTGAAGTAGCTCTGACACTCAAAGTAGCGTCAGGGCTCGCAGTACCAATTCCAACATTACCAGCAAAATAGTTTAGTGCATTTGCATCAGATGCATATATAGAGAATGGTGTATTTGTCTGGGTACCTGTAGTAATGTCACCAACATAGACACCATAAGTATTTGTAATTGTTCCACTATTTGTTAGATTTTTTACTTCAAAACCATATATATTATCAATAGATGCGGAAGAACTGTTAGCTAAAGTAGCTGAGACACCAGCTGCCTTGTATATTTTACCTGTACCAGAAGCAGTTACGAGTCCATCAACACCACTTAACATATGATAACCATTTGTACTTAAAGTATTACTAGAATTACTTATTTCTCCTCTTATTGCAGCAGCTTTTGTAATTTGATTTGATCCACTAGGTGTAAATACACTATGGATACCAAGCTGAAGAGTGTCATTATTTACAGTCAACGCTCTTGTAAAATCAAAATATGAATTTGTATAAGCACCTGACCCAGAAGTACTGTCTACAACATGTAATTTTGAAGCCGGACTTGTTGTTCCAATACCGACGTTTCCTGTCAAACTATGGTCAAACCAAGCTGAACCAATTTGAGTTAAACCATTTCCATCTATTCTAATTGCCTCTCTAGATCCTGCTGATCCGGCATAAAAACGAAAACCATTACCTGATTCTTCTACATAAGGACCAACACCATCATCAAATCTAATCTTTGCACCATTAGGCATTGCAATATCTCCATTTACATGCAATTTTGAAGCTGGACTTGTTGTACCAATACCGACATTACCAGTGGCTGTTATTCTCATTCTCTCTGTAGGAGCTGTGTCTGTAGTTACACTTCTTGTAGCAAAAAAGATGTCACTGTATCCATTTACTGAACCAGTCATATTTTCAGCACCAATAACAGAAGAAGGATAAGCTACTCCTGACTTTCCAAAACCTATTTGATACAAGTGTCCAGTACTACCATTACCTCCTCCTATATATGTCTGAAGACTAGAACCTATAGTTACTGATGGTGTAGACTGAACATCTAATCTTGAGATTGGACTTGTTGTTCCAATACCAACATTGCTAGTAGTTCCATCTACAGTCAAAACATTTCCTGATGTAGTAGTCCACAAACTAAGTTTGTTTGCTGCACTAGGGTAAAAACTCCAAGCTCTTGCGTTTGTAGTATCAAAAACCACCACTCCATCTGAACCTTGAGCAACTCTCGCTCTTATAGTACCAACCACATCCAAAGTTGCTCCCGGACTAGCAGTGCCAATACCAATATTCCCTGCAATAGTTGTACCTGTTCCAGTGAGTCCTGTACCGAAAATAATATTTCCAATATTTAG
>DALYDY010000001.1:4883-203070 GCA_031972855.1 Minisyncoccota bacterium
CCAGTCAGATTTGAAGCAAGAGAATTCAAACCAAGCACTGTGTTTGAAGATACAGAACCCGCACCCATACCGACAGTCACTCCGTGAATTGTCGCATCGACGACAGATGACATTGCTCCAGTACTTGATACTTGGAATAAATCACCAGAGCCGACTGTGAAGAGTGAAGCTGGGGACGCATCGCCGATACCTACATTCCCATCAGAAAGAATTCTCATTCTCTCGCCATATCCACTAGAACCACGAGTACTGAAAGATAATTCTCCATAATTTGAAGTATGATTTGTCGTCTGAGAAGCAATCATCGAAGTAATACTTCCACCACTACTTCCAAAACCAATTTCATTCCAATTGTTAGCAGTAGCACTTGTATTGTAAATCATCAAGTTTGGAGAATTGTTTCCAAGTGTTGTGCTAGTATCACTCTCTGTAAACAAAGCAGTACTTCCTCCACCTGAACCAGCACCTGATACAACAAAATGATTTGCTCCTGGTGTTGCTGTTCCAATACCCACATTACCAGTAGAAGTGTCGACATAAAGATCATCAGTATTCACGGCAAAGTCACCTGTTCCTGACAGAGAAACATTTAGGTTTTGTCCTGCTGTTGGTGAAAGAGTAAGAGATCCTCCTGTACCCACACCTTGCATTGTTAAACCTCCAGTTGAACTAACGGTATTAGTCCAATAGTTTGATGTGTCATATCCGAGGCGGAGTTGCTCAGTAGTGCCGAGAACATGAAGTTTTGCGGATACGGTACTTCCTGTACCTATACCGACATTTCCGTTATTATCTATTCTCATTTGTTCAGTAAATACATTTGATTTTCGTGTAGAAAATGTCATGTACCCGTCTGTAGTTGCTGCCCCACTCCATGCAGCACGAATACCAGCAAAGCGAGTACCACTTCCGTTTGCCCAATTAATAGAACCTCCAACACCTTGTGCTGCTGTATATTCATTAACCAAATACAAAGTATCTGAATCACTGGCTTGGTTTTGCCAAATATTAAGTTTCCCAAACGATGTTGTAGAACCGATACCCACATTTCCCGCACTTGTGTCTACATAAAGCTGATTTGTATTCACCGCAAAGTCACCTGTTGTTGCAAGTGAGATGTTCAAGTTTTGACCTGCTGTTGGTGAAAGAGTAAGAGATCCTCCTGTACCCACACCTTGCATTGTTAAACCTCCAGTTGAACTAACGGTATTAGTCCAATAGTTTGATGTGTCATATCCGAGGCGGAGTTGCTCAGTAGTGCCGAGAACATGAAGTTTTGCGGATACGGTACTTCCTGTACCTATACCGACATTTCCGTTATTATCTATTCTCATTTGTTCAGTAAATACATTTGATTTTCGTGTAGAAAATGTCATGTACCCGTCTGTAGTTGCTGCCCCACTCCATGCAGCACGAATACCAGCAAAGCGAGTACCACTTCCGTTTGCCCAATTAATAGAACCTCCAACACCTTGTGCTGCTGTATATTCATTAACCAAATACAAAGTATCTGAATCACTGGCTTGGTTTTGCCAAATATTAAGTTTCCCAAACGATGTTGTAGAACCGATACCCACATTTCCCGCACTTGTGTCTACATAAAGCTGATTTGTATTCACCGCAAAGTCACCTGTTGTTGCAAGTGAGATGTTCAAGTTTTGACCTGCTGTTGGTGAAAGAGTAAGAGATCCTCCTGTACCAACACCTTGCATTGTAAGTCCACCAGTTGCACTTACAGTATTTGTCCAGTAGTTTGATGTGTCATATCCGAGACGGAATTGCTCGGTTGTGGAAATGAGATGAAGTTTTGCAGATGCTGTAACATTGTTTCCTATTCCAACATTTCCAGAAGCGGCTACTATGTTCATCCAGTTTGCAGAAGATGTGCCGATTTTCAAGATATCGTTTGATCCTCCTACATTTCTAAATTTCCATTTTTCTACACCAGCTTCTTGTAGAGATAGGTAAGAATCAAAACTCGCTGAAGTTGTATTTATAACGATAGCACTATCGCTTGAAGTTGCTGAGATAACATCAAGATTCGCAGAAGGAGTAGATGTGCCGAGACCTAGACGATTGTTTGTATTATCCCAAAAGAAATTTGCATTATCTTGGTCGAATGTTCCACCTGTTCCAGAAAACACAACAGAACCTTGAGTAAATCCTGACGGAGTAATTGTTCCTGATATTGAAGTCGCAACTATGTTTGAAGCGTATATTGCACCAAAACGATTGAGTGCTGAACCAATATTTTGAGTATTATCTACTGTTGGTAATATATCTCCAGAAACTGTAATTGTGCCTGTTACATCGAGAGCTGTTGCGGGTGTCGAATTACCTATACCAAGACGAGAGTTTGTATTATCCCAAAATAGATTTCCAGCCCAAGCAGTCTGTGTACCTGTTGTGTACATGAGCTTATTTGTATTCCCTGTTTGAGAAGGGAGAATTTGAACAGTACAGTTTGCTGAACCAGGAGTACATGTTGGGTCGAGAGTTTCGCTTGGTTGATATGGATCTGTTGGAGGCGCTGCAAAAAGATGGATACCTGTTCCAAAAACAGCAAAAAACACCAGCGATACCACAATGCTGTTCTTCCGCATAAATGCGCGTAAGTTTTTGGTGTAGCCACTCTGCATATGACTCTTATTATTTTAACAAAAATTATATATATTTTCTGTGTTTATATGTGGATAAAACCTTTATTTTATAAAGATATTTATCCACTTGACGTATGTACACACTATGCATATATACTCTAAGTATGATTAATGAATTTACAGCAAAAAAAATCGGTGAGGTTATGGCATTTTGTGAGGTTGGAATAGACACTTGGAAACGTGCATCTACGACCCTCACAAACACTCTCGGAGCAGAGCAAGTTACAAGTTATATCGACATAAATAACACCCATTTAGAGGCATTAAAAAAGTTTATTGAAGAAAATAACATTTCTGAAATAACCCTTACAAAACAAGGGAAAACTGTCGAAAAACTGTCGAAAATGCGTGACTTATATGTAGGTGATGAGTGGGAAAATGCAACCGAAATTATGGAGTGGAGTGGCTTTTTTGAGGGGGCAGCGATTGTGCATTTTGCATTACTAAATGGGTGTGCACAAGGTGTTGACAATAGTAGTCTTATGATGATCTGTGAGGAAGGTTTAAACTTTCATGGAGAGATACTAGACCTTGCAACAAGTGAACTTGAAAGTGTCGGTCAATCAAAAAATACAAAAATTGACTAAGTAAAATTTTTGTATTCTTTATAAGTTTTTTATTTATCCCCTGTTGCAAAATTACATTGCACAAAAAAATCGACAACATGTTGTCGATTTTTTTGTGCAATGTAATTTTATTTTTTGTCAGATTTTTTTTCTAAAAGTTTTTTTAATTTGATTCCATGTTTAGAAATTATTTCTTCATATTCATCTTGTTCAAGATTTTCTACTTCAATCAATTTGTTTGCGATTGCATCGAGTGCTCCGCGGTAATCACGAATTGTTTTACGTGCAGTCTCGAGTGCTTCATGCATGATGCGTGATACTTCACCATCAATTTTTGCAGACATACTCTCAGAATAATTTTCATCATCAACACCTTTACCAAACATTACACGTCCACCATTGGACTCAAGAGCAACAGGACCAATGAGGTCACTCATACCCCATCGTGTCACCATTGCACGCGCAAGATTTGTGGATACTTGAAGATCATTTGAAGGACCTGTAGTAATATCTCCCATAATTAATTCTTCTGCAGCATATCCTCCCAAAGATACAGCTAAATCATCAATAAACTCTTGTTTTGATTGGAGTTTTCGCTCTTCTAGTGGAAGATGCATTGTGTAACCTCCAGCGCTTCCTCGAGCGATTATAGATACTTTATGCACAGGATCTGCGTGTGTAAGTACTGACGATATTAGAGCGTGTCCCGCTTCGTGATATGCAACAATTTTTTTCTCAGTATCAGTCATGAGATGACTTTTTCTCTCTGGACCAATCATTACTTTTTCAATCGCGCGCATTAAATCATTTTGTAAAATTTCTTTTCTATCATCGCGTGCTGCAAATATGGCACCTTCATTCATAAGAGAATATAAATCAGCACCAGAGAATCCTGGAGTACGTGTTGCAATAACAGGAAGTGAAACATCTTTTGCAAATGGTTTTTCTTTTGCATGAATAGTGAGAATTTCTTCACGGTCACGACGATCAGGAAGATCGAGAGTGACTCGTCTATCAAAACGTCCTGGACGTAGTAGTGCAGGATCAAGAACATCACTTCTATTTGTCGCTGCAATCACGATTACTTTTTCTGTTGGTTCAAATCCATCCATCTCAACTAGAATCTGGTTTAGAGTTTGTTCACGTTCATCATTACCTCCACCAAATCCACTCCCCCTGACACGTCCAACAGCATCAATCTCATCGATAAAAATAATCGCAGGTGAAGCCTTCTTGGCCATACGGAAAAGATCTCGAACACGTGAAGCTCCAACTCCCACGAACATTTCTACGAATTCAGATCCAGATAAATGGAAGAATGGTGCACCTGCTTCACCTGCAACAGCACGAGCAAGAAGTGTCTTACCTGTTCCTGGCGCTCCTGTTAGAAGTACTCCTTTTGGAATACGTGCTCCTATGTCTAGGAATTTTTTTGGATTTTTTAAGAAGTCTACAATTTCTCTAAGTTCTTCCTTTGCTTCCCTGTTACCTGCTACATCTTTGAATGTTACGCGATTGTTTGGATCGTTTGGATCTGTAATACGAGCACGTGACTGACCAAAGTTCATTGCTTGCATACCTGCACCTTTTGCTTGGCGAAGCATATACCAAAGAAGAAATCCTATGAGGACAAGAGGTATAACAAAAGGAAGAACATTTAGAAGAAATATTCCAAAACCAGATGGTGATTTGATAGTGATTGGAATATTTTTAAGCGCTTCTGATGTTACTCCATAATTATTGAGAGTTTCTGTAAGAGATGCGTCTGGTTCTTTTTTTGCTTCTCTTTTTGTGTCGTCTGTAAGAGTTATATCGAGAGTATCTCCATCAACAACAATATTCTTGATTGTTGCATCTGTTACCTTTGTTGCAACTTCTGAAAGAGTAAGATTTTCTATAGGTTTAAAACTATTTGAAACAGCATTATAAATCATAACAACAACAAGTAATATAACGATAGTTGTTGTGATATGACTACTGAATTTTAACCAAACATTTTGCTTTTTATTTTTTTGTTTCTTTTGTGACATAGGTAGACATTATATCAAAAAATGTTGATATTTAAAAGATAGGCGGAGTTGGTCACCCATAAAATTTCTGCAGAAATTTTTGCTCGACCCCGCCTCACGCCCCAAGTGGTCTTGGGGACCCACGCTCCGGCTTTCGATTCCCCCACACAAGATATCCCATATCTTGCTCACTTCCACAATTAAAAAATCCCAAGTCACTTGGGATTTTTTAATTGTGGAAGTGGGGGGAATCGAACCCCCGTCCAAATGAATTTTCTATATAGATCTACATGTGTAGTTATGCTTGTTTGATCTATTACATTAAAGCAAAACAAAAAAGTAATAGAGGTGTCTCTATGTCTTTAAAGAATTATCGAGACAAGAATTCTTTGCAATCTGATGTTTATGATAGTTATTGATTTTATCAGATATCAAACCAATAACCATTGTTCGCTTAAGCGCGAGCAAAAGCAAAATCTGCAAATCCGAAGAAAGGAGATTTTACTGCAAAAGTGTTTTTTGCATTTCGTGTTTTGTGTCTCTTTTTACGATATAGACACGAACTCGACATGCACCATATAAAAGAATATCACCTGTCGAAGCCTAGCACTCCCTTTTTTTTAAAGTTCTATCGCTTATTTTTCATTAAGCGATTTATTTCCTTTTCAACATCTCGCTTCTTGATAGTCTCTCTTTTATCGAACTCTTTTTTACCTTTTCCGAGAGCTATTTCAATCTTAATATTGCGTCCTTTATTATACAACATAGTACCAATCAAGGTCAATTTTTGCTCATGAAGAATCTTTTCTAATTTTTTGATTTCAGTCTTTTTTATTAAGAGTTTTCTAGTTCTTTCTTTATCATATCCACCTCCTGCATTCTTTTCTTGAAAAGGTTGTATCTGTGTTCCTATTAGGAAAATTTCACCACCACGAACAATAGCAAAAGTACTATCCAAATTCACCTTTCCCGCACGAATAGCCTTCACTTCTTGTCCTGAAAGTTGTATTCCCGCCTCAAATCTATCAACGATTTGATAATTAAATTTTGCTTTTCTATTCTCCGCAAAAATCATATTTTTATTGTAACATAAAAAAGCCGGCATTTTAGCCGGCTTTAACTATTCAATAATAATTTTTTTATTAAGAATTTTATTATCACTCGTAGTGCAAGTAACAATATAAATTCCTTTACTTAAAGAAGAAATATCTATTTCTAATTGATCAGTGTTCAAAACTTTTTCACCAATCAAATTAAATATAGAAACATCTTCTAAAAGAATATTAGAGGAGATAAAAAGTTTATCTTTCACAGGGTTCGGATAAATCAATATGTTGTTTTTATCTTTTTCAACGATATAATTACCGTTTGATAAAACAACAACACAAGTATCATAAACAACACCTGAGACTGTTTGCAGTTTTGCAATATAAACCCCTGGTAAATTTATTGGTATTTCTGAAACAGAATCAATTACAGGTCCCCAAATTTTGGTTGAGCCTTTATACCAACTAATCTGACCAATAGATGTTGCTAAAGCTTTAATCGACAGAGTTTCCTCTGGCTTAATGAAAGTTGTATCACCTTCTAGAATAGATATACTAAAGTATTCTACTTTAACAATAAAATCTAAAGTGTCACTATTGCCATAGATGTCAGTAACATACAATTTTACTCCGTACGACGCTGTTTTTTCAGGGAAATTAATTATTATTTTATCTAAACTATTATTATAAATAATAATAAAATCTTCTATTCCCGAAATACACCACTTCCACAAAACAATACTATCAGGTGATTCTTTAAAAATGTTTAACAATAATTTTGATTTATTTATTAATTCAAAATCACTATTACAGAAAGATTCCTGATTACAAACCTTAATTTTTGGTTTACTTCTTTCAATAATTAGAAAAGAATCTTTCATTGTCGGAGAATTTTGAAAACCTTTTCTGTACCAAATTTGGTACTTTCCAGAAGTTTTTACATGATAAGAAATCATACTATCAAAAATAGGACCTTTCAACAAAACACCTTCTTTGTATATACTAAAATCACCAACACCCCAGGTTCCTTTTGCTTTTACAAGAAAAGAATCCCCTTTGTTAAGATAAACTGTGTCAGGAGTTAAAACATTTACCTTGTAGAAATAAATATTTAGATTTAACTGATACATTCTCTGAGCAAGTAACATATCTGTAGTAGTAAGCCTTACAGAAACATACGCTTGTCCAAATCCGGAAACGGGTTTTTTGTACTTTACCCAAAAAATAGGTCTTTCTTCTTGATATTCAACAAGAGAATCAACTCTCGAGAATCCAAAAATTTCCCATTTGAAGTTATCAATCAAAGCTCCAGATGTCTGCTTGAAATATATCGGAAATGAATCCGGAAGTAGGTTATACGCTTGGCGGTTTGAATTCCACACAGTTGTATCGAACGGTGCAATACTCATTTCGTGTTGAGCTTGCACGCTTTTAACCCCCATACAGAGAGTAAAAAGTAGAAAAATAAACTTTTTCATATTATGCGGTTTTTAATGGTTTAACCAAAGGATACAAGTTATAACCGCAAATGTCAATACTATATTTTGTATTCCCCTATTTGAATTCTCTCTATACTAAAAGCAAGTGATTGTGTATTTAATCTTTCGCCAACACTCTCTGAAAGTACACGAATATATGTTCCAGAAGAAACATCTGCAATACATTCTGCAACAACAAATTCTTGCTCTAAAAAGTCTTTTAGAGTTTCTTTCCAAGAATTTATTATTTCTTCTTGTCGAAAATCTCCACTTAATTTTTTGATGCGATTTTCGACATCATTCAAAATTTCTTTTCCTTTTTTTATTTCTAATTCTTCTAATTTCAGATCAAATATTTCTATTTCATGTTTTGGAATTTCTTTTAGATAAAGATTTTCGCGAGCGTATTGCCACAACGGTATTCCATTGACCGTTTTTGAAGAATACATCGGGTAATTTTGTTCTTGTTTTCCAACAAAAGATTCAAGTATTTTTTGTATCTCTTCTTCAGAAATATTATTTTTGTGTTCTGAATTTTTATTTTTAACTTTACCTAAGATATCTCCTGTATCTGTAGAGACACCAAAAAGTATTTGAAATTTATATATTTTTTTAAGATTATTATATTGTTCTTTATTAAAGACTTCATCCCCTTCAAGAACAATTAGTAAACCAGAAGCCATAGGATCTAGACGTCCTGCATAAGTAAGAGAAATTTCTTTTGGGATACCTTTTTCTTTTCGGTATTCTTCCATAGCAAAAAGAGGTGTTTCTCCTTCATTTTTATAAATAAGATGAATCCCCTTTTTTACTTCCATTAAGTCCAATTATAACAGAAATATAACAAATTGACACTTACAATTACAAATGTTATTGTAATTGTAATTACAGTTCTATTACATTATGTTTGATTGGTTTTCAGAGAAGCTTTTCGGCTTTTGTGAAAACCAATTAAATAGAAATAATATGATTGACTTAGATAGTAACCCTCTCAAAAAACCTGGATATAAAAAAATTATCCTGGAGTACGCAGGCAATAAAATCCTAGCATACTATTACCCTCAAGGTAGATATATCTATTTTAAATTTAGTTTTTCCACATCAAATAAAATTGGCTGGAAAAAACAGAATAAAAAAGACACAGGTGAATTATTCTCTGGTAAACGTTTAAGAAGTTAAACTTTACAACCCTCGAATTAAGGCTGACCTCGTGTCAGCCTTTTATTATTTCTAGCCGACTTCCCCTATTCGGAGAGTATTTTCCAGTTATGTATTTTGTGTCGCTCATCAATCAAGCGAGGTTATTCTACAGAAAAACCTCGCGCAGGTGCGACTAGCACCGAGTGTAGCAGAAATATAACAAATTGACACTCATAATTAAAAATGTTATTGTAATTGTAATTACAGTTCTATTATATTATGTTTGATTGGTTTTCAAAGGAGCTTTTCGGCTTTTGTGACAACTAATTAAATAAAAACAAAAAAATGGAAAACGTAACAAAAAAATCTGCAGTAGCAGAAACACTTGAATCAGTATTCAACCAGATAACTTCTGGAGTAAAAAATTATATAGACTGGTATGGTTATAAAACAGCTGAAGTAAAATATAAAGATATGATTGAGCCGATTGGTATAGGCATACTACCTGATTTATCGGCTATCAAGATTTTTTATATCGACAAGCAGTATGATAAAAATGATCAAAAAAGATTTAAGCAAACTTTCAAAATAAAAGCTTCAAACAATATGTGGGAAGTTGAGCTTGCACAAAATCAGTTAACAACTCATGAAAGTAACTTTCTGTTTATTGCCTGTCATATTCAAATTGTACATATGATAATGCAAGATATTTATTCCGAATACAGTACCCATCATTGATGGGTACTTTTTTATTTTTATAAGGTTATCAGTCGAATATCCTCCCACATTAAGAGGATTTTTACTGATTCTGTATTTTGTGCCGCTTACCAATCAAGTGAGAACACTTCCTCTATAAGACATTACGGAGCCTGAGCGAGTATAGTAATTTTTGAGCACAAAAATATACATGTCTTCTGAAGGAAGTGTTCGAACGTCTCTTGTTTTTAAATCAATTCTCTAGTATTATATAAACATCAGATAATCTTCTGTAACTCGTGAATATTCGCATAAACAACAGAATAAGAGCTCAAGAATTGAGACTAATTGACGAAGAGGGACAAAACCTTGGTGTTTTTCCTTTGGAAGAAGCAATGAAAATGGCTGTTGAACGTAATGTTGACCTTATAGAAATATCACCAAATGCAAAACCACCAATTGCAAAATTGATGGACTATGGTAAATGGCAATATGCTGAAAATAAGAAGCAAAAGAAAGCAAAAGCAGGAGCAAAACCAACAGAAACAAAATCTATTCAAGTAAAACCAGGTACAAGTGAAAACGACCTAGAACTAAAAGCAAAAAATGCTTCAAAATGGTTGAAAGAAGGTCATCGTATTAAAGTTGAACTTTATCTTCAAGGACGTTCAAAATACCTAGAAGAAACATTTTTAAAAGACCGCCTAAATCGTGTTTTAAACCTAATAACAGAAAATTTCAAAGTTGCCGAACCTCTAAAGAAAATTCCTAAAGGAATGATGATTACTATAGAAAAAGACAGTAAAAAGGTTTAAATTACAGTAATTTTTATCTATAAATAAGCTCTTGTAAATATCTTATACATATGATAGAATAGTCCAATCTGGTGCGGTCTAGTTTATTTCCGTATCAAAAAACATATGAGTACAAAAACAAACAAATCTCTCTCAAAACGTTTAAAACTAACCCGCACAGGTAAGGTTCTTGCGCGTACACCTGGTTTTAATCACTTCAACGCAAAACAATCAAGAACAAAACAACTAACAGGAAAAAAGATGCAAGACTTTACTATTTCACAAAAGGACAAATCTCGTTTTCTTCCAAGTGCATAATTTAACCCTTTATTTAATCATTATTTTTTAATTATATGACACGTATCAAAAGAGGAACTACTTCTCTAAAACGCAGAAAGAATATACTATCCCAAACAAAAGGTTTTCGTTTTGGACGCAGTACAAAAGAAAGACAAGCTCGTGAAGCTATTGCGCATGCAGGTTCTCACGCATTTGCTCACCGTCGCGACAAAAAGAATGACGCACGTCGCTTGTGGACAGTACATATAAACGCAATGCTTCATGTTCTTGGAATGTCTTATAGTAAATTCATTAATGCTCTCAAAAAAGCAGAAATAGAAGTTGATAGAAAAATTCTTTCACAAATCGCTCAAGAAAATCCAGAAACATTCGGAAGAATCGTAGAAAAAGTAAAATAAATTACAATAAAAAGTGGGACCCTTCGGGTCCCACTTTTTATTGTTCCAATCCAGCAATAGGGCTAAATTCTTTATCTTTGTCTTTTTTGACAAGATCTAGAACTCTCTCAACTAATCTTTTTGGATCAGTATCAAATATTACCTTATCACTCTGTCTATTACCTTTATCCATTATTTCTTTCAAAATTTCATCAGTAGCCCACTCTCCTTCCAAAATACCTATAGGTTTTCCATCTTCAAAAGCAATTGTAAATTCATGTATAGTTCCAACACGTCCACATCCAACAATCAAAGCATCACAACTTCTTGTAAAAAGTAAATCTCTTCCTGGAAAACCAAATCCTGTATAAATAATTAGGTCAGTGTAATCAAGAGGAAGCCTATAAGCTGTTATGTGCTCATGCTCGCTTGTAGCAGGAGAAAGTCCTATAACAAGTCCTCTTTCTTCTTTTGCACCAATAGATGCCCAAAGTGGAAATCCACTTGTGGCTCCAGTAACAAGAACTCCTCCTTGTTTTATAACTTCTCTTCCTACTTCTTTTGCAGCGTCCAAAACATGTAGTCCGCAATGACCTGTTTCAGCAGCTCCAGAAACTCCTATTTTTATTTTTAAGTGATTATGTTTTTCACCATTACCTATCGGACCATTGTAGCAGAGTAAATGCTCTCCTTTTTCTTTGTGTATATCTTCCATAAGAAAATTTTATCACGAAATTATAATACTGTCGCCTTGAGCTGGGGCATATGCATCAACACCAAGATAATCACGCAATTTTTGAACCAAGAATAGAGATGATTTTGGTTCACCCATAACAACATATACACCTTTTAAGGTGTCTGTTGTTTGTTCGACAAAATCCACCAGATGATCTGAGTCTTTGTGACCTGAGTATCCATCTATTTGTTCTATTTTTGCCCTCACAGGAACTATTTCACCATTTATTTTAACTTCACCAGCACCTTCCATTATGTGGCGTCCTAGAGTGCCATAGGCCTGATATCCAGTAAGTAGGATTGTATTATTTGGATCTGGTAAATAATTTTTTTCATGATGTAGAATACGTCCTCCATTAGACATTCCAGACCCAGCTATAATAATCTTTGGATTTGGTGCGTGTAAAATAGCTTTTGAATCTTCTGTTTCTGGAGTTGATTTCATTCCTGGAAATTTAAATATATTATCTCCACTACCTATTACTTGTTGAGCTTCTTCATTAAAGTATTTACTAAATTTTGTATATACAGATGTAAGTCTAATAGCAAGAGGTGAATCAAAAAATACAGGCATTTGTGGAATACGTTTATTTTCAACAAAATCATTTAATTCATACAAAAGCTCCTGACTTCTCTCTAGAGAAAATGTAGGAATTATAAGTGTCCCCTTTCGACTATAATTATCTTCAATAACAGCTTCCAATCTTTTTCTTCTTACATCACGATCAAGGTGATTTCTGTCACCATAAACAGATTCCATAATCAAATAATCTACACCAGAAATTTTTTCTGTATCACGAAGAAGTGGTGATGGTGAATTACCCAAGTCACCAGTAAAGACAATCTTTTTTTCATTATAAATAATCTCAAGCATTGCAGAACCTAAAATATGTCCTGAATCAAGAAATTGCATTTTGAAACCATGGTCAATATTTATATTTTGATGATAAGGTACACCTTCCCAAAGAGAAATTGCTTTATCCACATTTCCTTCTGTATACATTGCTTTTATTTCATCATTTTCATGAGACAAAATACGTATTGTATCTTCAAGCATAGGACGAACAAGTTCTAATGTAGCGTCTGTGGAAATTATTCTACCTTTGAAACCTTCGTGAATTAGTTTTGGGATACGGCCTATGTGATCTATGTGAGCATGAGTAATAAACAAAATATCAATTTCACCTGGGTCATAAGAAAATGAAGACCAGTTTGTTTGATCAGCAACACTTGTTCCTTGTTCAAGACCGCAGTCTACTAAAAATTTTTTACCTTCACCTTCTATTAAAAAGTTTGCACCAGTAACACTTCCTGCTCCAGAGCAGAAAGTTATTTTTAATTCTTTTTGTTCCATAAATCTATTGTAACATTTTGTTTTTGAAATATATACACAGCATAAAGTCCTCCAGCTAAATCAAAAAACAAGTCGGAGATTGAATCTATTGGATTAGCAAGAATTGCACCTGTAAAACCTTGAACAACATATTCATACACTTCCCAAAAGAATCCTACAACAAAAACAGTAAGTATTGTTATTTTAATAGTACTAATAAATTTCTTATTTTGACTTATTTTGAAACGATAAAGTGTATATAAAGCAATAAAACCTATAAAAATTCCTCCGATAAAGTGCATCAGCATATCAAACCAAAAAAAATCATTATACCAATAGAGTTTTGTTGCCAAAAAATGAAGAATTGAAACAAGAAATGTTGTCTTTAATAAATAATTAGCTGGATTTTTTATTTCTTGTAGCATTTTTAAATTATAACACAAAGAAAAACCTCCAATAAGGAGGTTTTTCTTTACGACTATATAGAACGTATTAGCCTAGCCTATGCTAGGTGGGTGCACTGCTTATGTCTTTTGTAAAACAATAACATAAGACTCCATGCTCCCTAAAAAATGTTGTTCTAGATAATACGGCTCTATATAACCGTATAAATATTATATATCAAAATAAATATTCAAAACAATCTAGACAAAAAATATTTTTTTAGTGCATCGACAAAATTTTCACTAATCACATACTTTTTACAAAGATGCAACAAGATTGTATATAAAACATTTGTGCATATAAATTAAAAAGCGGAACCCGAAGGTTTCCGCTTTTTAATTATTTCAAATCAGCGTAAATAAAATCTGTATCTATTTTACTGTAATCAAAAATTTCATTTTCTTCGAAGAAACGAGCAATTTCTATTACACCTCCTTCTACAGAGTCAGAAGTATGAACGATGTTTGATTGAGTACTCAATGAAAAATCACCACGAATAGTACCTGCACCAGCTTCATACCCTTTTGTTGGACCAACAATAAGGCGAATAGCAGATACAGCATTATGACCTTCTAAAGCCATAACAACCACAGGACATGACTGCATAAAGTTTTTGATACCAGGGAAAAATGGCTTATCTTTAATGTGAGCATAATGTTCTTCAACTTGCACATCTTTAACAGTCATCATTTTAAGGCCAATAATCTTAAGTCCTTTTCTTTCAAATCTTGAAATCATTTCACCAATCAAATTTCTTTGAACAGCGTCAGGTTTCATTATAATAAGTGATCTTTCCATAAAAATAAATATTTTAAGTAATAAAAAAATCTGTCCCCAGATAATATAAGTATACTATCAGAAAAATCCTTAGAATACAAAGGTGCGGCCCTACGGGCCGCACCTTTGTATTCTAGCTATTTATTATATTTTCTTATTATTATTTCATCTACTTCTTCCCGTGGGCGGCCGAATTTCATATATGAAAGCTCTTTGATAGGTTCAATAATATCTTTATTTCCTTTTGGATTGTCAGCAGTAATAATATTAAATGGTTTTGATGTTGGTGATCCGTTTGCAATCATAGAAGTATAGGCATTTCTATTTTCTAATTGCGTTATATCATTAGATGTAAATGTTGGAGAAAATTTTGGTTCGAGATATGTCGCATCATCAGGCGATACACGAAATACACACATAGAACCGACGTTTCCAAAAATAGCATTCTTTGTATCTTCAGGAAGTTGAGCAATATATTGGTGAGCAACATTTAAAGATAAACGATATTTACGGGCTTCAGACAAAATTGAAGAAATACTTGGAGTTGTTACATTTTGGAATTCATCAATATAAAGATAGAAGTCATTTATTTGTTTTCCAAACAAGTCAGTACGAGAAAGTGCGGCTTGTTGCAATTTTCCCACAAGAATTAGACCGATAAGATTTGCATTAATATCCCCCAATCGCCCCTTTGAAAGATTTACTAAAAGAATTTTTTTGTTATCCATTATTTCACGGAAGTTAAAAGCAGACTTTTCTTGTCCTATAACAGGACGCATAATATCATTTGAAATAAACGGATCAAATTTACTTGAGATATACGTAACGAAGTTTTCAAGTCCTTGTTCCCCTTTTGAAGCTTCAGCTGCAATCCAAAATTGTTTGATTATTGGATTTTTACATTTTGAAAGTTTGTAATCACGAAAAGCTTTATCTTGAAGCACACGAGTAATTTCTAGAAGTGTACATCCAGACTCAACATCTTCCATCACTAAAAATGCTGCGTTTCTAAAATATTGTTCAAACATTGGCCCACCGGACGATTTCAAATCAAAAAGCTGATTAAATATTCCAAGTAAATCATTCACTACAAAAGTTTTTTGTTCTGGATAATTTGGATCGAACTCAAGCATGTTGAGTCCCATAGGACGAGGCATGTAACTCGGGTCAAAATATATAACATCATCCACTCTCTCTTTTGGAATATATGAAAGAATATCTTGAATATCATTTCCGTGAGGATCGATATAACAAACTCCATCACCTCGAGCAATATCTTGCGCAATAAGATTTTTCAAAATAGAAGTCTTACCTGTACCTGTTTGACCTATTACATACAAGTGACGCATACGGTCTTCTGCAAGCATATGTACTTCGGTTGAAACACCTCTATACACATTATATCCAAGCAAAACACCTTCTTGAGGAAGGTTGGATGGAACAGACCCAGATCCAGCACGAGCGGTCTTTAATTGAGGAGCAAGTGTAATTCCATAAGGGAAATGAACGAGCGTTGCAAGCTCTTTGTGATTTAGAATTATAGTCGTTTCTTCTTTATAATTTCTAAAAGAAAAATCAGTTATTGAATCGTGAAGTTTTTTATCTTTTTGATTAATAAACTTTATAGAATTTCCTCCAGGTAATGAAAATTGTGAAAAAGAAGCTTCTATGTCAGACAGCATCATATTTGATCTTTCTTTTGTTTTTGAGGAAGTAACAATTCTAATATTTACATTTGTAATTGTACTTTCTAACTTTTTTTGAATATTAGAAACAAGTGATTCGTTTATTTTTTTATCTTCTTCCTTTTTTTCTTCTTTATTAAAAATTGTTTCAAGTAATATACCTCCAAATTCTTTTGCTAAATCACCAAAAGGACTATCTTCTTTTTTTACATCTTCACCCTTTTTCGCCTTTTCGAGAAGACTAGTAAAATGCTTTATTATTGATTGACTACAAGGCCTAATAACAAATTGTATTCCTGCACCTTCACCTTGATTTGATATCTTGTTAAATGAATTTATAAATATTTCAATTGGATCACGGTCAAATTCTTCGTAAGTTTTTATAGGTATTACATCATTTTGTTCTAGTGAGGCATAAGCGAGAGCATTTTCATTACCCTCTGAAAAAATATTGTAGTCGTCTGGAACTTCATTTATTCTTGCAAGTGGATGAATGGAGAGTAGTTGTTTTTCAAAAAGTTCGCTTTTTTCTTTTGGTACTCCAACATAAAATATAACATCCCCACTATTATGAGAAGTTGATATTTCTAAAGTATAAACATCATTACCTTTATTATCTCTATCTTCACCAATGTATTGCATTCCAGCAAAAAATTGTTCCATTGTAGATACAATGTCTTTGAAAGAACGAGGATCATTTGGATTCTTATCTGGAAGAGTTATCTCAAAAAGGGTTTTATTTAAAGATTTCCAAAGATTATTACCTTCTTTTAATCCTGGTATTTTGTGTGTATTTATAAGGTATTGAACAAGAAACCGATGAAAGTCATCTTGTATATGTGGATTTTTTAATCCTTCTACAACTTCCATCGCATTTTTAATTCCTTTTGTAAGTAAAATACCTAGAAGCTCTTCCATTGTATTATCATGACTTTCAGGAGCAAGACGAAGTACAAGAGACTCTACTTCATGAGTGCTCATGTTTATTTTATTATGTAAAACAGAATCTTTTTTAGAATCTTTGTAGATATTCAAAGTCTCTCTTGTTATTTTTTCTTTTTCAATAATTCCTTTTGATTCGTGTTCTTTCTTTTCTATGTGAGCACGAAGAAAAGCAATCTCTTCTTCTGGAGATTCAAATTTTGGAAGATTAGGAATATCAAATTGTTCCATATGTTTTTATTTTAACATACAATGGTTTTCTAACGATGTTAGTATAAAAAAATTATTTACATCATTGTGAGAATTTCTGCACCATCTTCTGTAATAAGTACAGTATGTTCCATATGAGCACTACGTGACGAGTCTTTTGTTTTGATGGTCCAACCATCATTTGCAATAATTATAGATTGTTTTCCTGCTGTAATCATTGGCTCAATAGCTATAACCATCCCTGGCTTAAGTAGTAGTCCTGTTCCCTTCTTCCCATAATTTGGAATGTATGGATCTTCATGAATTTTTACTCCAACACCATGACCTGACAATTCTTTTATTATTCCAAATTTATAAGGTTTTATAACTTTTTCAATAGCATTTGAAATATCTCCTATGCGAGCACCTGGCACAATAGCTTCTATTCCCGCTTCAAGCGATAGTGTAGCAGCTTCAATAAGTCTGTAAGACTCTTTTGTTGTATCTCCAACTGCAACAGTTACAGCATGATCAGTAAAAAGACCTCCATGATTTATCCCACAATCAATACAAACAATATCTCCTTCTTTCAAAACTCTTCCTCCAGGTATTCCATGAACTACTTCATCATTCACTGAAACACATAGTGTTTTTGGAAATGCATAAAGTGCGCCTTCTGGACGATAATTCAAAAATGCAGGCTTATCACCCATAGAAACTATAAGATCGTATGCATAAGTATCAAGTTCGTCTGTTGTTACACCAGGTAATGCCTTCAAAGATACTTTATGAACAACTTCTGCAAGATGCTTACCCCCCTGTCTGAGAATATCTATTTGTTCTTTTGTTTTAATAATTACTGCCATATTAAATAATTTTTAATGCTTTTAAAATATCATTATTAACTTGCTCGATTGATTGCTCTCCGTTAATTTCTATAAAATTATAGTTTTCATTACTTCTAAAAAAATTTATTGAAGGAAGTGTATTTTCATTAAACCATTCCATTTTATTTTTTATATCTTCCATATCATCATCTTCTCTTCCACGTTTTTTCAAAACATTTATAGCCCAATCTGGCGATATATTTATATAAATTACATTTGTGTTTTTTCTATTAAAAAAAGAAAGTGCAGAATCTAGAAGATGCGCTTCACTAAGACGTCTCGCAAGACCATCCAAAATAATACTTTCATCTCCTCTATATTCTTCCATAAAAACACGCCCCCATAGTGCTACAGGTAGGAAATCTGGGAGTAGTCCTCCATTTTCTAAAATATCTTTTGTATATTTTGCAGTATAAGAAGGTTCTTCTGTAAAAAGACGAAAACGAGCACCTGTTTCAACATATAAGACTTGGTGGCCTTTGTCTTTCAAATATTCTTCTAGAAGCTTTGCTTGAGTACCCTTCCCTGCACCTGTTCGGCCAAAAAATAGATATGTTTGTGGTTCCATTATTTGATTATACAATAATTAAATAAATTAAGCACAAACACAAAAGCGCGACCGTACAGGTCGCGCTTTTTTTATTCAACCACTTCTTGTGTGTTTTGATTATTTTCTTCAACAACAACTTCTTCTACTATAGGTTCTGTTGGAGGAATTGTTTCTATATTTTGATCTTGTGGTGTAGGTTGTTGAATATTGTTTTGGTTATTAAGTAACTGTTTCAATTGAGACAGTTCTTCTTTATTCAAACATTCAGAACTTCCATCGATATCAGTCAGACAAACTTCTCCTGTAAATATACGAGTTATTCTATTAGAAGCATTAGCTAAATAAGATTTTAAAATCGAAGCAAATGACCCTTCTATAGTATCATCAAGCGAACTCAATTGATTAACCTTAATATCCAACTCCTTAATACCTTCTATAGCATAAGGGATGAGACCTATGTAGTTTAGTGACTTGAGGTTTGTTGTAGGGTCAGTAGATACAAGAGATGGGAAGATAGCTTCTACGTCTTGTGCTATGAATCCTGTTTGTTGTTGGTTAGTGTTATCGTTTATCCATGTGTATGTTACAGGTTGGAGTGTAGTGATTTGGTTGAGTATTGTGTTGTTTAGGTTTGTTATGTTTGTTTTGAGTGTTCTGTCTGAACTACAGGATAGTGATGTTGTTGTTGGGTTGATGTCACATGTTCCGGTGGAGTTTTGGAATCTTGCTATTATACCTACTGTTGTTCCGTCTCCTACGTGGAGTTTGTAGGATGGGGTGGTTGTGCCGATGCCGAGGTTGCCTGCAAAATAATTTTTTGCAGTAACATCATTTTGATACAGAGCCCAGTGATTTGTAACTATACCTCCAGAATTTGGGTTAGCAATATACAAATCATATAGATTAGTAATAGTTCCAGTTTTTGCAAATGGATAAAGAAATAATCCATAAACATTTGTAGTTATAGGAGTTGCAGCAACATCATTATTTAAATGGCCATAAAGCATGCGATTCCCAAAAATAGAAGTCATGGTTCCATTATCAGCTGTACCAAAAGCATTTCTAAATACCTCTGAATACATACCTCGAATAGAACCAGAATTAGTAATCCCAGCGTTTACATTACCATAAGTCCATGACGAAATACCTGCCGTGGAATAATTACCATTAGTTGTAGTAATAGAACTTGACTCTGAAACAAACAAATCACTATTAGAATTTGTAGGGTTATAAAGAACATGCAACTTTGCATTAGGTGAAGCCGTTCCAATTCCCACATTACCATCATCACGAATAACTAGAGCATTGTTTGTACCTGTTGAATTATGAAATTGAGCTGTATATGTTGATGAGGTTGAGCCTTCACCTAAAGCATATAGAGTACTTGGTATTGTTCCAGAAAGACCAGATGAACCAGAAGTAAATCCTGTTCTATTATTACCATCGGTATACATATATGGATAACGACTACTTCCACTAGTTTTAACTTTCAAAAATGAAGCAGTAGATCCATAAGATGATCCTGAATAATCTTCTGATGCTTGTATAGAAATATCAAAAGTTCTTCCAAAAGAAGCATTTGCACGATACCCCTCAAATCCAAACTGTCCAATATCTTCACCCAACAAAACGTGAGTTTGTGAAGCTGATGTACCATTTGCTCTTTGGATACGAATAGCTTGATCAGATCCATATCTAATAATATTTAGTCTTCCAGCACCTCCAAACGTCATTCTTTCATCTGTTGTACTATCATACAAAACATCAAGAGTAGCTGTAGGTGTAGCCACACCTATTCCAATCATTCCAGAAGTCACTGGAGTAGATGTTGCTGTTGCGCCACTATAAATACCTGTACCGTAAATAAGGTTTCCAATATTTAATTGTCCTGAACCTGTATCTGATGGTAATTGTACATTTTGACCAATAGAAATATTATAAGAACCTGTAGAAAGTGTTTGTCCTCCACCATAACCAATAATTGTATTATATGAACCTGTTGCTGATGTTGCAGAATTATAACCAAAAGTAGTATTACCAGAACCTATAATATTATTAATCAAAGAACCATAACCCAAACTAGTATTATGACTCCCTGTTGTTAAAAATCTTTGTGAAGATCTACCAATAGATATATTAAAAGAACCTGTTGTTAGGGCATTAAATGCAGCATTTCCAATTCCAATATTATCACTACCTGAACGTAATTTATTTAAAACACCTTCACCTATTCCAATATTTCTTGAACCACTATTAGTATTTGTTCCATCACCACGAAGTGTATACCAACCAAATCCATAGTTACCAGATCCTGTAGCATAACGCATTGATTCTTCACCAATTGCATAGTTGTAGTTGTCTGTTCCAGTAATAGTATCGAGTGCGAGTGTACCTATACCAACACTAGTAGTATCATGACCTGTAGCATTCCAAATGCGAATATTTTGATCAAGTGTATTAAGTGAAACATAACAACCAGCATCCCCTGGTGCACAAGATGGATTAGTCACATTGTCTGTAGCGTAATATACAGCAGACACTTTTAAAATAGAGAAAGAAAATACAAAAAAAGACAGTATAAAAATTGTATAACTCCTAGTTATAAAATATTTGAAAGCCTTTGACATATAATACATTATACACAATACATGTAGTAATAATGTGTTAATAAATTTATTTTATTTATCAGGAAGATGAACATAACACTGAACATGCTGCCTGTTTGGAGGTAAGTCTAATATTTTTCTAATTTTTCCTATTGGACAAGTTGTAGCTGGAAATTCTAAAAGATACTGAACAACATTTCCTGGTGGAATAATAGCACCATCATAAGAAGAAACATCTCCAGGAAAATCTCTTACAAACAAATAACCTCCATAACCCCTATTACCACCCTTTGGGTCATTTGGTTTACTAGATAAAACAGGGTTCAAAAAAGCATCCAAAGCTGCAGGTGTAGTAAAACTTGACCAACCTTCATAACATGTAGAACCTATACACACCCATTGATTTGAAGGTATAGAATTTAAAACATTCAAGTTATCAGCATTTAAATTAAAAGCATTAAAAATCTGATGTATATCAGTAACTCTTTTTGCATTTCTAGATTTTATTCTTGCAGAATTAATACTAACTATAATTACATAAGTAAGTAGCCCAACAATAGCAATAACAACAAGAAGTTCTAGCAAAGTAAATCCTGTAGATTTATTTTTCATAAATAAATTATACCACTAAAATAATAAGAGCGGGACCAAATAGGTCCCGCTCTTATTATTAATAACTATTTTTATCTCTTCTTTCCAACCTTACGGCGAGAAACAATTGAGTGATTTGAGTATTTCTTAGGAGTACGAGTCTTTCTTCCACCTGTAACTTTACCGTAGATAGATTTTGGACGACGTGTTCCGCGACCTTGTGCGCCTTCACCTCCTCCGTATGGGTGATCAACAGGGTTCATGGCACTACCACGAACTGTTGGTCGGATACCGCGCCAACGTGAGCGACCTGCTTTACCATACTTACGAAGTTTGTTTTCTGTGTTTGAAACTTCACCAATACATGCATAACATTCTTCTGAAACTTTACGAACTTCAGATGAAGGCATTTTAAGGTTTGTATAACCTCCGTCATTAGCTACAACTTGAGCAAAGTTACCGGCAGAACGAGCAATAGATGCACGAGTTCCTGGTTTTAGTTCAATATTGTAAACAAATGTACCAACAGGAATTTTCTTCAAAGGAAGACGATTACCTGGAGTAAGTGGTGCATTTTCTGAAACAATAAAGGTATCACCTTTTGTTAAAGATTTTGGTGTAATAACATAACGTTTTTCACCATCAGCGTATGATACAACAGAAATAAATGCTGTTCTGTTTGGATCGTATTCAACTGATTCAATCTTTGCTTTGATATCTTTTTTGTTATATGTGAAGTCAACAAGACGATAAAGTCTCTTGTTACCACCCCCTTTGTGACGAGTAGTAATACGACCTTGATTATTTCTTCCCATAGATCTTTTAAAACCTAAAGTTAGAGATTTTTCTGGTGTATCTGTTGTTAGAAATTCACGATAATTAACTGTTTGAGTATTTCTGCGTGATGGAGTTGTTGGTTTATATGTTTTCATAGATTTTTATATAAAGGTTATGCAACCGAAATTTTATCACCTTTTTTCAAATATACGACCGCTTTCTTCAAAGCTTTTGTTTTTCCATAACGTCCACGAATAAATGTATTCTTCGCAGGAATTTGTGTAATACCAATTTTCATAGGTGTTACTTTGTGCAATGTTTGGATTGCTTTTTTGATTTCACTTTTTGTTGTGTCTAGTGACACCATGAAAGTATATGCGTTTCTGTCAGCAAGAGCTGATGTTTTTTCTGTGATACGCATTTTACCAAGAACACTTTTAGTGTTTGTTGTTGGCAATTCTTCTGTTTTAATTTTCTTTGTAGCCATAAAATTATTTGAGTTTAGTTCCAAGATACTCAACAGCTGTTTGCGGTGATGGAATAATTACATACTCTTTGTTTAAAACATCGAGAACATTAATATCTTTCAATTGATCACAAGCAACTTGTGGAATATTTTTGAAACTCTTTAGAAGAGTAGTGTCACGACCAGAGAGCGCAATCAATGCTGCATTTTTTCTTTTTGTAATCAATTTTCCAAATTCTGGAACTCCTGCAAGATTTATCAAAATTGCATTTGCATCTTTTGTTTTAATTGATTTCAAAGATAGATCATCAACAAAGATAACTTTTCCTTTTGAAAGCTTTTGTGATAGCACTGTAAACAATGCTTTAACACGCATTTTCTTGTTGATTTTTTGAGAGTAATCTTTTTCAGCAAGTGGTCCATGTGTTACACCTCCTTTTCTCCATATTGGAGAACGAGAAGATCCGTGACGTGAACGACCTGTACCTTTTTGTTTCCAAGGTTTTTTACCTCCACCGCGAACTTCACTTCTATCTTTTGTGTCAGCAACAGTTGGGCGAGCGTTTGCTTGCATAGCTATTGCAACTTGGTGAACCAAATCACCATTCCAAGGTAGACCAAAGATTTCTGATGGTAGATTTATTGTGCCTTTTTCCTTTCCAGTACTTGTATATATAGCTGCAGAAAGTTCAGTATTGTTTTCTTTTTTTGTAACTTTTTTCATAAAGAATTTATTATGCAACTATTTCAAGTAATGTGCCGAGACGACCAGGAACAGCACCTTTAACGAGAATAACGTTTTGAATAGCGTCAACATGAACGATTTCAAGATTTTTCACTGAAACACGATCATTACCCATACGTCCTGCCATGCGCATTCCTTTTGGAACACGTGTGCGAAGACCTCCACCAATTGAACCTGGTTCACGTTCTGAGTGTTTTTGACCGTGAGTTCTACGTCCTCCTTCGAATCCATGACGCTTAACTACACCTTGAAAACCTTTACCTTTTGAAATACCAGAAACAACAACTTTGTCTCCTTTTTCAAAAAGTGTTGGTTCTATTATGTCTCCAACGTTATTTGTATTTTCATCTGTACGAAATTCACGAAGAACTTCATAAGCAACATCTTTAGTGTGTCCTAGGACAGCTTTAGATTTGCGTTCTTTTTTTTGTGCACCAAAACCAACTTGAATGGCATTGTACCCATCAGTTTCAGTTTTTTTCACCTGTGTAACTGTGAGTGGACCAACTAGAACTTTTGTGACTGGAATAACCTTTCCATCTTCACTGAAGTACTGTGTCATGTGCTGTTTTTTTCCGAGAGTAAATTTCATAGGTTCCACCATTAGATTTGTAATTGGATACTTCTAAAAGCAAAGAGCTTTTATAGCATCTTTACATCAATATCAACGCCGGTTGGAAGATTCATGTTCGTGAGAGCTTCAATCGTTTTTTGAGAAGGATTTAGAATATCAATCATGCGTTTGTGAACTCGAACTTCAAACTGTTCACGTGCATTTTTGTACACGAAAGATGAACGGTTAACTGTATACTTCTTAATTTCTGTAGGAAGTGGTACAGGTCCAATAACTGTCGCTTCATGACGAAGAGCAGTGTCCATAATTTGCTTAACTGATGCATCAAGAATTTTATTCTCGTATGCACGTACACGTATGCGGAGTGTTACGCTTCCTTCTGTTTTTGTAGTTTTCGATTTTTTTGCCTGCGTTGCCATATTGTTTATAGTAAATGAACAATTAGTATCTCTAAATTAGAGATTAATAATTATGCGATGATTTTAGTAACAACTCCTGCACCAACTGTCTTACCTCCTTCACGGATAGCGAAACGTTGTTGTGCTTCAAGAGCAACTGGAGTAACGAGTTTAACTGTAAGTTTTACAGTATCACCTGGCATAACCATTTCTATTCCTTCTGGAAGAGTTGATTCACCTGTTACGTCTGTTGTTCTGATGTAGAATTGTGGCTTGTAACCATTAAAGAATGGAGTGTGACGACCACCTTCTTCTTTCTTCAAAATGTACACTTCACATTCAAAGTGTGAGTGAGGAGTAACTGTTCCTGACTTTGAAAGAACTTGTCCACGAGTAACATCTTCTTTCTTAGTTCCACGTAGAAGGATACCTGCGTTGTCGCCTGCCATTCCTTCTGATAGTGATTTGTTGAACATTTCAATACCTGTAACTGTTGTTTTTGCTGTATCTTTAATACCAACAATTTCAACTTCTTCACCAACTTTTACGATTCCGCGTTCGATTTTACCTGTAACAACTGTTCCACGTCCTTCGATAGAGAAGATATCTTCGATAGGCATAAGGAAAGGTTTTGTAACATCGCGTTCTGGAACTGGAATGTAAGAATCAAGTGCATTTGCAAGATCCATGATTTTTTGTGCCCATGGGTCATTGTTGTCTGCTGATTCAAGTGCTTTTAGACCTGAACCACGAATAACTGGAGCTGTAGCACCATCAAAACCTTGTTTTGTAAGAAGTTCACGAACTTCTTCTTCAACTAGATCAAGCATGTCTGCATCATCTACCATATCGCATTTGTTTAAGAATACGATTATTTTTGGAACACCAACTTGTTTTGCAAGAAGAATGTGTTCACGAGTTTGTGGCATAGCACCATCTGTTGCTGCAACTACGATAATTGCACCATCCATTTGAGCCGCACCTGTAATCATGTTTTTGATGTAGTCAGCGTGTCCTGGAGCATCAATGTGAGCGTAGTGACGTGCTGCTGTTTCATATTCATTGTGAGAAAGCGCAATAGTAATCCCACGAGCTTTTTCTTCTGGGGCCTTGTCGATACCATCGATACCAACTAGTTTTGCTGAGTAACCACCTCCTTGACGTGCAAGAACGTGAAGTATAGCCGCTGTAAGAGTAGTCTTACCGTGGTCAACGTGACCAATAGTACCTACGTTTACGTGTGGCTTTGAACGATCGAATGCTTCTGTTGCCATAAAATGTTTATTGGTTCGGTTTTAGTCTCTTACCGCATATTGTGAGAGACTATTTCCGAACATAAAGTTAAAATAATAAATATAAGGGTTTATCCTTATAAAAGTATAAATTAGGACTAAAAATCACTAATTTATCTAAATAAAAACAACCGAACATGCGGTAGAAGTAATACTAACAGAGATTGAGAAAAAAGGCAAACAGGAGCCCTCTCTTTATTGGTTTAATACAAAAACACATAAAACACTTGAAAACCAAATCCCTGCTTGATTATTAAATACAAAAAAATAAAAAGCCCTTATTATAGGCTTTTGTTGAAAGTGATAAATCCTAAACTTATCATCTTTTTAAATTCTTTTAGGGTTTTTAGAAAACCTTTTGATAGGCCTCTATCAAGATCTTTTGAGGCTTCATATGAAAGAGATTTAACTCTACCCTGGTTTTCCATATTATCCAGAGCTTTCTGATAAGAAGAAATAAACTGGCTCATAATTTTTTATTTAATTTGTTTATTTAATACTATACCCTATTTAATATAAAGGCAAAATAAAATCCTTGTTGCGTATATTACACAACAAGGATACTTTTAAGATGCTTTACCTTTTAATTCAAATGAAGAGAGTAATCCCTCGCAATCTTCTATAAACTTTTTCATTAAATCATTTACTTTTTCAATAAGTAATTTAAAATTTTCGAAGTTCCTATCAGAAAGCTTACAGAAAGTTGAGTTTGATTTAAAAAAAGAATTATTTAAATTCTCAAAAAATTTAAAAGGTTTAGTAAAATTGGCTTTTATATTTTTTTCTAAATCTTTAATATTTTCAACGGTACCTTTTTTAAATATTTCTGCCATTTCTTTAGAATACTCTTCTGTATTTCGATCTAATTGAGTCCAAAAATCTTGTACAGCGGAATAAAAATAAATATTTACACTTGAATGTAGTTCTACGATCTTTTTCTGGTATTCGACCAGATCATTATTTGTAAATAATTTAACTTTTTGATGATTTAAATACATCTCTTTAATACTTAGAAGATTATCACTTCCAAGTCTAACAATATCTTCCCTTAACTGCTTATAAAATAACATTTTTATTAAATTTTACTATTTATAACACATATTTTACAAAAATAAAACCCCCCTTTCGGAGAGTGGCGGATTAAGCATTTGCTTGTTCCGGTTTTGGTGTGTACTTTTCAACCACCAAATCAGCATTCTTTTTGAATTCTTCAACAACATTATTAATTTTTTCAATAGTGTTTTTTAAAATATCAAAACTTTCTTCACAAAAACTCTCGCTTCCTTTATTTTTATCAATAAAGGATTCTGTAAAATTTTGAATACTTTGATTAATATCTTTCGTATCAACAATTTTGTCTTGAGTCCATAAATCAAAAGATTGTTTTATGATACCAAAACCTTCGGAAAAGAACTCACTAAAAAGTTCGAAACTTTTATCTTTGTGCTTTTTGTTTAAAGCAAACAAAGAATTCCAATAGTCTGTCGAAATTTTAGAGAGGTCATGCTTTTTAAGCATGTACAATTCATTCATCTCTTTTCTATATTTGCATTTGAAGCAAGAACACCTTTCATTACCGACTGAAATGCTGCATTTAGCATATTATCAATCAGAAGATTCAATTTTGTTTTTGTAAAATTCATACTTTTTTTATTTAGTTGTCTAAGCATATTACAGATAAAATAGTTTAATGTCAACAATGAAAACACTAAAGGCGCCCTACGGGCGCCTTTAGTGTTTTTAACATTCTTTAATGTTACTTGTTTTTATTTACGATTTTTAATGATATCTTCAGCAACATTACTTGGAACAATATCGTAACGCAAGAATTCCATAGTAAATCCTGCGCGTCCCTCAGTCATTGAACGAAGCGCTGTCATATATCCAAACATTTCTGATAGAGGTACTATAGCATTAACAACTTGATTCATTCCACGACTTTCCATACCTTCAATCAGACCACGACGAGATGATAGTGATCCATTAACATCACCCATGAATTTATCAGGAGTAACGACTTCAACTTTCATCATTGGCTCAAGAATAACAGGACGAGCAGCTCTTGCTGCGTCTTGAACTGCCATAGAAGCAGCAATTTTGAACGCCATTTCGTTTGAGTCAACATCGTGATATGAACCATCATAAAGATCAACAGATACATTTTCCATTCTAAATCCAGCAACAACACCACGATCTAGACCTTCACGAAGACCTTTTTCAATTGGTGCCATGTATTCACCTGGAATTGCACCTCCTTTAATATTATTGATAAATTCAAAGAATCCATCACGCTTAACATTTTTTGGAAGATCTTTTGGATCAACAGATAAGTCCATAGGCTTAATCTTAATCTTAACGTGACCGTAGTTACCTTTACCTCCAGATTGTTTAATGTATTTACCTTCAGCTTGCGATTCTCCAGTAATTGTTTCTCGGTATGCAACTTGCGGCTTACCAACATTAGCTTCAACATTGAATTCACGCTTCATACGATCAACAATAATTTCAAGGTGGAGCTCTCCCATACCTGCAATAATTGTCTCTTCAGTTTCAGGGTCAGTAGAAACTTTGAATGTAGGGTCTTCATCAGCAAGCTTATTAAGAGCCATACCCATTTTTTCTTGATCAGCTTTTGTCTTTGGTTCGATACGAAGGTTGATAACCGGTTCAGGGAATTTGATACGATCAAGAGCTATTGGATTCTTTTCGTCAGATAGAGTGTCAGATGTTTTTGTATCTTTAAGACCAACAGCAGCTGCAATTTCTCCAGCAAAAACTTTTTTCACTTCTTCACGTTGGTCTGCTTGCATACGCACAATACGAGAAAGACGTTCTTTATTTCCAGTACGTGGGTTATATACATATGATCCAGCTTCAAGTGTACCTGAATACACACGGAAGAATACTAGTTGTCCTACGAATGGATCAACCATACTCTTGAAGGCAAGAGCCGCAAAAGGTTCTGTATCACTTGGATTACGTTCAAGTGGCTCTTCAGTGTCAGGATTAACACCTGAAATAGCTTTAATATCATCTGGAGCAGGAAGATAATCAACCACAGCATCAAGTACGAGTTGAACACCTTTATTTTTCAAAGCAGAACCAGCGTACACTGGGAAGATATTGTTTGCAATAACGGCTTTACGAAGAGTCTTTTTAAGTTCAGGAATAGAAGGGATTACTCCATCAAGATATGCTGTCATTTGGTCGTCATCATTTTCAACGATCCTTTCAATAAGTTCATCATGATACTTTTTGGCTTCAGCCATCATATTTTCAGGAATCTCTTTTTGAACTACTTTGTTTCCCATCTCACCTTCAAAATAGTAGGCTTTCATTTCAAGAAGATCAATTACACCTTCATGATTTTCTTCAAGACCTATTGGAATTTGTGCACGAACAGCTTTTTTTGAAAGGCGGTCAAGAATAGTACTGTAAGAATGTTCGAAAGAAGCACCAGTTCTGTCTAGTTTATTAACAAAACAAATACGAGGAACATTAGCTTCGTCAGCATAACGCCAGTTTGTTTCTGATTGTGGTTCTACACCAGCAACACCATCAAATACAACAACAGCACCATCAAGAACACGTAGAGATCTTTTTACTTCAACAGTAAAGTCAATGTGGCCAGGTGTGTCGATAATATTAAAACGATAACTATTTTTTTTGTCACCCTGAGAGTATGTAGGAATCCAGTTACAAGTAACTGCAGCGGCTGTAATAGTAATACCACGCTCTCTCTCCTGTTCCATCCAGTCTGTTGTTGTCTCACCATTGTGAACTTCACCAATTTTGTGACTCATTCCAGTGTAGTAGAGTACACGTTCTGAAGTTGTTGTTTTACCAGCATCAATGTGCGCAATAATTCCAAAATTACGTACTCGCGCTAGTGGATAATCTCGTTCCATAAATAAATCTAAATGTTGTAGTTATTGGGTATAAACCCATCGTTAATAAAAAAAGGGACAAAACGTCGCTTATACAAGAAACTATACGGCAAAATCACCTTTTTTGCAAATAAAAAAGCCCTTATTAAAAGGACTTACAGAACCTTGTTTTCCAAGGTTGTAAAAAACTCTTTAAAGGTTTCGAAATCTAGATTGTAGTTTTCTCCACATGAAAATGTTTCTTGGGTTTTACCATACTTTGACTTGTTATAAGTCACATTTCCAGGATCAATAAACATTACAATTGAATTTCTTCCTTTTTCGGATGTTTCCTTTGTGTTTACCACTCTATGACAGAGCGCAGGAAACTCACATTTTGAATAATACTGCCCAAGAAGTCCTGGATAAGCAAGGATGTGATTAGCCATTTGACCAACATTAATCCATCTTCCTTTCCATAATACCTGAAATCCTGGAGCGTCTTCGGTGAAGTGTATTGTTATACCTTTGTCTACATGAGGTATAGCGAGTATTCCCCCTTCAACAAAATCACGAGACGGGTAATGAAGAAAACGAAGTTGAGCATTCATTACAGCTTCTTCAACCTGAAGTTCAGATAAGTTACCTAAGGTAACAATATTAACAGCTTCTTTTATTAAATCCTTATTTTCATAAATAAAAGCAGAGGCAATGTTAAAAAAATTCATATCAATACCATTATAGGTATGAATATTATTTTCAAGATAATTCAAAGAAATGTGAAAATTTTCTTTAAAATCAGGATGTTCTGGACCCTTATACTCATATCCTCCATTCTCACCAAAAACAAAAGTTTTTTTGTGTTCCAATGGTTGGCTATGAAATTCAATCCATTTTGAAATCAATCTTTTAATGATCTCTTTATCGATTTGATGTGGAATAAAAACATATCCATGTTCTTTTAGACCGATTTGTTGCATATTATTCATTTTTTATTAATTTTATCCTACTCTACTCTTTTTATAGATTTTGTCAAAAAGAAAAACCCTGGATTATTCCAGGGTTCATGTTATGAACTAAGACCAATAAGAAGTATCTTCTCTCTTATAGGAAGAGACAGAATACTTTTTGCAGTTTTATCAGAAATAACATTTTTGGGTAATTCTTCAGAAAGTACCCGATGAGCATCAAGAGCTCCCACCGATGAATCATTTTTTAGGTTGATCTTTTGATCTTGAGATAAATAATTCTTCATCCACAAACAATTTTTGGAATCAAACAACTTCTTTATTGATGAAAGTGGGAGTGATTGAACCAACTCTCTTTTTCCGACATACGCAACCTCTAAGAAAAAATTAAGTAAATCAATTGTGGTTGTAGATATACCTTTTTCTTTTACGTGTTTATTGAAAACTTCAATAAAGTTAGAAATTCCTTCTTCAACAGCACTCTCAACTTTCTCTGTATGTGCTGTACTTTTAGAAAACATATCACTGTTATAAGATAAGAATCCAAGACAGAGTGGCTCCGGATTATATCGATCATCACTAATATGTCCACCAAATGAAATTATTACAGAAAAAATCTTGTGCAAATCTTCTGCACGAAGCTTCGAATTGTATATGTATTTCAACTTTTTTTCATCTGACAATACAACAAGAAGTTCACGAACCCATTCATAGGACTTATTTGATAATTTATTCACAAACGCGGAATATGTATTAGCGGATTTGAAACCAGCCTTATCATCCCTGTCTAAACATGCTGCTTCACGAAGAGTTTGATTCCGACTGTGTTCATCTATAAATGAGCTGACCTTCTTGTAATCATTATCAATAGAGATATCAGAAAGTTTTAAAACAAGACTTGCTTGCAATAAATTTCCAGGAATCAATTGAAACATTTCTGTGGGATTAATATCTTGAACTCCACTCCACACCTTAGAAAATTTATCAAGTTTTATAATTTCCTTTAAAAATAAGTTCCCCCTGGTTGGTTCTGTTTTTTTCTTATCTGTAAAAAGTTCTGCTTCAAAAAGGTTTTTAACCATTACAATCAACACACTTATCGAAAGAAATTTCAAAAAATCTTTCTTACCATGGTCCCACAAAAAATCAGAAGTGGGGATGATGTATTTTTTGTCGAGAGCGTTTATAGCTCTTGCTTGAATTTGAGGAGTCTGACCTAGGACCTCGTCCCAGATCTTCTTTTTGATTTCATCTTTTTTCATGATTATTTATTTTTTAATTTTCCTTTACTCTACTCTTTTTATGTTTTTTGTCAAAACACAGAGTGGCGTCCTATGGACGCCACTCTGTGTTTTTAAGATTCATACTCTTCGACTTCGCTCAGGGTAAAAATAAAAAACTCCGACAATGTCAGAGTTTTTTATTTTTACCAAGCAAAGTGAGCGAACGCTTTGTTTGATTCTGCCATTTTGTGAGTATCTTGTTTCTTTTTCACAGCAGTACCTTCATTATTTGAAGCAAGAATGATTTCTTCTGCAAGTTTTTGTGCAATAGGTACACCTTTCTTTGCGCGAGCAGCTTCTTTTATCCAACGCATTGCAAGAGCATTGCGACGTTCTGGACGAACTTCACGAGGAACTTGATAGTTTGCACCACCAATACGACGTGAGCGAACTTCAATCATTGGAGCTGCATTTTTAAGTGCATTATCAAAAACTTCCAAAGGATCTGTTCCTAGTTTTTCTTTTATAATATCAAATGCACCGTAAACAGCTTTTTCAGCTGTAACTTTTTTACCATCCCACATCATGTAGTTAATAAATTTACTTACACGTTCTACATTGTAGACTGCGTCTGGTTTTGCGATATTTCTATTTGTTACTTTTCTTCTCATAGATTAATTCTATTTTGCTGCTTTAGGGCGCTTTGCACCATAACGTGAACGACTTTTCATACGTTTATCTGGA
The DNA here is from genome assembly GCA_031972855.1 of Minisyncoccota bacterium. Taxonomy (GTDB): domain Bacteria; phylum Patescibacteriota; class Minisyncoccia; order Phycocordibacterales; family UBA9973; genus JAIXRY01. The sequence continues at coordinate 37,742 of DALYDY010000001.1, forward strand.
GCAGTAGCGTCAAGACGACCACGAACAATAGTGTAACGTACACCGATCAAGTCTTTCACACGACCACCACGAAGCATCACTACTGAGTGCTCTTGGAGTTTGTGACCGATACCTGGAATGTATGCTGTTACTTCTTCACCATTAGTGAGACGTACACGAGCGATTTTGCGAAGCGCTGAGTTAGGCTTCTTTGGAGTTGTTGTTGTAACCTTTGTACAAACACCGCGTTTAAAAGGCGCAGGGTAATATACTGGACGGTTATGAATGTGATTGAAACCTTTCGCAAGAGCAACAGCTTTTGAGCGCTTTGTTACTTTTGTGCGGTTTTTCTTAATAAGCTGACTAATTGTAGGCATAAATAAATGGTTCGATTTCTCTCACCACACGGATAATTGATAAAAGCCATAGCATTCGCTCCTTAGAAACAAGAAAGAATTGCGTTCCGACAGTGTACTATAAAATATACTATTTTGCAAATTTTAAAGCACGCACAACAAAAGATTTGACTATAAGTACGAGAGCGTAAATACTTGCCACAAAAATATAGTCTTTTTCTGGATTTGTAATAACTAACAACACCACGAGACCAGCACCCAAAACAAAGAATGCTTCAGATACGAGAGCTACCAATTCTTGAACTGTATATTTATCATCTTTATCTATTTTTACATGAGCGCTTGGTATTACCTGCTTCATTATTATATTTGTTGTAGGTAAACCATTTTCAGGAACAGTAATACTCATTTCTTGATGCAAAGGTTCGTAGCCATATTTTCTAGCGAGCACTCTATATGTACCAGGAGCTACACTGAAGCTATATTCCCCTCTATGATTTGTCATTGTTCCGGCAACTTCCCTTCCATGAGAATCAATAAGAACCATAAATACAGGATCTATTGGAACATCATTTTCTGTTTGAACCTTACCCCAAGACTCCTTTTTCTTTCTAATACCAAGCATTGAAAGTATAAGGGAAATAAATCTTCCTGGGACCAAAAATAGTTCTGAGAAAGCAAGTGGTGTATAGAAGAAACTTGTCATAGACAATACAACAGTGGACACAATAAGTCCAAGTACTGATATCGCACCAATATTTGAACGTGTCTCTTTGTCAGACAAAGCAACACTTACCCCTCTTGCAGTATCAAAAGCAAATTCAAGTAATGTTTCAGAACTTATTTTAATATTATTAAATGTTCTATCAAAAACATTTGGTAATCCTTGAGTTATAAAAGTGATTGGGTCTAGATCATTTAGAGATGAGAATGGTTTTCCATAAGGATCAAGTCTTCTTCCATATGAAAAAGGTCTTGGTGGTGGTAGTGTTGGTTTTTTTATTTCAAAAATATCTTCTTCTTTTTTTATTTCGTCTTTTTTAATTTCTTCTTTTATAAAACAAAGAAGACCTGTACAAGGAGTTACTGGATTTACAGGATTTAGTGGATTTATCCAATCAAGAGGTGGGGGTGTAAAAGGCCCAGATTCATCATTATCTTCTAGATTCAAACAGCCTCCATCGCTTGGATAATCAATCATGAAGTCATTGTCATCATCTAGAGTATTGTTACATAGAGGTCTTGCAGGAACAGGTCTCCAATCAGTCTTTACACAACTGTTTGGATAATCAGCATCTCCCGTATCACAAGAAAATTTTATCCAACCATAATTTTGAGTCCAAGCATATCCATTGAATTCTCCACTATTATTAATAGTTACTGTTGTGGCTGAATTATTTACAAATGGACCAAAATTAACCCAACCGGTATTCTCTCCCCAAGCATATCCGGAAATAATTCCATATTTAGTATTAGCAACCTTAAAATCATTTGTTCCACAAATATTCGTATTTGAACAATTGAGATTTATCCATCCAATTTGTTCTCCCCACATATATCCTGTAAGTGAAGCATCATTTATTACTACATTATATGAATCCAAAGCTGTGTCAGTGTATTTTCCAGCATTCAATCTTCCAAATCCATCAGAGAATATAGATGATCTGAAAGTAGAGTCAATTGTTCCAACTGTTACAGACGCACGCAAAGATAAAGCCCCAGTAAAAAAGACCAGAGCGCAAGAAATAATTATCCATATGCGCTTCATAATATAAATTATAAACTATTTAATATATATTTTATAGAGAAATTCCTGTGAGTAACAAGAATAAAAAATATAGTATAGGCATTGCTATTGATTGCCATAAAAAGAAAATGAAGAAAAGCAGTATTACTAAACTATATTGTTCTAAAAATCTTTGAACATTGTAATATTTTGAAGGTAGTAAAGAAAAAAGAATTTTTGAACCATCAAGAGGTGGTATTGGAATAAGATTAAAAATAGCAAGAATTATATTTACAATCACAATAGCAGAGAATGCTTGAAGTATTCCAGGTGCTGTGAGTCCGAGTACTGGTGAAAATCTTATAAGAAGACCAAAAACTATCGCTAAAACTAGATTGGAAATAATACCAGCACTGGCAACCAATAATGTTCCCCATTTAAAATTCCTTAAATTATTTGGATTGTAAGGAACAGGTTTTGCCCAACCAATAATAAATCCTGCATTAGTAAGAACAAGAATAAGTGGCAAAAATATAGAACCTATAGGGTCTAAGTGTTTTATAGGATTCATTGTAAGACGCCCTGACAGCTTGGCTGTTGGATCACCTTGTGAAAGAGCTGCGTATCCATGAGCTATTTCGTGAATAATCACAGAAAGCATCAATATTACTACATAAAATATACCTTGTATTAATTCCATAGGGTTTAATTATAGCATGGAAAAAAGTATACATAATATAGTAGTTATACTTATTTTTATTATATTTTCTATACCTTATCCACGATATATTAATTACTCTTTATTTTCTTGCGAAAAATAAAGCATTGTGGTAATATAACGGTCTATGGCAAAAGCTTGTGCAATAACTAAAAAAAGTTCAATAGTAGGAGGCGGATACTCTAATCGTGTTCGTGCTACAAAATACACTCCAACAGGAAAGGTTCGTAAATACATCAATCTTCAAAAGAAGCGTATTTTTGTTCCTGAACTTGGACAAACATTTGTACTAAACCTATCTACAAAAGCAATCCGCACTATTGCAAAAAACGGTGCATTCCAAACTCTTAAAAAAGCTGGTTTGATAAAATAATTATAAAAAAGTGGGACCCTTCGGGTCCCACTTTTTTGTTTTAAATACCCCACAATCACTTCTCTATAGCCACTGTGATATACTTCATATTATATGAAAGAAAATCTTATACAAAAACCTCACACATTTTTAAAAGAACTTCGTGAATTTGCAACAAAAGGAAGTGTTGTTGATCTTGCTCTAGGTATAATTATCGGTGGCGGATTTGGAAAAGTTGTTTCATCGCTTGTTTCTGATGTTATTATGCCTCCTATTGGACTTTTGATTGGTGGAGTGAATTTTACTGATATAAAATTTATTCTTCGAAGTGCAACAGATGTAGCCCCAGCAATAACTCTAAACATTGGAGCTTTTGTACAAACATTATTTGATTTTGTTATAGTAGCAACAGTTATGTTTGTTGCAATAAAAATGATGAACCGTCTTCGTCGTGAACAAAAAGAAGAAGTTAAACAAGAAGAAACTTCAGAACAAATTCTCCTTCTTCGTGAAATAAGAGATAGTTTGAAAAAATAATTTCAAAAATAAAAACCTCCCCTTTCGGTTTGGTTTTATAAAAATTCATAAATTTCTTCACCTTTAATCTTTTTTCTATTTGAATAATTTAAAGAGAATATTTTTTCATGATCCAAAGATTGGAATATTCTTAATATGATTGGAATATTATTTAACAAATTATCAAGATTTTCTCCTTCATAATAAAGTTTTTTAAATTCTTTCCCATTTGGATTAATAGCACAGGAAGGACCAGGTTTAAGACGTGAACTACTCCTAGTTGTAACTTGTCCACTAGATAAACGTAATTCTGGTTTAATACTAAATACATTACCTAATAAACCTTTAACTTTTAAAGTTATTTCACCGTTTCCTTTTGGAGAAATTTCTTTGTACATTGAAGGGTATTTTATTTCTGCTGAAAAAACTTCAACCTTACTAAAATGATCTTCAGTACAAATATTTAGCACATCCCTTAATGTGTTCGATATTTCAACAATTCCACTATTTTTATTAGCTTTATTGTGTATTTTATAATCAAATAAATCTACAAGCTTTGACAAACTCTTTAATTCTGAACGGAAATAGATATGTAGTGGGTCTTTTACAAAACCATGCAATTCTTCAATTGCATGTTCTGTTGTGTTGCCTATTTCTTTCAAGCAAGAATAGAAATTAGGATAGATGTTTGGTGTTTTTTCCATTTATTTTTTAAATTTTCTTAAATATACTTATATAAGTATATTTTGTCAAATTACTCACAAACCAAAATCATACTCTTAGGGAAGCATTTTATCGTCCCTTCTGTACTTGTTTCCAAATATGTAATTTTCAAAAAGTTTAATCTATCGGTAATTTCTTTGTGTGGGTGTCCATATGAATTATTAATACCAGCCGAAATTATTGCGACTTTTGGCTGAACAATTTTTAAGTATTCTAGAGATGTAGAAGTTCGAGATCCATGATGTCCGAGCTTCAATATATCTGCACGTAAATTGTCACCGTCTCTATTTATTAAATATAATTCTTTAGAAGCTGGAGAGTCTCCTGTCAGTAAAACATTTCCGTAAGGAGTCTCGAGTATCCCTACGGTTGAAGCTTCATTGGTCTCCCACCCTGTTACATCTTGATCTGGAAAAATAATACGGAAAGTTATTTGATTCTCTTTATCAAGTACAATATTCATTCCAGCTCTTGCAAGTAAATGAGGGATATCTTTTTCTTTTATTAAATTTTGAAATGATGAATATATTTTTGAACTTGAAGAAACTCCTGGCTCCAATATCGCGCCAACATTATAATTATTCAAAACATCAACCAATCCTCCGATGTGGTCTGCATCTGGATGAGTGCCTATTACCACATCAATACTAGTATCATTTACCGGTAATACTTCTTTCAACTTACTCAAGACTTTCTTATCTCTACCTCCATCAACAAGTAATTGTCTACTGTTTGGAGCTTGAATCAATATACTATCACCCTGCCCAACATCTAAAAATGATATAGAAAAATATTCTTGAGACTTTTTGTTCTTAAACAAAAATATAGATGACCCTATTGTTATTAAAATAAGAATTAAAACAATTCTCCAAAGCCATTTGGTTGACTGCATAATTCTAGTATAATAGGAATTATGCAAAAATTCATAGAAAAAACTTTTGAGATCCCAGAACTATCAGGAATAAGTACTAAAAATATAGAAGAACATCTAAAACTTTATAAAGGATACGTAAACAACACCAATAATGTTGTAGAAAAAATAAGTAAATTGAGTGAAGAATTTTTCCGCGATGGAGCTGATAATTCATATCTTATAGCAGAACTCTTCCGCCGCTTTTCTTTCGAATACAATGGAATGAGAAATCACGAAGTTTATTTCAGTTCCTTATCTGGAGGACCAAAAGAACTTGATCCAGAAAGTGACCTCGCGAAAAAAATATCACAAGAATGCGTGTCTTTCGAAATATTCATGACGGGCTTCAAAAATATTGCTCTCACTCGTGGTGTTGGATGGGCAGTACTGTGGTATGACAAGCGCGAAGATAGACTTATCGCTTCATGGGTGGACGAACAACACTTAGGCCAATTGAATGGTTGTGAAATGATTCTCGCTATCGATATGTGGGAACATGCATATGTATATGACTTCCCCACATCAGCAAAGAAAGACTATGTTGAAGCATTCTTCAAAAATATAAATTGGAGCGTAATCGAAGAAAATTTTAACAAAGCAAAATAAATTAAAAAACCTCCGCACGGAGGTTTTTATATTAAAGACCATAGAATACCTTTTCTTTTTTTATATTGAGCAATCCTAATTTGAGATCTTACATAAAAATTGAAAAATACCCAAAAGACAAAAAAGAATACAAAAAAATACAAAGACTCAGTATCTATCAAAGAAATTATTCCAGAAACAAGAGCACCCCAATAAACCACTTCTCTAATTATAAAAAGTAGAGGATGAATATAGTGTTTATACTTCCAATCATGATGAGGACAAAAATACCAATATACTTTTGCCCAAAAGTTTTTATTTTTCATTTTTAATTAATTTTCAAAAAGTATATACTTTTATTTTTTATTGTCAAAACTTTTTAAAGAAAAATAAAATATAAGTGTATATATAAAAATTAAAAACCAAATAGAAAATTCAGGTATATACATTACAGAAGTAGAAACACTCGAAACAAAGCTAATTATTTTTAAGATCAAAAATAGAAGATATTCTAAAATAACAGAAAAAGGTATTGCGAGCGGTAAATATATCAATCCAAAAACTCCAACCAAAAATGAAAGAAGCATCGCTAAAGGAATAAGTGGAATAATTAAAATATTTATAGGAATAGAAAATACAGAAACAATACCTGTAGAAAATATTATTAGAGGCAGTACCATGAGAGTCGCTCCCAAGGTCGTTGCGAGAAGTTCTCTAATACCAAACCTCAATGTTATAAAAAATAAATATTTAATTATTTTTGGAGCAATCACAATAACTCCAAAAGTTGCAAGAAATGACAATTGAAATGAAATATTAAAAATAACTTTTGGTTCAATGAGTATCATAATAAGACCTGCTATCACAAGTGTACGAAGAGCAATGTTGGTGCGTCCTGTATATTTTGCTATAAGAACAATGATAGCCATAATACCAGCCCGTACAGCAGTCGCCGAACCTCCTGTCATAATTACAAAAAATATAATTCCAATAATTCCTCCAAAGATTGAAACATTGAATGAAAATATTTGTCGAAGTACAGATGTAATACTCTCTGCAACTATAGTTATGTTGTACCCAGACAAAGCGACAATATGAATAGTCCCTGTTCTAACAAAATCATCTTTTATTTTTTTATCAAAACCAGTTTTGTCTCCAAGTAATATTCCATTGGCTAACGCACTCTCATTCCCGTACAAAAGTTTATTAATAGAATTTTTAAAATTATTTTGAAAGGAAAATAAAAATCTTTTTATAGAATATTTTGGTCTATCTATTTTAGATATTTTAGATCCTGAAATTATTGCTAGAATATTTTGAGATTCAAGATAAGTATCATATGCAAATTCTCTACCATTATCAGTCTCAAATGGTTCTGGTTTTTCTAATTTTCCCGACAGTTTTATTTTGTCTCCAAAAAATACTTTTGGATTTTCATAAGTTCTTACAAGTACTAAAAAATTTTGATTATCAGGTCTAACATTAAAAGAAAAAGTATATTCACTTTCTACAACAGGTGAAACGACCTTACCAGACACTATTACCTTTTTATCAAAATTATCTTTGAAGATATTTGGGAGAGTTGTTGAGAATAAAAAAAGCCGGACCAAAGTTATAACACCCACAAGTCCGACCAAAATAATATCTACATATTTTTTATTCATAACCTTTTATTTACAATTTACCAAAACGTTTTTCATACTCGTGTAACTGACCTTGGTAGAGAGCACATGTTCCAGTCTGTGCGTAGGTAGTCGCAATCGTATCTACCCTTTCGTTTCCAGAAACACCCGCATGACCCTTCACTTTCTCCCAAGAAATATTTTTGAAGTATTGTGAAACAGATCGGAGACGCTTCCATAAGTCTTGATTGAGGACTTCTTTCTTGTTTGCAGTGCGCCAATTATTCTTCTCCCAATTATCTATCCAAGAGGTTATTCCTGATAGCACATACTGAGAATCTGCATATACTACAATCTTTTCTTTAATATCTGTATCGATTGTTTGAAGTCTTTCGAGGGCAGATATTACAGAGAATAGCTCCATTCTGTTGTTGGTTGTTTGTTTCTCACTTCCTCCTATTTCTACAATAGTACTTTTAGCCTTATCTTTCTGATGAAACAAAATCACAGTGCCCCACCCACCCGGACCTGGATTACCAAGAGAACTTCCATCTGTATATATTTCTATTTTTTCCATATATGAATTGTATCAGAAATGCGAAACAAAAGGCAGAACAAAAAGAAAAACGCTACAACGTAGCGCTTTTTGTTTCGAATTCTCTCCACGAATCAATATTATTTAGATTAATACAATCAATGTATGAAATTATTGTTGTAATCAAACTAATACAATGTGAAACTCCTTGGTTATTTTTATTACAAATAAAATTATCAATATAAAGAATTGAAGAAGTGTCTATTTTTTCTTTTAAACTTAGTCTGAAACCACACCCTCCAAAAATGAGAGCAATATTTTCAACAAACAAATTACCTGAATTAAAGATAGTTAACTCATCTTCTTCGCTGGTTTCTTTTAAACACCCATTATTAAAAATCGAATTAATCAATCTCTTTGAAAGAAAAGAAATATGATCATTTTCTTTTTTATTTTTTTCCATAAAATCAATCCATTGCTGGAAGAAATTTGCTTCAGGATTTTTTCTTAAAAAATACCTCAAACAAATCACAGTTTTAACACTCTCAACGCAAGCTCTTTTCACTTCTTCGTTTGAGTTACTAAGTATAAGTATGGCCAATTGTTTTTGAAGATGCTCACAAAAAACAGGAACCCAATCTTTCCGCATTTTGTCTGACAAATCCCAAAGTGTTTTTTGGTCTTTATTTAAAAAATCTGGGACATTAGGAAGTTCAGAGATTTTATAATCTCGGAAAAAATCTACTATATTTTTCATTTGTTTAATTTTAATTTGTAATAACTTTATAGTAATTATGTTTGTGTGTCAAACATAATTAGAGATAATAACATCAAAAAACTATAATTTGACATATATTATTTTTAAATATAGTATAAACAAAAAACTATATGAAACCATATAAAAGAATCTTTGATATATTGTTTTCTATTGTCATTCTCATAATTACAGCACCAATCATTTTATTAATTTCTTTAGGAATTATTTTATCAGACAGTGGTCCTGTTATTTTTTGTTCTGAAAGAATTGGATGTGATGGTAAGGTTTTTACAATCTACAAATTCAAATCCTTAAAACAAAAACTTTCTAATATTAATCAAAAATTAGTTACTGATAAGAATGATTATAGAATGTTTTGGTTTGGAAAAATACTTCGCAGAACACACATGGATGAATTACCTCAGTTCATAAATGTATTAATAGGAGACATGAGTGTTGTTGGTCCTAGACCATTACCAAAATTATATAGAGAAGAGAAATTAAAAATTCTTCCAGGAATTACAGGGTTGGCACAAGTAAGAATAGAGAATGATAAAATTCATAAATGTACATATAAACTAGGATTTAAATATGACAGATTTTATGAAAAAAAATATTCTATAATACTTGATCTTTATATAATTTTGAAAACAACAAGAAATGTTTTCTTGGCGAAAGGCATTTAAAAAAGAAAAGCACCTATGCGGTGCTTTTAATATTTCTTCTTGAAAAATATTTTTTAATTAAGACAACTGAAATCCCAACAATAAAGAATGAAGAGGAACAACCTATGTATGAGATAACATTTCCTGGGATAATTTCATACATTTGTATAAGTATTGCAACAATAACAATGGCAACAAAAAGCGATAATAAGAAATTTCTTTTTTTCATAATCTTTTATTTTTGTTACATGCTATACCCAAATCTATACTATGTCAACGATTCGAATTCGAAGTTCTCTCTTCCTCAAGAACCATGACTCTTCAATAAACCCTAAGATAGAAATTGGCTCACCTATCACAAGCTTCCCTTTATACGAATCTGTCGTCTTGAAAAATTGAATTGCTTTTATATATTTCTTTCCATTTGAAATAATTATTTCTAAATGATTCTTTTCTTTACCAAAATTTCTAAAACTCACAAGTGTCGCGTCTTGAAATATGAATTGTGGTTTTTCAAATTCAAATCCAAACGGTGCGAGAATATTTACAGCGTTATACATTTCGTCACCAAAATTTTTCAAAGATACAACAATACCTTTTTTTTCTGATTCAACATTTTCAATTTTGTGTTCATCTACTATTGCAATCAATTCTTCTTCCAAAGAAAATATTCCATCATCAGTAAGAGTGAATCCTCCAGCACCAATATGTCCTCCAAAGTTTGATATTGTATCTGTAGATAGAGATGTCATAAGTGTCACCAAGTGAGTATTACCGTCGCTTCTACAAGAGCCTTTTATTTGTGTTCCACCTTCCTGCCCCCAGACAAAAGCCGGCACTTTGTACGCTTCGACAATCTTAGTCGCCACAAGCCCGAGTACTCCCACTCTCCAAGACTTATCTCCAATAACGACAACTTTATTTATTTCTCTTCCTTCCATCTTTTTGTAGACTTCTTTCATTATACGAGCGACTTCACTCTTGCGACTATCATTCAAACTTCCGAGATGAATAGCGGCTTCTTTTCCGTCTTTCATATTTTTTGCAGCAAGAAGATTGTAAGCAAATTTTGGACTCTCCATTCTACTTGCAGCATTGAGGCGTGGCGCGAGCGTGAATCCTATATCATCTTCTGTAACACGAAATGTTTCTACACCAGCATCATGAAAAAGTTCTTGGAGACCAAAACGTTTTGTTTGTCTTATGACCTTGAGTCCGAAAGATGCGAGTATTCTATTCTCACCAATAAGTGGAACCATATCAGACAATGTTGCAATCCCAACTAAGTCGAGAGACCACTTTTCAAATCCAACTGGCACTTTGAAATATTCACGATACTTTTCCAAAAATCCTCGAATGAAAGTGAAGCCTACACCTGCACCACAAAGCATCTTTTCTGGATATTTACAGTCAGAACGTTTTGGATTTATTACTACGAACGCTTTTGGAAGATTATCACTCCCATCTTCATGTTTCTTCGGTAAATGGTGATCTGTAACAATTACATCAATACCATGAGTACTTGCATATATCACCTCTTCGTGAGCTGTAATCCCAAGATCAAGAGTAAGTATCAACTTAACCCCACTCTCTATAAATCCATCAATAGCTTCTCTATGGAGACCATACCCCTCTTCATGTCTATCTGGAATATATATTTCATAATTCTGAAAATTAATCTTTTGGAAAAGATCATCGAACATCGCAGCGGCAGGCACACCATCACAGTCATAATCAGAATAAATAATCACTTTTTCATTGTGATCAATAGCTTCAAATAGACGCACTACACCAGTCTCAAGTCCAGCCATCAAAAATGGATTTCCCAAAAGTTCATATTTTGGATTAAGGAAATCTTCCCATTCTGTTTGTGGAATACCTTTTTGATTAAGGATTTGTTCTGTCAGTGCGTGTAGTGTCATATTAGGAGATTATACCTTACATATATACTTCTTCCACAATAAAGTTATAAAAATACTTAGACATTATAGTGTTTGACAAAAATATTATATTTAGTATTATAAGAAAAAACAAAAATTATTTAAAAATGAAAAAGATAAGCATATTAACTGGATTTATATTATTATCAATATTATCCATTGCCCAAGAAAAAATACTTGGTTGGAATTTAAAGGATTCAACACTTTACAGTATTGAATACCAAACAATAACAAAAGAAGTTCCTTTTGAGGTACCAAATTCATTCGAAGATTTTACCCTTGATCCTATCAATGTATCGCCCGTAACAGTCACCTATCGCAAGAGAACTATACTGGATAGCTTTTCAGTAAAAAATTTACAAGAAAATGCTGGGATGTATTATTTTGTCCAAGCCATGAATTCACCCAAAAAATATATTTGTGTTAATTTAGATGAAAGAATTTACATAGACAAATTTTTTACACAAAGGATAGAGAAATATTCTTCGTTGTTTATTAAATTTATTCCTGAACAAAAAGAATTTGTTTTTCTAACTTCAAACAAAACAGAATCTTATATTCCTTGGATTAGATTAATTCTCTACATTCTTGCAATGTTTATTTGTATTCATATTTTACAAGAAAAAATATTTATCTTTTACGTAAAATACGATAAAGGAATGGGTATAACAGGACTTATTTTGCTATATGGCATGGGAATACCTTTATGTGATGCAGTTTTTGGAACCATGATAATGGGTTTGGAAGGTGCTAAGAGTTATGAAATAATTCCAACATATCAAACTCTTACTCTGTGGATTGGTTTTATTTGTTTTATGCTGTCTATTTTTATTTACAATATTAAAAGATTAAAACAAAATAAACCTATTTCAGTATTAAATTGAGGCTACGGCCTCTTTTTTTATTAAATATACGTCTTTGTTTGTGTGTGGCAAATTAAAAACGCACATTAGTGCGTTTTGTATAATCTAAAAATTGTATTTTCTTTTAATGAAAAAGAACTTTGAGCATCTAGAGTCACCTCATTTTCAATTGGTAACTTCATTATCCCATTACTTTTTCTTATTTTAATCTTTGTTTTATTATTATTTAATGAACCAAGATCAAACGAATGCCCAATTGATGAAAGAATTTCAATTGTATCAATCTGGGAAGCGTGAATCGCAACAGGAGCATCAAAAACGCAATGTGTAATAACAAGACTCTTTAAATAAGAATGACTGAAATTTAATGCATTAACATTTTTTGTACCATTAATAAAATCTTCTTCACTAAATATACAATTCTTAAATAAGATATCTGAAAATTCAACATTTTCAAAGAAAAATGATCCTAAAAAAACACAATTTTCAAATTCAATCGAAACTTCAGGTCTATGAATTTTTCTAAAAATCTTATCATGAAAATCTCCCTTAAATGAGAAGTTTTTATTTTGAAGTTTTATTATCGGAACACAACTTCCGATTTCATCTCCAGAAAACAAATTTTCTTCTACTAATTGAAGAAAATGTAGAAGTTCACTAACGTCAAAATTATGACTTATATATTTTTTTTCCATATTGTAAATTTTTATTACTGTACCCTTTTTTTATAAAAATCGCAAATTTAGAAATTTTGGTATAATTATCAAATGGAAACAATATTCACAAAAATTATCAAAGGAGAAATACCTTGTGCGAAGATATATGAAGACGATCAAGTTTTCGCTTTCTTAGATATTAACCCTATCAATCCCGGACACACCCTCGTAATACCAAAAGAACCTTACGAAAATATTTTTGAAATTCCAGATGAAATAATTTCAAAAATGATTGTAATTGCAAAACAAATTTCAATAAAACAAAAAGAAATATTAAAGGCTGGTGGTGTAAATATTCATATGAATAATGGCGAAGCTGCTGGACCCGAAGTTTTACATTGTCATATTCATGTAATCCCCCGCTATACAAATGACGGTTATATGGATTGGCACGGAAAAGTATATGAGAGTGAAGAACAAAAGATAGAAGTTCAAGAAAAATTGAAGTTTTAAAAATAATTAGCCCGGAATTTGCGAAAGCAAATTCCGGGCTTTTTTAGGTATTCTACTTTGTAAATAAGTGGAGAGTACCAAGAAGTGGTAGACCAAAAATAGAGATCTTCCAAATCGCAATGGCAAATCCCTGAGCAATAATGCCCAGAGCAGTATCACCCTTTATATTATCAAAAATAAAACCAGGGTAAGACGCGCTTAAAATTAAGTTTTTCATATATGTGTTTTTTTTGGTTAGTTTTTAGAAGTTCAAAACATTGAATTCTCTAAAAACTAACCAAACCTAAGCATATTTCAAAGAACTCTTTATTAACTATATTATAGCACAATATATACCTATTTGTCAATAGATATATATTGTGCTAATTTAACCTTATAAATAAAGGTTTTTTGTAAAAATTCATATTTAGTATAGTATTTAAAGAAATTAAATACTTATGAAAACAAGTGAACTTTTAACAAAAGAGAGAAATTTTATACTTAGAACACCTCCAAATGAAGTGAAGAGAAGTGTTGAAATTCTAGATAATAGCCCTTCTGATTTTAATCAAAATCTAGCTTCAGGCTATGGAATAAAAATAGCTCTAGATTTGTTAAGGAAAATAAACATAAGCGAAGCTCTAAAATAATTTTAGAGCTTTTATTTTGAAAAAAATCATTTTTAGTATATAAATAAAATAAAAATGAGAAACAAGACTATAAATCAAAAGAATCTAGCTCAAAGAGTTATGATTTTTAGAAAATTCACCAAAAAGAAAAATTCTAATTGGATCGAAAAAATACTATTATTCTTTGGAATATTGGACGGACCTATTGGAAGATTCCGCTAAAAGCCCTTTAAGGGTTTTTATTTTGAAAAAGCATTTACTTGGTGTATAAATAAAAGAAAAATGGAAAATAGAAAAAACCAGATAATAACCAGATATCTTTCTAAAAAAATATGAGGAGGAGAAAACGTCCCACTTATACAAAAATGAATATGGCTATGGAAAGATTCTTGGGTCCATCATATTATCCAAAATACAACACATAAAAAGCCCCTTTTCAGGGCTTTTTTTATTAACAAATTTTATTTTAAAACATCTATTCCTACCAGAGTTCCTTTTGCGAGGAATTCAAGTGTTGCCCCTCCTCCAGTTGAGACAAAAGTGAATTTGTCTGTGAGTTTCATTTTTTGGACGAGAGTTACTGTATCACCTCCCCCAATAATAACTTCAGTCTTTTCTAGTTTTGCCAAACCTTTCAATAATTCTTTTGTTGCCTTGTCGTATCCGTGTTCATAAAATCCGAGAGGTCCATTCCACACAACAAGCTTTGAAGATTTTGCTAGCGCGAGAATTTCTTTTACAGTAGAGGCTCCAATATCTACAATCTTTTCTGTTTCTGTTGTTTCGGCAACGGTACATGTATGTGATGCACTATTTTCTTCTACTACTACATCCATAGGAAGGAAGAAGTTTTTGTGTTTCAAAATATTCTTTGGAACTTCAAATCCATCATCTACGAGAGATGTTCCAACTTCAAATCCAGCACTTTTGAGAGCGTTGTTTGCAAGAGCACCACCAATGAATACAGAGTCAGCACTTTCAAGGTATTTTTTCAAAAGAGGAAGTTTTGTAGAAAACTTCGCCCCTCCAAGTATAAAAAGAAATGGGTGTTTTGGTTCGAGAACTTTTGAAAGATTTTTTATTTCTTCTTCGAGTTGAAGCCCAGCAAATGAAGGGAGATGTTTCGCAATTCCAAAAACTGAAGCATGTTTTCTGTGAGAAACTGAGAAAGCATCGTTTACATATAAGTCACCCATACGAGACAGGGATCTTGCAAGAACAGTATCATTTTCTTTTTCACCAGCAAAACGACGGATATTTTCGAGAAGCACAATATCCCCTCCTATCATTTTATCTGTAAGTTCTTCTATCTCTCTAAGATTTGTTGTTGGGAGAAATACTGTTTTTATTTTTTTATTCAAATATTTTGCAACAGGAGCGAGAGTTTGTGTTCCGTCTTCACCTAAGTGAGCGAGAAGAATAACTCTTGCTTTTTGTTTCACCAAAAATTCAATAGTTGGAAGGGCTTTGTCTATACGAAATGTATCTTGTATTTTTCCATTTTCAATAGGAACATTGAAATCAACACGAACAAGAACTTTGTTATTTTTTGATGTTAGTTTTTCTTTGATTTTTTTGAGTGTTTGCATATTGTTTATTCTTTTCTTTTAGTTTGTCGTAAGCGTTATTAATAATTCCTGTGAAATCCTTTGGTGAAAGCGAGACTCTACCTATAAGGAGTCCTGTTACACCTTGTATATCCATAAAAGATTGCGCGTTAGCTTTGTCTACTGACCCACCGTATAGAACTTTTATGTCGTGAGCTATTTTTTCACCAACAATATCAGCAACGACACGACGAATAAAGATGGTCATTTCTTCACATTCGCTTGGAGTAGAAGACCTTACAGCATCTTTACCTATTGCCCATATTGGTTCATACGCGATAACAACTTTTTTTATTTCGTTTGAAGTAAATCCTTCAAAGGCTTTGAGAATTTGTTCTTTTACTACATGTAGATACCAATGTTCTTCTGTTCTTTCTTTTTCTCCAACACAAAGAACTGGAGTAATACCCTGTTTTAAAACGCTTCGCAATTTTTGAGAAACAATTTCATCAGTATCACCACTCCCTCTCATTTCTGAGTGCCCTACCAAACAATAAGAAACTTTGTATTGTTTTAAAATAAATGCAGATATTTTACCAGTGTATGCACCGAGATCTACTTCAAAAGCATCTTGTGCTCCAATAGAAATATTTTTACTTATTAATTTTGAAAGTTCTGGTATATAGAGAGTTGGAGAACATATGACAGCTTTACTATCTTTTTGCAATCCTTTTTTTATTGCTTTAAAAGTATTAATTGCCTCTTTTGAAGATTTTGGATTTAGTTTCCAGTTTCCAATAATTAGTGGTTCCATATCTGATATTATACACCACTATATGAAGTCTTAAAAATTATTCTGTTTCACTCCAACCACTAGGTGTCCAAGATCCGGAAGGTCCAGAATTAAAGTTCATGTCAGCAAGTCCGGATTCATATTCAACTTCAGCCGAACCAGAAAGTGTAACTCTATAACCAGTCGCTTCTTTTGCTTTTGCTGATCCAGAAAAATTGATTGTCCCATATGGTGCATACAAAACAACAGAGCCAGCTGATCCAGAAACATTTATTGCATTGTAGCCACAAGTAGCAGAATCACAGTTTGATAAAGCTATCATTAGAACATAACTACCATTTTGACCTGTTCCATTAACTTGTCCACTTCCTCCATTATCAAATTTACCATCTGTAATAATAATTCCACTACTGTTTCCATAAGAAGCGGAAGCTAAAACAATTTTACCAGAACCAGAGAGTGTTATGTTTCCTGTAACCCAAAGTGTTCCTGAAACATAAAGAGTTCCACTTCCTCCAACAGTTAGATTACCGACAATCTTTTTTGGACCAAGAGTTGCTGTATTACTTCCAGAAACATCATAGTTTCCATTATGAGTTCCTCCAGCTAAAGCTTCTTGTTTCCATTCTTCAATATTACCTTCAGATATTGGGAATTCTTGGTATGCTGGATCGGCTTGAGTTGTATTACATATTTTATTGTTTCCTGTACCACTCTGACAATAAAGAGATCCTGTTACATTTGTATAGTTAACAGTATTTGCTCTCGCATCACCACTTGTAGTACCTACTCGAAATTGATTCCATTGACTACCTGAATTTCCAGCAATTCTTCCATTTATACTAGACAAGAATACATTAAAATAAAAATCAAGAGTTGAAGGTGAAAGATTACTCCAAGCACCAAACACTGCACCTTTTTTTGAAGCGCCAGGAATATATCCAGCATTATTTCCACCTGCAGAGTAATATCCTCCACCTGAAGTTGTTGTCATAACAATCCAGTAAGTTGTACCGGCTGTTAATGTAGGATTTGTTGTAAAACTAATATCAACCCAACCATACGATGTGGATACTTGAGAAGAAGAAAGTGTACCTTGAGCAAGTGATCCGAAGCCAGGATTACTTCCATTGTTTGGCAATATATAGACAGTTGTATTATAAGGATTTCCAGTTTTCTTTAGGTATAGCTGAACCTTACTCAATTGAGCTGTTGTTGTTAATTTGAAACTTTGAGCTATATCAGTATTTGAAGTATTACCTACAGAGATATCGTAAGTTGGAGTTCCTTCGCCGTTATATTGATCAGCTGTTGTAGGACTATTTGCAGATGTAGCTGAGCCTGTAATTGAAGCTGAGCCATCACCCGTGATTGGTCCGTTTGCGTATACGTTTCCTTTTATTTTTGCACTTCCTGTTAAATTGATACCTCCTCTACCAACTTGAACACCGTAGTTAAAAGAGACACCTGTATCTTGTGTAATAGTAAGTCCTAAGTTTCTTTCATAAGAGTCCATTTGTCCAGTAGAATTGATTTGTTTTTGATTTGTATTAATTGTACTTATTATTGAAGTTGAAGATGAATCACCTAGTACAAGAGTTTCTGTTGTATCTATTGTTATGTTGTTTTTTATTCTATAAAAAGCATCTTCTATCCCAGATTCTGCTAGAAAATAACTTTGTTCTGATTTTAATTTTGCATGATTAGTTTTAAAATCTCTTGCTATTGGACTAATTATACCTGTGGTTATTGTTGCACTAGCTAAAGCAAAAAATAAAACCACTATAGTCATTGCTGCTCCACTTTGATTCTTTAAAGTTTTTTTCATATTAATAATTACCTCTAAGAGAAACTGTTTGATAAAAATTTTCTGTAATTAAACCATTACCACCATTAATTGAAGTTTGTAATTCTATTTTTACACCTTCACCTGTTGCTGTAGTTATTTTTCTAAATATTAGACTAGATAGAGTTAATTTACTTGAAAGAATATTCCCAGAAAGCACACCATTTTCTGTAAGGTTAATTGAATTTCCAGACACATCAAAACGAACAATTTTTGAACTTGGTTGATTTAAAACAAGAACTCCAGGATTTGTACCAAAAGTACTACTTACACTATTTATACTTTCTGATTTTCTAATTTCTCTAGTGAACCGCTCCATTGTTTTTGTTCCAACACTGATCAAATAACGACGAGCTACGACTTCTTTGAAAGAACTGTTTGAAATACTGTATGAATAAATAATTACACCAGACAAAACCACAAAAATAAGAAGATAAATTAGAACTTCGATTATTGTTGATCCTTTTTGTAGTCTCATATAAATTAGAAAATATTAAAAATATAAAGTTGTAATTGCTTTGTTACAGTTCCTTCTTTAGTATTGAAAGTTGTTGTTATTGTAAAAAGTTTACTATTACTGTCGAGAGTTCCAGTACTTGCAATGTCATTGTTTACATCTCTATAAACATTTGAGACTGTAATAATTCTAGTGAAATAATCTATAGTATTGGGTGTTTGTGAAAGAGACCAGAGATTAGTAGTAGTATTAAAATAAAGATAATAATTCGTACCGACTTGAAGACTTGAGATATTTGTCCAAGAATTATCGCGAATAAGACGAACTGCTTCAGCTCCTTCTGACAATAAGTTTGTTGTTTGAACCTCTTTTAAAGCTCTATTTGATAGAGTTATTCCTTTTGTTGAAACAAATGATATAGCTAAAACCAAAGAACTAACAATAGCTGAAGCAATAATAACTTCAATCAAAGAAAATCCTAAATTTGGTTTAAGAAAACTTTTTTTCATTTTAATTAACACTCACTGATCCTGTTTTTAAAACAGTTATAATTTTATTTGTCGAAGGGAGTGTGGTGAGTGATATTGTTATTGTACCATAATTATTTGTATCACCAGTGAGTCTAGCGAAGCTTAATGTCTGTCCTCCACCATTTAGTGACCATGCAGCTTGTACACCATTTTCATATAACAGAATTTCATTACCTACAGCACCTTCAGTAAAATTTGTACCAGAAAATAAAACCACTCTTGTAGACTCAATACGTACAGAATATTGTAAACCATTTAAAGAATTTAATGTTTGGTTTTGAGCTTTTTCAATAACAGAAATTATTTGAGAAGATGTTGAATTTAAATTATTTCTACCTCTAGAATTTTTTATATTTGGCAAAACAATAGCAAGCATTAATAAAAGTAGTCCGAGAGCTATTATTGTCTCCATAAACGTAAACCCATACACCAAAATTTTTGGTGTATGGGTAAAACCTAGAATGTTTTTTGTGTAGAAATTTTTCATAATTTATATATTATCCATCAAAGAATACATTGGTGAAAGCATTGAAACAGCAAAAAATCCAACAGCCACACCGATAAATATCATAAGTATAGGCTCTATAATAGTAGATAAGTCTTTTGTTTTTGATTCAACTTCACCTTCATAAAAAAGCGCAACATCTATTAGCATTTGAGATAGTTTTCCTGTTTCTTCTCCAACCTCCACCATTTCACCAAACATTACAGGATATAGATTTTCATTTGCTTTAAAAATACCAGACAAAGGCTCTCCTTTTTCAACAGCAACCTTAGCATCTTCAATTAGTTTTTTATACAAACTATTTTGCAAGACTTCTTTTGTTATATCCAAAGCACGAGTTACAGGAACACCAGCAATCAAAAGTGAAGCAAGTGTTCTTGCTGTGCGAGCACTATTTGCTTCACGCGCTATATTACCAATAATAGGTAATTTCAAAATAATTTTGTCTGCATATTTTTTTGTAAAAGAAGATTTTCCAAAAAAATAGATTCCAAAACCAGATATTATTATAAATAAAACAACCAACAACAAATGATTTGATAGTGTATCACTTATCCAAATAACAACTTTAGTAGAAGATGGCAGTTCAGCTCCAACATCTTTAAAAGTTTTTGTGAGAGTTGGTACAACGAAAATAAACATCAAAATACCTATAATAAAAATTGCTGAAATAATAATAGAAGGATACATTAAAGCTCCTTTTATTTTTTTATTTAAAGAATATGTCTTTTCAAGACTTTGGCCAATTTCGTTTAGTGCTCCTACCATTCCTCCAGATTCTTCTCCTGCTCTAACCATTGAGATAAAAAGTGTTGAGAAAATTTTTGGAAATTTCTCCATTGAAGATGAGAATGTACTACCACCAGAAATATCATTTACTATTTTTGATAAAACATCTTTGAATATAATATTTTTAGTTTGTCTTTCAAGAATAGATATTGCACGAGCAAGAGCAAGGCCAGCAGAAAGCATACCTGAAAGATTTTTTGTAAACATTATTTTTTCTGAAAGACCCACTCCACTACCAAAAGAAAAAGTAAGAGGTTTTTTCTCGCCAACTATTTTCAAATTTAAAAGTGTTTTTCCTTCAGATCTAAGCTGTTTTGACAAAGAAAATTTATCTGGAGACTCAATGATCCCATTTTCTTTTGTTCCATCATTTTTTATCGCTTCATAAGCAAATTTCATATTTTTTATTCAGAAACAACACGCAAAACTTCTTCTGTTGTTGTATATCCTTGTACTGCAAGGAAAATACCATCTTCAAGCATAGTTATCATTCCCTCTTTTTTTCCTTGAGCTTCTATTGCGTCAGCTGAAGCACCTGAAATAATCAAATCTTTTATTGTTGATGTAACTTTTAATACTTCATGAATACCTACACGCCCCTTATATCCGTCTTCAGCATCAGCTGATCCTACAGGCTTATAAAAAGGTACATCTTTCCATTCTACTTTTTGATCAACAACATTTTCTTCTTTTAAAAGATTTAACATTCTATCTAGATCAATTATTTTTCCTAGAGCCTTTAACTCTGCTTCATTCATAAAGTACTTTTCTTTTGAATCAGCAAGTCTTCTAACTAGACGTTGAGCAATAACAGTCTTTAATGTTGAAACAAGAAGAAATGGTTCGGCTCCCATATCGATAAAACGAGGAATTGCACCAGCAGCTGAGTTTGTGTGAATAGTTGATAAAACCAAGTGACCGGTAAGGGCAGCATTAATAGCTAAAGATGCTGTTTCTCCATCACGAATCTCTCCCACCATTATTATATTTGGATCTTGACGAAGAAGTGCGCGCAAACCATTTGCAAAAGTCATTCCAATATCAGAACGAACTTGAGTTTGATTTATACGAGCCATCTGATATTCAATAGGGTCTTCAACTGTTGAAATATTTACATTAGGAGTATTCAACATATCCAAAATAGTATATAGGGTTGTAGTTTTACCAGAACCTGTTGGACCTGAAGCAAGTATCATGCCAGTGTGAAGTTTCATTGCTTCATGAATTCTCTCTAAAGACTCACCATGAAATCCTAATTTTTCTAATGAAAATCCTTTTGAGTTTTCACGCAAAATACGAATAACTGTTTTTTCTCCAAAATATGTTGGGATTGTAGACACACGAAAAGAAACTTTTTGATCTTCATTAGATATTTTAAAACGCCCATCTTGAGGAAGTCGCTTTTCATCAAGTTTCAAATTTGAAAGAACTTTTATACGAGCAACAATTCCATGAGCAGAGTCTTTTGGCAAAACCATGGCGTCACGCAAAATACCATCAATACGATAACGAACAACAAGAGAATCTTCTAAAGGTTCTATGTGAATATCAGAAGCATCTTGCAAAATAGCATGTGAAATAAGAGAATCCACAATCTTAACGATAGGTAAATCTTCGGCAAGCTCTTTTAATTCAGCCTCAGAAACAGCTTCCCCATTATTTGCACCTTCGGCTATAGCTTTAATTGAAACAGATTCTTTTTGAATTATGTCGTCGAATTCTGCACGAAGACTTTTTTTGTATAAAGTTAGTGCGTGTTTTATAGAAGAAACATCTGTAAGTCTTGGTAGAATTTTTTGTTGTAATTTTTTTCTTAAAAAATCAATTGTTGATATATCATTAATATCGAGCATCGCAACTTCAACAGTCGTTTCTGTTTTTTTATAAGCAACAACATTATGATTTTTTGCAATTGGTTCTGGAATAAGAGAAAGCACATCTGCATCTATCTTTTCATCAACCAAAGAAACGAAAGGTACACCAAGAACATACGCCTGGGCTCGACGCAAATCTGTTTCTGATATTTTATTTTCAGAAACAAGCACATCTGCAAATGAAGATCTTTTATCTTTAGATACTTCTTCCGCAGAAGTAACATCATCTCGTGTTACAACACCAGCATCTATAAGAAACGATTTTAATGCTTCTTCATTTATAATCATTAAGTATATTTTCTCACAGACTTTGATTAATAGCACGAAAAAATTTGTGTATAAAATAAAAAATCCCAACAATTATTTTAATCAGTTGGGATTTTTTATTTTTTATTACCAAGTAATTTTTATTTGTCCTGCAGCACCATGTCCAGCTTGAGGACAACCATTTGGTATACAACCATAACCATAATTTCTTCTTCCTCCATTTCCAACTGTTATATTAAATGTTTCACCAGCATTTACAGGAAAAGCTGTTTTTATATAACCACCAGCTCCACCACCATAAGCTTTATTTATTTGATGAACACCTGAGCCTCCAGCAAAACGAAATACAAAATTATCAGCTTTTAATCCTTTACACAAATCAATAACTCCTATTTTACAATTATCTAAATCTAGATAATTAGAAGGCGTACCTGAAACACTGTCTGTACCATATACACCAGAAGGAGCTCCCGGTGTACTTCCACCGCCACCAGGAAGAACTCCGTCTTTTACTTCTACATGGCCACTATTAGTCCAAAAACCACCCAATGTTCTATATCCTGCACTATTATCTGTATTACCACTACCCCATGCCCTACCTATAGAAAACCAAGATCCTTGTCCAGTTCCAAAATCAAGATTTAAACAATTAAAATCTAGTGGAAGTCTTGCTGCGTCACTAAACGCTCCTAAGTTTCCAGGGTCAAATAAACTATTTAAAATAGGTGCAACACCTCCTGGAGTACTAGAAGAAGATCCTAAGTATGCTGCTCCACCAACAGCTCCACCTCCTCCAGTATTTCCATAAACAAGGTAACGATTAGGATTCCCTGAATAATTACATTCATAGATAGATGGTGTTGGAGCATTTGGAGCACCAGTTCCATTACCACCAGCACGAATATCATTTATACCTATTGTTGAACGAGTACCAGTTCTAGCTCCTCCAATTCCTCCAGCACCTCCACTTGTATTAGATGCATTTGATCCATTGTATCCAGTAACCGAAATACTAGAACCTGTTGTTGAAACTATTGTTGAATTATTTGGTTGAATTACTGTAGGTCCAACTTCTTGATTATTACTTGTAAGTCCAACATATCCAGCTCCTCCAGCTCCCCAAACTTCAACCATGACTTGATAGACGCCAGAAGATGGAACTTGCCATGTATAATTTCCTGGTAAATCTGGATATCCAGAAACATCATTTTCTGCTGTATTAAACATAGCAACTCCATGAGATGTATTTTGAGGTACATCAACACAAAGAATTACTTGTCCCGTATTAGAAACACAAAGCCTTTGAGGTGTTGTTGATGTTGATATATTAGAAATTGATAATCCTTTTGTTGTAAGATTTCCTGTTATAGAAGCATTTCCATTAGAAACAATTCCATTTGTTGTGAGTGTACCATAAACATCTAATTTAGTACCTGATGTAGGAGAATTAGAACTTCCGATCATAAAAGATCCTGTTCTTGAATTAATATTATCTCCAACATTCCATATTGAGGGTTGTCCATTTGGATATCCAGAAGATGGTCTTGCTGCATAAATATCAACAAAATTAACAGCAACAATTAAAACTAGAGACGCAACTATAAGTTTTATAAAAGGTATATATTTTTTCATATTATGGACAAACTATTAATTTACCAATACTAGATACGCAAAGTTCTCTGTTTGTAGGAGACGTACCAGAAAGTTTACTTACGGTTAAATTTGTAGTATCTAAATTATAATTTATTTGTGTATTTGCTGGAACAATGAAACCATTAGTGAATAATGTACCAATTATATCAAACATAACACCAGGTGTTGGAGAATTAGACGTACCCACAGCAAGAGCTGATGTTCTCATTTGAGGAGAAGATGAATTTAAAACAAAAGGTGATACTGGTTGACTATTTGGATATGTACCACTTGGCCTTACCGCAAAAGTGTGTACTGCATTTGATAAAAGAACAATACTTATAGATACAAAGAATAAATGTGTTATTGATATTTTTTTCATATATTTAACAAGCTACCAAAACGTTATAAGTCCAAGGATTTATAAATCCGAGTGTTAAAGTGTTTTGAACAATACAAACATTTCTAGTTCCAGAACCAACCAAATCTGTTATTAGAACATCACCATCTGTACTACCAGACGATGTTTTATTCACTGTTGTTGTTCCAGAAGTTATAACATCACCATCAACAAGTAATCCGTCTGTAAGTGAACCTGAAGGGAGATTGAGAGATCCTATTTTTGTAATTCCATTAACATGAACTGTTTGCCCAAGAGCTGGCGGATTAAAACTTGGAATACTGCCACCAAAATTATAAGGTTGACTGTCAATCCCTATAGCAAGAGCCCTCCTAACAACATCGGCGCTAGTTCTGTTTTGAGGAGCTTCACCTGTCTTGCTTTGAGAAATACCTGTTATTAAAACAGGACTTGATGGTTGTCCCCCTGGTGCTATTTGTGTTGGAGAAGCGTAAGTTACCCCTACAGCTGAAAGCAGTACAAAACTTACTATAATAATTGATTCTTTTAGTGAAAAATACATATATAATTAATCTTTTTTTATTCTTCTTTATAAAAAGGTGCTGGTAAAATATTTGTTCCAAATCTCCACAACAATCTTCCACCTTTTCCAGTTAGAGGACTTCCAGTAATAAACATTCCTGGATCAACACCTTTTATTCCAACAATTGTAGAAGCTATAACAACTTTACCATTAGTGTCTGCACACTCTAAAGTAAATGTTTCAGCTGTTGCGCCCATATTTACAGTTTCTGATCCTGAAATACTTTTTGGACCAGTCCAAGCAGGAGTTGATCCTGCTGGAATAATGTTTGCAGAACCACCTATACCCGTATAAGCTTTACAGCCAGAAACATTTTTACCTTCCCATCTTAATAATGTTGTACTGTTTGGGTCTACAACTTGAGGAAAAGCTGTCAATCTTAAACCTGAAGGTGTTACATTTATTCCATTAACTTTTGGATTTCCTCCTGTAAAGTAAACAACACTATTTCCCCCACTTCCATTAGCACAAGAGAGTAGATACTGATTTATTGCACCATTATAAATAACAGAAACTGAACCAGATCTAGATATTTGACCACTACCTGGCTGAGTTGCACCATTTAATGTACATGTTCCAGAAGGAATTTGAGCTAGAGGTGTAACATTAAAGCTTGTTGAGTGAGTTTCTGATCCGTCAGTTGAATCAACTACAACCAAATGATTTCCAGACCCAGCAGCAAGATTTACAGGGATAGTCATTCTAATTACAAATGTTCCACTTATATTTGTACTTAAAAATCTCATATCAAGAGGATAAGTAGGAGCAAGACTTGGGTCTGGTTGAGCTCGTGGTACTGGATTACCATTATAAAGAAGTTCATATGTAGCTCCAGACAGAGATGGATTATTAGAACCTATTGATGTATATAAGTTTTTAGAACTTGGGTGTCCTAGAACTGTTAAAGGTATATCAAAAGAAACATTTGCACCACCCTCAACAAAAGTTGCTGGATAAGGAACACCTATATAAAACCAAGGCATAACAACTCCAGACAGAATTGTTACTGTTGTATTACTTGAAACAGTAGTTATTCCATCTGTACATGTTATTGTATAAACTCTTGAAGATGAAGGATCATTACCTACATTCACTGTATCAGTTCCTGAAGTAGCTTTTGTTCCAGACCACTGACTAGAAGATATACTATTACTTGCTGTACAAGTATAACCTGTTAAATTTTGAGATGTCCAAGATAGAGTAATATTGCTATTTCTATAAACACTATTTGGTGTAGCTGTAATTGTAACTGTAGGAGTTATTGATGATTGAACACCAACACCAGAAAAATCAATCCAGCCTATTTTATCATTCCAAGCGTGTCCTTGAAACATTCCAGAACCGCCACTAATAACACTTACACCCGCCAAATCAACAAATCCTTCAGATCCAAGTGATAATATTTTTGCAAAACCTTGCATTCCAGTATTAGAATTAAGTCTTGGACTACAAGGTGAAGAATTCCCAGAATAAGAAGAACATCCAACAGAATCACTTGACTCAAAAGATATCCATCCAAGATTATCATTCCAAGCGTACCCAGAGAAATTACCATTTGTTGACATATTTACACCATAATCTACACCAGAACAACTAGAAGATACTGTAGATGTACAGTTATTAAATGATAACCACCCAATAGTATCATTCCATGCATGACCAAAAACATTATCTCCAGAACTAGAAGAAACTGTATTTATATTTAAAAAACTAAAAGATAATATTATAGCCAGAGTTCCTATTGAAGAATAAATTATATTTTTTATTTTCATATTATTGATTTTTTAAAAATTCATTAACCAAATCTTCGTCAGCATTTTTAACTTCTTTTGGAGAAACTGTGAATGATTCTTGTTTTTTTAGATCTTCTACCATTTTTTGTTTTTCTTCTGGTGTTGTTTTTATAGAAGCAGCTCTTTGTGCTACATTTTCTGTATATTGTTCTATTTGAGTCTTTTTTGGTTTATTATTCTTTTTATAAAACCAAAAAGCGGCTCCTAATATAATCAAAACTATTAGTATAGAAATAACAAGAGAGAGGGTTTGTTTGCTCATATATAATTTGTGGGCAAATGGTGTTGATTCTTTATTTATTGGATCCATAAGTATATTTATTTTAACATGATTAATACATATATATGTATACCTATAATTAATTATGGGGAAAACTTAAACATTATTGAGTAATTTTTATTTTCAATAAAATGTGGTATAGTACAAACATGATTGTCTTTGGTTGCCCCGAGGACTTTTTTTATAAAATTTAATAACAATAAAATATATGTTTGACTTAAAAACAATGCATCTAGCCCTCGTTCAATTAGAAGAAGAGCGCAAGATCCCAAAAGAAAAAATATTAGAGGCTATAGAGCAAGCACTTGCTGCTGCATACAAAAAAGATTTCGGTAAAAAAGGCCAAATTATCCGTTGTCATTTCAATTTAGAAACAGGAACTACTGAATTTTATCAAGTAAAAATAGTAGTAGATGATTCTATTGTGCGTATTATTCCAGAAGAAGAGGAATACATCCCAGAAGAAGGAGATGAGAGAGTTCGTTTCAACGAAGAACACCATATTTTCTTAGAAGACGCAAAAAAAATAAAAACAGGTTCTGAACTAGAAGATGAAATAATTTTTTCTCTTGAAAATAAAGATGATTTTGGACGTATTGCCGCTCAAACAGCCAAGCAAGTTATCATTCAAAAAATTCGTGAAGCAGAACGTTCTACTATTATTGATGAATACGGAGACAAAGAAGGAGAAATAATTAGTGGTTATGTTCAAAAAACAGAAAGAGGAACAATCTCTGTTGAATTTAATCGTGCTGTTGGACAAATTTCATTTGAAGAACAAATTCCAGGTGAAAGATGGAATCGTGGAGACCGTATTCGTGCTTACCTATTTGCTGTTGAAGAATCAGCTCGCGGTGTAAATCTTCGTCTTTCTCGTACTCATCCAAAATTTTTGGAACTTCTTTTTTCTCTTGAAGCACCAGAAATAGCGACAGGAGTAGTTGAGATAGTATCTATAGCTCGTGAACCAGGTTCTCGTTCAAAAATTGCAGTAAAATCAAATGATCCTCATATCGATCCTGTTGGATCTTGTGTTGGTCAGCGTGGAGTAAGAGTAAATGCTGTTACAAGTGAACTTTCAGGTGAAAAAATAGATATTATTCCTTGGAATGAAGATATAAAAACATTTATTACAAACTCTCTTTCACCAGCAAAAGTAACAGATATAACAATTGATGAAAGTGAACATAAGGCAAATATAGAAGTAGCTGAAGACCAACTCTCACTTGCAATCGGTAAAGGAGGACAAAATGTTCGTCTTGCTGCAAAACTTACAGGATGGAGAATTGATATAAAAGGAAACGGACTTCCATCAGAGCTTGATCAAACAGCAGGTGACGAAAAGAAAGAAATGGCAGATAGTAATGCTCTAGCAAGTGCTATTAGTGAAGCTATATCAGAAAATGAAGTATCACAAGATGAAATCATTGCAGATTTTATTCTTCCAGAAGATGAAACTATAAAGGAAAATGATCAAGAAATAAAAGAGAACAACGAAACAGAAACTATTGTTGAAGAAAAAGTCGAAACAGAAGAAAAAGAATAATATTTATAAGTATATTATGGCAAATATAAATCAAAAACCTTCAAAATACATGTACAATCTTTTACACGTGCTTCCTGCATTTGTAAATGAAGAAGAAGGGATAATAAATACAATTGTTGAAGTTTCAACAGGAAGTATTAATAAGTACGAACTTATTACAGAATCAGGACAATTAAAACTTGATCGTGTAGGATATTCTTCACTTGCATACCCATTCACATATGGAGCACTTCCTATGACTTGGGACTTTGATGGAGATCCTCTTGATGTAGAAATTGTAAATATTACAGAACCACTTGTTCCAGGCTCTCTTGTAGAAGTAAGAATAATTGGAATAATGAAATTTGTTGATGGAGGAGAAATTGATGACAAAATAATCGGTGTACTTTCTGGAGACAAAAGATCAGATCATATAAAATCTTATAAAGATCTTGGAGAATACTGGGAAAAAGAAACAAAATACTACTGGGAAAATTATAAAGCTCTCAAAAAACCAGGTACAGGAGTTGTTGAAACATTTCACGACAAAGAAGAAGCTATAAAAGTAATAAAAGAATGTATTGAGAGATATAATACAGAATACGCTCCAAAATTAGACTAGTTAAGCATAGACTAAACCATTTTTTAGAAAATGGTCGTCCGAACTTTTATACTCTCTTTAAATTAAAGATAATAAAAGTTTTAGGATATACACAGCAGGACACCCAAAGGGTGTCCTGCTTTTGTTATAATTACACCATACGGAATTCCCGTCTTATATATTAATCCTATATAAATATAAACTATGAAAAAAATTATTACTGTAACAATATTTGCTCTAATGTTTTTTATTGCAAACAATGTAAGTGCCCAAAGAGTGATTGAACCAACTGTTGAAATTGAGCCATATACAAATATTAACCAAGAGCAACCAAGAGATCCTAGTATTGTTAATTTTGATTCAGGAGCTCAAGCAGATTATGAAAGAGAAGACAGTGAATCAGAAGAAGATAGGACAAGTCTGCAAAATCAAAGCGCACAAGAAACAGAAAATATTGTAAATAAAAATACTTCATTAACAAGTGGTGGTGTTGCTTCAAGAATAAAACAACAAGCAAAGGGTGTACGTGAAAAACTAATGACAACAATAACAAGAAAAGCTAGTCTAAAAGAATTGAGAAATACAAAATTACAAAATCCTGAAGAAACAGCTCGTCTAGAAGAAGAGAAAAAAGTAAAACTAGAAGAACAAAAAATTGAACTAAGAAAACAACAAGGAAAATCTGACAAACCAACAATTGGTGAGTCTTATAGATCTATTTTTAACAAGTTAAATGAAATACAAGAAAAAATTGAAACATCTCTTCCAAAAATAGAAGGATCTAACAAAATTAATATAAACAAAGTAAGAGAAGATTTGCAAAACTCAAGAGAAAGTCTAGTAGAAGCAAATTCAATCATACAAAGACTAGAAACCATTGAATTAAATACAGACATAGATGAGGAATCAAAGTCATCTATGATAAAAGCAAAGAAAGAATTAATTGATTCAAAAAAATTCTTAAACAATATTTTGGTTTCATTGAAACAAGCATCAAAAGCAAAACCAATAATACAGACAGGTGGAGGTTCTGACTCTAATAATGATTCTGATACAGGAGGTGGAGCAGATAATAGTGATGGTGGAGCTGGTGACAGAAGATAGTTTTATAATTAATAAATAAATTTTATGGACGATATAACAAATATAAACACAGAACAAATGACACCTGAAAATAATAAAGGATTTTCAGAAAAACATCATCACTTTGTTCTATCACTAATAATCATTCTTGCAATAATAGGCGCTGGATGGTATTTGATAACATACAAACCTTGGGGAATGTTTGTAGAGCAAGAAGAAGTTCAACTCGAACAACAAGAATCAGATCTAAGTTCATTAGATATAGATTTGGAAAGTATTGATATAGAAACATTGCCACAATAGTAAATAGTTTATAGTAACTAGAGATATAGAGTAAAACCAACAGTGGGACCCGAAGGGTCCCACTGTTGGTTTTACATCCCCTTTCTGACCTCTTGCTCCTATTCACTTTTCACTATAGAATGTAGATCTATGCAACACGAAATCACAAAAAATAACGATAGTACTATTGATATTAAAGTAAGTATTCCTTGGGAAATGCTTGTAGAGGAGAAGCCTCATGCCCTAGCCGAACTTGGACAAAATGTCGAAGTTGATGGCTTCCGCAAAGGAAACGCTCCAAAAGAACTCGTAGAAAAAAACATAAAGCCAGCAATCCTTCTTGAAGTAATGGCTGAGTATGCTGTAAACAAGGCATACATAAATATTCTAGAAAGTGACAAAATCGACACTATTGGTCGCCCTGAAGTTTTCTTCACTAAAATTGCTGAAGGTAACACTCTTGAATGTACAATCAAAACATCTGTACTTCCTGTTTTCGAACTTCCAAAATACAAAGTCCTCGCAAAAGAAATAAAGAAAGAAGACGCTATAAAAACAACAGATGAAGAACTAGAGAAAACAATGCAAGAACTCCGTGAAATGCGTGCTCACCAAAAACTTCACACACCTGTGGAAGAAGGTGGTCACGGACATGATCACGATGACCACTCTCATGCACCAATAGAAGAAAAAGATCTTCCAGAAGTAAATGAAGAATTCGCAAAATCTTTTGGATTTGATACTGTAGAAAAATTAAAAGAGAAAATTGCTGAGAATATGGAAAAAGAAAAAGAAAACCGTGCTCACGAAAAATTCCGTATTGAGATAATGGAGAAGTTGGTATCAAATACAGAAATGGCTATTCCTCCTGTTTTGATAGAAAGTGAAACAGATATGTTAATCGAAAGAATGAAGCACGATATCTCACAAATGGGACTTTCATTCGATGACTATATGAAACACCTAGCAAAAGATGAAGAAACAATGAGAGAGGAGTTCAAAAAAGACGCAGAAAAGAGAATCAAGTCAAAACTCATAATTGATAGAATCGCAAAAGAAGAGAAAATCACACCAGAACAAGAAGATGTTGACGCTAAGGTTGGAGATATAATGAAACAATACGCAGATGCAGACAAATTCCGTGCTGAAGCATATGTTACAGAACTTCTCACAACAGAAAAAGTATTCGAGTTTCTCACTAAGTAAAAACATAAACGAAATAAGAAAAGCCTCCCCATAAAATATATTGGGGAGGCTTTTTAGTTTAGTTTAAAAAAGAACTAGTTTTTAGAATCATGAATAACAGTAACTTTTTTATATGCCACATAAAGACAAGCATATCTACTAGCTTCTTCGCCGTGGAACAATCCTTCTTTATACCACCCATTATCATGAATCATTTGAATATCATTAAGTCCGTGAAGTACTGATTTATCTCTAAAGATTTCAAAATTTAAATCTTTCAATCTAAAATCATCACTCCAAAAACTTCTAGACAAGACAGCTGTTTCTCCAGAATCAAACTTAGATATGTTGTATACAACCAATATGTTGAGAGTATGATTTTCAATACTATCATACACAACAGTAACAATTCTTGAATTTTCATTAAACTTATCTATCATTTCGTAGTTTTTAACACCAGAGTATAAAATAGGCATTAATACTATCATTCCAATTAAAAGAGTTATTATGCATATCCACTTCTTTAAACGCAAGAAGACTGGAATGCATATGATTGCTGAATAGCAAATTAAAAAAGAAGTTACGATTAATTTTTCCATTGTTTTTTTTGTTTAATTGTAAAAAGTTTACTAATTATATACTTCCCTAAATTTTTCCAATTCTGAAATTTTAGCATAAAAAACATTTAATAAATTCTCAATCATATTGAGCATTTCTTTGATTTCCTCTTGTCGATCATTAATCAACATCTCCTCATACTTATTACGTAAGTTATTTTCTGTGGTTTGAAGACCATTCGGACTTACAATATTTTTTACAACCTGTAAAAGTTTATCGAGCTCGAGAATGTGATTTTGCTGATCTATCGGAAGAGTAGATAACGCTGGAATTTTTTTATGAAGGCGAACAAAAACCGTTGGCATTGGAATTGATACTAATTTTTGATAAAGCTGACCGAAACGGATTGCCTGATTGATTTTACTTCCTTTATATTCTTCAAGGAAATATATGAAGTGTGCCATCAATCCCAGATTTTTGTAGTAATGCTGAAAATGTCCAAGTAGTGTATTCATTTTGTTTTTTATTTAATTGTTTAACATTCACACACAAAAGCTTCTTCTGTATTGAAATACTTTTTTGTAAATTCAAACGCTTTCTCAACAGAAAAAGGTTTGCAAGTATAACAATCAACAGTAATAAAATGATGTCCATTTTTTGTAAATTTTTTGTCATATGAATACACATGACATCCAGAAGTTACCCAATGGATCCATCCTCCATATCCAACGAGCTTTTTACCTTTCATTGCCGGATAAGCAAAAGGATTTTGTAAGACATTCATTTTTACTATTTTGGAAAGTTTCCACATGAAGTCTTTTATTTCTTCTTCATTAGCAAGATAATCAACATTTGCTTCAATCTTTATCCTTTGACGACACAATAGTGGTGCCAAATCCCTCCATTTTGGAAGTTTTTTGTTATTTTTTATTGTTTTTTTCATTTGTTAAGTAATTTGTTTCTAGACACATTATGCAATATATTAGTATATATGTCTATTTATATAGTTATTTTAGTATAAAAGTAAATAAAAAGTTGACTTTTAATTGACTTTTTAATATAATCATTTAATGATTTATAATCCGAAAAATATAGAGGAATATGTTCTATTCTTCCTCCAAAAAGGATCTATAAAAACTTCTGAATTACTAAAAAATATAGGTGGGAAACGCCCAGGCACAACAAAGCAAGCGTTGTATAAAGTAATTACAAAATTAAAAGAAGATGAAGTAATAGTGGTGAGAAGTAAGTACATTTCCCTATCTCATTTATGGATAAATAAAATGAGTGAATATTTCAATACAGCTAAACGTCTCTATACAACAGAAGGTGCGCCCAGTGAAGATTTCCTACAATTAGAAGATGGTGACAAAATAACTTACACATTCAAAAACCCAAACATTACAGATATGTTTTGGGGACATGCTTTTAGTATTCTTTCAGAAATAACAGACAAACCTATTTGTTTGTATAATCCTCACGAGTGGTTTCTTCTTGGAAGATATGAGAGTGAGAGGAAAATATTTGATGATATAAAAAGCAGAGATAAAAAATTGTTTTTACTCACCTCAAACAAAGACGAGTTGGACAAAAGTGTTTCAAAAGAATTTGATAATAAGAATCTTTTCTATTATATGCTTGGAGAAAATATATTTGATAAAGATAATTATTACTTAAATATATTCGATGATTTTATTATTGAAGTATGGATAGATAAAAAAACCTCTGATCTAATTGATATTTTTTATAAAGAACACAAAGTGTTCAACGAAGAAGCAGGAGAAAAATTAAAAGATATTTTAGAAAAAAGAGGAAAAAATAAAATGGTAATTTCTAGAAATAAACGTAAAGCTGATAAATTACATAGAATATTTAAAAAGTATTTTGTATTGTAAAACGAGCTTTTTTAGGCTAATATAAAAACATATGTTAATCCCAACAGTAATCGAAAAAACAATGAATGGTGAGAGAGCTTATGATATATACTCTCGCCTTTTGAATGAACGTATTATATTCCTCGGTGGCCCAATCGATGACCATGTCGCAAACCTCATCATTGCCCAACTTCTCTTCCTCGAACACACAGATCCTAAGAAAGATATTTCTTTATATATCAATTCTCCAGGAGGACAGATCCAATCAGGACTCGCGATTCTAGACACTATGAACCATATTAAATGTGATGTATCTACTATATGTGTCGGAATGGCAGCTTCTATGGGTGCAGTAATTCTCTCAGCCGGGAAAAAAGGTAAGAGATTTGTTCTTCCAAATTCTGAAGTTATGATTCACCAGCCTCTCACAGGTATCGAGGGACAGGCTTCAGATATAGAAATCACAGCCAAGCATATTTTGAAACTCAAAGAAAATCTATATAAGATACTCGCGAAGAATACAGGTAAACCATATACACAAGTAGAAAAGGACGGTGACCGCGACTACTGGATGGATGCAGAAGAATCAAAGAAGTATGGAATCATTGATGAAATATTGAGTAAGAATAAAAAATAAATTCCAGAATAAAAGCCCCGACATTTGATCGGGGCTTTTTGATTAAATATTTTTTTAACCAATCTCGCCTGTTCCTTGGTATCCTTTTTTTTCTAATTCAATTTGTTTTTGGATTCTAAGTTTGTTGTAATAATTTTGAAATATATATCCAAAAATTAAACCTATTCCCAAAAAAATTAGAAGAGAGCCCACAGAAGTGTATGCTGGTAAAGATGATCTAAAAAACCCATAAAGCCAAAACGGCAGTGCAACAGTAACAAGTACAAGAGAGTATGTTTCTGCTGGTCTCTTTCTTTTTTGTGTTCTATAGTAAATAATACAAAAAACATCAAGTCCTACAAGAAAAGAACTACCCCAAACACCACGAACGTACTCATTGGAAGCCCATTCATTAGTTGCAATTTGGTAAACACCAACCAAAATCAGTATTGTACCTAAAACAAGAAATATATTTTTCATTTTAATAAAGAATTTATTAGACATACAATATACTTTGTAAAATAGAATGTCAAATAATAAAAACCAGACTTGAAGTCTGGTTTTTATTATTCTAAATTATCTTTTATATCAGATAGTAATTCTTTTGTTTTGTTCAAAACCTCACCCAAAGTTTTACAATCTGACTCTCTTAATTCATTCCAAAAAGAGTCAACTTTTTCACTAGGCAGTATCAACTTACTGTGCCAGAAAAATATTCTAGAAAATTCTTCTATCCACTTTTCATCGTCAGAAAAGTACAAAAGACTAGATCCTTCCCCACCAAACATAACTTCTTTATCAAGAGAATCAATCATTGTCTCTTCTAAAATTTTTATCTTTTCAAAAGGATTTTCCAAAGAAGTATCTTCAAATGCTTTTTTGACGAAATCATTATTTTCTACCGGTTCAATTTGTTCATTCATAATATATATATTAGAGTTTTATATATAATTATTATATATTAAATTATTTTAATACTAAAATAGACATTTTTTAATTTATATATTATAGTGTGTATGTTACTTAATTAATCTTCCGATTTTTTGTACTCCCCGACTCTCCACCCACGATCGTCACTTTTGTACAAGAAAATGGATATTTGAAAATATGAAAACAGAAATAATTATAGGAGCGATTGGTCTCCTAGGTCTTGGAGGTTTCCTAGGATACTATCTAAGACATTTAAAATCCCTAGCAACACGTGGAAGTCTCGAACTCGAAATAAAACAAATACTGATAGATGCAAAAGAAGAAGCAAACAAAATAACAGACGAAGCAAGAAGAAAATCAGAAGAAAAAGAAGAGGAAGTGCGCACACTAGAGCGTGAGACGTCAGACAAATTAAAACATACAGAAACTCGTCTTATAAAGAAAGAGGAGCTTCTTGATGCGCGCCAAACAGAAATCGACCGTGAAGGTGAACATTTGAAGATGCAAGCAGAAGATATTCGCAGAATAAAAGAGAAGGTTGAAGCCAATAAACTCGAAAGTGAAGATAAACTCGAGAAGATTGCTCGTCTTACACGCAGTGAAGCTCGCGATGAAATAATTCGTCAAACAGAAAATTCATACAGTGAAGATATTCTTTCTCGTATGCAAAAGCTCGAACGTGACGGCGAAGAAAGGCTCACTCGTCGTGCAAAAGAAATAATGGCGACAACAATCGAAAGACTTGCCTCTTCTACAGCAAACGAATTCATGACTACAACAGTCACTATTCCATCTGAAGACATAAAAGGTAAGATTATCGGTAAAGAAGGTAGAAATATTCGTACATTCGAACGTGAAGCAGGAGTTGAACTCATAGTGGACGATACACCAGGAGCAATAATTATCTCATCATTCGACCCTATTCGTCGCCACATTGCATCACTCGCCCTCCAAAACTTGATCAAAGATGGACGTATCCAGCCAGCAAAAATAGAAGAAATGATTGCAAGAGCAAAAGAAGAAATCCAAAAAACAATGAAAGAAGAAGGAGAAAAAGCTGTGTTTGAATGTGGACTCTTCAATCTTGATCCTCGTGTTGTACAAGTTCTAGGACGCCTTCATTTCCGTACAAGTTATGGTCAAAATGTCTTGAAACACTCTATAGAAATGACTCACATTGCAGGAATGCTCGCGTCTGAACTAGGTGGTGATGTAGCAATAGCAAAAGCTGGCGCTCTAGTACACGATATTGGTAAAGCTCTCGATCATGAAGTAGAAGGGACACATATTGATATTGGAATCCGTATCCTTCAGAAATACAATACAGACAAGAGGATTATCGATGCGATGAAGTCTCACCACAATGACTGCCCTCACGAATCAATCGAAGCAGTTATCGTCCAAACGGCTGACCATATCTCAGGAGGACGCCCAGGTGCACGTCGTGACACAGCTGAGAACTACTTGAAACGTCTCGGTGAACTCGAAGCATTAGTTAATTCATTCCCTGGAATCGAGAAGTCATATGCTCTCCAAGCTGGACGTGAAATTAGAATATTCGTTTCTCCAGAAAAAGTTACAGACATCGAAGCGAAGAAACTTACAAAAAACATCGCTGATAAAATAGAAAAAGAATTGAAATATCCAGGCGAAATAAAAGTTACAATGATAAGAGAAAGTCGAGTGATTGAATATGCAAGATAAATAAAAAAGAAAACCTCCGTTTGGAGGTTTTTTTGTTGGAGGGCAAAAATAATTTATCTTTTATTCCAGATTATGTATTTGTATGAAACATCTTCAAATGTGAAAGTGAAGTATGATTCATCATTTTCTTCTGGAGCTCCACACATAGGAACGTCAGCATAACAACCATATTCTTTACATCCTTCAAAGATTACAAATCCAAGGATACAAGCTCTTGTGAGAGAATCCGAAGAACCATCAAATGATTCATTGGAATAAAAGTGAGTTTTGTCTTTTGTTCTAGGTTTGTAGCCTAGCTCCACCTTTCTTCCATTTTCACGGATGAATAACGGATCAACAGTTTCACCACTTTTGCTTTTCAAAAATTTATTTAAGGTGTCAAAGCATTCTTGCATGTTTTTAACCAAATATTGGTTATTCATACTAAAGTTTGGTTCTAAATTAATTACTTTTTCTGTCATTTTATTTTTATTTAATTTTGGTTTTTTATTTAAAGAACAATTCATTTTCAAAATTCGAACGTAATTCAAATTCTGAAAAATGTGGGCGATTTTATTATTCGGATCGCCCGTTTTCCTTTTTCTTCCTAGAGTAAGTTTTTTTACTCTTAAAAGTCTTTTCGGACTTAATTCCGCGGAAGATTTCGCGAGATTCTCTACGACCCTTATTCACATGGTCGATTTTAATAACGATCTTCATATCTCTTTTTGCCATCTTGTTTTTATTTTATTGTTTCACAAAATATTTATTTTCTCAACAGAACCTCGAAACAGTATTCGAAACCCTGATAAAGAAAAGGAGGTGGAGGACCTCCTTTTGTAAAATAGGTACTATTTACCTTATTTTACTGAATTTAATTTCATCTAGCCGATTAGTGGCTTGAGTAAATTTATAATTCTTTTTTTGTTCTGGTTTTGGTTTTGGCAAATTAATTTTACCAACAATTTTTAAGCCAGGTAAAACTTTAGTATTTATATTTTCCATTTTATATTTATTTTTATTTACAGAACAATCCTACTTTCAAATCACTATTTGGAATACTTATAGCAAGCAAATACTGATTTGAAAAATGGAGGGGAACTCGTGCTCCCCTATTTTTTGATTTATTTGTTTTCAAGATGTTTACTCATCTTAACCAGCGATTTCACTTACTTCCTTCAGTGAGTATCTTGTTTGGATTTTTCCACGAAATAAGCTAACTAGGATAAAAATTACTAATTTTATTTTCCAATTTGTTACTGTAACGATGTTTTATTGTTAGACGAATTTTCATCTCTAATATTCTTACTGGCAAACACCTATAACATGAACAATCTTGTAAGTAATCCCTATCATCATAATCATCTTCGTACATCCATTCACTTTCGTATATGTATGCATCTTTGATTATTTTAGCTACTTTTTCTAGTTCCTGGTTTCTTTCATACTTTTTCATGTTTGTGAATTTAGTCTTGCAACTACACCCACAATGAATCAAATTTCTTTTTCATGTTTTATTTAATTGTTTTAAGAACTCTTCACTATCAAACCACTATTTTAAAATAATAATCTGAACAATGAAGGAAAGATTTTTAAATCTTTCCTTTCTAATATTGAGTATTAGTACTCTTAAATCCAATCTCTAAATACCTCGCGAAATAAATAATCATCAAAATCTAAACCATAATCACATTTCTGTGGTAAATTCTCGCACATTTTTTTAAACACTTCCAAGATAGCATTTTCTGTCACACTGTCTCTCGATCCAAAATTAGTAATCATCCAATCACTTTCGTTATACAGATAAACTTGACACAAGGGCTCGAATGGTTGTTGCCAATCATTCTTTGGTCTTTCTTGAATGTATTCTTCTATTTCGTCAAGAAAATTATTTAGATAGAGGTTTTCATCTATGGGAATATCCCACATTTTAATGTCTTCAGAATGATTGTAAATCTTTCCAGATTCAATTTTTACATTCATTTTAGAGATTCTTATTTTAATTGTTGCCATAATATTTTTTTATTTTGTTTAATAAAAAAAATAAAAATATTTATGAAGATATTTTAAAGAACATTTATCTCTATCAATTTCCAAAAAATTTTAGAAACTGAATAAAGAGGGAAAGTATTAATCAATTTGAAAAATACTTTCCCATTGCCGGATTTACGGCTGTTGAATTTGCTCGGGTAACGGAAACATAAATTACATTTCCGTAAACCCAAGCGCTCATCACTTTACGTAGTAACCTCGGTCCGCAGTCCTCTTCAAAAATTCCCGCTCGGAACTTCTAAGTCGATGGACAAAAATTGAACAAGGTCCCTGTCGAGCAACAGGTGTGGACATGGGCTCCACAATTTGAGACCGCAAACATAAAGTTTGTGATCTCAAAAATGGAGGCGAACAGGTGTTCGCCAGAATATAGAGAGGATAAAATCACTTTTCTCCCGGGCCAGTGTTTTGGATAACACTGGGCCAGGATCTTCTGTTGCCAATCGGTTACTCTTGCTATCGAGTAATGTGAGACCGATCCGAATCGTCGTGTGTGCCTTTCGACTCAAAGCTCTAAAGCTCTATCTTTTCGATTTCACCAATCTGACTTACGCCAGACGATAATTTCAATCCAATATAGTTCAAAACTTTGTCACTCCATCCGTAGATAAAATGAACACCTTCCTCGCCTGTTGGAGCGACAGCTTCACGAGTTGGTACAATAGTAACCAAGAATGCTTGAGCATCAGGATTAATCTCTTTTTTGTAGCGGCGCCACAAAGAAAGAAAAGAATCTGATGTCGAGTATCCTTCGCCATATGCCCAGTCCTCGTTGTCAGTGATACCAATAAAAACATCTGTCTTAATCTCGTGATTAAGCAAATATTGTATTGGCGCACCAACTGCTGTGGAACCGCCGCGAACCGATGCAATCTTTTTAGCTGTTTCAGCAACGCTGTCGAGCTTAGAGAGTGCAAGGTGGTTCACAATGTGTCCCTCGAAAGGTAGAGCCAATGCTCTTTCGGTGCGTTTTAAGAGTGCTCCGGTAAAAATTCCAGCGATATCAATGCACTTAGTCGTACTCTTTTCAGAAATACTATAACTAGACATTGAACTGCTGACATCTGTACCAATCGTCACGTGCATCTCGGAACCGAAGTTCGGAAGATTAACAAATGATAATTCGAGCCCCTGACGTATCGCATCAAGCAAACGCATATCCAATGCATCAGTTGATTGGTACGCCTTCAACGCATCAAAAAAACGGAAAGGTAACACACGACTTGCCTCGACCGCACGAGGATCAGTCAGCTTACGTACAGCAAACTCCACATTCTCTACTTCATCGAATACACCGTTCTCTTTAAAAGAGTTCAGTGCACGAAGCAGATTCATGTAAGGAGCTTGATGCAAGAGTTCTGTCCAAACACCCTTGGTCATTTTCGGAACTGTCGGCACTACTACTTCGTAAGGAAGGCTTCCCTGTTTTACCAAGGAAACAATCTCTTCTTCAGTTGTTGCGCGTTTCAGTTTTTCAAATGCCAGGATCTTTGGATTTAACTCGGAAGCGTTTCCGAGTGAGCCCTTCGTAAGCCAGCCGAATCTTTCGTTCACGACACCTGAAGATGGTTTCGGATGAGTGAGGCGAATGATGTCTCGGAGCGTTATGTCTTTCGACCGCACCGAACCGTACTTGATGGCGTGATATTCAGAAATACCACCAATCCATTCACGTACTGCATCACGCACCACACCACCGAGTCCAGATCTTCCAGGGATTACTCCCTCTTTGATGAGTGAAACGAATGTGCGGAGATCATCCGGTGTCAGAATAGTTTTCTGAAATGTATTCTTAAAAAGCGTACTTCCCAATCCTCTCTTTCCAGAAAGAATAGCAAGAGCTAGTATCGGAACTAATTTCATCAAACCTTTTTGACGTGCCCAAACAATCGCTTGAGCAAGGAACCGGTGATCTTTCTCACGCATCTCTAGGATTACCGCTATGGTTTCTTGAGCAAGTTGCTCTTTCTTCACATAGAATGTATCGCTAAGAGTATTCGTGGTGAGGACCTGAAGGAGTTGTTCCTTCTGAGATCTTCTGAAAGACGGCGCACCTTCGTGATTGAAGTGTGGAGCCGCTTGTGGTTTCAGTGCCATTTTGATTGTTTGGATTTGGTTTTGCATAGGTTGTAATATTATTTAGTGGAAAAAAATGACCGCAATCATTTTTTTCCACCAAACAAAAAACCTATTTTTTCCTCTATATATATTTACAAAGAACTTTTTCACTATCAATCCACTATTTGACTTAGCTCACGATAAGCCAAATTAAATAATGAACTGAACAATGAGGGGAATTTTGCCCAGAACTTGCTGATCTCACTGATCAGAAGTTCCGGACATTCCCCAATTGATTTCTATGCTGTGGTACCCAGCTATAGTTCGAGACAAAAAATGTGCGCACATTCTTTGTATCCAAGCCACCTTGAACAGTCTGTACAGTTACAGCAACCACAATTGGGTGCTGTCTGGCAGACCAGATTAAGGTATCAAATCAGGCTTGAGTCTCATTGCACAAGAAATGTGCACGAGGGACCAACGTTAGCTTTCACGTTTCCGCAAGACTTCAGATCCGCATGTCCACCATCAATGATGGCGGACACGACATAACATGAAGATTGTGATAAACATTTTTTATTTCATAGTATCCTCGTCTTACAGTCCTCTTCAGATCCTTCGCCAAAAAGATCTAAGTCACAGGACAAAAAACAAACAAGGCTTAACCCTACCAGGCGCGCAGGGTGCGCGGAAAACGTGAAAATATTTTTAAAGAACAATTCATTTTCAAAATTCGAACGTAATTCAAATTCTGAAAAATGTGGATGAATTTTATATAGGCATCATCCGATTTTCCTACTCTAATTTAGAAGAGAGTATCTTCCCTGTTTTTTGGAAAAACAGGCTTAGCGCATACGATTTCCCATCGGCGTCATAATAATCATTCTCTCGAATGCTATTTGAGCTTTTGGTTGTTTTTTGCGCTTCGGGGTACCGTCAGCATTAAACCCCATTTTTGAAAGGTGACTTGTTGCATCTCTGTCTAACTCTTGTGAAGTTTTTCCCATAATTTAAAAAATTTTTATTGTTTTAAAAATTAAAATGACGTTATTGTTTAAAAGAACTTTATCACTATCAACCACCAAAATATTTAGTAGCTGAATAATGAGGAGAATATTTTATTTCTCCAGTTTCGAGTGATTTTAATATTAGGCACACTCACTTCCCTTTTGAAATTTATGTCTATTTCAAATTAGACCTGAGATTGAATTCATGGATGGCTTTACCGATTGCTGTATGCTCAACAAATAAGTTACAAGCAAAACACAAAAGACAAAATCCAATAAACACAATCAACCAAGGATTATTGTCAGAAAAATCCTTAAAAAAATCTTTTATTTTTTTCATATTTAATTGGTTACTTAAAATTCTATTCTAGAACCTTAAGTAACTAATTAAATCTATATAAAAGAACACTTCGATAAACTCAGTGAAAGCTTTCTCTACAGAATTCCAAACATTGTTTAGAATTCTGATAAAGAGGAGAAACGTTTGCAAAAGCATTCGTTTCTCCGAAAAAACAGAACGAAAACTGTATTGCTCCCATCATCACGCCTGATGATGGAGACTTTACCCGACCAGAGTTGCGAATTCTGATCTCTAACCCAAAATGTTACCCTTTCTTGGATAAACACTCCCTAACCTTCCACAATTTTTGTGAAAGTAGGCCTTCCTGGTGTGGAAGTGGTTTGGTTACGCTTACACAGAAAGCGTAGTCGAATATTTAAGAAAATTTCATCATTGAGGAATCGATTATGGCGCCAATCAATTCTCACAAGACAAATATTTCCTCTCGGTTATTCGATCAAACCTATTTCCCTTCGGATGCACACTCATACCAAC
The DNA here is from genome assembly GCA_031972855.1 of Minisyncoccota bacterium. Classification (GTDB taxonomy): domain Bacteria; phylum Patescibacteriota; class Minisyncoccia; order Phycocordibacterales; family UBA9973; genus JAIXRY01. Next base: position 81,315 of record DALYDY010000001.1, read on the forward strand.
AAGTGGTCATGCGTCACAACCTTCGAAGGGAAATTACCAGAAATATTGCACCAAATACTTCCAGTAATCTCCCTTCGAGAAACAAAGGGTGGATTCGAACATAGAGAAAGAAAAACTGGTCCAAGGCGAGCTCCACATATATAAATTTAGTGAGTGCGTCGGGGTCTTTCTATCTACTACTGTTTTCAATGTTCTACATGGAGTATAGCAAAGTCCGAATCATTTGTCAAGTCTTTTTGTCATTTCTTTTCTATTTTTATTAAATATCCTTATTTTATATAGATATTTTTGTTTACTAATTTTAACATTACTTGCTATATTTTTATAAAATTATATAAAACCTGTAAAAAGATTTTAACAACTGTTGACATTAAAATCATAGTATGCTAAGATATAAACAAATCTCACATATATGGTACATTTTCAAAAAGGACGCTCTCGAGCGCCCGACATTCCGTTAGTCTGTTTTCTTGTGTTTATCTTAGCGATTGGACATTCCAAACCGCTAAAGACAAACAATTCACCCGTTTTAAACAAAAGGGTAGTTGTTATCGAAAAAACATCATGTAAAAAAACAGGCAGTGGAGGGCCTACATTATGTGCGATTAAAGCTATTGACCGAGAGTGTGTCCAGGACATGCTCTCGGTACGCCTAAGCGTACATAAAATGAAAGGAGAACCTCTCTGTGGTTGACTAATGTTAAAAATCAAAAACCCTTAAACTCATAACTTGATTAAGAATATTAAATCAAAATGAGTAGGGAAAATTTCGGCAAATTTTTGCCAAATATGATTAGCGGAATGAAAAATGCCCGACAGATATGATTTATTTCATTATCCTGCCGGGCTTTTTCTTTTGTTTTATTGTTTTCTTTTTTCTTCTAAACCTTCAAGAGCAATTTTGAATAGCGTCCTCATTGTATCAGCAATATCTTGATTTTTAATAAAAACTGAACCGGCTTTATCTCCTAATACATGAATATATACTCGATCACCCATTATTTCTATGTCTGATTTTATTGGGTATTTTTTTTCATTAACACGAAATCTGTCTCCTGTCGTGTCTGGTGAATACTCACCTTTTGTATATGTATATATAGACTTTGATCTAATTTTTTTCTCTATACGAATTTTTCTAGCTTGTTCTAAATCTTCCTTTTCAAAAAATCCCTCCAAAATATCTCTTGGATATATCAAATAAACTTCTGTAACATCTGCACTTAAACTATAATAAGTATTTACCGCTCGAAGAATTGCTTTTTTACCTTCATAATATTCAACGATTGGACGTTGTCCATCTTCATGAGTAATTGCTTTTAATTGAGGAATAATATCAATTGCTTTATTGTGTGATTCACGAAGTTTTATTTGTTGAGCTTCTATATATGTTTGCAAGCGATCAGGAGAAAATGCACGATAAAGTGCTTTGCTTTCATGAGAAATTTCTTCAGCGAGTCCTTTTTGAATTAATTGTTCAATAACAGGATATACTGTTGTACGATTAATATTTGTTTTTTTGGAAAGAGAAGAAATTGAATCAGAATCAACTTTTAATAATTCAACATACAAAAGTGCTTCCTTTTCTGATAATCCAATTTCTGTAAGAAATTCTGTAAACATATATATCAGTATATAGTGAAAACCAAATAGTTGGTAGTGCAAATTATTTTAATTAAAAAAAATAAAAAGCCATCACAAGGTGGCTTTTTTCATTTTGTAATTTCAACATCACATAAAATATCTTTTTCATTCACTGAAATAGTCCATCCTCTATCGAGAGTAAAAGTGATTTTTTCAATGAAACAAATTTTTAATTTAGTATTTACGGAACTTAAGAAAACTTTTTCAAGTGTAAAAATAATTTCTCTATGTTCGTCTGTTGAAATCGCATTTATCCCTGTAACCACAAGGCCTATTTGAAGATCATTATAATCCTCTTTAGGTAAAATCTTTATAGTTTTTCTTCTTAAATCTAGTAATGAGTGAGCACTCAATCCAGATTTTTCCATTAATAATTGTATTTTCATTATACTTTTGTTTTTTATTTATAAAAAGAATACTATTAATATCTATATATGTCAATGTTGTTTACCCTTGCATTTGCAAAAAGCCTTTTAGTATAATAGATATAGCTCCCGGAGACGGTAGCTGCCGTTCGAAATGGTCGACATTTTTAATAACAATAATAGAACTAACTATGAATAAACAAGCTCTTGTAGACATGGTCCACGAAAAATTGGGAGGTACAAAAGTGCAAGCTGAAGGTATCGTCGACGGTATCATTGAAGCAATCACTATGACTCTCAAAAAAGGTGGTGAAGTTTCTATTGCTGGTCTTGGTATCTTCTCTGCAAAGGATCGCGCAGCTCGTACTGCTCGTAATCCTAAGACAGGTGAAGCTGTTAAGGTTGCAGCAACTCGCGTTCCTAAATTCCGTGCTGCTAAAGCACTTAAGGACGCTGTGGCTAACAAATAGTCACTCTTTCAAAAATAAAAACACTCGGCATACATAAAATCCACCTTTCGGTGGATTTTATGCTTTGTATGTAATTTTATATGGTCGGGGTGCCGGGATTCGAACCCGGAGTCACTTGTACCCAAAACAAGCATGTTAGCCGTTACACCACACCCCGAATACTAAACAATCTAGTACAAGAAGTATATTAACACAAACTTCATTATAAATCCATATAAAAAAAACCAGCACCCTTAATTAAAAGTACTAGTTCTATTTTCTACACAACAAATAATTTGTTGTGTAGGATTCATCAGAAAAAGTATTCATTATTGAAGCTTTTTCTAAAAGTCTTTTTTTACCTTCTTCAGAACCTTCTTTTACAATAAAGGCCTTAGATTTTGAAGTAAGATTGATTTCTATAATATCTTTAGAGGTGTCTGCTTCTAAAGTAGAAATGGCTTCTTTTATAGCATTCTCTGTTTTATTTGAAAATTTAATTGACATATTTTTTTGTTTTTATAATTATAGCTTATAAGTATTAATCTGTCAAACTTTTAACACCTCTCATCATCTTTTCTAAATCTCTAATCCAAGATTCGTCAGATTTAAAAGTAACAATAGTTTTTTCTCTTTTACCAGTTATTTCATCTTTTATATACATTTCTTCTGGTTTATAAGGATTATCATCTATCAAAACTCTTTCAAAAGACCTTCCAAAATCGATAACGGCAGGGTTTCCTGTCTCATTATCAATCATTACATTCCCAGCATGTAAATCACGATGGTAAATACCATTTTTATTAATATTTGAAATAAAGTTTTTTAACAAAGAGAAAAATCTATCGTGATCATATTTCTCTGGGAGTTTTTCTCTATGAGTACAGATATAAGCTATAGTATTACCATCAACCTCATCCATAACTAAAACCTGTCTAACACCTCTCTTTCCATCACCTTTATCTACTCCTCTAGCCTTAATAGAAGCTATTGGTTCAGGAACAAAAACACTACTATCCATATCTCTAACTTTTTCCATAAAACTCATTTCAATTTCAGTATCGTGATCAAGGAATCCTTGTCTATCTACAACCTTATAACAGAAACCTGCGTTTTTTTGATCATCTCTAAAAACATCAGCTGATTTACCTGTTCCAAGTTCATTTTGTTTAACAAACAACTCTTCTGCAAGATCACACAATCTATCTTCAAAATCTTCAGTATGAAGTTCTGGATATCTTTTTTCTACTTTTTCTGGGTGCTTAAGTAGAACATCAAAATTTGGATGCCTTTCAGTCATATAAAAATAATAACACATATTTACTATATTATTAAAATTTGCTAAGATATGTGAAATGCGGGATTGGTTTAGTGGTAGAATGTCTGCCTTCCAAGCAGAAGACAAGAGTTCGATTCTCTTATCCCGCACAGAAAATACAACAAAACTCATACGAAAGTATGGGTTTTGTTGTATTTTATTACGATAAAAGAGTCGAAAATAAAAACTCGCTAATCGCGAGTTTTTTGGTCAATAATAATTGAAATATTTTTAACCATCTCTTTTGTCCTATTTTTTATATCTTTTTGAAAATAAAAATCTACAAAAGATTCTTTTTCTATAGGAACATGTGTCGTGGAAATGCCCCAAGACAGATTAGGATAATCTTTTTTAACTCTAGAAATAGCATTTATAATATTCTCAGTATCATCAGTTTTTATTGAATTAAACAAATTTCCAGAAGAAATAACAATAAATAATGAATCTGATTTGTGTTTTCTAAAAATATCTAGAATTGTAGGAATAAATCTTTTTCCAGAATCTTGAGGTTTAATGGTTTTAATCCAGATATTAAAACCTCTTTCTATTAAAATATTCTCAATTTCGGAATGTTTTATACTTTCAGGAATAGCACTATCCTGAAGTAAAACAATAATTCTTTGATTTTTCATGATAATGTTTTTTATTAATATACATTATCTTTAACAAAAATCAATACTTTTACACAAAACTCTCAAAAACCTCCACCTTTCCCTTCTTTTGATCTATATCTATAAATACAACCAACAAATCACATTGCCATAATTTATTCTCATCTATACGTTTCTCAAGCAAATAAAGCTGAGCTGTCTTGAGAAACCTTTTAATCTTCTTCTCGTGCAAATTCTCAGCTGGATTATAAGCTGTTTCTCCCCTATTCTTTTCAATAAAATTTCTTCTTATAGACTTAACTTCAATAAAATGAAGAATATTGTCTTTTTCGGCAACAACATCAACTTCTCCAAAAAATGTAGAGAAATTTGATTCTAAAATAGTAAATCCATGTTTCATGAGAAACATTGAGGCTAGTTTTTCACCTATTTCCCCTACTTTCTGAGTTTTTGAAGTAAAAACCTTCATTGATATAAGTATATAGTATTTTAGTAACTAGTAGATAGTAGATTTTGCAAAATTGTGTCGAGCGCTACGTCGACTAAAGCGCGACATTATATATAAAATTGTTACATGTGTAACAAAATAGGCTGTTTTACATCAAAATGGGTGTATTTTTAAATTCCTAGCACGTGAAACATATATACACCACCTATTGTCTATTATTTAATATGACTTTTCAAAAATACCTATATTTTATAATACTATTTTAGTTTTTCAGACATTAAAAATGATGTTTGACCGATTGTAAAAAGTCGTCTCTTATAAACACTATACACAGAGTTATCCACAGTTTTGTTAAAAAATAAGGATAACTAGACCATAAAGTACTAGTATCTCAAAATATAAAAAGACTGTCTTATTTTGGACCTTTAGTGTGTACTTAAACAACTAACTATGTAATAATAGTTATACGCACCTATGGTGAAATGGATATCACACCGGTCTTCGGAACCGTTGTTCTGGGTTCGAATCCTGGTAGGTGCACAAATTGCTGACTTTATACAAATAAAACAACATTTGCATTTTTTTATACATGTAGATATAATTACAAATACCAATCTATATAAGCGGGATTGGTTTAGTGGTAGAATACGTCCTTGCCAAGGATGAGTCAAGAGTTCGATTCTCTTATCCCGCACAGATTAGGGTAAAATGAAGTTTCATATGAAACCAAACCCAATAAATAACAAAATAATACCAGAATATGTTACACATGTAACACAAACTCTCGAAAATAATGGCTTTGAGGCTTTTTTAGTGGGTGGATGTGTAAGAGATCTAATAATTGGTAGGGAAGTCAAGGATTGGGACCTGACAACAAACGCTAAGCCAGAAGATATAGTAGGTCTTTTTGAAAAGACTGTATACGAGAACACTTTTGGAACAGTTGCGGTTTGTATACCTAAAGTTACACATGAAACCGATTTATCAGAGAATACCAAAGAAGAAAGTGTTTCATATGTAACAAATACAGGTGTTTCACCTGAAACAAAGCAAAAATATAACATTATAGAGGTTACACCATACAGAAAAGAGGGTATTTATAAAGATTCTAGACATCCAGAAAGTGTTTCATTCAGTGAAAATATAGAAGACGATCTTAAAAGACGTGATTTTACAATGAATGCCATAGGGTATAGTGTCTCTAAAGGACAGTTTATTGACCTTTATAAAGGACATGAAGATATAAAGGACAAAGTTATTAGAGCGGTAGGAAATCCAGACGAGCGTTTCCAAGAAGACGCACTTCGAATGATTAGAGCGATTAGGTTTTCCACAGTTTTAAATTTTGCTATCGAAAGTGAAACATTGAGTGCTATTTATACAAACAGAGAATTGATTAAAAATATTTCACAAGAGCGTATTCGTGATGAATTTGTAAAAATAATAGAGAGTAAGAATCCTAGTATGGGAATAGTGTTACTTGAAAAGACGGGGCTACTAGAATATATTATTCCAGAACTTCGTGAAGGAATCGGCTGTGAACAGGGTGGGGCACACAAATTCGCTGTATTCGAACATTTACTCGGAGCACTCGACCACTCAGCCCAAAAAGAATTTTCTACAGAAATACGTCTCGCAGCACTATTCCACGATATAGGTAAACCTAGAACACGTCGCCCAGGAATAAAGAAAGCTTACACATTCTACGGACATGAAGTAGTGGGAGCAAAGATGGTAAAGAAAATAATGGAAAGAATGAAATTTCCAAAAGATACAACAGACTTTGTGACAAACATGGTTCGTCGCCACATGTTCTTCTCAGATACAGAACAAATTACACTTTCTGCAGTGCGTCGTGTTATTGCAAATGTGGGAGTGGATCATATTTGGGAACTTATGGAAATAAGAGAGTGTGACAGAGTAGGGATGAGTAAAGTTGAAGCGCCATACAGACTTCGCAAATATCACGCAATGATTGAAGAATGTCTTCGTGATCCGATATCAGTATCCCAACTCGCTATCGACGGCTCATATATGATTAACGAGCTTAAAATGACTCCAGGACCACGCATGGGTTGGATTCTTCTATCTTTACTTGAGGAAGTGTTGGACGACCCTGCGAAGAATACAGTTGAAATATTAAAGGAAAGAATTCTTGATCTAAATGAACTCGATGATAAGACTCTCCAAACCCTCGGCGAGAAAGCTAAGAAGCAAAAAGAAGATCTTGATGAAAAGGAAGTAGGTGAATTACATAAGAAACATAGAGTATAAATAGTAAAAACCACTCACATTTGTGAGTGGTTTTTACTATTTCTGACCACTTTTATAATCAAAATCTTCAGTCTTATTAGCATTATCCCATTCTTCGGCAGTAAGGAGACTGTCTTTCATATACCAATCATTCTCCCTAAATTCTATCTTTTCTGGATAAAGCACATTATATTTATCAGCAACCTTTTTTCTTTCTTCTATATAAGATTCTTCTGATTCAAATTTTCCTAAATATAATTCTGATTCTTTTGTAGAGGTTTTTTCTTGAATTCTTTGAGCCTCTTGTATGAAATCAAATTGTGCCTCTTGTTGAACACCATTATCGTTTCCAAGTTCTAGATTATATTGCATATATATAAAGTATACGCCACTTAAACAAAAAGAAAAGCCTCCTTTAAGGAGACTTTAGAATGAACTATTTTTTGATTTTGATTTTTTTCAAAACAACTAAATTCTCTTCAAACAAATCCGGCGTAGTGGCCAAAGCCTTTGCCATAGGATTCTTTTTTGAAATAAAGAAGAAATGTTCTGAAATTTTTCCAATGATTTCAGCAGGGTTAACTTCAGAAACAGCAACAGGCTTTTGAGGAAACAAAAAATCCTTTTGTTCCGGTGTGAGCATTTCAATAAACACCCTAAATGATTCACCTAATTCCGACAAATCAACTTTTTTTGCACCTGTTTCACTTTCTGTCCCTGTTAAAATCAAAGTCATTTTAGTATTTTCAGACTTAAAACGACAAGGAATATCATTTTTAATGAGTAACTCCAAAGATTTCTTAGCCTCTTCAGACCTTTCTTCTTTAGTGCCTTTCAAAAAAAAGACTTCAACATATTTTGAGGTTGCTGGTTTTGAAATCTTCACACAAAGTTTATCGTTTGCACTATCTGGTGTGTACTTCGGTAAATGAGATAAAATTTCATAAACCTGGGCGTTTATACCCTTTGCTCCTTTTCCTTGCATTTTTTTGATTGGTTTTGTTGTTGTTTGTTTTAATTTAATGTAGAAAGTATTGGGCTCAGCTTGATCCTGAACGGATTCAATCTGATAAGTTTCTTTCAGGAATTGAAGTGATTTTTCAACACATTCAACTCTTACAGAAGAGGTAGGTACAAATCTTGTCGATAATTTCTTGTCACCGTTTACACGTCCAGAGGATTTCAGCTTTGAGCAAAGTCTATGATTACACTCCCATTCAACGAGTTTTAGAATTTCCTCGTTACTGAAAGAAAATTTTCTTTCAACAGGTTTAAGGTTATCATCTCTTTCATACGGAACATCGTCTGGCAGTTCCAAAATGAAAATTAATTTGTTCTCGTTATTGTTTGGACGTTCGGGAGAAAATCCTAAAGAACCAAAAAATTTCATAGCAAGCTTAGTTTCAAAATCGTTAAAATAATTAAAAACCATTTGATTAGATGTTGGTTTAGCGTTTTCAGAAACACCAATGATTTTTCTAATTTCATGAAGTTTTAAAATAACTTCTAAAGCTTGAACAACATTAAGCATGATACCGATGTCTGTTTTTATTGATTGAGGTAAAGCAACAGGTATCAAAACATGATCTTTAGATGGAGAAATATTTCTCAAACTTAAGATAATTTTTTTCTCACTGTCTTTGAAAGGTTTTACTTCGCTTGAGCTAAAAATGTTTTCAACTCTTGATTTGTTAATAATTGCATTTGAACCCTTCAGAGTGATGATGATTCCTGTGTAGTTATCGATATTCCTTTTTTCTGGATGGAGAATTTCATAATCCTTGCCTACTTCAAGTGAGCAACGATCGTGAATCATTTTCTCCACTGTGTGTCTTTTGCGCCAGTATATACTGACAACATCAGACTCTGGTGATGTTTGTGCGGCCATTTTTATAAGTTGTTTTGAGTTTGTTTTTTCAAAAATCGTTAATTTGAAGCATTGTATACTAAAAATACAATTTTGTCAATAGTCGCTCGGATATATATTCCAAAAGACACGTATATTTTTCTGCTGAAAAATTACTATTCTCGATAGATATCTGCGAAATGTCTTTTTGAATATATATCCTCGCTTAGTAGTTAAATACAATAAAAAACAAATTCGCGCAGTCATTATCCGTAAGGCTTCAGAAAAGTAATATCCTCGCTTAATGGTTAAATGCAAAAATACAATTAAGTGAGATAAAAATCATGATTAATTGCTGAGTCGCTTGATTAGCTTGTCCCGTGAAATTGTATTCGCGAAGCATTTCACTGGGATTAAATACAAAAATCAAAAAAGGCCGGTTCCCAATGGAAACCAGCCTTTAATCTATGATAACAGAACTATGCGTCTACCCCTAGCGCATGTCTATTTTAAATAGTACTATTCTAAAAAATAAAAGCAAGCATTAAATATTTTTTAGAATTATATAAAACTACAAATCTATATCAATAAATATTGGACAGTGGTCGGAGCCAAAATAATCTGTAATATGCTCTGATTTTTTGAGATAGGGGAGCAAATCTGGTGAAATAAAGAAGTAATCTATACGCCAACCAACATTTCTAGTACGAGCGCCGGTTTTCTGATCCCAATATGTATAAGAGTCTTTTGTATCTGGATGAAGTGTGCGAAAGGTATCTATATATCCAAGAGATACAACCTTATCAATCCATGCACGTTCTTGTGGGAGGAATCCTGTATTGTCTTTATTTTCTTTTGGTCGAGCAAGATCTATTTCATTGTGAGCAGTATTCACATCACCACAAACAATCACTCCATAACCTTCTTTTTTATACTTTTCCATCTTTTTTAAAAAGGCATCATAAAATCTCATTTTGTAGTCGAGTCGTATTGGACCACCTCCGCCATTAGGGAAGTAGCAGTTCATTAAAACGAAAGGATGGTCTACATCATCAAAAACAAGAACATTTGTTCGTCCTTCATCATCGAATTCTTTCACACCAAATCCATTCATAACTTCGCTTGGATTTATTTTTGTATATATACCTACACCACTATAACCTTTACGGGTTTTACAGTGAGACAAGAATAATTCATAACCTTTTATGTTTATTACTTCTTCAGAAAGTTGGTCGAGCTCAGCTTTTACTTCTTGGAGGCATAAAATGTCTGCATTATGCTTTGTAAACAAATCCATCAAGTCGCCATTTTTGACAGTTGCACGTAGGCCGTTTGTATTCCAAGAGATTATTTTCATAAAACTTATTTTATCACACAATCTTTACTTTTTCAGAAAAAAGAGTAAAGTATTAATTAGATAAAAAATTCACAACCAAATAAACACACACTTATGAAAAAAGATCCCGCAAAAAATGAGAGAATTTATCTCATCACATTAGCTCTAACTGTTATTATTTTCATTGCTAGTTATTTTATTCCACCAACAATGATGGACAAAAGTATCTGGAATTGGATTTCTGTACCCCCTCTATTTCTATGTTTGCCTTTACTGTTTTCAATTCCTGTTGGCGCATACACTGCAAGCAATTTTAAAGCAACACCTCTTGTTAATCAGCCTGAAACCGAATTAGATGACTATAGTGACGCGCAAAACGCACAACACTATGGTGATGTATTTAAAGGTCTGTGGTTACCGTCATTTATTTACGGATCAGTATTTTCTGTATCATTTCTATTTGTTGCATTTTTAAAAGATAAAATTTGTTTTGAAAATACTTCACTAGCATATACTTTTATCTTAATGATTTTAGGAAGCATGTCAGGTTTTTATATTTCTTTCAGAATATATTTATCTTTGTTTTCTAAAAAACAGGAGACACCTTTTAGTGGACATCATTATGCTCAAAGAACAAAGAATTTAGATAAAAGAGAGTTCGGATACGGATACACCGGTGGTTCAAACACCAGAAGTGTTACAAGACATAGCTAGAATTTCAGCGTTGTGAAAATTATTTTCACAACGCTTTTTTATTTTTTCTTACTATGAAATTTCTTATGAACTTCACGGAGCTGTGCGTCTGTAACGTGAGTATACACCTGAGTTGTAGCAATATTTGCATGACCAAGCATCATCTGAACAGAACGAATGTCAGCTCCATTAGAAAGAAGATCTGTAGCGAATGAGTGGCGAATAACGTGAGGTGTAACCTTACGAGAAATACCAGATGCGATTGCGTATTGTTTTACAATGCGTTCGATAGAGCGGGGAGTGAGTCTGTTTGTCTCTGATTTTCTATTTGAACTCTGAAGAAACATAGGCTCTTCCATGTCTTTTCTATTTTCTAAATATTTTTTAATAGCATTCTTAGCATCATCAGAAAGAAATACTACACGCACCTTTTCACCTTTTCCACGAATTGAGAATTCATCGCGAGTAAGATCAAGATCACGATTGAGAGAGCAAAGCTCAGATAGACGAAGCCCTGTAGAGAAGAATAATTCCAATATTGCTTTGTCGCGAAGACCTTGCAGACGTGTCATATCTGGTGCCTTCAAAAGACGCTCGAGTTCATTTGTTGTCATTAGATCAAGTTCGCGACCTTTTATCTTTGCAAGCTCAACACGGTCTGGAGTCAGAGCAGTAATACTTCTTTTCATTAAATACTTCAAGAAAACACGAAGAGCGATCATATGATAATTTTGAGTATTCTTTTTCAAATTCGCAGATGCTTGCCCGCGAACTTTTACTCCAGGTTGGCGATTCAAGAAAAGTCTAAATTCACGAACATTGTCGTCATTTATATCAGAAGGGGACTTTATTTTTGCTTGTTCAAAAAAACGAGTGAGATAGCGATCATAATTCTCAACTGTTTTTAAACTTGAACCTTTTTCAATTTCCAAATATTCTAGAAATTGTCTCTTGATTGCATAAATATCCATATATCTAGTGTCGCACAATATTTTTACTTTAAGAAGGGGAAAGTACTGTTTGGATAAATATAAGGTATTGCATTTTTATACGATTATGCTATTATATACAAGCAATGTTAACTACAAAGAAAAAACAAACAGTAATCAAAAAGAACCAAAAACACGAAAAAGATACTGGTTCTACAGGTGTGCAAGTAGCAATTTTATCAACTCGTATTGATGAACTAGCAAAACACCTTAAAAAACACGCTAAAGACGTGCACTCTCGTCGCGGTCTTATCAAAATGGTTTCAGAACGTCGCTCACATTTGAAATATCTAGAAAGAACAGACAAGACTCTTTTTAATAAAATTCAGAAAGAAATCAAAGGTAACTAATACAAAAATACTCCCCGTCGGGGAGTCTTTTGTTTTGGTAACTTTTTTTACAACATAAAAAAGTATAGAATATAAATATATGTCAACAATAAAACATGACGAACAAAGGATTGGAGTTTTTATAGATACACAAAATCTATATCACAGCGCAAAAAATCTCTATCAAAGAAAAGTTAACTTTGGAGCAATTATGAAAGATGTGGCAAGTGGAAGAAAACTTGTTCGTGCTATTGCATACGTAATCACTTCTGAAGGAGGCGAAGAAAAAGCATTTTTTGAAGCTCTAAATAAACTAGGTATCGAAACAAAAACAAAAGACTTACAAATATTTGCAGGCGGCGCCAAGAAAGGTGACTGGGATGTAGGACTTGCTGTAGATGTAATGAAAATGTCACCACGTCTTGATGCTGTTGTACTTGTAACAGGGGATGGGGACTTCATACCTCTTATAGAATATTTACAATCACAACTAGTACAAGTAGAAGTAGCGTCATTTGGAAAATCTACATCAATGAAATTAAAAGAAGTAGTAGATAATTTCATAGACCTATCTATAACTCCTCAAAAATATTTGATTGGCTATAAAGGTGGGCGAGGTAGAGCAAAGAAAAAAATAATACAAAACACTTAGACAATTTACAAAAAAACAAAAGAGTCGCACCTAAAGGGTGCGACTCTTTTGTTTTAAGATTATATCCTATGTTCTAACATGCTAATTACTTACTTTCACATGTTATACTTTTTATATGGAAGAAAAACCTGTAACAAAAAAAATAGATACTCATGATATTTTGATTGAACAAGGAGGGATTCGCACTTATCAAAAAGATCAGGGAGTAGCCCTCTCTGGTGAACAAGGAGCTCTTGTGAAAGAAACAATATTGAAAGAACGCGAAAAAGAACAGCTAATCACATCCCAAACACTGAACCTTATAAAAAATAAAGTTTTCTTTGTTTTATCTTTTATACTTTTTTTTGGATCAATAGGTATAATTTTTTATTCATACACTGAATACAAAAAAAATGATTTTGTAGAAATAAAAACAAAAGAAGACATTTCAATTATATCTTTTAGTGAGAAATTTTTATCACCATCACTACCACTAACAAAAGAAGCTCTCGCAAAACATATAAAAGATAATTATGATAAATTAAAAGATGAGGAAAATTATACTTTAGGCTTTCTGTTTGATGATAAGTTTGGAAAAAACAAAGATGGAATTGCTTTGTTATCTATACTAAATGAAAAACAAAAAATGACTTGGAATGCTCTCAATATAGGTAAGTTTGATATTGGGTTATTATCAAATAATAAAAATATTTCTAAATTTATTATTATAGAAACAGACGGAAGTGATGGTGTTTATAGGACGTTTGGGTCTTGGGAAGAAACAATTGCAAAAGATTTAAAAAGTATTTTTGATATAGAAGAAACAGTATTAGACGATAAAAATATTAAATGGGAAGACTCATTGTATGAAAATATTGATTTTAGGAAATACACTGACGTAGAAGGAAAAACACTTATTATTAAAGGTTTTTTGGATTCAAAAACTTTTATAATAACAGACAAAGAAGAGTCATTGGGTTATATATTATCACTTATTAGACTTGAACACGGCCGGGCTCTTGTAGAATAGTTTTGCTTGTGCTATCGTTTGTTTTATATGAATATAGACCTAAACTATTTCAGAGAAAAATTGATTGCCGAGAAAGTTCAATTAGAACAACAATTGAGCGACATAGGCATGTTTAACAAAGAAACTGAATCATGGGAATCAATTCCTGAGACCCAAGAAGGTCCAGAATCAGATCCAAACGATCTTGCTGACCGCCTAGAAAACTATGAGGAAAGAAGTTCTATGGTAAAAACATTTTCTTCAAAACTTACAGATGTTTTAGATGCTTTAGAAAAAATTGAATCTGGTAAATATGGTATTTGTGAAATTTCTGGAGAACAAATAGAACTTGCAAGACTAGAAGCAAATCCTGCAGCGCGCACAAACAAAGAAAATAGAAATAGTTAATAATAAAAACTCACACACTGTTGTGAGTTTTTATTATACAATTTAAATATGTCTTTTATTAAAATAAAAAGCGCTCAAACAAATTTTTTACACGCATCACTTATTGATGTTGAGATTGACACAACAAGAGGACTCAATAGCTTCTCTATTGTTGGTTTACCTGATAAAGCGATTGAAGAATCCAAAGACAGAGTTTCAGGTGCAATAAAAAATTCTGGTTTTTCTTCTCCAAAAAATTCAAATATTAAAACGATTGTTTCGCTTGTTCCTTCGGAAATAAAAAAGGAAGGAAATTATTTTGATGTTGCAATTGCTCTTGGATATCTTCTTTCCACCGAACAAATTTCTATTAGCACAGAGAACAAAATATTTGTAGGAGCACTTTCCCTAAATGGTGATCTTGAGCCTGTAAGAGGAATTCTTTCTATTGCACTTCTTGCAAAACGTCACAAATTAGACCTTTTTGTTTCAGAAAAAAATACAAAAGAAGCTTGTCTTGTGGAAGGTGTTAATGTTTATGGAATAAAAAATCTAGAAGATTTAATAAAAGCTCTAGATAATAAAGAAAGTAAAAAAGAAAAGCTTATTATAAATCCATGTCCTCAAACAGAGATTACTTTTGATAATATAAAAAGTAATTCTGTAGATATGTGCGAAATAAGGGAACAGAACACAGCAAAAAGAGCACTTGAAATAGCAGCTTCTGGTGGCCACAATATTGCACTTTATGGACCACCTGGCACAGGTAAAACAATGCTAGCAAGAGCTTTTAGTGGAATACTTCCACAATTATCGATTGACGATATTCTTGAAGTTACCAGTATATATTCAATGAGTGGAACAATCGAACACGGAGAAATAGTCAGAGAGCCACCATTTAGATCACCTCATCATACATCAAGTTATGTATCAATAATTGGAGGAGGTTCAAATCCTCGCCCTGGAGAAGTTACACTTGCACATCGTGGAGTTCTTTTCTTGGATGAATTTCCTGAATTTGAAAAGAAAGTTTTAGAATCTCTTAGGCAGCCGATTGAAGATCGTATAGTAACAGTATCTCGAGCAAAAGGCACGGTATCATTTCCTTCAAATTTTATACTTGTTGGCGCAATGAATCCTTGCCCTTGTGGGTACAGAGGATCAAAACAAAGAAGGTGTACTTGTACAAGAAATGATATTGTGAGGTACGAGAGAAAACTTTCTGGACCAATTATTGACCGTATTGATATGTGGATTTATGTTGGAGAAGTTTCTTATGATACTCTCGGAAAAATAGACGGTGAGGGAGAGAGTAGTGAAGTTGTCAGAGAAAGAATCAAGAAAGCAAGAAAGGTACAAAAGAATAGGTTTGGAAATAGCCGAACAAATAGCGATATAAAAACAAAAGAACTTTATCGTGTTGCACCACTTGAGAAGGATGTAGTTGAAATATTAAACAAAAGCGCTGAACAATTAAAACTTTCAGCTAGAGCCTATCACAGGGTAGTAAAAATTGCTCGAACCATAGCTGATTTGGATGAAAAAGAAAATATAGAACCTAGTCATATATTAGAAGCATTACAGTATAGACCGAAGATTAGTGATTAGAGCAGGTCAGACAATAGAGCTTATTGTCTGTAATGAATCTAAATAAAGAACAGCATCTATTATGAAGCCGTTCTTTATTTTATATATTCAAGTCGAGATTATTTAAAATGGATTTTTTGCTCCACGGATTTCGAAGTGGATATGGTTTCCCGTAGATCTTCCAGTAGAACCAACAGTTCCTATTGTTTGTCCTTGTTCTACAGTTTCGCCAACTTTTACAAAGTTCTTTGTATTGTGAGCATAGAGAGTTTGAGTTCCATTATCATGAGAAATAACGATGTAGTTTCCATAACCACCCCCATAAGTTCCACTTGAACTAATAATAACCCTACCAGAAGCGGCAGCTCTAATAGGTGTTCCGGCTGGTGCTGCAATATCTATTCCATTAAATCCGTGCAAACCTTGTGATTTTCTTCCACCAACCAAAGGACGAATGTAGTATCCAATAGCTTCTTTTGCATTTGTTCCCCAAGTCTTTTCTTTTTTACCTTTCTTTGTTACAGGAGTATTTTTCTTTACAGGAGCTTGTACTGCAATTTCACCATCTGGAATAATGATTGTTTCACCAACAGACAATTCACTTTCTACTGTTACACCATTAAAAAGACCCACATCTTCCACATTTGCTTTAAATTTCTTAGAAATAGAAGCGAGAGTGTCTCCCTTTTTAATAGTATAACGAATTCCAGATATAGGTAGAATTACTAGAGTATCTCCTTCTTTAATAGAAGCTCCAGATTTTAAATCGTTTGCCCAAACTATAGTGTTTACAGAAACATCAAACAAATCAGCAACAGTCTTCAAAGTGTCTCCTTTTTTTACAACATAAAGACTAATAGTGTCTGATTCAGGATAATAGAAATCAACATCTGCAATTGTTCCAAGTGGCCCCACTTCTGTTTTTAATGCATTACTCTCAACAGAAATATCAGTATCTGATCCGCCTGTTGACTGGAGTGCATTTGCTTGTAAAAGTGAGATATTTTGAGAATTTTCATCAGAAATCTCTTCTTTTTGACTTCCAAATATATTGGAAATAAAAGAACCAATACCAGCCTCAACTGGAGTTGGTTTTAGTAAAAATGAACAAAAAACAAGCACAGAAATGCCTAAAAAGAGGTTTTTGTATGACAAATTCTTTGACACAGAGAGCTGTCTAGAAGAATCTTTTGTATTTTGAGTATAAATAAAAACAAGTTTAAGAGGTATTTATCACGACCTTATGCTTGATATTTACCAGTTACAATCTATCGGTATTTTCAGAATCCTTATAAAATAAAGAATTTATAAGATTTTACATTAATTATCATGTAGTTTTATAAATTCTTTGTTTTATCTTCGTTCAGACGTAATAAACAAAATACTTGTTTATTCGCTCTTCACTCGATAAAATAAGGGTTTTTCGTGTCAGAAGGAAGCAGAAATGAGCTATAAAAGCTCTTATATATAAGCATAGCAACCACAAAAATAGGGTCAAGGGCATAAAAAACCAAAACACATAGTTATTAAATAGACAAATAATGTGCAAGTAGTACAATTTAAGCATTACTTTACATAAAATAAATTTATATCATGAGTGAATCAAAACTAGGAAGTACCAAATGGTACAACGAACAAGCTAAAAAAATTAAGGAAAACATCACAGACCTTACTCCACTTGAAAACATTCCAGAATCTGAAGATAAAGATAGTGGAACAGAAAAGAACAAATCATGGAATGATGTAGTACATGAACTTGGAAAACAAAACCAGGAAGATCGCCTCAAAGAAGCTGAGGCTCGAAATGAGCTATTGAAAGAAAAGAAGTTAGAAGAAGAAAATCCTGAAGAGTCTGAAGCTAAAATATCAAACACGGAAGAAAAAAAGAAAGTATCTTTGAGAAAAATGATTGGAGAATTGTTTACAAATAAGAAAGAAAAACCAGAAGAAGAGATTCCTACAGAGGAAGAATTTTTATCTAAAAAAGCATCACAAATAGGTGCAAATATTGAAGAACTAGAAAAAGATGAAAATTGGAAAGAATTGACCAATGGGCAAAAAATGCTCGCTCTTGAACAAATGAGTCAAAACACACTGCTCAATGTTAAAAATATAGGTGAAGAAAGATTCAAAAAATCTCTAGAAGGATTAGGAGTAATTAAAAAAATTGGAAAGAACCTTAGAAAATCATATTTTATTAGTCAGGAAGAAAAACAAGTTTTAGAAGAAGTAAGAGAAGGTAAAATATCTCCAGACAAAGATAGTGGAGATGTTATTATTAAACACCTAAAAGAATTAAATCTTGATACTTACATAAGTGAATTGGGTGGAAAACCAATAATTGAATTTGCGAAAGAACCACAAAATTGTCCTGAGGAACTCTACGGAAAATTAGATGATTATAACAGAATTGCAAATAATTTTTCAAAAATTCCTGCACGTTTTGGAGATCCAACACTTGCTTCAAAAAAAGAATTAAAACAGTATAGAGAAGCTGAAGAAAAATTCAAAAATGCTCAAAGTTCACTAATAGAAGAACAAAGTAAATTTGATGCAGAATTTACTGTTCTTGATAATATTGCAGACCAAGAATTCAAGATGCGCGCTCTTCAATCAAAAATAGAGAGTCCAGATGCGTTCAAAGCTCTTGATAAAATAGAGAATGAATTATCTTGGGGAAGAATTGCTAATAATGAAAACATATTAAAACTCGGATATGCGGGGGCTGGTTTTGTACTTCGTACAGGAATAAAAGGAACTGTTGGACTTGCCGCAGCACCAATCGTTGGAGCAGCTGTTGGACTCTGGAAAGGTATCAATAACGGAAATAAAAAAATAAAGGAAGAGTATTTAGAAAACAAAAGTGGAGAGACTAGAAGAGAAAGGATGGAGAGACTCAAAGAACAGACACAAGATTTGGAAAATAAACTTAGAGATGAATTTGCAAAACCAAAAGAGGAACAAAATAAAGAATTAATTGGTTCATTAGTAGCAGAAATTGAAGGTATAAAAAATAAAGACAAAATAGATTCAATTATTGATGCAGAAGATTCAATCGAAAAACTTAAGAAATTAATTTCGAGATTTGAAAAAACAACAAATAGTGAGAAGAAGATTCTTGTTTATGGTGAAGTATTAAGACGTATTAATTTTATAGAAGACAAAAATAAAAAAGGTTTAATAAATTTTGGAGATAAAAATGGACTCGCTTTAAAATATAACTTATTTAAAAATATTTCTGAAGCAACGGTTAAGCTTGAAAGTAATTTTTATACAGGTGTTACAAAAGATGACGAGTTTAATGAATTGTTAATAAAAGATCATAGTAAATACAAAGATAAACTTTATGATTTAGCAGCTAAAAATGAAAATAAATTTGATAAAAAGAAAAAAGAAATAAAAAATAAGGAAATAAAGAAAGCTGTTATTATGGGTGCAACTTTTGCAACTCTTGGTGCGGGTCTTCGACATTTCTATGAATATGTTGATAGTGGAACTATTGTAAACAATGGAGTTGAAGGGCTTAAGAAAATGTTCGGAGTGGGTACAAATGTACTCAAAAATACATCTGATGGATATGAGGCATTCAAATACCAAATGTTTAGTGAAGAAAACAATAGTATACCGAATGAAGAAAATATTACTGAGACAAGTACGAATAAAAAAATTGGTTGGTCACAAGAAAGGCCAGATTGGGCAAAAGAACCTGTTCGACCAGAATATAATCCCAAACTAAAAAGCGACGAAGAAGTAAACAAAGAAATACTTAGTTCTTTAGCTCTAGTGAAGAAAGGTGATGGTGTAACAAATCCTCTCGCACGCCAAATTGAAGAAATGCTTAAAAATGAAGATCAGGCAAAAGCTCTAGGTTTTGATGGAAAAAATGCGCACAAATTTGCAATCAAAAAGGCAGCAGAACTTGCTAAAGAATACGGATATATCAAGCCAGACGGAAGCGAAGTGAGACTTGGAACAAATTCTATAGGCCACGCTTCTTATGAAGTAAAGATGATTAACGGAAAACTCGCAGTCAATGAAACTTTTGATGGCAAAGATATGACAGAAGGTAATATTGATAAAGAGTATGAATACTCATACAAAAAAGAAGTAAAAGTATCAACAAACTCTGAAAGCTCAGCAACACCAGAGACAAGCATTTCCAAAGCAGATCCTATGAGTAAATTTTCTAAATTATATATAGAAAATTTACGCAACCAACCACTATACGAACAACTAAAAAATGAAAAAGTTTCAGATATATTAAACAACCCATTAGCTGCAAAAGAATTTGAATTAATAAAATCAATGGAAGTAGATATAAAAAAATCAACAGGTATTGATATAAATCCAAAAACAAACGAAACACTCAAAACATATTTAGATAGACTTACAGAAGAATTAAATACAAATGAAAAAGTATTAAAAACAACAAAAGGAGTATTACCTGATTTCAAATTTTTACAAGACAAAAATAATCCTGAGTGGATTGAAGCAGGGAAACCTACAGCAGATGGAGAAACAAAACTTGCTCAAGATATAATCAATGACAAAAAAAGTAACTTAGGCAAACAACTCAAACAATATCATGATTATGTAAAAGCTGAGACTGGTAAAGATATTGCTGTGAAATCAGATGACACAGCAGAAACATATAAGAAATCTCTTGATGAAGCATTAAAATCTTCTGGAAAAAGTATTCCGACAGAAACAGTTGAAGATATAAAAACAAAAGTTTCAGATAAGGTTTCAGATATTGAAAAAGCTAATATAAAAAAGATAAATCCAAATGAATTAATAGGTCAAGAAAAACTTGTAGAACTGGATAAATTACAAAAGAAAGTATTGGAGCATTTTGATGAGAATGCCGAAAGCCTAAAAGAAATTTCGAGTAGAAAAGAATTTAAAGAAATAGAAAATCTTTTAATTCCAAGCGACTCAAATCACATGAGAATAGTACTTCAAGGAAGTTCGCCTGATCAAGATATGGCTAGAAATTTATCGGAACAAGATTATAGAATCAATTCAATAAATCTTAAAGCTAATCCTAATAATTTTACAATAACAAAAGATTTAAACAAAAATATACACATAGAATCAGAAGGTAGAATATACTATCATCAAGAGATAACCTCTATAAAAGAATTCTTGTATCAAGACAGAAAGACAGGAAACTATTATGCATACAAAATAGTTGAAATAGAAAAACCTCATAAATTTACACCCAGTGAATTTATGACTCCTCCAGAAAAAGTTACACCACCACTGACTAAAGATTCTGAATTGAAATTGAAATTGAAATAAAAAAAATTAGCCTCGAAACGCGAATGCGTTTCGAGGCTTGTTTTTGGAAAACCATTTTAAAACGGTTTTCCTTTTGGTTGAGGTTGAGAAGCTACAGAAACACTTCTAACGGATAAATAATTGAGAACTCTCTTAACATAATCGTTTGGAAGTTCTCTTTCAAGAGGTGGAATGCTTTCACTCATAATACTTTCAGCCCTCATTTGCAAATCATTGAGAGCATTCAATATTTTACTATCGGGTGGGTAGGGCATATTATAATTGCCTTGCTTCCATTGACCCTGCGTTGCAAAGTGTCCGTCATTCCATTCCCATGTTACTAAATGCTTAATAAATACGTTGCCGTTTTTCGAACCTATAGTTCCAAACCAGGCATTCACCCAAATAGCATATCTATAAACAGGTATATCATCATCTGTAATATTTAGACTATATTCCATAGTCTTAAGGAATTTTTCCTGCGGGACACCTTGAACAAATGACGGTAAATAATTCTGATTTTGTGCTGAAACCCAGTTTCCACACAAGGCTGCCAATAAAACGGCTGCCAAAGCGATTGTCTTTTTCATGTACTATATTTTTTATATTATATACTATATATACATAAAAGTCAATAGTATTTTCTTTTCAACTTTGAAAAACAAGCCTTTATTGGTAATATTAGTTTCATGTCTAATTACCTCGAAAGCCTCAACGAACGTCAAAAAACCGCTGTTTTACATACAGAAGGACCACTTCTAATACTTGCAGGAGCTGGAGCAGGTAAAACAAAGACTCTTACAGCCCGAATTGCACATTTGATGGAAAAGGGTGTTCCAGGATACTCAATTCTTGCTATTACATTCACAAACAAAGCGGCCAAAGAAATGCGTGACCGCGCAACAAATCTTATTGAAAAGATGGGGGGAATGAGTGGAATGCCAACAATCGCAACATTCCACTCACTCGGTGTTCGTATACTTCGTGAACAAACAGAAGCATCAGGTCTCAAAAAAGGTTTCGTTATTGCTGACGAAAGTGACGCACTTTCAATCATCAAACAAGCGCTTGCGGATCTATCTATAGATCCAAAACAATACGAACCAAAGAAAATTAAAAATATTATTTCTCGTGAAAAAGGTAAAGGTGTGTCTTGGCAAGAATACGAAAGAAAAGCTGAAATATTTTTTCATAAAACTATTGCGCGTATTTGGCAAAAATATGAAGAAGGATTAAAAAGAGAAAACACAGTAGACTTCGACGATCTTTTATTAAAAGTTGTAAATCTTTTTGACAATAGAAAAGATATTTTAGAACATTATCAAGAAAAATTTAGATACATTCATATTGATGAATATCAAGACACGAATGATATTCAATATAGAATTGCCACAGCAATCGCGGTGAAATACAAAAACATTTGTGCAGTAGGTGACACAGACCAGACAATCTACTCTTGGCGAGGTGCAAACATTTCAAACATCCTTTCTTTTGAAAAAGATTACAAAGATGCAACAGTAGTACTTCTCGAACAAAATTATCGTTCAACAAAAACAATCCTCGCTGCAGCAAACGATATAATTAAAAAGAATACTGAACGCCACGACAAAACACTCTTCACAGAAAAACCAGACGGGGAGCAAATAAGCATATTCGAAGGATACGACGAGAATACTGAAGCAGAGTTCGTCTCTGATAAAGTAGTAGAACTTCTCGATAATGGAGTTCATCCATCAAAAATAGCTATATTATATAGAGCTAATTTCCAATCTCGCGTTATTGAAGATGCTCTTATTCGCAAATCTCTTCCATATCAAGTGCTTGGGGTAAAATTCTTCGATCGTAAAGAAGTGAAGGATGTTCTCTCATATCTTCGCGCAGCACATAATCCCGAATCTCTCGCTGACATAAAAAGAACTATCAACTTCCCAGCTCGAGGAATAGGTAAGACAACTCTTTTAAAAATATTTGCAGGTGAGAGAGGAAGCCTTCCAGCAGGTACAGGAAAAAAAGTTGATGACTACTACAAAATGCTTGAAACTATAAAAACATATAGTGATGAACACCTGCCAAGTGAAACAATTTCTTATATTTTGAAAATTACAGGTATTGAGAAGTTCCTAAAGGATGGAGGAAGTGAAGAACTCGAAAGACTTGGAAACGTACTCGAGCTTGTAACTCTCGCGATGAAGTACGATACATACAACAAAGAAACAGCAATTGAACAACTTCTAGAAGACGCAGCATTAATGAGTGATCAAGACACATTATCGACTGATGACCGCGGTGGAGTGAGACTTATGACAGTTCACGCTTCAAAAGGTTTGGAATTTCCTTATGTATTTGTTGTGGGACTTGAACATGGACTATTTCCACTCGAACGCGATAGTGCGTCGAGTCTTGCAGAAAAAGAGGAGGAGAGAAGACTTATGTATGTAGCCGTAACTCGCGCAGAAGAAAAACTTTTTCTTTCTTATACAACAATTCGCACAATATTCGGCTCCCGCCAAATAAATACACCGTCAACTTTTCTTTTTGATATAAGAGAAGAACTCACAATGAGAGAAGAGTGGCACACAAATCTCGGAAGGACGATTTATCTTGATTAGTGTATAGTTAGATCATATATGGAAAACAAGCCATACAAAGCAAAAAAATCTTTAGGGCAAAACTTTTTGAAATCTGAAAAAGCGCTTAATTTAATGATTTCAGCTGGAAGCATAGACAATAATGATATTGTTATCGAAATCGGCCCAGGAAAAGGCGTTCTAACTGAAAAATTACTCGAAAAAGCAAAAAAAGTAGTGGCAATTGAAAAAGATAGAGATCTTATAGAAATATTGGAGGAAAAATTCCAAAAAGAGACAGGTGATGGAAAATTAGAAATAATTAACGACGACTGTCTCGAATTTGACCCAAGTAAAACAAAGTCTTTTTCTGGTAAATACAAAATTATTGCCAATATTCCTTACTATATTACTGGAGCGATTATCAGAAAGTTCCTTGAAAGTGAAAATCAACCAGAAACTATGGTTCTTTTAATACAGAAAGAAGTTGCTGAAAGAATTGTAACGCGCGACAACAAAGAAAGTCTGCTTTCTTTGTCAGTAAAAGCTTATGGAACACCAAAATATATAGACAAAGTATCAAAAAGATATTTTACTCCAAGTCCAAAAGTGGATTCAGCAATTATCGCAATAAACAGCATCAGTAGAGACCGGTTTGATAATCCTGAATTAGAATCAAAATTTTTTGAACTAATTCATGTAGGATTTGCACACAAAAGAAAGATGTTATTATCAAATCTTTCTTTAAAATTCAAAAAAGACGAGTTACAAAAAATTTTTAATGATTTATATATTTCAGAAAAATCACGAGCGGAAGATATTCCCATAGAAAAATGGATTGAGATTTCAAAACTGATATACTAAAAGGATGAAGAGCTCAATCTTAATTATATTTTTAACAATTATTTTTTTTAGTGTTTTTACTTACCAAACAAACGCTTTTACTAAAAAATCTTTTGGGGGCAAAATAATATCAACAACAATCCCATCAGTAACGTGTGCGGGACAAGGACCTATAACACTTTCAAAAATGACAGGAGGTCTTCCTTTGGCGATTGCTGCGCAAGATTCAAAATCTATCGCAAATCCAATGTCAAAAATATTGGGTAGATATAGCCTAATCCCAGATTCAACAATATGTCAGCAACAAACTCCTGCAGGACCAATACCTTTTCCTGTGTATAAGATAGAAAGAAATTATGGAACTTCAAAATTTTAAAAAATTTTTACCAAGTAAAAAATTCCAAAAAATACTTGGAAGTATTTTAATTGTTATTCTTGTTATAGTTATACTAAATCTTATAGGTTCAGGGAAAATAAACATAACAGAGAGACAGAAAGAGCAGGCTAAAATACAAAAAATGACATTGGAAGATCTTGTAAATAAAGATACAGACAACGACGGAGCTCCAGACTGGGAGGAAGGACTTTTTGGAACAGACAAGAATAATCCAATATCAAATAAAGATGGAATACTCGATGGTGTTTTTATAAAAAACCAAAAAGAAGCTCAAGGTAAAACAACTAAATCAATAAACCAAACAGAGCAAGCTGCTCAAGACTTTTTTGTTGCAGTAGAAGCATTAAAACAATCTGGAAACCTAACACCGACAGCACTATACAATATAACCTCAAGTATTTCTGAAGAAATTCTAAAAGAACAACTTCCAGAAACTTTTGACTTTAATAGTGTTAAATCAGTGGAAGATACAAATTCTTCAAGAATTAAATATTATAGTGATTTTAAAAAGATACACTCAAATGCTATTAAAAAGGGTCTAGGAAAAGAACTGGGTCAATTTATTCAAGCTTTAGGAGAAGGAAATGAAAAACAACTTTCAGATATAAAAACTTATTCAGATATATACAAAAATACAGCAACGGAATTAAAAAAAATAAATACACCAACAGAACTCTCAACATCTCACTACTTACTAATAAATCATTATGAAAGAATTAGCTCTTCTCTAATTAGTATTTCAAATTCTTTTGTAAATCCAGCAGAAGGAATGCAGGGTATCGCAGGTTATAAGAAATGGACAGACGAATCAAAAAAAGAATTACTAAATATTGAAAACTTATTAAAACAATATGATATACTATAAAGACATTATGAGAGTATCCAAACTCCACTCAATAATAAGCTCTGTACTTATAACTGCATTCATTTGTAGCCCTATAACAGTTATTGCTCAAAGCAATATTCTAAATAACTTCAATACAAATGACCTAACAAAAAGTGATCTATTTACAAAAGACTTTTTGGGGGGAGGGTATGCAATGCTTGATTGTTTTGGTGCTTCTTCAAGTATTCTTGAGAGTATTAAAGGTTTTGGTATAGATGAAATACAAGGAGGTAGTTTTGATGCTGTTACTGTAAACGACAGAACTCAAAATCTAAAAACAGAATGTCTCGATGTTGCTGCCCAACTAAACGCACAAAAAACAGTTGCTTCAATGTCAAAAAGTATATTTAATTGGTCAGAAACAGGAAATGGTGGAGATCCCCTATATGTACAAGATTTTGGAAAATATCTAAAAAGTATAGACAAGCAAGAAGTTGGAATATTAAAGAATGAATTCACAACAGAAATATTAAATGATCCAAAAAAACTTCCTTTTGCAAAAGAAACAGTAAAAACATTGCAAAAATCAGAAAAATCAAAAGAGAGTATTGTTTCAAATTTAACATATACTGGCCCAGACAAAGAAGAGTTTTCTAAGAGTTTTAAAAGTGGTGGAGGATGGAACTCTTGGCTAAAAATGACTCAAAATCCAAAGAATAATCCTATTGGATTTAATCTAAAAGTTTCTGAAGAGCTTCAAAAGAAGCAGGAAGAGGCAAAAGAAAATGTAAAAGAAGAATTAAAACAAACAAGTTTTTTGCCTGTTCGTGAATGTGTAGATCCAAATTTTAAAGATGATGGATTAGCACTATCAGACGAAGACAAGAAAGCAGGTAAAACAGACATCTGTACAGAGTGGAAAGTAACAACTCCTGGAAGTTTAGTAAAAGAGCAGGTAACATCTGCTGTAACATCACCACTTAGACTAGCAGAGAATGTTGACGAGAAAGGTAAGCAACTAAATGTAATGTTTGCCTCACTTCTTACACAACTCTTTAACCAAGGATTTAGTACTCTTGGTAATAGAGCCAACGGAGCTATTGGTAACGTAAAAATTTCTAGTATTGTACCAACATATGGCGACAACGAAAGAATTGATAGTGAAAACAATAGTGGAGATTGGTTTGATAGTGCTTGGATAGGAGGAATTACAACAAAAGATATTCCAGCAATTATAGCAAATCAAAAAATAATAATTGCAAAACTACCTGAAAGAGCAGACATAATAAGATCTTTAATAGACAACACCAGAGAATTAGACTACTGTGTTCCAGGTCCAAATCCAATGTGGACAAAAGATTTGGGTGACTTCATTGGTATTAAAATGAAAGAACACGGACAAGCTGTTCCAGAAGATTTTGGTACACAAGTATACAACCAACTAAACGCTACAAACTTGGCAATGGTAGGAGCTGCTATAGGAAGTATTGTTCCTGGAGTTGGTACAGCTATAGGCGCAGCTATCGGTTTTGTTGTGGGAACAGTTCTACAGTCATTTGGTGGACCTTCAAAAGAAGAGCTTAATGCGGGTTATGCAGAAAACACAATAAAAGATAGCAATGCCTACTATAAACATATTCAAGAAAATTACAATAATCCTAAGAAATATGATGTTTTAAATATTCCAGACAACACAACACTTTCAAATATGATAGACAATTCTGGATCCACAATAAAATTATTACAACAATTATTTGAAGTAAAAACTGATTCTGATAGACAATTTTTAAATATACCATCATACGAAGTGCAATTAAACAAAAATACTCAATATATAAGTTTAATGAAAAAACAAATGGCAAGACTTCAAGATATCTGTGTGGAGACACACAAACTTTATGTTCAAGCTTTTAACAGACAATCAGGAGAAAGGAGAGTTTGGGAAGCTTGGAATAACGGCGTAAAAACACAAACATTCTACAGGATTAATAAAAAAGATCAGACTGGTACATACATAAAAAATACCCCAGACGAATCAAAAACAAAATTATACACACTAGAAGAAGCAAGAAGTCTTTCTTCAGTATTTAAAGCAAATAAACCCACAGAGACTTACGACTCACTGAATTCAAACATAACATCGACACTGGATCAAAATTTATTTGATAGAATGTTTACAGTGATAACAAAAGATATTCCTGAACCTAAAAAAGTTCCACCACTACCACCATTCTCTGAATACGCACTTAACTGTAGCGGTAACATAGGAAACTTTGGAAATTCTATTGACTCAAGTTTCCCAGTATCAGCAGTAAACAAGAATATTAAAGATCTTGAATAATATATGGAAACAAAGCGAAAAAAAATAATCTTAATATCAGTAATATCTATAATTATTATAGTAATAGTTTTTATATTTATCAGATCAAGACAACAAAATACAACTCAAGAAGGAAATACTGGATTTAAAAAATTTCTTGATTTAGGAAGCTTATTTACAGGAAAAAGACAGACACCAGATGGAATAAACCAAACAAATAACAATAACACTGGCAACGATAACAATGATGAAGACCTTGGCAACGAATTAAACAATAGTAAAAATACACCTTTCGTTATTGCTGGTCTACCAACACCAACACCAATTGCTCAAAATATTGGAGGAGGATTTGGAACAAATGATATAAACCTAATACCTACAGGAGAGAATCCGAATAACTGTATTAGTTGTAACGACTATCCAGCCAACCCTACAGAACAACCAGGCTCTGGAGATGGATTTAGTTCTGTGTTTATAAATGCCGTACCAAGCTCTATTCACAAAAATGACGAAGTGACTGTTTCTTGGGATTCATATAATGTAAATGTATGTACAGCTAGTTCATTTCCTATAATTACAGGGTGGAATGGTAGAATAGCAAAAACAGGTAACAAATCTTTTTCAATAAAAACACCTACAACCTTTGTTGTAAAATGCACAACAAGCACAACAAGTGTTCAGGCTTCAGACTCTGTAGCCATTGTGCCAGATGAAGTTCCTGTTTGTGACACAAACAACTGCTCAACAGAAGATCCAATTTATAATACTATCGTTTCTGTTGTTATGGAGGCTTCACCTTATTTAGTAAACAAAAATACAACCAGTAACCTTACTTGGGACTCAGAAAATGCAACATCTTGTAACGCTCACAGTATTCCTCAAAAAGATGACTGGAAAGGATTGATTGGCGACAATGAAGGTGATGCTAATGTATTACTGGGTGAAGAACCGACAACTTATGTACTAACATGTACAGACGGAAAAACAACAGGACAAACAGATGTAACAATATCAGTGGATACATCAGGAATAGGAGACACAGACATTGGAGACGACCCTGTCGATCTTTGTAGTAAAGCAGGGGAGGAACAAAACCCTCTTTGTAAAGCAAGAGATATCGACTACGAAGAAGAGATAAAAATGCTAATACTTACAGAGGAGGAAGAATCGAGACTTGAAGCTTTAATGAAAGAAGTTGCAATAATGTCACCAACTCTTCCATCAAACCAGACAGCTTCTAGTATAGAAATATCAACAAGAACATACAGAACAATTCTTGATGATATAAACAAGAATGTAAATTCTTGTTATGAACTTACAAGAAACCAACAACTTATAGACGCTTTGTGGGAAAGAGGTATTGCAGGAAGAAGAAATCAGCTACCTTTCGGACACGTAAAAAACAAAGGATGGACAATAAAATATCCTCAAATGTGGCCATCTCAAAATCTTATAAACAAATACAAAAGCGCTTCATCTCTTATCGTGGCAGGCAAGAAAACATCTTTAGCTGATGGAGGATTATTTATAAACTCTTACGCCGTAAATTACTGGATGCAAGAGAACAACAGAAGGGATGCAGGATTACAACCAGCAAAACAATTAACTATTCAGGAAGTTAACTCGAATCCGTCTTTAATTCCAGAACTAGATACTTTTATAACACCTTCAATATTTGAAACAATAGAAAGATTGGAGGGTCCATCAGGAGATCAAGAAGATACTGATTGCTGTGCATATAGATCAAAAGTAATCATGTATGAATGGTGGCCGTATTACTGGAGAATGCAGCAACAAGTCGAGTATGGAGCAAATACAAAAGGAGTTAAAATATACTAAATAATAAAAAATGAGACACTGTGTCTCATTTTTTATTTATACACATTTTATAGGTTTATAAATATGTATATAAATAAAATACAGTGATATACTTATAGTATTACATGAAGCGAATATTGCCATCGCTAATTATAATTGTACTTATTATTGCAAATCTATTTGCACCTTTTGAAGCTGTTAATGCTCAATCAACGAATTATGCAAAAGATGACGCCTCCTCAATAAACGAATGTATAAAATTAAATAAAAAAGTTTGTCTTACCACAGAAGCACTTGCTACAACAATAGAATCTTCAGAAAATGTATTTTTAACAATAATTTCTAGAGTTTATATACAAAGATCTTACACAGAGAATGAAGATGCAAAACTTGATATAACTGTATCAAAAATAGGTCCTGATGAAAATTTAACTGAGGTAAAAAAATACAAAGATTTGGATATTGAAAGATCTCCATTTAAAGAGCTTATACAAACAGAGCAGTTAAAGGAGAATGATTATTTTGTATATGAATACACAGAGAAAATAACTTTGGACGACAAAAATAGTAGCTATAAGATAGAGTCTTCTTTAAAAGGTAAAGATACTAGTGTATTTTATTACTCAATAAACACAGCGTCACTAGGTTTAGCAACTACTGTAAAAGATTTTTTTACCGACAAATTTGAAACAACAGAAAAAGGTTCTTCATTAATAATAACTCCTAAACAATCAGGGGTTGCAGTAGAAAAAACAGAGTCATCTTCAGAACCGGACATGTTACCAAATTGTGGTTTAGAAGACTTAGTTGGTTGCGTAGCTAATGTTGTCTACTATGTTGGATATGTTCCGACATCTTGGGGAATGTGGGTAGCTGGTCAATTTATGGATTTTTCTCTAAATTATTCTCTAGACTCAGCTTCGTACAACACATCTGGTGACTTTGTTACAAAAGCTTGGTCTTTTATACGTGACCTTTGTAATATTTTCTTCATTATTTCAATGCTTTATATTGCGCTTGGAATAATCTTTGAATTCAAAGACAGTGCTGGTTGGAAAAAATCAGTATCTAGTCTTATAATTGCAGCGATAGCAATAAACTTCTCTCTATTTATAACAAGAATTCCTATAGACCTTGGAAATATTGGAGCAAGAGTGTTTTATAGTTCTGATTTAATCAAAGTAACAAAAGTAACAGACGGAACAGAAACAACTGGAACACTTTCTGAGGCTGTTGTTGAAGGGTTTGATCCTCAAAACATTATCTATCAAGGACTCACAAAAATAAATTCAGTTGCAGGTGAAAATGACATAGAAGAAAAAACTGGAGGTTTTTCATCAACGACATTTCTAATAGTTACAGTTTTTGCAATTATTATAAACTGGATAGCACTCTGGATATTCTTCAAAATAGGATTACTTTTTATTGGTAGAGTTGTTTCACTTTGGTATCACATGATACTTTCTCCATTCGCATTTATATCTGACTACATACCAAATGCAATTAAGATAGATAATTTTAGTTTTAAAAGTTGGATGTTTGAGATAATAAAATTATCTGTAATGCCTGTTGTATTTATGGCAATGATATATGTATTGCTACTATTCATTAGTATGGGGGTTGCAACTGTAGGTAATGAAACAAATGGTTTTGCATGGGTTATTGGCACTATTGCTCCTTTTGTAATAATCATAATAATGCTCAATAAAGCAAAAGATACAGCAGAAGGATTTGCTGATAAGATTGCAGAATCAGCCACAGACTACGCCGGAAAAGCAATTGGAACTGTTGCAGGACTTGCAGCAGGAGGTGCAGGAATACTTGGAACCGCAACAGTTGGAAGATGGGCTGGAAAACTTGCTGGTGGTGGATTTGCTGGAAAACTTGCTGAAACAGAAGCAAAAGGAGGTCTTGGTGGTTTTGCTGCAAAATACGCACTCAAATCTATTGATGTTGCCAAGAAAGGAACTTATGACGCTAGAAACACCCAGATTGGAAATCAATTTGCAGCTAATGGTTTTGGAGCGTTGAAAGATAAAAATCTAGACAGAGTTTCTCAAGCACTAAGACTGGATGACAAACAAGGAAGTTATAGTGATCGTAAAAAAGCTGCCGCAATGCGTACAAATGAAGACATTGAAGGAACAAAGAAAAGAATTGATGATTTGAGTAGTGACGCTGTCAAAGGAATGAAAACAACAGACGGTAAAACTTGGGATCAATTTAATTATGATCAAGCGCGTGACTTCTTAAAGAAAGCACGTTCAGCAGGGATGACTAGAGCTGAAGCTGAGGAAGCATTTAAAAACACTGAGAGTGACCGAATTAATGAGTTTAAAGGTAAACTAAAAGGATCACAAGAAAAGCGCTGGCAAGAAAATCTAAGGTCTGGAAAAGGAATACGGGGAATGAGCACAAAAGGCAACCTAATAACAGGAGGAGTTGCTGGTGGTGTTGGTCTTACTGCTGGAGCAATAAGTGGTGGAGCTACAGGCCTTGTTACAGGAGCACAACAAAGAATCAACAGAGATGGTGAAGATGTTGTTTTGTCTGGAATGGAAAAAATTGAAAGACTCGAAAAAACAAAAGGTATTATGAAAAACAAACTTAGTGATAAGGAAGATGAATTAAAAGAAATGAGAAAAGATGATACTGCTTTTGATCCTGCAGCAACTGTTCCTGTAGCGGATCGCAAAAAAGAACGTGAAAGACTATTTAAAGAAGCAAGGGCTAAGATTGGAAAGGAAATTGCATTTAGAAAGAAACAAGTTGAGGCAATTGATAAATCAATTGAAGCAACGAAAAAGGCTTACACTAAAGGTGAAGATAAAAAATAATATATGGAAAACGAAACATTCGACATAAAAAAAGAAGTGCTTGATGATGCAATAGATATTATTAATCCATCAAAAATTTTAGGGGAAGAATTACCTCAATTTAATTTTAATATTCCAACACAAGGAAAAATTGTTGAGAATGTAAATAAATTTATCAATCAACAAATTTCTACAGAAGATTTTATTTCTAGCATGCAAGATCTAGTCACAGACGAAGAAAAACTTGATAAATTAATGAACATGGTCACAGAAAGGATAACGAATCCTATGTGGGACATAATAGAAACTCATTCAATAATTGGAGATGAATTAATGCCAAATATTGAAGATTTTGAAGATCAAGAAATAGAGGACGGTGACCATCAAGCACTTGCGGAAGCAGGTATAGAGATCGAAGGATTCACACCAAAGGCTCCTGAACGAAAATATGGTGAGGAAATATTCAAAAATGAAGAACTAGATATTCATGAAAAAATGTTGAGCGAGGAACTAGAGAAAATAAAAGCTAACCCTTTAGAAGAAGCATCTAGAAGTACTTCCAAAGAGAGTGTAGAGGTTGTTATAGAACCACAAAACTTTATTGAACAAAAGTTTACAGATATAACAAGAAATACAACAGAATCGAGAGACCAAACAGTACCTAGCATAACAAAACAAGACATAAAAACATTCGACCCATACAGAGAAAAGATTTAAATACAATTAGGTAGAGAATATAAATATAAAAGTGGAGAGCTGAAGGCTCTCCACTTTTATATTTATATTCTCTACATACTAAAATACTATTTACTCATCTTTTTATTTTCCTTGATTGTTCATATCAAGAACATCCAAACTCCAAGCTAAATCTTTTAATTTACTACCTGAAAGTCTTGGTTGAACCGAGATAATATCCTTATTTTGTTCTTCTTGGTTGTTTTTAACTTCTGTTTTATTTTTTGATTCGATCTTTTTCCAAACATACAATTTACTTTGAAAAAAATAGACTATATATGCTCGAAGAATATATTCAAAAGGTTTTTCATTAACCCTATAAAAAACAAGTGCCAATGATAGGGGAGCGACAATTAGAACAACTGGTACAGCAAATAAAATAGGTAGTAGCTTTAGAGCCACATAACATATTCCAGCCCCTCCAACTAAATAAACAAATTGTTTAAAAGTGAAAGGTCCAAATATTTTATCTTCAATATCAATAAATTGTGGAACTTTGAACTGCATATGTTTAAGTATATTAGTAATATAGAATATAGTAAATAGATTTATAGAGAATTAATAAGTTTATTTGAAACTCATTAATTCTTGTTTTTTATATCCTAATTAATAATATAATATCTACTTTTTCACTATTCCCTTATCACTTATCACTTTTCGCTGTATACTATATACATGGCACCAAGTGCACAACCAACACAATCATTTGTACCAGTAGAAGAAGTTCGTGATGGAATTCTTATACTTCGTTCTGGTGAAATTAGATCAATAGTAATGGCATCTTCTATAAATCTTTCTTTGAAATCAGCTGATGAACAACAGGCTGTTATTATGGAGTTTCAATCTTTTTTAAATTCTCTTGATTTTTCAACCCAGATAGTTGTTCAATCAAGAAAACTAGACATCAGACCATATCTTGCTCAGCTAGAAAAAAGATATGAAGCTCAAACAGAACAGCTTCTAAAAATTCAAACAAAAGAATATATAGAATTTATAAGAAAATTTACAGAAGATAGATCTATAATGACAAAAACATTTTTTATTGTAGTTCCTTATAGTCCAACATCAATCAGTGGCGTCTCAGAAGGTCTTTCTTCTTTTTTTGGAGCAAAAAAAGATACAAAAGAAAATGAGTTATTGGCTTTTGAAGAAAAAAGAACTCAACTAGAGCAGAGAATAGCTACAGTAACAGACGGTCTTGCTCGTTTTGGAGTTAGAAGTGTTGTTCTTGGAACAGAAGAAGTGATTGAGGTTCTCTATAAAGTATTTAATCCGGGAGAAACACATCAATCAATAGAATTTTAATATGGGATTATTTGACTTTTTAACAAACAAAAATAAAGAAAGCGGAAAAGCAACAGTGTTGCCTGTTTTACCTACAGACATTTACGAACAAGCTTCTCTAGAGTTCCAAGATATTATAGCTCCGGCAGCTCTTGAAATAACACCAAAATCAATACATTTGGGAGACAAAATAGCTCGTACTTTCTTTATTATTTCTTACCCAAGATATTTAAACGACAACTGGTTTTCTCCAATAATAAATTTGGATAAAATTTTTGATGTTTCAATTTTTATACACCCAATAGACACATCTGAAATATTAAAAAAATTCCAAAAGAAAGTTGCTGAAGTTCAGAGTCAAATATCAACAAGAGAAGAGAAGGGGTTAGTACGTGACCCAATGTTAGACACAGCTTACAGAGACCTTGAAGGTTTGCGTGATGATCTGATGCAAGCTCAGCAAAAGATGTTTGAAGTTGGTATTTATATAACAGTATATGCTGACAGTGAAAACGAACTTTTCAAAGTAGAAAATGAAATAAAGTCTATATTAGAAGCTAGAATGGTTTATATGAAACCAGCATTGTTTCAACAAGAAGATGCATTCAAAAGTGTATCTCCAATAGGTACAGACATTATACAAGTTCACCAGAAACTAAACTCTGAACCACTTTCTTCAATTTTTCCTTTTGTATCTTTCGACCTAACATCAGAAAAAGGTATTTTGTACGGAGTAAATCGCCACAACGCATCACTTGTTATCTTTGACCGCTTCTCTCTTGAAAACTACAATTCTGTAACAATTGCAACGTCTGGTGCTGGAAAATCTTTTACAACAAAATTAGAAATACTTCGTACTTTAATGTTTGATACAGAAGTTATAGTTATTGACCCAGAACGTGAGTACGAATATCTTGCAGAAGCTGTTGGGGGAAGATACTTCAATATTTCACTTTCATCAGATCACCACATAAACCCTTTTGACTTACCAATCCCAAGAGAAGACGAGACTGCTGCAGACGTTCTACGTTCAAATGTTATATCTTTGGTTGGATTATTCCGTCTAATGCTTGGAGGTCTTACACCGGAAGAGGATTCTATTGTTGACCGCGCAATAACAGAGACATATGCCCTAAAAGATATTACAGTAGATAGTGACCTTTCAAAAGTAGAACCACCTCTACTGTCAGACTTCGAAATGGTACTCTCTGGAATGGAAGGATCTGAATCTGTTCTTCAAAGAATCAAGAAATATACTCGTGGATCATGGAGCACTTTTATCAACCAACCTTCAAACGTTGATATAAACAAAAAATTGGTAGTATTTTCAATACGCGACATGGAAGATGAGTTAAAACCTGTTGCAATGTATATTGTTACTCACTTTATATGGAATGCTATACGTCGTGAGCTTCGAAAAAGACTCCTTGTTGTTGATGAGGCTTGGATAATGATGAAATCAGAAGATACAGCTTCTTTCTTATACAGTATTGCAAAACGTGGAAGAAAATATTACCTAGGACTTTCAACAATAACACAAAACGTTGATGATTTTATGAAAAGTCAGTATGGTGTAGCAATTATTACAAATGCATCAATACAGCTTCTCCTAAAACAATCTTCGAGTTCAATAGATTTGGTACAAAAAACATTTCATCTTACTGACGAAGAAAAATATCTACTACTTGAATCAGGTGTAGGTGAGGGAATATTCTTTGCAGGATTAAAACATGTGGCAATAAAAGTTTTGGCTTCATATACAGAAGAACAAATCATTACTTCTGACCCTTCTCAATTACTAAGAATAGCTCAATCAAAAAAAGATTTGCTAGCTGAAAAACAAGAAGATAGTGAAAAAAAGCAACAAGAAATAGATGCGGCTATAATAGAAAAAAAGCAAGAAATAAAAATAGAACCTGAAAATATGGTAGTTTCTGAACCAGAACCAATTGAAGTTCTACCTCAAAAAGTAGAGGAAAAACCCCATTTAAGCCTTGATGAAGAGATCAATGCTCTAGAAAAAGAGTTTGAGGACCTTATAAAATAATATATAATCTAAAATATGACAGATATCCCCACACCACAAAATGATAGTGATATAAACGTTTCTGCTTTAGAAGAAGAGTTGAACAGAACTATAAGCGCAACAAACACAGAATCATTTCCTGAAGTAAAAGAGGTTGAACAAGAAGCAAAAACTCTAAGTGAAAAAATACACAAACTAGAACATATGGAGCAGGTGATTGAAGGAAAATCACACGAATTAGAATCAGACATAAAAACAAAATTAATTAATTTAAAAAGCATTAAACAAACAATAGAAACAGAACTTCAGAAAATAAAAGGTTTTGAAACAACAAAAGATAAAATAGAAGAAGAAATACAAAAAATAAAGAAACTTGAATCAGACCAGTTAGAAGTAGATTCAGAAATAAAAAGCATTGAAGAACAAGCAAAAAACCTAGGTTTATAGAAAAATACAAAGAAAGGCTCACATTTTATGTGAGCCTTTCTTTGTATTCACTGTTACCTTATTGATTTTCACTGTATAATATATAAATGAAACATATTCAAAAATGTTTTCTCTCAATAATCACATTATCTGTCCTTTTTTTTGGGTCAACTTCTTTATTTTTTATTCCCGAAAAAGTTTTTGCTGAAGATATAAATTCAATTAGCATCCAAGTAACACCAGAAAACCCAAAGGACAGTGAAAATGTAACAATAACAACATCTAGTATTAATTTTGATCTTGATGGAGCTGATTTTGTTTGGAAAATTAATGATATAACACAAAAAAGTGGAAAAGGTCTAAAATCTTTCTCATTTAAAACAGGTGCATTGGGAAGTGTTACTGTAATAACACTAAATATTATATCAAACGACAGAGCCTCTGTTTTTGAAAGATTTATAACAATTAAAGCAAGTAGTGTTGATTTGATTTTTGAATCTCCAGACAGCTACACTCCTCCTTTTTACAAAGGCAAAAAACTACCCGCCCAAGAATCCCTAGTAAAAGTAACAGCAATGCCAAATGCACCAGGTTTTGGTAAAACAATAAACGGAAAAGACTTTATATACTCATGGAAAAGAAATGGTAAAAACATTACTAGTGTTTCAGGTTTTGGAAAACAATCATATTCGTTCAATATGGATTATATGAATGGTGATGAGGTTATAGAAGTATCTGTAAGAACTTCAAATGGCTCTTACAGTGGAGTAGGTAAAACAACAATAAAAGCAGTAAATCCTGTTATTAAATTTTACGAAAAAAGCCAAAACCAAATAAATCTATCTAAATCATTAAAGGAAGATTCTGTTATTAAGAACCCAACAACAATATCTTCTGTTCCTTATTTTATAAGCGCAAAAAGAAGAGTAGATAAAAACATATCATATAATTGGAAAATAAATAACGAATCTTTTTCTAGTGATGGCAATAAATCAGAAATAACTATTGGGGCTGAAAAAGAAGGTCAAATAACTCTAGATCTCTCTATTGAACACGCAACAAAATTCTTCCAAGAAGCAGCAAAGCGTTTGAAAATTAATATCTAGTGGTATAATTAATTTAATGAAAAAATCATTTTTATATATTGTTTTTGGTTTTTTGTTTTTATTTTTACCTTTTTTAAATATTGAAAAGTTACAAGCAGCAAGAGTAGATCCTTCAGTAAAACTAAACACGACATCACCTACAAGGATATTTATTGGCACAAGAGAGACTAATGACTGGAAAGTTCTTGGTACAGTGTTAAACGGCCTAACAGGTGATATGGTTGATGTTTGGCTAACACAGACAGATAAACCTGTTACTTTTAGAATAAACCCTGCTGACGATTTTAAAATAACAAAAGATGCTACTGGAGCACCTACATCTTTTAGTGCTACTTTCAAGGATTTGGAAACTGGACAATATGCGATACATAGTGTAGTAAAATATAAAAAAATAGCAGCTGGAGGCTCTGTAGCACAAGAATACAAAACTCCTGAAATTTGGTATGACAGCACAACGCAAAAAATAAATTATTCATCAAAATTATTATCTAGTTCTGAAGGTATAGTAGCCCTTCCTGTAGTTAGAGATGGGGTAGTGAAGGTAAAGCATATAAAAAATAATGATTTTGAAATTAGAACTACTATTGATTTTTATAACAATTCAAAAACACCTGTAATTTTTTTAAAAAACAACACAAACAACGAGACAAAAAATAGTAATGCATCATACTTTAAGTCGTCAGACAAAACAACAAGCAAAGATCTTTTTGGTGAGTTCTATAATCTTTCAGCTGGGAGCTATACTGCTTATGTTGTATACAAAGATTCAACAAACAAAAACATAGAAATGGCTAGATTTAGCTTTTCTACAACAACAGCAATAAGCGAAGGTGAAATATCTGGAGATAAAAAGGTTGTTGACAATAGCACTGTTTCAGATATAACAATAAATGATGTTTCAGTAAAAACACTAGAGAATGGAGAGGGGTTTGTTTTAAATATAACAGGATCAGATATACCTAAAGATTCTTTGTATGAAGTTGTTATTTGGGATAAATCAGGAAACACATCTTCTCCTACATATATAGTACCTTCTGCAGGAAAACTGGTTGCAAAAAATGACGAAGGATTTTTAAATATTGATGTTACTTATAGTTTTTCTCAAATAACAAAATCTGGAAAGTATGCAGTACTAACTAAAATTAAAAAGAACGATAGTACAAAAACAGTTTTAGCTTCAAAAGAATCTGAAGTAGAAATAGACAAAGAAGGCAAAAAAGCTACACTAAAAGCTTCCGATATATACAATGTTCCAAATACAGCAATACCGAAGAATGGTGTATATAAACTTTTGGCACCATTACCTGGAATAGGTACATTTTTTGATTACTCACAACCAGATGCATTTCAAAATTTAATAAACCAGCTCATAAAACTATTTTTCGGAATTATTACAGTATACGCTGTCTTAGTTACAATATATTGGGGAATAGTCTACATGACAACAGAAAAAGAATTTATGAAGAGTGAGTCTAAGACCAAAATAACTAATGCTATTATTGCAATAGTACTTGCTCTATCTTCATATCTAATATTAAACACAATTAATCCAGACCTTGTTAATCTAAATGTGGGGGCAGATAAAGTAAATATAAATGTTGAAGGTTTTCAACCAATATCAGCAACTGAGTATAAAAACATCACAGGAAAACCTCTTCCAACAAAACCAGAAATTTTAGCATTAGCTGATAATTTATCAAAAGAACAAGCTCTTGATAAATGTATTATTCTTACAGTTATTGCTCATGAATCTGGTGGTGTGCCAGGTTTTGGTGCAGATGAAAATGTGCCTGGAACAAAATCATTTAGATCTTTTATTGCTAGCGGAAAAAAATATAGCGGAACAGAATTTACAAAAGGGGATACATCAGCAAGAAATGACGCAAAAAGAGATATGAGTAAGCCGGGATGGGGTCTTGATTGGAGATTTAGTAAAGGTATAGGTTTTATGCAAATAACATTCTATCCTGACAACTATGGGGGTGATAGTTCAAACTACACAGCAAAAACAGAAAATAGAAACAAGGTACCATCAAGAACTTTTAATTGGAGAAGTGGATTAACTGAGAAAGTAACACCTCAAGAAATGGTTGATTTAACAAAAAATATAACCTTGGGTACAAAATTATTTAAAGAAGGTCTTACTAGTACTGGTTGTGCAGGAAATATTGAGAAAGGATTCAAAGCATTCCATTCTGGAAGCTGTAATTCAACAGATTCTTTTGCTGTACAGCAAGCTAAAGCACGAATGGCTACATATAATAACTGTAAGTTAGGTCAGACGGTTATATAAATGTGTTATAATAAAAACAATGTATAATAAAAAATCTATTATTATATTCTTTCTTGTAGCAATACTTCTTATTGGTGGTGTTGTTTATGTTGGTATAGATCTATTTGGTTCAAAAGAAAATACAAAAGAAGAGACTAAAAAATCTACAGATAAAAATGTTTTTAGTTTCCTTGATTTTGGTAAAAAATCAAACACAAGTATATCAGAAGGAGATACAGATATTGATGTGGAAGGGGATATAACAGTAAGTGAAAATAAAAAACTAATAAGATTAACATCAAAAAAGATTTCTTCTTATAATTTTTATGAAAAAGAAGAAAAAATACCTTCAACAACAGTTGATGGAAAACAAGACTTTATTACAATTAAAAACAAAGGATTAAATTTTATTGATTCTGAAACTGGATTAATATATCAACTACCTGATGAAGCAATAGAGAACACTCGTTTATCAAACAATACAACACCTTTTCTTGGAAAATCTTTAGTTGGCAACAATGGTAATAGTGTTATATATCAATACAATCAAGCTGATGGTGAGACTATAGACACTTATATAGGTAATATTAGCGGTGCTATTGCTCCATATAATTTAAAAGGTTTTTTTCTTCCAAAGAACGTAAAAAACATAACTCTTTCTCCAAAAGAAACTCAATTTTTCTATACAATACCAACACAGACTGGTGTTATTGGAATGATTCAATATTTTGAAACAAACAAAAAAATACAACCATGGAGCAGTATTATATCAGAATGGGTTTCTGAGTGGTCAAATGACAATATAATAACAATGACAACACAGCCATCATCAAATACTGATGGATATAGCTATTTTTTAAACATAAGTGATGGTAAATTTACAAAAATACTAGGACCTGAAAAAGGATTAATAACAAAAACATCTCCAGATACATATAATGTACTGTATTCAAAAACAGAAGGAGGAAAACCTGTTCTATACATATACAACACAGTATCAAAATCATCAAAAAATCTAGGTTTTGTAACTTTGGCAGATAAATGTACTTGGTCAGACAATGAGAATATATATTGTGCAATTCCAAATACAACAGGGGATGGAGAATATCCTGATAGTTGGTATATGGGGGAAGTATCTTTTACAGACTCATTATGGAAAATAGATATTAAACAAAACATCTATACAAACATAAGTGAGCTTACAAACGAGAATATAGATGCAACAGAACTTAAGTATCGAGATGGTTCTATATACTTTATAAATAAAAATACTGGTAATCTTTGGAAGTATATAACTATATAAAATAAAAACTCCCTAGAGGGAGTTTTTATTTTAGTTTATATCTTTGATACAAATTTTCTTCTAATAAACCATTCTTGTAAAAGAGTTAGTAAGTTTGTAGTAATAAAATAAAGACCAACAATAGATGTTCCTACATAAGAGAAGAAGATCATCATTACAGGTAAAACGTACTTCATCTGTGTTTGCATTGCCTTATTTAAATCACTTTGGAAATCAGACTTTGGAGCAGTAATTACATTATCATCTTTCTTTGTTGCAGACATTGTTAATGAAATCTGAATATATTGAGTAATACCAACCAAAAGAGCTAAGACTATACTTTTACCATTTATATCCAAGAATCCTAGGAACATAGAGTTTAGTTCTGTTGGAAATTTAATAAAAGAATAAAGAACTTCTTGATTAAAAGTAATACCATTGCGGAACAATGAGAAAAGGGCCAGAATGAGGGGTAGTTGAATGAGTGCAAGTAAACAACCTGAAAAAGGATTAACTCCTTCTACTTTATAAAGCTCAAATGTTTTTTGAGCTTGAATTGTTTTATCTGGGTAATTTGATTTAATTAATTCTATTTTAGGTTCTAGTTGTTTTAACTTTATTTGACTTACAATAGATTTTTTTGAAAGAGGTAAAAGTATTATCTTTACTATTATAGTAAGAAGTATAATAGCTACCCCAAGATCTCCACCAGGAATAATACCTACTATATAAGCAAGTATATTATAAAGAGGGTTTACAAGAATCGTTGACCAAATAGTTTGTAGCATAGAATTCATTTTACCTTACAAACACAAGGACTACAACCTTTTAGGGGAGGAGTATCAACCTTTTGTTCTGTGAATGGATGACATCTTCCTATTCTTTTAATTAAGAGCTTGAAAGCACAGAAAAAACTATGATTTAAAAAAACTTCTTTTCCATAATCTGAACATGTTGGATAAAACCTGCAACTTGTAGAAGATCTGAAAGGGAGTTTTTGATATAAATTTATAAAAAATAAAATAATTTTATTTGGGAGCATATTTTTTTAATGTTTCTCCAACATCTTTAATTATTTCTTCTATATTTATATTTTTAGCTTCTTTTTTTAATGTAATAATACCTACATAATTACTATTTGGCTTTATTTGTATAGAATTATATATCTTTCTTTTTAAAAAATTTCTATTAACAGCAAGAGGAATTATAGATTTTGGTATAACAACAGAAAAACGGCTAATTTTATATTCGCCGTAATTTATTCTAAAACTTATCAAAGTTCCATGAAATACTTTTGATTTTTTAAATACTTCCTGGAAAATCGCTTTATTTAAGCGGTTTTTCTTTGGAATCATAGATTATACTGAGATTTTTGCGCGTCCTTTTTGTCTGCGACGTTTAAGAACATTTCTTCCATTTGGAGTACGAGATCGCACCAAAAATCCATGAGTTACCGCACGTTTTCTCTTTTTTGGTTGATAGGTCTGTGACATATCTCGTATTTATACACCATTTAACAAAAAATTTCAAGTCTTTTTAAATTTAACTAATAAAAAATAAAATATAGAGCGGTCAAATATAAAATATAACTTGTATTATAAGGCTGTAATAACTTATACACATAATTAACAA
The DNA here is from genome assembly GCA_031972855.1 of Minisyncoccota bacterium. Lineage (GTDB taxonomy): Bacteria > Patescibacteriota > Minisyncoccia > Phycocordibacterales > UBA9973 > JAIXRY01. The sequence goes on from DALYDY010000001.1 coordinate 124,837, forward strand.
GTTATTAACACATATTTTATATATTTTGAAGTTTTACACATATACACAAGGAGTATAATAAGTAACATTATGGAAGACCACAAACAACTCTGGGATAGCTGCCTGATAGAAATCGAGTCTAACACTAATAAAGCCAATTTTAATACTTGGTTTAAAAACACTTCATTAATCAAACAAGAAGATGGTGTTGTTTATATAGGAGTACCTAATGATTTTGTTAAAGAATGGCTTGCAACAAAATTTCATAAACTTATTTTAAAAACTCTAATGAACTATACAGAGAATATAAGGTCTGTTGAATATTCAATAATAAAAATTCAAGAAAAAGATAGAAATGAACAAAAAGAATTTTTTGGTTCACTCCCACTAAATGATTTGTATATAAATAAAGAAGATAACCTAAATCCTCGATATATATTCGACAACTTTATAGTGGGTTCTTTTAATGAACTTGCACATGCTGCAGGTATAGCTATCAGTCAAAACCCAGGGAAGACATACAATCCATTCTTTGTTTATGGAAATACAGGTCTTGGTAAGACTCACTTAATTCAAGCGATAGGGAATACAGTAAAATTAAGAGATTCTAGTAAAAAAGTACATTATATAACTCTAGAAAAATTCTATATAGAATGTGTAGGAGCTATACAATCAAATAAGATAAATATGTTTAAGGAGAAATATCGCAAATATGATCTTCTTATTATTGATGATATTCAATTTATAACAAACAAAACAAAGACTCAAGAAGAATTATTCCATGTTTTTAATACATTATACGAATCAGGTAAGCAAATAATCTTTTCTTCTGATAAACATCCAAACTTTATTACAGGTCTCGAAGATCGTCTCAAATCTCGCTTTACACAGGGGATGATTGTAGAAGTTATGGAACCTGAATATGAGTCTCGTCTTGCCATTCTAAAGGCAAAAATTGAGTCTAACGGGGTGATTATACCTGATGATGTTGTTGAATATATAGCTAATGCTATAGAAGGGAATATTCGTGAATTAGAAGGAAATCTAAATACAATAATTTGCCAAATCCAATTAAAAAACAAACCGATAGAACTAAGTGATATTAAACATCTTCTAAAAAATACAATAAAACCAAAAAAACAAGTTGCTATTGAAGATATAGTTAAAACTATTGCTAATTTTTATAGTGTTGAAGAAACTGCTGTATACGAAAAAACAAGAAGAAAAGAAATTGTTCATGCTAGACAAGTTATTATGTATATATTGCGTGAAGAATTTAATGTTTCTTTTCCTTTAATAGGGCAAAGACTTGGAGGAAAAGACCATACAACAGTTATTCATTCATGTACGAAGATTAAAAATGATTTACTAAAAGATATGAATTTAAGTCAGGAATTAGATAAGATTAAGATATTATTTAAATAATAAAGTGTTAATAACTTGTTAAAATCAGTTGATTATATGTTAAAAAATATTCTAAAAAATTACTTACAAACATATAAACATTATATTTATATTAAAGATTAACATAATTAAAGTTATATTTAATTATATATAGTAAGATATTATTAAGTAATCCACATATCCACAGAGTTATTATTAGGATGTTTTAAATAAATAAGGAAAAATAAATATATGAAAGCAGAATGTTCAGTGGAAAAAATTAAAGAAGCTCTTACTCAAGTTGAGAGAATTACAGGTAAGAATTTAACTTTACCTATATTAAGTGCTATCTTAATAATTGTTTCAAAAAATCAGTGTAAACTACGATCTACTAATCTAAGTATTGGTATAGAAATAGATATACCAGCAAAAGTTACAGAAGAGGGTGTTGTTGCTGTAAAAGGAGATATTATTTCTCAATTTTTTAATACAATAAAAACACAAGGAACAATAACTCTTGAAAGTGTTAATGATAATTTAATTATTAAAACAAAAGAAAGTAGTTCAACAATAAAGTGTTTACCTTCTGAAGATTTTCCAACAATACCTGTTGTTGAATCAAACGAATATAGTATTTCTGGTAAAAAATTTATTGAAGGGCTAAGGTCTGTTTATTACAGTGCTTCTTTATCTGATATTAAGCCAGAAATAGCGAGTATTTATATTTATAAAAATTCTGAAGATTTGGTTTTTGTTGCCACTGACTCATTTAGACTTGCAGAAAAGAAAGTTAAATTGAATACAAATATAGAATTTCCAGAAATATTACTACCTTTTAAAAATACTGTAGAAATAATAAGAGTTCTTCAAGAAAGTACTGGTGATATATTTATTAAATCAACAAAAACTCAAATATCTTTTACAGATAAAGAACGTGGTATATATCTTACATCACGTATTATTGATGGTATTTTTCCAGACTATAAACAAATTTTACCAAAAGAATATACAACAGAAGTAACTGTTTTAAAGCAAGATTTATTACAAGCTTTAAAACTCTCTAATATTTTTAGTGATAAATTTAATCAAATAGTTCTTAAAGTAAATATAGGTGAAAAATTTTTAGAGATAAATTCAAAAAATAATGATGTTGGTGAGAATACTGTAAAAGTTGGTATTAAATGTAGTGGGGAAGATATATCTATGAGTTTTAACCAAAAATATTTCTTAGATTGTTTTCAATCTATATCAGAAGATACTGTTGTTTTACATTTTACACAAACAAATAGACCAATGACAATACAAGGTGGTGGAGCTAATTCATTTCTATATCTTGTAATGCCTTTAAATAGGTAATATGAAGCATATAGAAGGTTTTTTAGGTGAAGTATTAAATAATGTAAAGAAAGATGGATTATTGAAAATAAAAATATTTAATATTATAAAAGAAATATATGGAGATATTATAAAAGAAAAAGATTTTTATTATGAAGATGGAAAAATATCTTTTTATCTTAAACCTATATTTAAACAAGAAATAAAGAATAGAGAAAAAGAATTAATTTTAAATATAAAAGAAAATTTAAATTTGAATATTAATTCAATAGGATATTACTCAAAAAAATAAAATACCACTTTAAGTTTTTAACTAAAGTGGTATTTTATTTTTTAATTATTATATAGAATGTTTATTAATTTTTCATTCCTGTTGTAATTAGAATCTACAACAATAATTTTTAGTACATTTTCATTTTCTAATATATTCTCATCTGGTTGGAAACTATAACTATTACTATTACTAGAACCAACAAAAACATTATTTAAAAATATATCCATTCTTCTTAATTGTTTTGATGTTATGGTTACGTTTACATTAATAACTGAATCTTTCTCTATATTATAATCTCCAAGAGGGCTGCTAACTGTAAACTCAGGTTTATTGTTTGGAGTGTGTATATTATCGTAATAGTCTGGTTTTGTTGGTGTTATTGTATTGTACCTATTTTTATTATTTGCCCACCAGTTTTGAACAGCTGTTTCCCAGTTATTATATTGTGAATCATTGTATGGGTTTGCTGGTATTTCACCTGTAGGATCATTTTTGTTAACCCAGTGTAATATTGTGTGAATATTTGGGATAATTTTTTCTTCTCTAGTTTCATTTGGAGTAAATTCAGTAGCAAGTCCTCCTGATATTTTATCAATAAAGAAACTTTCTCCTCCTTGCCAATTTCCACGCAGTATTGATTTTGTTTCTATAGGTATTTCTGCAGGGGGAGTAAATTTTTCATTATCTCTTTTAGACAGGGCAAATCTCATAAATTCATTCCATGTTGGTCCAGCAAGAGCGGCTCCACCTTTTTTCATTGAAGTATTATCATTATTACCAGCCCAAACTCCAGTTACAATATTTGGAGTATATCCAATAAGCCAAGCATCTCTATTATTGTTTGTTGTACCTGTTTTAGCGGCTACATCGTATCCTGGAATATATAGAGCAGAATTAGCTCCAAACGTTGGTATACGGGCAGTATTATCGCTTAAAACACTATTTAAAAGTCTTACAGATTGAGTGTTTAATACTTGAGAACTATTTTCTTTAAAATCTTCTAATATTTCACCATTTTTACTCTTAATTTGAAGAATAGCCCTTGTTTCATTTTTTAAACCTTCATTTGCAAAAACTCCATAAGCACTTGTTATGTCTAGTAGAGAAACTTCTCCACCTCCAAGAACAAGAGATAGTCCGTACTGACTTTTGTCTCCAGTCATATTAACACCAAGACTTCTTGCTTTGCGAAGTGCTTCATCAACTCCAACTAAATACAACATCTTTACAGCTGGGACGTTTATTGATTCTTGAAGAGCGCTTCTTAGTGTGATTGGTCCGCGACTTTTATCATCGAAGTTGCTAGGCATATAACACTCTTCTTTTTTGTGTCCTGACTCAGGTTTTCCATATGGTGTACATGATGTTGAAAATTCTGTTGGAACATCAAAAACTGTTGTGTTTGGTGTATAACCTTTTTCAAAAGCAGTTTCATATATAAAAGGTTTAAATGATGATCCAGGTTGACGTCTGGCTGTTGCTATATTGAAAGCACCATCAATATCAGTATCAAAATAATTTCTTGAACCAACCATTACAAGTATTTGTCCTGTTTTAGGATCAATAGAAACAAGTCCTTGATTGCTTGCGTTGTAAGCTTTTTCACTTTCTTTTGCATTTCTAAAAACGATATCTTCAGCTTGTTTTTGGAGTGTATAATCTAGAGTTGTTATAACATTCAGTCCTCCTGTTTGTATTACATCTGGACCATATTTTTGTTCCAAATATTCTTGAACAAAAAATACAAAGTGAGGAGCTTTTATTCCTGTTGATTGTTCTGGTTTAAAAACAACAACTTCGTTTTTTGCTTCATCACGTTCTTTTTCTGTAATTATCCCAAGTTCAAACATTCTGTTTAAAACTAAATTTTTTCTTTCGTCTAATTTAGCTTTGTTTTTTCTATATGGAGAATACAAAGTAGGGGCGTTTGGAATGGCTGCCATATATGCTGATTCAGCTAGAGTTAAGTCTATCGGGTCTTTACCAAAAAACATACGAGCACCTTCTTTTACACCATAAACAGTCCCTCCATAAGGATTATTGTTTATATATAATTCAAGAATCTGTTCTTTATCAAAAACAGTTTCTATTTTATAAGCCAAAACAACCTCTTTTATTTTACGAGTTATACTCTTGTCTTGAGTAAGTAGAGAATTCTTTATAACTTGTTGGGTTATTGTGGATCCTCCTTGTTTTGATTTTCCGCTTGTTATATTGACCAAGATAGCTCTCATTATTGAAATAGGTCTTACTCCATTGTGAGTATAAAAACTAGAGTCTTCAATAGCTGTGGTTGCTTGAGGTAACCATTTTCCCATTTCGGAAAATGGTATTTCTGTTCTCTTTGTGTTTGTATGGAAATCATACAAAACAACCTCTCCTGTACGGTCGTATATTTTTGTTGAATTTTCTATTAATCTGGCCTCAAAACTCTTAAAATCTGGTATTTGAGCTGTTGCTACATATATCATTATTCCTGCAACACCTATAAAAGATATGCCTAAAAATAGGAAAAGAGTATTCTTTAAAATCATTATAACTTTACGTTTTTTCATATAAAAAGTATAACACAAAGACAAAAAAGAGAATTTTTGGTAAAGTGTAGATATGGAAGCAAATAAAAAAGAACAAATAGAAATAGTTTTAAATCGCGGGGTTTCTGCTATCTATCCATCTAAAAAAGATGTTTTAGAAATGCTTTCTCAAAATAAAAAACTTACAATTTATGCAGGTTTTGATCCAACAGGACCAACCCTTCACTTAGGTCATGCTATCTCTCTTTTAAAGCTAAAAGATTTACAAGATATAGGACATAAAATAATTTTTCTTATTGGTGATTTTACTGCAATGATAGGGGATCCAACAGATAAATCTGCGACAAGACAAAAACTTACAAAAAAAGAAATAATTCATAATCTTAAAGAATACAAAAAACAAGCTTCAAAAATTATTAATTTTTCTGGGAAAAATAGTGCCGAAATAAAGTTTAATTCAAAATGGCTTGGAAAAATGAATTTTAATGATGTTTTAGAACTTACATCACTGATGACTGTAGGACAAATGATAGAGCGTGATATGTTTCAAAAAAGAATGGAAGAAGGTAAGCCAATATTTCTTCATGAATTCTTGTATCCACTTATGCAAGGATATGATTCTGTTGCAATGAAAGTTGATGGAGAGGTAGGAGGAAATGATCAAATATTTAATATGTTGGTTGGACGTGATTTGGTAAAATCAATTCTTGGTAAAGAAAAGTTTGTAATAGCAAATGCATTACTTACAGATGGTTCTGGAAAGAAGATGGGAAAAACAGAAGGTAATATGCTAGCACTCTCTGACACACATGAAAATATGTTTGGAAAAGTTATGAGTTGGTCTGACGATATGATAATTAAAGGATTTGAGTTGTGTACAAGAATTCCATTTTCTGAAATCGAGTCCATTAAGAAAGGTTTAGAAAAAAATACTCTACACCCTAAACATGCAAAAGTTCAACTTGCTTTAACTATAGTTACTATGTTTTATGGTGAGAAAAAAGCTATACAAGCTCATGATTTATGGGAAGAAACATTTAGTAAGGGAGGTATTCCAGAAAATGTTGAAGAGATTATTTGTAAAGAAGGTGATAAATTGATAGATATTTTTTCAGAAAATAATATTGTTTCATCGAAGACAGAATTTAGAAGACTTACAGAAACTGGATCTATAACACATATGGAAAGTGGCGATAAAATAAATAATGAGTCAAAATCTTTAGAGGGAACATACAAAATAGGTAAGAAAAAATTTGTAAAAATAAAAAATAAGTAAAAATAAAACCCCTTAAGGGGTTTTATTTTTATAGTTCTTCTTCCTTTTCTTCTTCATCATCTGTAATGTGAAGTCCAAGTCCAGCCAAATCTTCGCCATCCTCTGTTTCGAGGGTTTCATCAATAACAGCTTTTACTTCTTCGTCTTCATCATTCTTTGCGAATAAGTCGCTTTTATCTCCGTCAGAATTTGTGTTCCAAAGAACATCTTCTTCTACACTTTCAAATATGTTTGTTTCAAATGGGTCTTCGTCGTAATTGTCGTACATTTTATTTTTTAAAAATTACTTTTGTTAATGTTTTAATTTTGTACCAAATATTAGAAATCAATGCAAGAGCTTTTTTATGTATAAGACACTAAAATCTCTCTATGGCAATACATGTTAGTCCTATAGCTATGGCGTCGAGTTCATCATCAGAGTTTTTTCCTTCTGGAACAGTGATTAATTTTGTCACCATATCCATAACTTGAGCTTTGTCTGCTTTGCCGTATCCTGTAATTGCGAGTTTTATAGTATTTGGATTATATTCAAAAATATTTAGATTGTTTGTTGAGGCGTTGGCAAGTAATATTCCTCGAACCTCAGATACAAGCAATGCTGTTTTTACATTGTTTGAAAAAAGAAGTGTTTCGGTAGCAAAAATTTCTGGTTTATATGTATGTATCATTTCCAAAAATTTATTTTGAACAAGAGAGAGACGTTCGTGGTGGGGGATTTTGGCAGATGTTTTAAAACACTCACTGTGGATAAGTATTTCTTTTTGCCCTTTTTCTTTTTGTATAACTGCAACCCCAAGTCTTTCAAACCCAGGGTCAATAGAAAGGATAATCATATAAATAGTGTACTAGCAACAGTCAATTTTAATAAATCGCTCTTAACGCTACTTTTCAACAAAATCAAAACCAAGATGCTCATACGCCTTTTTTGTTACAACACGCCCTCGAGGAGTACGTTCGAGAAGTCCTTCTTGGATGAAGTATGGCTCGATAACTTCTTCTATGGTCGCTTCTTCTTCTCCTGTTGCAGCAGCAATTGTATTTAGTCCAACAGGGCCACCATTAAATTTTTCTATTATTGTCTGAAGTATGTTTCTGTCTGTAGGGGTTAGACCGAGCTCGTCTATTCCAAGTAGTGCAAGGGCTTCTTTGACTGTCTTTTGGTCTAACTCTTTTTTGTGTACTTGAGCGTAGTCACGAATACGCTTAAGGAAATAGTTTGCTGTACGAGGTGTTTTGCGAGCACGAGCACCTATTTCCACTCTTCCTTCAGAAGTAAGTTCTATCCCTAAGACTTTTCCAGATTGTTCAATAATCTTTTCTAATTCTTCTGGTGTGTAGTATTCAAGACGGAATGTTCCTCCAGAGAATCTTGAACGAAGCGGTGCAGATAAAAGTGCGATGCGAGTTGTTGCGGCAATAAGAGTGAAAGGTGGAAGGTCAAGTTGTATTGTACGAGCAGAAGGACCTTTGCCAATTACAATATCAAGAACACCAGATTCCATGGCAGGGTAGAGAACCTCTTCTATCATTTTGTTGAGACGATGTATTTCATCAATAAATAAAATATCTCCAGGTGCTAGGTTTGTAAGTATAGAAGCAAGGTCTCCAACTTTTTCAATTGCAGGTCCTGATGTGTTTTTTATGTTTCTTCCTGTCTCACTTGCAATAAGATGTGCGAGTGTTGTCTTGCCAAGACCTGGTGGTCCATAAAATAGTAAGTGTTCTGCTGGATGATTGCGTTCATCTGCAGCTTGAAGTAGTATTTTTACATTTTCTTTTATATGAGATTGTCCAATATACCCATCCCACGTCTTTGGTCGGAGAGCTTGATCTAAATATTTTTCATTGTCGGGATTTTGTGACATAAAATTGGTTTTTGTTGTATAAAATGTATTCTGTATTTAACACAATAAATGAAACTAGTTATTTTTGGAAGCCTTACGAAGTACGACTGGTGCGAGTAGAGCAAATTTTCACCAGAAAATTATGCGTGCTTCCAAAAATAATCTAGCTGAATGACACTTGACAAATAATCTCACTATGATATACTTACCTTAGTTAAGTTAATTATAGCAGAAGAAATTGTAAATCTCTAAGCAATCAACCTTACGGTCTAGAGGGCTTCGCGGAGGACGTTTTGGTTTGGGTTCGTCCCACTACTGGGGCTATCCTTTAAGATTCTCTTACTTGTTTTTAATACTAATTGCAAGGATTGTTTGGAGATTTATCATTTTTTCTTAATTTAAAATAAAAACACCACAACTATGTGGTGTTTTTATTTTATTTGTATATTTTAATCTTCATCAAAGTCCACAACACTTGTAGCTTCGTCTAGAGAGGTAATACCTTTTAATATTTTTACAACAGAGTCTTCTTTCATATCTAGAAGATGTTGTTTTTCGGCAACCTTTTTAATTTCACGTTCACTTGGATTTTCATTTACTATCTTTTCGATTGCTTCGTCTGTCAGAATAGCTTCAAAGATACCAATACGTCCTTTGTATCCAGTGAAGTTACATTTTTCACAACCTACAGCGTCACAAACTTTGTAAGAATCTTGAACTTCTACTCCATAACTTTTCATATCCTTTCCTTCTTCTACTGCTTCGCTTATTATTTTTTTGAATAATTCTGTTTCTTTTTCATTTGCAATACGTTCTGCTTTACAATTTGTACATAGAATTCTTACAAGACGTTGAGCGACAGATATAGTAAGAGCTGAAGTTAGAATTTTTGGATTAATACCAAGATCAATAAGACGGGGAATAACACCTTGAGCATTGTTGGTGTGAATTGTTGAAAATACCAAGTGCCCAGTAAGCGCCGCGTCGATAGCAATCGACGCAGTTTCGCCGTCACGGATTTCTCCCACCATCACAACGTCTGGGTCTTGTCTCATGGCTGCACGCAATCCTGCTGCAAAGTTGTAACCTTTATCACTTTCTGTTTGTGTTTGGGTAATACCTGCTAGGTGATATTCAATAGGGTCTTCGATAGTAATGATTTTTATTTCTGGATTGTAGATACGACGAAGAAATGAATAGAGTGTTGTTGTTTTTCCAGACCCTGTTGGACCTGTGATGAGCATTAGACCGTTTGGTTTTTTGATTTCGTGATCAAGAATTTCAAAAAGTTTTGGCTCTATACCTAGAGATTCAAATTTTACTTTTGTAATTTTTGGATTAAGAATACGCATTACAATTCCTTCACCATAAGCAGAAGGGATTACTGAAGTACGAATTCCTATTTCTTCACCTTTTATTTTTATACTAAAACGGCCATCTTGAGCTTGTCCTGTCTGAGTTAGTTTGAGGCCCGAAAGAAGTTTTATTCTTGAATTTATAAAATGGTATCTATCACTTCCAATATCTGTTACATCTTGTAGAACTCCATCAAGACGATAACGAAGTCTTGTTGCGTGCTCTTCTGGTTCAATGTGTATGTCAGAAGCCTCAATTGCAAGTGCGCCTGCAAGAATAATTTCAAGCATTCGAGAAGTTTTTTGACCGCTTTCCATTGCTTGATCTAAAGTCTTCTTTATATCATTTGATGATTTTATATTTTCTCCCAAAACAAGAAGTGTGTTTTCCGTAATATCAATACTTCCTTCAGATGAAGCTTCAGCAAGAGATAGTTCTTTGTATCGAGACCAAACTTTGTTGAGACTTGTGTGAGACGCAAGATAGAAGTGGGGGATGTATCCTTCTTTTTCAAAAAGTTTAGAAACCTCCACTCGAGCGTCTTCTTGAGGTGAGATAATTGCGATGTGTAAATGTTTTCCAAGTATTTTGAAAGGGCCAATACCAAATTTGTGTGCATCTTCTTCACTAATACTGCGAAGTGCCTCGTTTTCAATAGCCACTCCAGCAAGATTTATTGAAGGCATGTTGTATGTGTCTTCCGCAAGTGTTTTGATTAGATTTTCTTCCTCATCCTCTCTTAGTTCTCTTATTTTTTTTATATCAGAGTCGTCAAATTGAATAGTCATTATGTATTGATTTTACCGTTTTTATCTTTGTAATACAAAGGAAAAATAGAAAATATACTATTGACAAATATAAAGTATTATGATATCATTAGTAAAAATAACGACAAAGTGAAAAAATATACAAAGCTCATTGAAAAAGTCCTATTACTCTTGCTTCTAATGGGAGCGACAAGTATAGGCATAAAAGCACAAGAAAAACCAAAAATTTCACCGTCCGCATTACAAATACGAGATGGAACCAATGGAAGTGAAAGCGAATATACGTTAGAGGATTGGATTGATATCTATTCTTCTGATGATAATGTTGCAGGTAAAAATGGTGAAGGTTATCTATGTTACGTAACTAAAGGAGGTATCAAATTATGGGAGCCCCCAAGTTCGTTCAGGTCTCATTTTTGGAGAAGATTAAACTCTGTTGCTCAGTGTAAAAACTGGACAATTGAAGGTAAGGCTTTTATTCCAGAAACTAAGATGAACAATCTTTCATGGAGAGAAATCATTACATATTACTGTGTGATTGATTATAATCCTTGGGAAGAAGATGATGTAAAAGTCTTCGGTTGGTCACATGATAAGAATCAAAAAAATTCGAAGATTGTGCCATCTTTTAGAAAGTCTCACAAAGATGAAGGTAAGCTGTGTTTTAATACAGCAGCCTTTGATAAAGTGAGTGCGCCACAGGAATTAATTCCGTTGCGGAGTACGCGATGTACAAATCCTTTGGATAAAAAATTGGAATGTTATGAGCGAAAAACTTCTAATATTCAAAAGAATTATCCTTCTGTTACATTTATACCTACATCGACATCATGTGGTTGTCCTCAACCCCAGATTGTTTATATTAGGTCAGAGCAACGGCATGATAATTATCAGCCACCTCAAACTTATGTAAACAATACCTCTTCCTCTGTTAATGTTGGAGTTAGTCTAGCTTACACCGCTTTGGGTGCAGCTCAACAAATGATGGGTAACAATTATCAACCTCAGTATTATCCTCAACCTCAACCTCAATATTATCCACAACAACCAACACTTCAGCCAAGCTGGGGTAATCCAAATCCAACTCTTGGAACTGGATATGTAGATAATGGTGGACCTGTTTTAGGTAATGGAGGAATCCCTCAAACAGGAGGGCCAACTTTTGGAAATGGTGGAATTCCTATAAACGGAAATCCAACTTATGGAAACTCGGGGTTCTCAAACGGAAATCCAACCTATGGAAATTCTGGTTTTAGTAATGGTAATCCAAATTATGGAGGTGGAGGAATATCTACAGGAGGCTCTGTTTTAGGTAATGGTGGCGTTTCGACTGGTGGTCCATCTTTTGGAAACGGAGGAAATCCAAGTCTTGGTAATGGAAGACCGTGATAATGTGCTTTTAAAATTGAGGAAATTTTGTCTAAGACAAAATTTCCTCTCTATTTTCAAGTATTTACAATTGTGTGAATATTTAAAAATGGAGTATTCCAGATAATAATTATGAAAACAAATTATATGAAAAAAATAACAAAATACGCACTTGGGTTTACAGCCCTTGTTTTGAGTGTGTTTGTATCACAAACAGCACACGCTCAATATTCTGGTAATTGGAACAACGATCCAAAAGATCCTCCAACTATCATGATAATGAATTCAACTAGAAATCCTGGATGTAATTTTGGACAATGTGGATCAACTTCTGTAACAGCTAATACAGGTGATCTTATTTCTGTTCAAATTTATTATCACAATACAGGTACAAATCCTGAACAAGCAATTCTAAATCTATCACCAAGAACAAGTGGAAGTGTAAACTCACTCTCATTTATTGGTGGAGTTAATGGAAAAAATAGTTCAGCTACACTTACTATAAACGGAGGTGCACAACCTGTTGAATATATAGGTGTTGGACGTTTTTATCAAAATCAATCATCAGTAGGACAAACAGGAGATTATTCTCAAGTATTCTCTGGTGGATTTAATGCTGGAAATATTGCTGCGGGATGGTCTTCACAAGGAAACCTCGTATTAGATTTCCGTGTAGGTGTTGGTTCAACTAATACAGGTTTTGCTTGTTCTGACGGTATTGATAATGATGGAGATGGACGTATTGATATGAATGATATTGGTTGTTCTGGTTCTACAGATAATGATGAATATAATATTAATTCAAACTCTATTTATGGATGTACTGATAGATCTGCTACAAACTACAATCCAAACGCAACAATAAATTCTGGATGTATATACACTCAAACAGACAATACTCTTAATGTTTCAACAACTGTTGCAACAAACGTAGGACAAAACAGTGCTCGTTTGAATGGAATTGTGTTTTCAAATAATTATCAAGCAACATCTTGGTTTGAATGGGGTTCTACAAGAAGTCTAGGATATACAACATCTCAAACAAATCTTGGAACATCAACAAGTTATCCAACATCTAGTTCTATATCAGGTCTTAGACCAAACACTGTTTATTTTTATCGTGCCGTTGCACAAAATCAATACGGTGTAGTTCGTGGTTCTATTGTTCAATTCAAAACTCTTGATGACGGAAGTTCTGTTGTTGTTGATACACAAACAAGATATATTGTTCGCAATCAAATTGTTAGAACAAATCTATCTGCCGGACTAACAACACCATCACTATTTGGTCTTCGTATTGAAAATCGTTATACAAATGCTTGTATTGGAGATAATCTAGAATATAGTATTCGTTTTGATAACGTAAGCACAACAACAGTTACTGATACAGTGCTTCAAGTTATTATTCCTTCAGAAATGACTTTTGTTAAATCTTCACAAGGAACTTTTGATGCTGATACAAATACTCTTACAGTAAATGTTGGAACAGTAAATCCAGGTGAATCAAAAGAAGTTTTTGTAAATGTAAAAATGAATACATCTGCAAAAGACCGTGACTTCGTACTTACAGCTCGTTTGATGTATACAAATCCACAAACAGGAGCACAAGAAGATGTCCTCGGATATTCTTTCCTAAAAGGATTGGTATGTAATAACAATCTTCTAGGAGCATCAGCTTTCTTCTCAGGAGCATTCTTCCCAACAACATTGTTTGGATGGTTACTCTTAATACTTCTTATTCTATTGCTTGTATTTATTTCTCGTAATTTATACGAAAAAACTTATAAGAAAAAGAAAACAGAAATCAATATAACTCAATAAACATAAAACGGGTCGGACTAAAAGTCCGACCCGTTTTATGTTAGTATATCGTTATGAAAAAGACTTTGGAAAATTTAGAAGATGTAAAAGAATTTGCAAGAGATGTTGCAGAAATTGTCGCACGATTTCATGTTGATGAAGCTAAAGTTGTGGCACTCAAAGGCGATCTTGGTGCAGGGAAGACAACATTTTCAAAAATGTTTGGAGAGGCTATCGGGGTTAAAGAAAGTATTCAGAGTCCTACTTTTGTATTAATGAAATTTTATGATGTTTCATTTGGACACTTTAAAAAGATGATTCACATAGATGCTTACCGAATAGAAAGTAATGAAGAAATTTTGCGCCTTGGTTTGACTGAAATTTTGAAAAATAAAGAAAATCTTGTATTAATCGAATGGCCAGAAAAAATAGAAAACCTAATTCCAAAAAATGCTCTAGAAATTGTATTTACTCATATAGATGAAGATACTAGGGAAGTTCATGTAAAATAAAAAAAGCCCGGAAATTCCGGGCTCTAACTATTTAGAAATTTCTTCCTTCAGTTGTTTTAATGCGCTGTCAATTCTTTCAAACAACAACTTTTTTAACTCTGGGAGAATCTCTTCAAAAGATTCCTTAATAAGAATCACAAACTCTTCTGGGTCTTGACCACTTTCTTTGTAAGCTTCTACATAACCATCTCTTTTCATGGTTTTAATGAACTCTTCGATATCCTTTTTTTGCATTTCAGGACTTCTGTCTTCTTTAAGAAAAGGCAGGGTTGTGGCCATCTTTTTCCACAACATCTTTTTTAAGATGATTTTGATGAACTTGTTTTCCATCTTTTTGTATTTAGTTTTTTAAAAAACACAAACCATTACTAGGATTGGTTTGCAAAATTTGTACTACTACCTAGTATTGCTCTATTTTATTATATACTTTATAAATATTTTGTCAATATTAAGCACTTAGATGTATAATTGGTTTAATGAAAAAAGATTCTAAAAAACGCCTTGTATTGCTTGATGCTCATGCAATAATTCATAGAGCATATCATGCGCTTCCAGATTTCGCTTCGTCCGACGGTACACCCACAGGAGCTCTCTATGGTGTGTCTACAATGCTTTTGCGTATAATAACAGATCTTAAACCTGACTATTTGATAGCTTGTTTTGATCTTCCAGAAAAGACTTTTCGTCATGAAGTCTATGAAGGATATAAGGGTACTCGCAAGGCTTCCGATGATGCTCTTATTTCCCAAATAGATAAATCCAGAGAAATATTTACTGCCTTTGGTATTCCCATATACGCAGTTCCAGGATTTGAAGCTGATGACCTTCTTGGAACTTTTGCTGAACTTACAAAAAAAGAAAAAGATTTGGAAGTCATTATTGCTTCCGGTGATATGGATACACTTCAGCTTGTAGAGGGTGACCGAGTATCTGTCTACACTCTTAAAAAAGGTTTGACAGATACTGTGCTTTATACAGAAAAGTCTGTGACAGAGCGATTTGGATTTCCACCAACTCTTATTCCTGACTACAAAGGACTTCGAGGTGACCCCTCGGACAACATTATTGGTATTGCAGGTATTGGAGAAAAGACCGCGACTATACTCATAACTTCATTTGGAACAATAGAACAAATATACAAAGCTCTAAAAAAAGATGAGTCAAAATTTAAAGAAGTAAAAATTACCGATAGAATAATTGGTCTTTTAAAAGATGGAGAAGAAGAAGCTTTGTTTTCAAAAACACTTGCAACAATACGTCGTGATGCACCAATAGAACTTTCTCTTGTAGATGCGGAATGGAAAAACCATATAAAAAGAGAATCCACTGAAGCGACTTTGATGAAATACGAATTCAAAAGTCTTCTAAATAGGGTAAAAAATATTTTTGGGGAACATACAGATAATTACGACAACAAAGAAAAAGAGCAAAAAGAAGAAGAAAAAGTTGACCCGAAGTTTTTTCGTGAAGCTCAAATATTAGCAGGACTGATTGTTGCTGATGGGACACTCCCTGATCTGTCTGGAATATACAGAATGACAAATACAGAAAAATTAGAAGATGCTGTTGTTATTTTGAAAAAAGATATTGAAAATAACGAATTATCTTACGTTGCTGACCACATAGAAATTCCTCTAATTCCTATTGTAAAACAAATGGAAGATAACGGAATTTTGGTAGATGTAGAATATCTTGAAAAATTACAAAAACAATATCACAAAGAAGTAGGTATTCTTACAGAACAAATTTACAAAGAAGTAGGTCATGAATTTAATATTAATTCACCAAAACAATTGGGTGAAGTTTTGTTTGATGAACTCAAATTAGGAGAGGGGACAAAGCTTAAAAAAAGCGAAGGTGGAGCAAGAACAACTCGAGAATCAGAACTTGTTAAATACAAAGACGCTCATCCAATAATTCCACTTATATTACAATATCGTGAATATACAAAACTACTCTCTACCTATATAGATACTCTACCTACTCTTGTAGACAAAGATAATCGTATTCATGCATTATGGAATCAGCTCGGAGCGGCGACTGGACGATTTTCTTCTGAACGTCCAAACCTCCAAAATATTCCAACCAAAACAGAACTAGGTAAAAATATCAGACGAGCATTTATTGCTAAAGAAGGTTTTAAACTCGTTTCTTTTGATTATTCTCAAATAGAACTTCGTATTGCAGCAATACTTTCAGGTGACGAATATCTTGCTAAAGTTTTCCAAGAAGAAAGAGATGTTCACTCTGCCGTATCTTCGAGAGTTTTTGGTGTCCCAGAAAATGAGGTGACAGCTGATATGCGAAGACAAGCAAAAGTGATTAACTTCGGAATACTTTATGGAATGGGAGTAAATGCTCTGAAAGAAAATCTTGGAACAGACAGAAAGACAGCACAGGAATTTTATGATAATTATTTCAAAGAATTTCCAAGTATTAGAGGATATTTGGATGGAGTCAAAGATTTTGCAAAACGTCTCGGATATACAACAACACTTTTTGGGAGAAGAAGATACTTTCCAATGATTAGGTCTCCACTTCCATTTATTCGTGCTACAGGTGAGCGTATGGCCATTAATGCACCTATTCAAGGTACTAATGCAGATATTATGAAGCTAGGAATGATTAGGATTAATAAATTTTTAGAAGAAAACAATCTTTCCAGTGAAGTCAAAATTGTTCTTCAGGTTCACGACGAATTAGTCTATGAAATAAGTGAAAATATTTTAGATGAAATAATTCCTAAAATAGAAAATATTTTAATTGATATTATACCTCTTGAATTTTTAGAGAATAGAGTAAAAGTCCCACTTCGTGTTGGGGTTGCATTTTCATCTGATTGGGGTAGTATGAAATAGTTTAAATGTTATATAATTAAAAAGTTATGGAAAACAAACAAAGCGTACATGTTATATTATCAAGGTCATATATGGTCTTCTTGCTTATATTTGCACCTTTGATATTTATTGATATTTTTTGGCCTGTACCAATATTTGATAAAAATATGCAATTATTGGGAGGTTTGCTTATGATCGGATCTCCTTTGATTTTGATCAGTGCCCAAAAAGCATCTCGAGCCTTTAAGAAGGCAAAATCAATGTATCCAATCACAGCACAATCTTTTAGAAATGGATTATATAAAATAACTCGCACTCCAACTCACATAGGACTATTGCTTCTTGCTATGGGTTTTGCAATATCTGCAAACTTACCATTTTTGTTGATTGGAGCAATGACATCTTTTCTTATAACTCGTCACACATTTATTGCCAAAGAAGAAAAAGTTCTTGCAGATAAATATGGCAAGTCTTATATAGAGTATAAGAATACAACAGGAAGATATTTATGATTTTTTTGGTTATTGGAAATTCCTCAATTTCAGATGAAATAAAAAAAACATTAGATAATACAACTCGTGTATTTTTTGATGAGAATACTTCTTTTGAGCAATTTATAAAAGAATCTCTAAGATCAATGTCACTTTTTGATGATGTTTATACTTATAGTATTTCAGATATTTCAAACGATGATTTTGTGAATGTATTTTCAAAGTACAAAGAAGAGTTTAAAAATACAAAAAATAATTTTATTTTTTCTATACCTTCACTTACAAAAAAAGTAGAAGATGTGTGCAAGGATGTTACTGTATCTTTTGTAAAAAATGAAACAAAAAAACAAGCATCTATTCCAAAAGTTTTTGCACTTTCTGATGCGTATATAAATCATGACAAGAAAAAGGCATACGCAACATTTTGTGAAATTATAAATGAAGGTGGTACGCCCGAAGAAATATTAGGAACATTGATATGGCAAATAAAACAAGTTTTGAATATTTATAATATACAAAAAGAAAAATTATCTCCAGATGATTTTGGAATGAAACCTTATACATTTTCAAAAACAAAAAGTGCTCTATTAAAAAAAGAAAACACCGAAGAAAATATTTTGAATGATTATAAAGAACTCGTACTTATATATCACAGGGGACACAATGGAATTGTTTCTATAAAAAATGCTTTAGAAAAATTTATTTTAGAAAGAGTTTAAATAATATAATGAATAAAAAAATAAAGCACGGACAATCGTCTGTGCTTTTATATAAATGTATTTAATTTTGTGTATCGTAATGAACTAATAAGGGTTGTAATAATAAATGTTTTTCAAAAACAAAAAAGATTTAATTCTTTTTATATTGCTCTAAACTGAGCGTGTGTTGAATAACGTTTTTTGTTTTTAAACATGAACCCTTCTTGTATTAAGTATATCCACAATAAAAGCCCTTGTTAAGAGCTTTGTTGTGGATATCTATAAGTTCTAAATAATCCTTATACTGCAAACTCTATTTAGAGTTTCTTTCTCCAACAAATGCTAGTAATGATATTGTTATCAACACCACCAAAGACATAAGAGGGATACTAATAAAACCAAATCCTGACACTAAATGTTGAGTGCAAGACACTTCAACACCACAAGGTAGGGGAGAGTTTCCTGTGTAATAAATAAAATTGTGATAAATAGCAAACAATAATCCAAAGATAGATAGTGATTGTATTGAAGAAAACAAAGAAGGTGTTTTTATTTTTTTACTCACTAGAGCTGTTGCACTTATAATAAATGCTCCAAAGATTCCGATACGTTGCCACCAACAAAGTACGCATGGCTCGTATCCTATTATTCCAGAATAGATAAGACTTCCGATAGATGCTCCTCCAGATATAAGAACAATTAAGGTTAGAGAATTATTTTTTACAAAATCAAAAACAAAGTGTTGTTTTTTTGAAATGATAAAATAAATAATTTTTATACTAAATCCAGCGAGAACTATTGTTCCTAAAGATAATATTGTATTTAGAGTTTCTGCCATATTATTTTTCTATAAGTTTTAATGTTTCTGATATTGGACAACTTGTTTTCTCTGCAAGAGATAGAGGAGTTTGTTCTCCTGTAAGTTTGCTACCATCTGCAAATATCCAAGTCGGGTATCCTTCTATTCCAGCGTCTTTACAAACTTGTAGTTGAGATTTTCCGTCGCCTGTTGAACATTCAGTATATGGTAATTTCTTTGCGCCAGCTTTACCAAACATTTTCTTTTGGTTTTGACAATGAGGACACCAAAAAGTTCCATAAAATTTTGCTCCTGCATCACTGATACATTGAGCGAGTGTTTCTGCTTCTGTTGGAACTCTATTTTTATTTTTCTTGTACGCTGTAGCGGATCCCCAAATTACAATCGCTATAACTATTAAAAATGACACTAAAAATATCTTCTTTTTCATATAGGGATATTATAGCAAATTTTTGGAAAGGGGAGGGTAAAATAAAAAAGGTAACAGTTAGACTGTTACCTTTTAAATAATTGCTCCTTTAAAACTTTATTTTTAGGAATTACTGGTATTTCATAAGATATTGCTAAATTGATTTCTTTTAACATACCTTCTGTAATTTTGGGTCCATACAACCAGACTTCGTCAATCATCCCTCTTCTAAAATATTCATGATTTACCAAACCGGCACGATATTTTGTAGAATCATTTTCTGGTAAATATTGTCTCCATGTAAAACTAGGGAAGACTGGAATAATTTCTTCAGAATGAATTGCTTTGCATATTTGAATTACTTTTTTGATATTACTCTCAACATCTCCAGATATTGCATGAGCTATAAAAACTGTTTTTGCCATTTTTTTATATTTGTTTGATTAGATATTATACTTATTTTGTAGAATGTCAACAAAAATAAAAAGCCGATCACACGGCTTTTTTGGGAATACTATTCAAAACTTTTTCTGCTAATTCTGATATGGTTTTCTTTACTTCAAAATAATCTTCTTTGTTGAATATTGGATCGAGACCTGTACTTAAAGATTGTTCCATAATTCTGAATTTTTTGTCGTCCCAACGAAGATTATTTATTGGAAATTCCGTCCAATTGTTTTTGTAGTGATCTTCCTTGATATTAAATCGAACAATTATATCTCCATCATATTCAAACCCAATGAAGTTTATTTTTTCTATGTATAGTATTTCTATACTCAACAGAGTGATTCCTGTTTTAGGGTATTCAATTCCATAGAATATTTTATATCTTGTTTCTTCACTCAAGAAAATTGGAATTTCTCCAAAATTAATAGAACCAATTACATTTTCATGATTCTTATCTAATTCTTTCTCAATCTCTTTTTTTAATGAAGTTATTTTTTCATTGAAGTTGTCTTTAGCTAGACTTCTTTTATTAAAGAAAGATTCCAAATCTCCTTTAAGAAATGTTTTTTCTTGTGTGTTCATTTTTTAGTATTTGTTTGAGTAGATATTATACTTATTTTTAATAATGTCAACAAAAATAATTTAACGGAATCGCCTCTCCCTTCGGTCGAAACGCACTAATTTTACATTCGTTACACTTATTAAAATTAGGCGCCTGCGGTTCGATTCCTACCGAGCGGACTTTAACAGAAATAAAAAATACCAAATTTATAAATTTGGTATTTTTTATTTATTGTCCGCTCGGTAGGAATCGAACCTACGACCATCTCCTTAAAAGGGAGCTGCTCTACCAGCTGAGCTACGAGCGGATGTATTTAAAGCATTCAACAGAGTAATAAGTATAACCTATTTTTTATTGAAGCCGCTACATCTAAGCTAACGAGCGGATATATTCTCTAAAATCTTTGGAAAATTAGAGAATATGTATAATAAAATAGCATTTTTAGAGCGGAAGGTCAAATGCGTAAAAACCTGCAGTTGAGAAAAGGAGAGAAATCGCTGTTGCTATAACAAAAACAAACAAAGTTTTTTCTGTTAGATTTCCATCTTTTAATTTTTTACCTAGTCTGATTGTTGTATCAAAAATAGCAAATAGAGATGCAATCTGTGTTAATGTTCCAAGCAAAAACAAGACTCCAAGCACTATTTCAAAACCACTATACCATTTGTGCCATGAATTATCCTTATCTTTCCATGTTTTCAAACCACGAAGGAAAAAATAAAGACCAATAGTAATTCTAAGTATTAATGGAGCCACAAGTGCCCACGAAAGTAAATTTGGAAATATTGTAACCATATATGCTAGTATACTCTGTATAAGCCAGAGACTCAACAGAGATTCAATATATGAAAACCATCAAAAAAGAACCAAATATTATAGTAATCCTTCCAGACATTCGAAGTGCTGAAAATGTCGGCTCTATTTTTCGTACATCTGAAGCTCTTGGGGTAGATCAAATAGTTCTTGGGGGAATCACCCCAGATCCTGTAGATAAATTTAATCGTCCAAATAGTAAAATTGCAAAGACAGCGCTCGGTGCGGAGAAAACAGTTTCTTGGACTCATTGTAATAGTTTGGGTGCTAGATTTACTAGATTAAAAAAAGCCGGGTATACACTTGTGGGAATAGAACAAGATGTGAGGTCTGTTGATTATAAAAAAATAAAAAATACAGATAAGATGGTATTTGTGATGGGTAATGAAGTAGAAGGTCTTCCTAAAAATATTTTGGATAAGATGGATATAATTGCTGAGATTCCAATGAGAGGGGAGCTTGCCCGGAATCGCCCAATAGGTGATATGGGTAAAGAATCTCTTAATGTATCTGTTTCTTTTGGTGTGGCTTTGTTTAGAATTTTGAATAAATAAAAACTCGTTATATAAATAACGAGTTTTTATTTTTTTATCTAACTTCCTGAGGGGATTCAAGAAAAGGGTCTGTATAAACTTTTTTTGCACCACCATTTGCATACCACAGCATAAACAATGCTACAAATGCGACTATAAACCATTTAAAATCTTCCATATAATTTAATTATAAAGCACTTGGTGTTTATTGCAAAAGTGAGAACTGCGACCATTTACCATCTTTCTTTCTATTATTCCTCCACATCCGCGTTTACCGCAAACTTCATTTTTCTTTTGGTATACATTGTGATGGTGTTGAAAATTTCCACGTTCTCCATCTATATTTCTATAGTCAGACATTGAGTCTCCTCCAAAATCAATTCCTTTTTCTAAGACTTCCTTCATACTTTTATAAAGTAGAGAAAGATTTTTCTTTGGGATTTTATTGAATGTCGATTCTGGGTGAATAGATGATGACCACAACATTTCATCAGAATAAATATTTCCTATACCCGCCACAATGCTCTGGTCCATAAGTACTGTTTTGATGGCTTTATTTGTATTTTTACTCAATCTCTCTAAGAATACTTTTTCTGTAAAAGATTCTTCAAGTGGTTCAGGGCCTACACCTTTCAAATGAATACTTTGCTCTAGATAATCTGTTTTTATTAATGTGACTTTTCCGAATTTTCTAGAATCACAAAAAGCGAGATACTTTCCATTGGAGAAAGAAAATACAACATGAATAAATCTATTGTAAGGGTCTTTTAATGCTTCATTTTTTTCATCACTCGCTACACTCCAAGCATTTTTCTTTTTGTCGTAAGTGTATTTCCCAAAGAGTAGGTGACCTGTCATTTTTAGGTGAATGAGGATTGTATATGAAATTGCTTGCCCGTCTATTTGAATAGGAGCGAGATGTATAAGAATATTTTTTGCTCTCCTCTCTACCTTTTTTACTTTTGCACCAACAACAATCTTTTTTAATTTCTTAAAAAATTCTTCATCTTTTATTGTGTCTTTGAATTGTTTGATTGGGTTTTTGCGAGTAAGGTCTGTCCACACATCAGTGATGGTGAGTTTTGGCAAGACTTTTTGTAATCCATTTACTGTCGTTGTAACTTCTGGTAGTTCAGGCATACAATTTAATATATATAAAAATAAATAATTATTGGAACAATCCAAACAAGCCAATCAATAATTCCTTTGTAGAGATTTTGATTATAAAAAGTTGGATGCAAATAAAATTCCTGGAAGGTAATCCAAAGAGTTAATAATCCCAGAATTATAATTGGAAATATTTTAAAGCCAGTTTTGGTAAAAAGGAAGTGAGAAAATAAAATAATAAGTATTGCTCCAGCAAAATGAAATATTTCTCTATAAATTAGAAGGCTAGTGCAGTGATACGCGTCGCCGTACTTTAGAGTACATGTATCATGTACATAGTTGTAGGATTTTCTAAAGAAAACAGTTTTTCCTGAAATATGTGAAGGAAATATAAAAAGCCTGTCTGGAATAGTAATTATAAAATTATATAAATTTTTGATCATATCTATTTACCCAATAATTGAAGTGCGGAGCGAATGCGTTCGTTTGTTGTACCTTCTTTTGGAATATCTTTTAGAATATTACGAACTTCAGATCCGTTCCATCCGAGAGCTTCTAGGGCTAGAATAACATCTCCATCAGAAGACATTTCTTCTTTTGTCATAACCACTCCTTTTACTTTATCTTTCAATTCATGAACAATCTTCTCAGCTGTCTTTTTCCCTATACCAGAAACTTTGGTTAGGTGAGATGCGTCGTTTGAAGCGATTGCATTTATGAGGGTTTCACTATCTACTGCATCAAGCACGCCGAGAGCTGACTTTGGCCCTATTCCGGAGACTTGTAGAAGTAACTCGAATGTTTCGAGGGTTCCCATTGTGGTAAATCCGTATAAATCTAAAGCATTCTCACGAACAGATAGATATGTGAAGAATGTTATTGGGTTTCCCAAATTGTCATTTATAGAAAATAATGTTTCTTTTGTGGTGTGTATTTTGTAGCCAACACCTCGAACATCAACAAGTGCGATGTTTTCTTTTAGAGAGCGTGGAATTCCTGTAATTGAGCCAATCATATGGATATAGTATATAGTAACTAGTAATTAGAGTATAGACTCATACAAGCTCGGTACCTTTAGGCGTCAAACAAATACTATGTTCTATTTACTAATTACTAATTACTAAAATACTTACAAGTTCTGGTATTTTCTCATTTTTCATGATATAGTATCTTTTGTTCGCAATGATCGTGTCTCGATATAAGCAAACACTTAAATAAACATATGCCAATTACAAAATCAGCAAAACAAGCACTTAAAGTTTCACTTAAGAGACGTGCAATGAATGACCGCAATAAAAAAGCAGTCAAAGAATCTATAAAAGCCGTTGAAAAAAATCCAAAGGCAACAGATTCAAAACAAACTCTTTCAAAGGCTTTCAGTGCTCTCGATAAAGCAGTAAAGCGTGGTGTTATGAAAAAGAACACAGCTTCTCGCAAAAAATCACAACTTTCAAAAAAGGTTGGATAATAAAAATCCCTCATAAGTAACTCTTATGGGGGATTTTTCTTTGCTATACTATAAAAATATCATGAAATATTTTCGACGAATTGTTAATTATTTTTTTTATTCAATAAGAATAAATCGCATTTATCGCGATCACAAAAATTTTAAAAAACTTCAACAAGAAGAACTTTTTAAGATTATAAATTTAACAAAGGATACAAAGTGGGGGGCATTATATAAATATAATGAAATAAATTCTATAGAAGATTTTCAAAAAAATGTACCAATTTCAAAATATGAAGAAATAGCACCTTTTATAGAAGAGATGTTAAAGGGTGAAAAAAATATTTTATGGCCTGGCTTTGTTAAAAATTTTTCAAAATCATCAGGAACAACAAATGCAAAAAGTAAGTATATTCCACTACCTGATATTTCTCTTCAAAAAAATCATTTCAACCAAGGTATGGATATGATATCTGTATATCTTTATAACAATAAATATTCTAGAGTACTTTTTGGTAAGACACTCTCTATTACCGGGAGTCTCTCGAATTCTCCTTTTGGTAATACAGATATTATGGTTGGAGATGTTTCGGCTGTCATAGCTTCAAACGTTCCAAAATGGGCTCATATTATAAGAACCCCAAAACTATCTACAGCACTACTTTCTGATTGGAAAGAAAAGGTTGTAAAAATAGTTGACTCTGCTTCAAAAGAAAATGTTGTAGCATTACTTGGTACACCAACCTGGGTTTCTGTTATTTTGAATAGATTGAATGAAAATACAAATAAGCCTATAAGTGCTTCTTGGAAAAATTTAGAAGTGTTTTTTCATGGAGCTGTTTCTTTTGCTCCATACAAAACTCTTTTTAAAGAACTTCTTCCTGATAAAAAAATAAATTATGTTGAAGTATATAATGCTTCAGAAGGCTTCTTTGCTTTTTCTGATGATATGGAAAAACCAGAAGAAATGTTACTTTGTTTGTCTGGAGTATTTTATGAATTTATTCCACTATCTCTTTTTTCAAAAGGTGAAAGACATGCAGTCTCTTTAAAAGATGTTGAATGTGGTGTTTCTTATGTTGTTGTAATTACAACATATGGAGGACTTTCTAGATATGTGATTGGAGATACTATATCTTTTGTTAATCTTAATCCTTTTAAAATTATATTTACTGGACGTACAAAATATTTTTTAAATGCTTTTGGTGAAGAGTTAGAAGCTTTTCACGTTGAAAAAGCGCTGAAAGAATCACTCCAAAAAACAGGAGGTTCAATAAAAAATTTTACAGTTGCCCCTCTTTATATGAAGGATAATAAAAGCGGCGCTCATGAATGGCTTATTGAATGGTCATTTGAACCTTCTGATATTTTGTTATTTGAAAATAGTGTTGATGAAATTATTAAAAACTTGAACTCAGATTATGAGGCAAAAAGAATGAACGATTCTATTTTAGGGAAGCCTGTTTTTAGATATTTACCCGAAAATACTTTTCATAATTGGATGGAAAAGAGGGGAAAGCTCGGAGGTCAGAACAAAGTCCCGATACTTTCAAATAATCGTGAATACGTTGATGATATTATAAATACACTTTAAATATGATAAAGTATTAAATATATGGAAATTTATTTAGAAGAATATTTTGGTTTGGAATGTCCTCACTGTCAGAGGATGCAAGAACTTTCAAAAAAAGTTGAAAAAGAAATTGGTATAACCATCAATCGTTTTGAGGTTTGGCACAATTATGAAAATATGAAAAAGGTCGAAGATCTCGACCCTAAGAACGAATGTGGTGGTGTACCTTTTTTTATAAACAAAAAAACAGGAAAGACTCTTTGTGGGGAAGTTTCTGAAGAGGAAATAAAAAATTGGGCTCTTGGTAAATAAGGTATATACTTTTTATATATGAACCAACCTCACAAAACACATTTTATAGGTACAATACTGATTACTTTCTTTATTATTCTATTGACCGCTATTTTTTTAATAATGAAGAATAGAGTTATTACCGAAGACATTGTTATTGTTCCTGTTCAAGAAAAACCAATAAGTACTGTAGTAGATAAAACTAAAAGTAATTGCGGTATAACAGTCACTAGTCCAATGATTAGTGATAAATTTAATGATATTAAAAAAGTTTCAGTGATTGTAGATAATACTAAGAGGGTTGAGCTTGGATGTGGTTGGACTGTATTTGAAGCTCAAGCTGGAACATTTAAATTCTTTGATTCAAACAATGAAGAAATTGCAAATGGAATATTGATGGCTGAAAATGGTGCGGATTGGATGACATCTCTTCCTGTGATATATGAAGGGGAAATAAAAATAATTGATATTAAAAAATCTATAAAAGAAGGTATAGGTAAACTTGTTATTACAGAAGATGATCCAAGTGGAGAAAAAATTCCTCAAACTGTTGAAATCCCTGTGAAGTTTTAGATAAATAAAAACCCTATTTGTTGACAAAAATGTTTATATAGTATATAATACAAAAAATTAACAAAAAATGAATAAACTTATTAACGAAACAGGAGAAGTTTTTACTGAGCGTACTTATTGCATAAATGCATATTTACGCGATATTGAAAAAATTCCTGTACTTAATAAGGTAGAGGAATTAGGATTGGTTCAAAAAGCCAGAGAAGGAGATGAAATGGCAAGAATGGTTTTAATTGTATGTAATTTGAAATTAGCTTTTAGAATTGCAAAAAAATACTATTCTCCAAAAATATCTTTTCATGATTTATTTTGTGAATCAAACGAAGGATTAATAAAGGGGGTGGATAGGGTAATATCTAAGTGGGATTCTTCTCGTGGCTTTAGAATAACAGCTCTTGCTATTTATTCTATTTACGGTCAACTGGTTAATAATTTTGATTTTTTAAAAGATCAAATAAAGTTACCTTATTCTGTTGCTAAGATAATTCGAGAAAGAAAAAAAGTTTTTAAAGAGTTGCAATCAAAAAATTGTTGTGATCCATCAGAACAAATGGTTCTTGAAAATTATCAGAGAAAGATATTTTTTTAGATAGGAGTCTATTGATGATTCAAGAAGGACTTGAATTTGTTTATGAAAACAACGTTTCATTTTTTAGTACTGAAGAATGTTCAAATTTATTAATTCAAAAAGAGTTATTCATTGCTGATGAAGATTTTTCAGCAGATCATTTTGTAGAAAAAGAAGATTTGAAAACAGATACATTAAGATCTCTTAGTTTCTTAACAGAAAAAGAATTTATAGTTGTTAGTCTGTATTATGGAATTGAATCTGAGAAACTTTTTAAACTTGTTTCTGGTATTAATAAAAATATTGGAATTGAAATAAAAAATAAGTTTCAAAATCCAGAACACGAAGGACTAACTCTTGAGGAAATTTCTGGAATCATTCCTTTTACAGTGGAGAGGATTAGGCAGATAAAAGAAAAAGGAGTAAGAAGACTTAGACAATCTAGGGTTTCTGGTGTTTTGAGAAAATATTTAGGATAGTCCCGCAGAAATGCGGGATTTTTTTTGTACTCTAGTTATGTACGCGAGTAAAGTAGATTGCTCTCGGTAGAAATCTCGCTACACTAAAGGTACTGCGATTTAAACAGGTTGATTAAAATCTAATAAATCGGGAGCCTACGGTCGCGGGTGAGTTTCAATCTCACTTCGTTCAATAATGAAACTCCTTTCGATTCCTAACAAAAATAAAGTAGTTCACGGAATCGCCTCTCCCTTTGGTCGAAACGCACAATTTTTATAATCACTCCGTTCTTTAAAAATTGGCGCCTACGGTTCGATTCCTACACGCGAGCAAAGCAGATTGCTCGCTCGAGAGCACAAAGAGAAAAGCCTCCCTATGGGAGGCTTTTCTCTTTGTGCTCTCGGTAGGAATCGAACCTACATCGCAACTTCCGCAAAGTTGCGTCCTATCCATTGAACGACGAGAGCAGATTGATAACATATATCAATAGTAAGTAATATACAGTAAAAAACCCTTTTTGAAAAGGGTTTTTAAATATTCTTTATTTATATACCAAAATAATCAAAAAGTCTTTCAGCAACACTCTCCATTAGAGCCTCTTCTTTTTTTGTATAGGATCCAACAACTTTAACTAAGTCCTCTTCATTTATATTAATAATAGGAAAAGATACGATTCTGTTTATACCAACATTACGACTAATAAGAAGAAGTCTCTCATCTTTTCTTGTAACAATATTGTAATTTAGAATATTGTTCCACAGTATGTACTCTTCATTTATTGAAATTCCTTTTTCATTGATTTCAAAATCAGTAATATTCGGCTCCTTGTGTGCTGTAAATATTATAAGAGATCCAGAGATTAAAATAAAAATTCCAAAAAGAAAGTTTGAATAGAAAAAAGATGCAATCGATCCAGCGATAACTATAATTCCCATAGCCCAATACCAATCAATGCTTTTAGGTTTGAATTGGTAGGGAAGAGCGCTCCAAGATATAGACGGTTTTTGTTCCATATATGTATTGTAGCAATAATTTAATTATTAACAGGTGGAAAAATAGTTGCAACATGTTACTATGGTTTTCTATGTGGATTATTTTTGCTTTAGGTGCTTCTGTATTTTGGGGAATGACTTATGTATTGAATGAAGAAATATATAAGAAAATTTCTGTTACAACATCTCTTGCTGTTGCTTCTTTGTTTATCTTTATAATAATGACAATTGTTTCGTATTTAAATAATACATTAAAAACAGACTTAGCTTCTATTGTTTCTTCAAAAAGGACTTTCCTATATGTTTGTGCTGGAATAGTAACTCTTCTTATTGCTGAGCTTTTTATTGGGTTTTCTATAACACACAAAAGCGCTGTTTTAGCGGGGCTTGTAGAAATTTCATATCCAATATTCATAGCTTTGTTTAGTTATCTTCTTTTTAAAAATCATATAAGTATACCTACTATATTAGGGGCTATATTTATTTTTGGAGGAATATTTATAACTTACTATTTTAATAAATAGAAAATCGTAGTACAAAATATTAGTATTTGTTATATTTATTAAATATGAAAAGGATTTTTATTGTTTTAATTTCACTTATTATTGTTGGTGCTATTTTTTATATCTTAAAAACTAAAGAATTATTTGTTCCAATTGCTAAAAGTGTGACAATTGACCATATTTTAATAGAAAAAAGTAATCGCGTTATGAGTGTTTATAGTAAAGGTGAACTCATAAAAACATATAAAGTCTCACTCGGCTCTAATTCAAAAGGTCCAAAACAATTTGAAGGTGACAAGAAAACTCCTGAAGGTGTCTATTTTATTGATAGTAAAAACTCTAACAGTAGTTTTCATAAAAATTTGGGAATTTCTTATCCCAATCAAGATGATAAAAAATTTGCCGAATCTCAAGGAAAAAATCCTGGTGGCGACATAAAAATTCATGGCCTTATGAATGGGTTTGGATTTATTGGTGAATTACATAGATTATTTGATTGGACGTCCGGATGTATAGCTGTGACTAATCAGGAGATTGATGAATTGTACGAACATGTTTCAGTTGGTGCTAAGTTTGAAATTAGAGAATAGTCTTATTAAAAATAAATAAAACCCTTTCGGGTTTTATTTATTTTGTTGCGGAAGAGGTGAGATTCGCCTTCGACTAAAAATATTGCCGTCGCATATATTTTTGTCTAGGCACCGGCTCGAAAAATTTTCTGCTGAAAATTTTATACTCCGCTGTTCTAAAGTCCATCAAGGCATTAAAATGGACACCTGTGGACGGCCCGGCTCAGTCTCTGACTTTGTCAGGCTTCGCGGTCTGCGCCTTTCGAATCCTCCCAACCTTACCGAAAACAAAATCACCCGACACTTTTGTGTCGGGTTCATTTGTTTTTGCGGAGGCGGGGGGATTCGAACTCCCGGACCCCGTAAAGGGTCTCCTGTTTTCAAGACAGGTGCCTTCAACCACTCAGCCACACCTCCATGTATATTACGTTTTTGGTTGAACGTTTAAGTACTATATCAAAAATATGACAAGAGAGCAATATTCAAAATACTATGATAGGATATCTATATGAAGTCTTTAGGAATTGATTATGGAACAAAAAAGGTTGGTTTTGCTATGTCTGACAATGATGGTATTATGGCTTTTCCTTTAAAAATAATAAAAAATGATGAAAATTTAATAAAAAATATTTTAGATATAATTAGTGAAAATAATATAGAAATAATATTTGTCGGTAAGTCTATTTCGCAAACAGGGGAGAATAATAATGTTCAAAAAGATATTGAAAAGTTTCTAGAAAGATTAAAAGAAGAAATAAATATACCAATCAAGACTGTCATAGAATCTTTTACTAGTAGTCATTCCAGATATGGTTCTGATAAAAGTTCTTTTAATGATAGGAAGACAAAACAATTAAATGATGGACTTGTAGATGCAAAAGCTGCAACACTTATTTTACAGAGAGGTTTAGAAACTATTAAAAATTTATAATTTAAAAAATAATATGATAACAATTGATGATTTTGCAAAATTAGAAATAAAATTAGGAAAAATTTTGAGCGCAGAGCTTGTGGAAGGTTCTGATAAATTAGTTTTATTTAATATTGATCTTGGAGAAGAAACAGGTCCAAGACAAATCCTCTCTGGCGTGCGTGCTTATTTTCCAGACGAGCAAATGTTGGTAGGGAAGACTGTTCCTGTTATTGCAAACCTAGAACCTAGAACAATTAGAGGACATATTTCAAATGGAATGATTTTGTATGGAATACAAAAAGATGAAGAGGGTGAAATTCTAACGACTCTTGAACCAAATAAAGAATTACTTCCTGGATCTTTGGTTAGTTAATTAAAACCCCGCGAGACAATAAAATTTTATTGTCTCGCGGGGTTTTTCATTACTTTCTCTTTAGAATAAAAAATTTAATTGCTATAATAAAAGAGTAATGCGAAATATTTTTGCAAAACTTTTTAACCCTCCTTCATATTTAAAAATGCCTTCAGTTGGTGTTGATATTTCAGATAGGTCTATAAGATTTGTAGAATTTAAAGAGGATTATTTGGGTAACAAAAAACTGGCTCGTTATGGCCTAAAAGATATAGAAGCAGGAATAATATCAAATGGTAAAGTTTTAGATAGAGAAAAGCTGATAAAAATTTTAAATCAAATTAAAAAAGACTACAAATTGTCTTTCGTTAGAGCTTCTATACCAGAAGAGCAAGTGTATTTGTTTTCTATACAGATTCCAAAAGTTAAAGAAAACAATATAAGAGAGACTATTGAACTCTTACTAGAAGAACATGTTCCAATTCCTGCTAATGAAATAGTTTTTGACTATCAAATTATAAGCGAATTAGAAAATAATTATAATATTGAAGTTACTGCTGTATCTACAAAAATAGTTGAAGATTATGCAGCAATATTTGAGGAAGCAGGACTGACTCTTGTTGGTTTTGAACTTGAAGCTCAGTCAATAACTAGATCTATTATAAAAACAGGAGACTCTGGTACTTATATGGTCGTTGATTATGGTAATACTCGTACAGGACTTTCGTTTGTTGTTGATGGTATTGTGAGGTTTGCGTCTTCTGTAGATATTGGTAGCTCTATGCAAGATAAGGAATTATCTAGAGCTCTTTCTCTTGATGTAAAAATAATAGAAGAATTAAAGAAAAAAAATGGCTTACTAAAAACCAATAAAGACGAGGCTTTTTTCCAAGCAATATTAAGTGAGACAGCACTTCTTCGTGATGAAATAAATAAACACTTTATTTATTGGCATACACACAAAGACGACTTTGGTGAAGTTAGACCTCCTGTTGATAAGATTCTTTTGTGTGGAGGAAATGCAAATCTTATAGGTCTTCCGGAATACTTGTCTTCATCTTTACGTGTACCTGTTATGCATTCTGATGTTTGGATAAATATTACAAACAGAACAAAATATATTCCACCTCTAGAAAGAGGGCCGGCTTTGTCTTACCCAACAGCAATAGGTCTAGCTCTTGCTGAAGATAATTCTCTTGTTAATTTGCTCCCTCTGAATTTTCAAAAGACACTAAAGAAAATACTCTTTCTAAGGTTTGCAAACTTATTTGTTATATCTTTATCAGTCTCTTTTTTACTTGGAACAATACTTTTAATTCCAACATATATTATTGGAAATGAAAGATTGTTGGACTTAGAATCAAAAATATCACTTCAAGATAAAACACAATTAAATCAACAAGAATCAATTGTTTTAACTGATACAGAAGATATAGTTTCTAAATTAAAAAT
Source organism: Minisyncoccota bacterium (assembly GCA_031972855.1). GTDB lineage: Bacteria > Patescibacteriota > Minisyncoccia > Phycocordibacterales > UBA9973 > JAIXRY01. The sequence continues at coordinate 157,674 of DALYDY010000001.1, forward strand.
ATTCCCCGATGGAGATATACAAAATAATTCATTTGTATCTGGGGTTATTATTCCTATAACTGAAAAGTCTAAAAATACTGTAAATATAAATTCAATATTATATGAATATAGAACAAACAAAGAAGATATAAATATAAAGATTTCAGGAAAAGCTTCCACAAGAAATATTCTTGCTACTTTTGAGCAAAACTTAAATAAAAGTGAATTATTTAAAAAAGTAAATTTACCAATATCTAATTTCGTAAAAGGAAAAGATATTGATTTTACTATAGATGGACTTATTACATATGAATAATAAAATAATTAAAAACACCATAGCGACTTTAATTGTTTCATTTATATTGATGGTTTTGTGTATTTTGTTGTTTGTTTTTAGTATTTCAAAAATAAAAAAAATATCAAACAATATTCTAAAAGCACAAGAAGATATAGCCTCCCTAAAAGATATCTCAGGTAGAATGATAGCTTTGTCTCGTTCACAAAATTCTCTTAAAGAAGCTCATGATAAATTGGATGTTTATTATATAACTGAAAATAGTGTCCCTGATTTTTTGAGTGAAATAGAAAATTATGGAAAATCAATCAATACTTCTGTAGACTTTCAAATGATTGATAAAAATAATACAAAATCTAATTCAATAACAATTAAAATAAATGCAGAAGGGAATTTTAAGTCAATTCTTAATTTTACAAATTATTTAGAAACTCTTCCTTACTATACAAAATTCAATCGCGTATTTTTAGTTTCAAAGCCAATAGAAAATATTGTTGTCGATCCAAAATCAAAAACCCCAACATTGTCTAATATTTGGAAAGCAGAATATTCACTAGAAGTTTTAAGTTTTATTCCTACTAAAAATTAATTATGCAAATAAATAATCTTCTAAAAAATCCAATAAAATTTCACAAGAGAAATCCTCTAGCTATTGTTTTTAATGTTTGGTACTTGATATTGTCCATGTTCTTAGTGTTGTCAGTATTTATTGGAATTTATGCTAAAAATTTATTTGATAGTGTAAATAATTCTGTTTATGAAGGAAATCCAAATCAAATAATAAGAACAGATAAAGATGTCTCTTATGAAAAAATAAACAATATAGAAAAGTTTTTTAATAATAGAAAAGAAAATTTTCCATCGGTAAATAGTATAATCAATACAGTAGGGGATCCTTCTTTGTAAGAAAGTAGTTTGTGCCCTCGCGAGGAATCGAACCTCGAATAACGGCTTAGAAGTCCGCAGTTATATCCATTTAACTACAAGGGCGTATTAGGTTTTATAAACTTAGTGTGTTCATATTTCTTACCACTACAAGGTCTTATATATTTATATATAACACATAATTTACATGTAGTATTGCTATCTTATCAAATATAGATAATTTAATAAAGTATTTCTAAATATTGTATTTTTTATAAAATTATTGTAATATAACCCTATTGGATACAAATGTTTCCTTTTTGGGCGATTAGCTCAGTTGGTAGAGCAACGCTTTTACACAGCGAAGGTCAGAGGTTCGAGTCCTCTATCGCCCACAAAATCAAAAACCTCATTCTGAAAGAATGAGGTTTTTGATTTTTGAGGTAAATAGGGGATGAGAAAGACGGAGGCGCGAAGCCGGTTTTGTAAAAACCGTTGCCGAGTCGGGGTCGATAAATTTTAAAAAAATATTAGTGACCGAGTCCTCTATCGCCCACAAAAACAAAAACTCACTCTTCTGGAGTGAGTTTTTGTTTTAATATCTATTCATTATTTAAAACAATAGTGTCTGCAATTAAGTCGTGTAATGCTTGTTTATTTTTTGTAAAAAAGTATATAAGCCACCCAATATAAAAAGGTATAAATCTTGTAACTATTTTTGAAAACTCTCTTTTGAAAGATTGTGTCTTTTTTATTTTATTTCCTTCAAAGTCTGTTACATGAATATTTAGAATATGTTTTCCAAGTGTTCCGCTATGTTCTTTTGAATTCATTATTGCATTATAGATAACATTTAATATTATAAATAAAAATATAGAAACTAGAACATATAAATAACTTACTCCGTGAATAATTTTCATTATTATCGAAGTAATTCCAAAAGAAATAATAATTATAGTTATGTCGTCTATGAGTATTGCAAGTGCTCTTTTCCAAAAAGGTGCAAAATTTTTCTCTAAACTAGAATGTATTTCCAAGGGTTGTATTTCTGGAATAATTTGTGATTCTTTGTTTTCCATATTGTTTTATATGAGTTATTGCTGTATTGTAACATTAACACATGGGAAATATCAAAACACCAAAAATAATATACGAAGACGATCTCGTGCTGGTTATAGATAAACCGGCAGGTTTGATAGTTCATGCAGATGGCAAAAGAGAGCAAGAAACACTTGTTGATTGGTTGCTTGAAAATCGCCCAGAACTAAAAGATATTGGAGAACAAATGGTTGTAAAAAAAGATGGGGAAGACTTCATTATTCCAAGACCAGGTATTATGCATCGTTTAGACAAAGAAACATCTGGTGTAATGATTATTGCAAAAACAGATGCAATGTTTAAGTTTTTAAAAAGACAATTTTTTGAACACACAATTAAGAAAACTTATCGCGCTTTTGTGTACGGACACTTATCAAACGATATTGGAATGATTGATGCTCCAATAGGAAGAAGTTCTACTGATATTCGTATGTGGAATGCTGGACGTGGAGCTCGTGGTGAGAGAAGGGAAGCCAAGACTCGTTATAGAGTTCTTTCTCGTTTTATTGATCCAGAAAGCAATGAAAAAGTTAGTGAAATTGAAGCATATCCTCAAACAGGGAGAACACATCAAATTCGTGTTCACTTTAAGTTTATAAATCATCCAATTGTCTCTGATTTCTTGTATTCCCAAAACAAACCAAAACTACTTGGTTTTGATAGGGTAGCATTACACGCCTATTCTCTAGAAGTGGCTTTTCCAGGGGGAGAAAGGAAGACTTTTAATGTAGAACCACCAGAAGATTTCAAAAAAGCTGAAGAACTTGCAAAAGCCCTAAAAATGTGATACATTCACTCTACTTATGGCAACAGAAAATATTAGCTTTTCTCCTACAGTAAATGTAGAAGAACGCAAAAAAATCAATATAAAAGCAGGAGACACTGTTCGTGTTTGGAATAAAATCCAAGAAAAAGGAAAAACACGTCTACAGGCTTTCGAAGGACTAGTTCTTGCTCGCAAACACGGTACAGAAGCAGGTGCAACTTTTACAGTTCGCAAAGTTTCTAATGGTGTTGGTGTAGAACGTATTTTCCCTCTATATTCTCCAAGTATCGACAGAATAGAAATCTTGAAGAAATCAAGTGTTCGTCGTTCAAAACTATACTTTATTCGTGAAAAAGCTGTTAAGGAAGTTGCAAAACGTCTAAAAAGTGTGGTTGTTGCTTTTCAAAAAGGAAAACCTGTTGAAGAAGAATTGATTGAAGCAGAAACAGAAGAAAATACTTCAGAAAATGCAGAATAGTTAAAAAGAAAAGTGCGTCCCGTTCGGGACGCACTTTTCTTTTTAAATTTTTTCAGCTTGAAATAAACACTATTTTAATGTATATTGTCAGCATATGCGCAGGTGGCGAAACTGGTAGACGCACTACCTTGAGGTGGTAGCGCCCGCAAGGGCATGGAAGTTCAAGTCTTCTCTTGCGCACATAAACTCTTAAGCCCGGCTCTAGTAGAGTTGGGCTTTTGATTTTTCTCTATATTTTATGTATTTGTTATAATTAAAAACATGATTATAAGACCAAAATCAAAACAACCAATACCGGAAAATGCTACAAAAGTATTTAAAGGTAAGATATTTGATGTTTATCAATGGGAACAAAAAATGTTTGATGGAAGTGTTTCTGTTTTTGAAAAGATAAAACGTCCAGACACTGTCTTGGTTTTACCTGTGTTAGATAATGGGAATATTATAATTGCCGAAGAAGAACAACCTGGTGCTGAAATGGTTATACAAGCTATTGGGGGAAGAGTAGAAGAAGGAGAGGATGTTTTAGATGCTATAAAGAGAGAATTATTAGAAGAGAGTGGGTATGAAGCATCTAAATTTATTCTTTGGAAGGCTTTTCAGCCAGAGACAAAGACAGATAGAGCAATTTATTTTTTTATAGCAAAAGGTTTAATAAAGGTTGGTGAAAATTCGATAGATAATGGTGAAAAAATATCTTTAAAAGAAATTACATTTGATGAATTATTAAAACTTGCTTATGATATGAAATTAGGAGACAAAGAAATAGTACCTGATTTATTAAAAGCCTCTATTGATCAAGATTTGAAAGAAGAATTAATAAAATTATTTAGCCCAAATTAATTTTTGAAAACATCGTATATTTTGATACTATATAAAAATAATGAATATAAATTTTTTGTTTGGAATACTTTTCTCGCTTGTAGGACTTTTAATAGCCCTGTATTTATTCCGTAAAAAGAAAGCATTACAAAAGCCCTTTTGTCCTCTTCGTGCCGATTGTCATACTGTAATACAAAGTAACTATGCTTCAATGTTTGGTGTACCTTTGGAATATTTTGGGATAGGGTATTATCTTTTGTCTGCTATTTTATACGCAACACCTTTTGCTTTTAATTTTTTAGATATTGTATTACTTAAAACAATTCTTATTGCACTTTCTGTTGTTGGAGCAATTTTTTCAATATATCTAATAGCTCTCCAGGCTTTTGTTATTAAGTCTTGGTGTTCTTGGTGTGTTTTGTCAGCCACAATATCAATCATACTTTTTATAATATCTTCTATATCTCTAACTCCTGAAGTCTTCGCTCTCATCGCTTCATTTAAAAGATTTATAATTATTATTCATGTTCTTGCTGTTGTTATTGGAATGGGAAGTGCTTTTGTTACTGATAGACTTTTCTTTAAGTTTTTGAAAGATTACAAAATTTCAGAAGAAGAAAAAAACATTATGGACGAAGTTTCAAAAGTGATTTGGTACTCCCTTTTTGTTGTAATTATTTCTGGAATATTTATCTATATGACAAATATGGAAGGGTATAACAACTCTCCAAAATTTTGGGTAAAAATGATAGCTGTTTTGGTTGTTACAATAAATGGTATATTTTTGAATGTTGTTATTTCTCCAAAACTTATATCTATTAATTTTTTGAATGAAGTGCCGTTCTCAAGAGATATATCTAAGAAAAGAAAACTCGCATTTGCTCTCGGTGCAATATCTTTATCTTCTTGGCTTACAGCATTTTGTCTTGCTATGTTAAAAAATCTGCCTTATAATCTCTTTGAAATTTTTGGTGCATATTTCGTAATTTTAGTTTTAGCTATTTTAGGTAGTCAGGTTTTCGAATATGTATTATCAAATAAAAAAATAAATATTTCATAATATGCTCTACACTGGAAAAGGTGACAAAGGAACAACAAAATTATTCAATACACCAAGTGATGAGCGTATTTCAAAAGGGGATGTTATTTTTGAAGCACTAGGGACTGTTGATGAATTGAATGCTTATATAGGATTGTTAAAAGTAAAGGTAGAGAATATGACATTCTTGATGAATCATGAAGAAAAACTCATTTCTCATATTCTTCATACTGTCCAAGAAAGCCTTTTTGTTGTTCAAGCCGAGCTTGCGGGTGTCCAAATGCATCTTGAAGAAAAGCACACACAAGAACTAAGTGATCTTGTGAACGATATAGAAAAAACACTTCCTCCAATTACAACATTTTTTATTTCAGGAGGTACAGAACTCGCAGTTATTTCTGATATAATCCGCACTATTTCGAGAAGATGTGAAAGGCTTTTGGTTCGAGTTTCTAATCAAAATAAAGAAATTGTGGGGGAATATACGCTTTCTTATATAAACCGTCTCTCAAGTGTGTTTTATGCGTTTTCACGCCTGTTTAACCACGAGGCAGGTGTTTCAGATATACCTCCAGGATATAGAAGAGATAAATAGTTGAAAAATACACAGAAATATGGTTTAATCGACAGACAATAGAATAATGTAGATGGGGATTATGGTGTAACGGTTAACACTGAGGTTTGTGGAACCTTCAATCTGGGTTCGATTCCCAGTAATCCCCCTTTTCAGGAGTTAATATAACGGAGTCAGGTAATTTGGTCTGGCGTATAGATACGTTCCGACCCCGACCCCTGACAGGACTTAATATAACTGAGTCATCCGTTGTAATAATTCCTTTCTCAAAAGCTCGATCCTTTACCGGATCGGGCTTTTGCGTTGTGTTCCAAATAAGCGCGCCTGTTGCCTCAAGTCCTAACACGATTGGAGATTTAATTGCCTCGACGATTAGCTTGTCCTCGGCTTTGAATTGGTCCCAGAAAAGCCCAAGGTACAGGCGTTTCAAATCGTCCGGTGCTTTCTGGTAGGTCTTGCCGATGTTCCGCATAAGGGCTAGTACGTCTTGGATTACATCAATCTTCAGGTTCTTTGTTTGGTCCAGTTTGTGCATTTCGTCCTCGACTCCATCAATCTGTTCTCGGTAGCGGACCTTTATTTTGGTGAACGCCGCATCGTCGATGATTCCGTTGATCAGCTTTTCTTCGGCGATCTCAAGTTTGCGCTCGAAGTTTATTTTTGATGTCATGAACTGTTTCTTTTGATTCCCGACATCGGATTTCTTTTCTTCGTAGATGTCCCGCATTTTCTTCACCACTTTATCTATGAAGTCGTCAGAGAATTGCAGTCCTTTGAATTTCTCTATGATCTGATTTTCTAAATCAAACACCTCGACGTATTTGTCGGTACATTTCTTTTGGTCATTGGACCGATTGCAGTGGTAGTACGCTTTCTTTTTCAAAGGGTGATATTCGGCCGTGTATCGTTGGCCGCACTTGTTACAAAATACAAATCCGCGCAGTAGAAAGTTATGCTTGTGCCGTCTGCATGCGTAGCGATTATTTTCCAGCATGACTCTCTGGCATTTATCAAAAAGCTCTTTGGTGATGATTGCCTCATGCTTGCCGATATCATTCATCCCTCGCCACTCCATTCCGCCATAATAAAAAGGGCACTTGATTGTGCGAAACATTTTACTCATCGCCACTCGTTTACCCACGGTGCTGACCAGTCCTTTCTTGTAGAGCAGATCCCGAATCTCAATCAGGGAATAATCGCCGGTGCTATAGAGTTTGAATCCCTCGGCGATGAGTGGTGCGCGGATCGGGTCTGTCGTGATGATTCTTTTCTTTTCGTCGTCGGGAGTTCCCGAGTTGAAGTATCCCATCGGTGCTTTCGTCGGCCACCATCCGTCCTTGTATTTTTGCTCCATGCTCTTGAGCGTCTTTCGGGAAGTGATCTGCGATTGCAGTTGGTTCACGCCGGCAATTATCAAGTCCATGAAGTTGCCCTCGGGCGTGTCCTCGAGTCCCGGTTGCGATACCGATATCAGTTCGACGTTGTGCTTTCGCAGGAGTGCCTTGATCGTAAGGTGGTCCCCGGCATTACGGGCGAGTCGGTCCGTATCTTGGACGAAGATCGCGCCGATGCTCTTATCCTCTTGGATACGGATCAACATGTCTTGAAGTCCGGGGCGATTCATGTTGGTCGCGCTCTTGCCCGGGTCCTTGTAGACACCGTCGTCGGCAAGCTTGAAGGTTTTCATATCTTCAATGCCGCGCTCGCAGAGGCGCAGTTGGGTTTTTAATGAGTGCCGTTCGTCACCGGCTTGTTCATCGGTGGAAACTCGGCAGTAAATGAGAGCTTTATTCATGGTAATTGTAATAGTTAGCTGATAAGGGCAATGCGACGACATTATGCTAGGAACACGGGATATAGCAATGGTGGGTTTTGTTTTTGTGTCGTATATGTGGTCATTTTTATCGTTTTTCACTACTGGCTTAACTGACGTTATTTTGAAATGGTCCTTATTTCATGGGCTATTAACTACAGAAATCCGTCATGTCTGTTCCGAGGGTCGATCCAGTCGCCCGGGTACTCTCTGATGATTTCATTGAGTTTCTGTCGCAACTGCGCCATTTCAACAGAAAACTGTTCAAGCCGTTCTTTCCATCGGTCAAACTGCGGTCGCTTTTCACGGAGTACTGTCTGTTCTTTCGTAAGGCGTTCGAATGCTTTCCACATCAGCTTTGTTGCATATGCTCGGTTGAGGTTGTATCCCTTTTCTTTGAGGTAATAGCAAAGCGCACGAGCGCTCATGCTCGTATCTTTGGATACGATGTCATAGATGATATCGATATGGTGGTTTGTTTGTTCTGATGAGTATTTCATGGATTGTGAAAACAAAATTCATTCTGGCTTATTCGCTGTTTGGTGGCTTGTGATGGATTGTCATTCGGTGTTTTCTTAGGGTTTTCAGTATTTTTTGGCACGCGCGTTAGGTTTCTTTTTTTATTTCCTTTATTTTCTTTCTTACCCCCTCGAAAGTGTTCGGTATGCTGAACACCTTATAGCGGTTTAACCCTGAATTTATCAGTAAGATTCTTGATTCCGTCTTGTAAATTTGAACGGTCTTGCTGTTCATTCTGTCGAATGTTCTGTTCTGTAGGTTGAATCCCTTGTTCGATACACCGAAATCCCTGTTCAGCTTGCCGAACCGAGGCTTGATAAATCCAGAAGTAATTCACACCTGTTTTATTTTTCGGGAGCTTAATAAGGAACCCTTTCTCGGCGAGTGACTTTCTGGTTTCACTGATCTTGCCACGGGACCAGTTTGGCAAGCAGTGATCTTTGATGTCTTGAAGTGATAAGTCCTCGATGATACCAAACCGCTCCTCGTCGCGTTTATCCCATCGTGCATGGGTCACATACATGTCGAAAAGCCGATACTCCTGATCGGTCATCACTTTTTTGTATTCGATAGCCATATATCTATATAGCTTTAGGTAGCCTACGTGTTTTTTCTTCATGTTCATTTTCATGCTCGATTTGCATCAAGAGGATTTGGGCGAGACGTTCGACAAAGAAATCCAAGTCTTTTGGATTCAAGGGGACCTGTACAGGGACCGGTTTGTTGTCGAGCGTCTGGTCCATAATTAATTTACCTCGTAGAGGCGGGTCTTTAACGCTTTGATCTGGTCAAAGTAAGCGCGCGGTTCGACCGACAGCTGACGCTTTTGGAATTCTGAAACAATGTCTTCAAGTTCCGGAGTCCGGGCGAATATGAATTGCGCTCGCCTCGGTACACTCTTGTCGACATCTTCGAGTGGCACGAACAGCGAAATTGCCGCCGCGCACGCGAGGTCTGAAGTTTGGTACATAGATTTTTGATTAATAATAATTTTCATAGTCATTTTTCAAAGAGCTAGCTGAAAACAAAAAAGAGGACTTGCAACGCAAATCCAATATTGATGGATATGCATCACAAGTCCTCCGGGGTATTCGGCCAGACTTCGAACATTAGTTGTGAAAAGACTACTCTCAAATCGTAGCGCGGACCGCTAATGAAGCGCAACTCCTGACAGTGTGGACAAAGTAGTATGCCTAGTGAACCACTTAAAGATTTTATCTTTACGTCATAACAACTTTTTGGAATCGAATTGGCCGTATGAGGAGAGCAATAGAACACTTGTTTTTAAAAAGGCAAACAGTGGAGAGATTCCCTGTAGGCTTAGTCTGGTATCTATAACACCGTGGGGATAACCGATAAAGGTTGTAGATATGCGACAAGTAAAATCTAAAATAACCCTTATTTAAAAGGGCTATTTTTGGAATAGGGGTCTCTTGTAAATAACTATTTGCAAGTAAAGGCACTTTCTTGTATACTTATGTTTGCAAGTGAAAAAGCCTATGAAAACAGAGCAAAAACAAAAAATCTTTGAATTTATACAGGACCAGATCGCAAATGCTGACTTTAGAATCAAGGCATACGTATTTGATGAGTCCGGGAAGAAGCGTCTCGGGCGTAACTGCTTTGTGAAGCTTGATATGCATGTACAGAACTTCCTACAAGGAAAATCTCCTATTCGATGGATAACCATGTATGGCTTACGTGGTGCCGGCAAAACTACCTTACTTGCTCAGTTGTATGAGCAGACGAAAATTGAGAGCAAAAGAAAATTATTTTTATCAGTGGATCAGGCGGTTGGAATTTTTGGAGTTAGTCTCAAAGATATTCTTGATGTCTACGAAGAATCGCTTGGTACATCCTTCGAACGTCTCACGGAACCAGTCTTCCTTTTTCTTGATGAGGTTCAATACGATGAGAAGTGGGCTCTATTACTCAAAACGATTTATGATCGCAGTAGCAAGGTTTTTATTATTGCGACAGGTTCGTCTGCGCTTTCGCTACAAGCGAGTCCTGATGTTGCACGACGCGCAATTTTTGAAAAACTTTTCCCGATGAGCTTCACGGAATATATAAAGATTAAAAATCAAAAGACAGAAATTCGGGGACTTGCCAAGGAACTACGCGAGGCGATTTTTAATTCCAAAGATGCTAAAGAGGTTCACACACGTCTTAAGGGTTTGGAAGTAAAAGCTCGGCAGTATTGGTTAGATATAGAACGGAAAGAGATTGATTCATATATGCAATATGGGACACTGCCTTTTATGATCGCTCTGAATAATGAGGCAATGGTCTACGATCAAATCAAGAAGACCCTTGAGCGTGTTATCAGTATTGATATTCCACATATAAATCAATTTTCAGCAGAGACTATATCCAAGATACCAATGGTGCTTTATGCACTTGCAGAAACGGACCAGTTGAGCTTGAGCAGTCTCGCTGATAAAGGCGAGCTTGATATTAGCCGTCCAGTGCTTACAGCCGTTCTCGAAACTCTGGAAAGAACAGAAACGATTTGGCGTATTTACCCTCATGGGTCGCATGTAACACAAACAACTCGTCAGCCATCAAAATATCTTTTTACGAGCCCAGCGTTTCGGTCCATGTATTTTAATTTTATAGGAAACACAAGGACCCACGATACCTATAAAGGGAAAATACTTGAAGATACTGTCGGTCTTTATCTTAATCGCATATTCTCGGGCAAGCCCGACACTTCCGTAACGTACGACAGTGCCGCCGGCGGAGCTGATTTCATTATTCGTCAAAGTAAAGACATGATTGTATTGGAAGTCGGGTACGGCGATAAATCGTTTAGGCAAGTTGTAACTACAATGGCAAAGGTCGGAGTAAATGCTCGATACGGCATAGTTGTGTCGCAAAGTCCGCTTGCCTTAGATGAAGAGAAAAATGCAGTAAGTATCCCACTCTCTTATTTTTTGTTGATGTAAAGATCCAGAATAATTAAAATTACTATGAAAATCGACAACCAAGAAAACAAAAAAGAACTCTACATCAAATGCGTAAAATGCGGTGATGAGATTTTTTGGAATACGCACAAACAACTAACTTACTGCACATGTAAGGCTATTTATGTTGATGGCTGCGAGGGTTATATCCGGGTCGGCGGAAATAAAGAGGATCACGTTGAGATTCAAAAATAGATCACATGAATAATCAAAAGATAGAAATTATAAGACAACCAGTATTTAAACCTTTTGAAAGTAGAATGGTTCTTTGCGCTGATCCTGTTATCAAAATAAGCGATAAAGAAAAAATAGCCCGCTTTGCTATTTCTATGGTTGATACATCTGTTTTACAGTTGGGAGATAATTTTGAAAAATTAAACAAAATGATTAGAGATACTCTCCAGGACGGTGTTCAAGAAAATTTTGAAATAGATGGTGTTTACTACTTTGAATACACAGGTAGTCATTTCCAACAATTAGATGGGAAACCAGATTGGGCTAATGATTTCTATAGACAAGGTATAAATATTTAAAATTTATGGGATGGATAATTTTCATTGGAATAGTTATTTACTTCATTTACAGCTCTTCAAAAAGCACAGGTACTTCAGCGTCTCCATCTAAGCCTCACTACTCGAAGCCTTATAGCAAGCCCGCAGTTGTTGTAAATAAAAAACTAAATGAGGATCAGTTACTTGTTGAAAAAATAACGCTTAGCGAAGAGCAGCAGACCCTGTTCGATAAAATCGAACATAGCACCGATCACTTCTTCATTACAGGTAAGGCGGGGACCGGTAAGTCAGTGTTGTTGCAGTATTTGAAATTCAAATCAAAGAAACGCTTGGTTGTTGGTGCTTTTACCGGAGTCGCTGCACTGAACGTAGGAGGCCAGACCTTGAATTCGTTATTCGAATTGCCGACGGGTTTCATAGATTTAAGTCGCTTAACAGTAAGCGGTCGAGTTTCCACTTTGATGAGGCACGTTGATACTGTCGTCATCGATGAGATATCTATGGTCCGGGCTGATATGATGGGTGCCATTGATGTAATTCTTCGACAGGCGCGCAAGAATGACGTTCCATTCGGCGGAGTTCAAATGGTCATGTTTGGGGACCTTTACCAATTACCTCCCGTTGTGGCCGACGAAGCACTGCATCAGTATTTTGCCCATAATCATGGTGGTCCTTATTTTTTTAATGCTGATGTCTGGCAGAGAGCAACACTTCACACTTTCGAACTGAGTCATATTTTCCGTCAGCAGGATGATGAGGAATTCAAAGCTATTCTTAATTCAGTACGAAAAAATCAAATAGAAGATACTGTCCTTTCATCCTTGAATCAACGGCACGTTGACCAGGTACCCACTGACGGAGTCGTTACGCTTGCAACTCGCAACGCTGTGGTTGATCGAATAAACAATGATCGCCTGGCTCGACTTGGCGGTGAGTTGTATGAATATCGCGCAGATGTTTCTGGGAATTTAGAACGATCTGCGTTTCCAGCTGAAGAATTCTTACGACTCAAAAAGGGTGCTCAGGTGATGCTCCTCAAAAATGATCCAGAGAAGCGATGGGTAAATGGTACGGTCGGTGTGGTTGAGTCGTTGTCATCGTCTGAAATAAAGGTCCGCATTAATGGCGAAATTATTTATTCGATCCCGCGAGCAACCTGGACCAAAATTCGCTATTTCTACGATACTGAAACAAGAAAAATCGAAGAGGAAGTTTTGAGCTCATTTACTCAATTCCCACTTCGCTTGGCATGGGCGTTCACGATTCACAAATCCCAAGGTAAAACATACAATGCTGTCGTCGTAAATATGGAGGGAGGTGCTTTTGCTCACGGACAAACGTATGTTGCGCTCAGTCGTTGCACTTCTCTTAACGGACTATATCTGACCCAGCCTATCGAAAGAGATGATATAAAAGTTGATCCGGTCGTAGTCAGCTTTATGGAACAAATTACATTAGAGACTATTAATCCTGATGTACAAACACAAATTATATGAAAAATAACATCTACCCAATTATCGGCATGAGTCCAGGCAATAGCTACTTCAAGGATGAAGAGATTAAATATCTTCTCAAGACCGCAGTAGACCGCTATGGAAAGGTTGCTGTGATGATTGCTGACATCCCTGCAATCTCGACATATGTCGCACTCGGCTATCCTGAAAATCGTGCGCGGCGCGATAAGGCCCTGCCACAAGGAAATCTTTTGAAAAATAGAACTGAGCGGGCCGTCGTCCAACTCGGATACACAAAGGATCAGGTAAGGATTATTGATTGGGAAAATGAAATAGAACCGAATGAAAATTACAAAAAGTCGTATAAGTATATTCGGCATCTTTATGAATCAAACAAGCAATTTGAACATGATGCCGATGAGACAACTAAGGGTGTCGTCACTGGTTCAAAGAAAGAAATTAAAGATATAGATGTTGCGGTAAAAACTGCGGTCCACTACTTGCTTTCAGAATTTGCTTTTCTTGATTTTGCACCCGGATTTTTAGGAGCTGAAAAAATCACCTATATTTATCACAAAAATTGGCCTGTGTATGAAAACTATATTGCAGGAAAGTATGACGGGAAATCAAAAGACCATGTCGATTTCCTACTCATGGAAAATCCATGGGAGACGTATCGTTCAGTGTGGGGTGATGAGGATAATGAGAATGGAAGTTATACATCCGCCCTTGATCGTGTAGAAAAGACAAAGACGCTCCGTGTAGCTTTCACAAACTATCCACCCGCGTTATTTTATAATCACGAAACCGATACTTTCTCGGGTATTTTCTATGAGATTATTACTGCAATAGCAGAAAAGCATGGTTGGCAGATTAAGTGGAGCGAAGAGACAGGATATGGTGTTGTAATTGATGGATTGGACCATAATCGCTTTGATCTGTTTGGGAGCACTGTTTGGCCGACACCTGAGCGAAAAGAGAAAGCGTCTTTTTCAAAATCTATGTATACAAGCGAGGCATATCCATGGACGTTTCCAGGATTTGAGTATGAAAAGCTTAAAGATAGTCCTGATCTAAGGGTTGTGGTGAAAGAAAACGATATCTCTCATTCGATTGCAATGGCTGATTTTCCAAAAGCACGACTGGTATTTGTACCGCAGCTTTCGGACCCTCAAGAATTGCTGCAATTTGTAGCTGACGGAAAAGGGGACGTGACGTTTGCAGAAATTAACCTTGTGGAAATTTTTATAAAAGCGAAACAAAAGAAATTGGTACAGGCAACAAGTAGTCCTATTCGCGTATATGAAAATACTTTTGTTTTCAAAAAAGACGATCCCTCATTAAAAAATCTTATTGATGAAGAAATCGTAGCCATGGTTGCTAGTGGTAAAATGGAAAAGTTGATAGAAAAATATCTTTAACACATAATTAATTCATGACACTACTTATTTTCCAAATTCTCTCAAGCGTTTTTGGTTTTGCAAACAAACTCTTGCTGTATCTTGGGAAACGAACGGGTTGGATTTTGGGATTTCTGGCGGGAGTATTTTTTGTCGTTTATTTTTTCCTAATCGGATTTACTGTATATGCATTCGTACAAATAGGATTTAGTCTTTTGATGCTGTATGGATATTTTTCTCATACAGGAATCTCTAAAAATGCAAGAATTTTTGCCACCGTAATTTTATCTTTAATCGCTATTATTATTTGCTTTATAACGTTTAACGGCAAACTGACTTTACTTGAAGCAACTTCAGCTTTATTGGCCTCATGGGGCACATACTATCTTGCATCAAAGAATAATATAAAAGGGTGGGGCATGTACCTTATTGCTCATTTTATCCTTATTTATCTAACCATCATAAAACAACAATATATTTTTGCCTTGTTTCAAGGGTTGTCAGCAGTCGTTTCGATCTTAGGAATTATTAGATCAGGAGATACTAAAACGAAGGGTTTCTAAAAGTTTAACTATTAAAAAAACCTCATGTTGAATTTATACAACATGAGGTTTAACTTTTGATGAAGAGGATTAAACTGTCATCTCAGTTCATTTGAGCTTTAATACCGAAAACTTCGCCACCATACGCAAACACCTGTTCATCTAACACCTTGATCAAGCTGGAAAGTACTTTGTCTTTCTTTTTTGAATGGGCAAAGATGATGTTTTCAACCGAGATGACAATCTCACCTTTTTTGAGCTTATTGACACTTTTTTCAAAACTGCCATCGCTATAAGGTATAGATTGGGTAATGATAGTATCAGCGGTTGCTTGTTCAATTTTAATTACGCAACTGCCACTCATTCCACTCATCCTGCCTTCAATGCTGTAACGGGCATTTACTATGCGGTTGCCTACACTATCTCTTTGATATGCATCAGGGTCTTTCCATTCAATGTTGGTTCCAACTGTAGGGAAGTATTTTTTCGCAGTATCGACCATTAAGGCAAACACTGAATCCAATACTTCATTTTTAACAATTTTTGCTTCCACCTTTGGAACCTCCTTTGCTACGGGGACCGGAGCGAGAGTGTCATTTCTACTTTCTGGCTCATTAGAGCAAGATGTCATACATAAAGCGATAAACGCAATAGAAAGATTAAGTAACTTTTTCATTTGTTATTTGGTTTTGATTGTTTGAAAAGAACGAATTTCACTGTCAACCCACAACGTTTTGTTATGAACTGAATAATGAAGGGAGCTACTTTATTCACTCCCTTTGAGGTTTAACCTCCATATGAATTTGAAGAAAGTACCGTCAGGTCTTTATCTCCACCACTCAATTCCCAATCTCTATCCATTCTCCAACAGGATAATGTTACTTCATCCAAACGATGGATTTGAAGTAACTTGATAGCAGGAAAGTGAATCGCAATGTGAGAAAACCTTGATACTTCTGCAAGCTCTATTGTTACACCCAGCGTATCAGCATTCTTTTCGATTTTGGTAATCCCTTTATACCAATCCCATACATAGACAACAGGAATGAAATCAGGGTCACTGGTTTCTACTGTCATATCCATATCGAGATTGAGCTGATTGATGTCAGTAGGGTTGATGTTATATTTTCTAACACCCAAATTTCTACCTAATCGTGTAAGTGTTGCTACACCAAGATGGTTCAATGAAGTTTTCATTTTTGAAAGAATTTTACCGCAACGTGCGATGCCGAGATGATTTTTTAGCGTTGTGCCATTCTGTGAGTTTGTCCATTCTCACTATATCTGCCAATTAAGGAAGCAGAGGAACCTATGCCTGTAGTATAGCACATATACATTGACAAGTCAAGCACAATATGCTATGATTTA
The DNA here is from genome assembly GCA_031972855.1 of Minisyncoccota bacterium. Taxonomy (GTDB): domain Bacteria; phylum Patescibacteriota; class Minisyncoccia; order Phycocordibacterales; family UBA9973; genus JAIXRY01. The sequence goes on from DALYDY010000001.1 coordinate 174,163, forward strand.
ACCAGAATACAGTAAACCTCTCGCCGTCTTCGGTATAACGAGTAGAGGCTTCGTTCATTTAAATCTTAATTGTCATGGCAAAATTTAATGTCACAGGCGACCAACACTTCGGCACCACAGGACAGGTGCTCGAAATTCAACGCCAAATCCGTCTTAAGGGCGGAAGTCCAATCGATCCCGAGCTCGTTGCTCTTGCACTTCAGGACATCATCGAAGGTAAGTTCAACCGCAGTAAGAAAGAGAATGCAATTCTCAAACTACTGTCGAAAGGCGAATCCATCATCATTGATGCATGTGATGGGACCGAAACATTGGCAACTGCCAAAGAAACATTCAAATCTGGTATAGATGGAGACTTCAAGAACTGGGGTACCAACAAGCCGGGCGTTTCTACTGAAGACACCGCAGTACAGGTTCACGAAATGGTGAAGGACGCTACCTTTGCACAAATGTTCGGCTCCCTCGGGACCGATCTGGACAAGCTGTGTCTGACACAAGCCCAGATAAAGAACTTTTGCAAAAAGCATCCCAACTGGTTACGCAAAGACGGATATGCGACTTTCTTCCTGTTCAAGGTTGAAGATCAATTCTTCGTTGCTTTCGTGTACGTGTACTCTGACGGCTTGAACGTCTTCGTGTTCCGGTTCGGGTACGACTTCGTTTGGTTTGCCGAGTGCTCCCTTCGTCTGGTGGTTCCGCAACTGACCGCTTAGTACCTTGTTCTAATGACGCTTATTTTCTTAATCCCTTTGATTCTTCGGAATTGAAGGGATTTTTTTATTTTTGTATAATGATCGGGCAGTGGTGCAATATGTCGCGGTTACGGCTGCGGGATCACGATTGCTCAAAATCATCATCGAGAATTTTGCCGGCTACGGCTTTCAAAAGAGTGAAGATTTTTTTGAAATAAAAAAACTTTTCAGTTGGTGCGGTGTGCTTGCGGACTTCTAGGTCCCGAATAAAATACAGCACGGTCCCTGATGGAAACATGCTTGGATCGGCGGTGGTATAGACGGCACAGCGCACAATTCTTCGTTGCTAACGTGAACGTGAACTCTGACGGCTTGAACGTCAACGTGAACCGGTTCGAGAACGACAACGTTTGGAATGCCGAGAACTCCCATCGTCTGGTGGTTCCGAAAATGATAGTTTTCTCCTCTCTGATTTTATTGTCCGAGAGGAGTTTTCTTTTCAAGCCCCTTTCTCCAACCGCCGAGCATTTTGCCTATCTCATCCAACTGTTCGGAGAGTATTGCATATTTGTCGTTCGGCAGGCATTTGTTCTCCCACGCCAACTGCAAAAAGAATTTCACCCCGTCGAGCTTTGATATTGAAATGGTGATACGGTTGATCTTCTGATCTCCCGACAGATAGAAGGAAACAAAAATGTTTTCCAACAGTTCTAAAAAATAGCAGTCTATCTTGCCACCGAGATTGTGGCGGTAGGTCTTGGGAAAATCGGCCAGTAACTTAAACCAGAGTGAGTACGATGCTTTTGCCTTTATGAGCACTGAAGGTGCTCGGGGGGGGTAGATTAATTGACATAGTAATTTTAATTAATATTTATGAAAAAATTCGGTCGCTCTTACCAGAATATCATAACAGTCGAAAATTTGCTCCGCGCGTGGCAGGAATTTTTGTCTGGGAAAAAGAACCGCATCGATGTCGCCGCGTTCCAGAATCGGCTCATGAATAATATCTGCGATCTGCATCAGGAGCTTGCCGACAAGACCTACCGGCATGGTGCGTATCACGCATTCAACATTTCCGATCCGAAGCCGAGGAACATTCACAAGGCTACGGTCCGGGACCGTCTGTTGCACCACTTACTTCACGCCGAAATGTATCCGCACTTCGATAAGAAATTCATTCACGACTCGTATTCCTGTCGCATCGGCAAAGGTACGCACAAAGCGATGGACCGCTTTCAGGATTTTGGCCGTATCGTTTCCAAAAACGACACTCGCGTATGTTGGGTTCTGAAATGCGACATCAGAAAATTCTTTGCAAACATAGACCACGTGATTTTGAAAGATATCATTGCACGGCACATTGAAGATCGCGACTTGTTGGACTTGCTCGGGCATATCATCGATAGTTTTTCGACACAGGGCAGGACGGATGTCGGTCTGCCACTCGGCAATCTCACCAGTCAGCTCTTGGTCAATGTCTACATGAACGAGTTCGATCATTTCATGAAGCGGACGCTCAAAGTTACCCATTACATTCGCTACGCTGATGACTTTGCCATTCTCTCCGAGGATCGGGACTATCTGGCGGACCTTATTCCACAAATAGCCGAGTTTCTGGGGGATAGGCTGAAATTGTCCTTGCATCCCGACAAAGTGTTTGTGAAGACGCTTGGCTCGGGCGTTGATTTCTTGGGGTGGGTTCATTTCCCGCACCATCGGGTTTTGCGTACGGCCACGAAACGGCGGATGTTTGCCAATCCGGGCATTTACGCGGCCGACGAAGCGGTGGTGAACTCATATCGCGGGTTGGTTTCTCATGGCAACGGGTGGAAGTTGGTTCGCACGATCGAGGCGGTTTCGGCGAAGGTGTCGTCGTCCGAAATCGGCTGAACGTGGCCGTTGAAATTCTGGAGGGTGACAAACCCTCGGATGCCGTTTGAAGAGCTCACACAGGGCAAAATACGCGCGAATTATGCCAACTGTAATTCTTTCTTCTTGTCGGAAATCAGCCTTAGTTTCTCTCGTAAAATTTGCATATACCCCTCGTCGAGAAGTATAGTTAGAAGGTCATTCTGACTCTGCCCCAAAAGAGAAAAAGCCCATAAGGGCTTTTTCTCTTTTGGGGGATTAAGCAAGTGAACTACTTCACTTGCGTCTGGGAATCGAAAAGCTTTTGCTTATTTATGAAAATCTTTGATTTGAATAAATGCAAAAGGTGTACTGCTCCTGTAAGGAGAGATTCCTATTAATCTAAAAATTATTTATATTGACTTATAAAAAAATAAATAGTATATTACGATAAATAATTTTAATTTATGAATAAAATAGAATCAATATCTTCTTTTGCAGAAGGTCAAAAAGTCACAGTAAATCGTTTGGAAAAAGATAGTTATACTGATGAAGGTGAAATAATATCAGTTTCAGGCGAAAGGCTTAAGGTAAAAATTACCAAGTCAGATAAGGCAGAAATTGAAGGTAAAATCATCGAGCTTGGTTACAGAAATGGAATTTGGAACTATATCAACGAAGGTGGAACCTATAGTAGTCGCGATGAAGGCTATAATATAGTCAAAATCTAAAAAAAGTATTATTTAAAATATAATGCTTTTTATTTTGTTTTTGTTGTTATAATAAAACACATGTACAACAGACTAAATCATCTACTAAAATCTTATACAACACACTTTAAACAAAAAGAGTTTATATTATCTTTTTTGATTTCTTTGGTTATGATGTGTGTTGCTCTTGTTGTTAATTTTTATGCCGGAACTTATGCTACCTTGAATGCTAGTAATTCTGTAACAGATATTATTTTGAATAATATTCGCGCTTTTGCTGTTGATGATTTGTTTGCTGATGGTACGACTATATTTGCAGTATTTTCTTTGATAATATGTCTGCTCTATATAAAAAGATTGCCATTTATTTTTAAATCTCTAAGTCTTTTTATTCTGGTTCGTTCTATTTTTATTAATCTTACAAATATAGGCCCTTTTCCAAGTCAGGTAATTATTTCCCCAGAAGATATAATAAGTAAGTTTTCTTTTGCTGGAGACCTTTTCTTTTCAGGCCACACAGGTATACCATTTTTGTTAGCATTAATATTTTGGGATGTAAAAATACTTAGATATACATTTCTTGGAGGTTCATTCTTTTTTGCAACCATTGTATTACTCGGGCATCTTCATTATTCTATAGATGTGTTGTCCGCTTTCTTTATTACATACACTATATATCACATCGCAAAGATTGTCTTCAAAAAGGATTTGAATTTATTTGAAAAAGATATTTATATAGAAGTGTTTGAGAAATAATGGTATATTTAAAAAATATGGAAAATTTAAACGAAGACGAAAATTCAAAAATAGAAAAACAGGAAGCTAAACCCACTTTAGAAGAAAATAATACTTCTTTTGTTGTGAAAGATAACAAAACAGAAAATCATAAAGAAGTGGAAAATAAAATAGGAGAAATAAAAGATGATTTAGAAAAAGCCTATAATGGTGAAAATACTATTGAAAGTGAAAAAATAGAAAAAGATTTTGTGGTAGAAATGCTCAAGAAAAATGGACTCGAAGATCTTGAGACTAAGAAATTATTTAATGATTATCTTGATCAACAGCAAGAATTGAGAGATAGTAATGAAGACATAGATGCATCGCAGATATTCAATATTCGTCACTCTATGGATATGACAGATTTTTATATTGCTATAGGTGATAATGAAGGTGCTCTTGAAAACATTAATGAGGCTCTGGACCAAGCAGAACACTACAAGTTGGAGGATCTAGTCTTGGAGATAAAAAATAAAAGAAAAGAATTATTAAAAAATTAATAAAAATAAAAAAGTATCATTAATTAATGACACTTTTTTATTTAGGTATATACTATATCTGTAACCTTATAATTTTATGCAATACAATATACATCCAATTTTTGTTCATTTCCCTATAGCTTTTCTAATGCTTTATTCGTTAATCAAGATACTCCCGCTTCAAAAATGGATATCGAGTATTTCTTTAAAAGTTGTAGAAAGAATTCTTCTTACTGCTGGTATATTGGGTGGACTTCTCGCTCTTCAGACAGGTGAAATTGCTGAAAATCTAACCAATCCAAATCATGATATTTTAGAAATGCATGAATTTTTTGCTTCTCTATCTGTAAGGGTTTATGGTGTGATATTGCTTGGTGAGCTAATGGTTATTTTTGGATCTTTTGTAAATAGTAAAATTCAAAATAAAACAGTTTTGGATATATATAAAACTCTTGTTACTCTTCTTACAAATAAATATTTAGTAATTATTCTTGCTGTTGTTGGTGTTGTTGCGATAGCTCTAACAGGTCTTCTTGGTGGAGTTATGGTTTATGGAACATCGGCAGATCCTTTAGCGGAACCGATACTCTCATTATTAGGAATTAATTTTTAAAAAAATATGAAAAAAGGATATAAAGAAAATATTGAACAAAAAACATTAGAGAACACAAATTTTAGACACGTTTTGTATACAGGAGAAGAGATGCAATTAGTTTTAATGAGTCTTCTTCCTGGAGAAGATATTGGTGAAGAAGTTCACAATGAAAACGATCAATTCTTTCGTTTCGAAGCTGGTTTTGGAAAGGTTGTAATTAATGACAATGAATATGAAGCAGTTGATGGTGATGTTGTGATAGTTCCAAAAGGTGCAAAACATAATGTTATAAATACTGGAAGTATTGCTTTGCAACTCTATACAATATATTGCCCAGCTCACCACAAAGATGGAATAATTAGAGAAACAAAACAAGATGCGATGGATAATGAGGAAGAGTTTGATGGAACAACAACAGAATAAAGCTTTCACGATGCAGAGCATTGAGACACGGAACCTTTGTTCTGTCTTCACTCGGACGTTGTAAAAGTTAGAAAACTTTTACACGCTCTTCGTTTGCCAGAATAAAATAAAGCCCTTTAGGGGCTTTTTAGTTGTGAGACATTAGATAGCAGAATCTATCGTATCTTGCTTTTTCTATGGTCCCGCATTCAAATAATTCATTAAATATTTTCAACGCTTCTTTTAGGGAATTAAATTCAAAACTTTCATATTCACCCTTTTTGATGTACCAAGCCAATTTACAATGAGTAGGTACTTGTAATAATTCTGCCTCCATAATTAAAAAGAATTTATTATATATATTGTACGTTTTTTATTTTATAAAAACAAATGGTATATTTGGATTATGAAAGAAGTAATAATCATACATGGTTGGGATGGAAGTCCCAATGAACCACTACATCAATATTTGAAAGGTCTTTTTGAAAAAGAAGGTTTCAATGTAAAAATCCCAAGTATGCCTCATCCAGAAACTCCAAATATAGAAGATTGGGTTTCTACTATAAAAGAAAATGTAAATAATCCAGAGAATACTATTTTTGTTGGCCATTCTGTTGGATGTCAGGCTGTACTTCGCTTTGTTGAAACATTAGATTTAATTGTTCCGAGAATTATTTTGTTTGCTCCTTGGATGGAATTAGATGAACAGACTATAGAAGATGAAGGGGAAGAAGTAGTAGAAATTGCACGTCCATGGATGGAAACACCTATTGATTTTGAAAAAATAAAATCAAATATAAAAAGTGGAATTGCAATTTTTTCTGACAACGATATTTATGTTCCAATTTTTCAAAAAGAGTTTTTTGAAAATAAATTAAATATAGAAACTCTAATTGAACACAATCAAGGACATTTCGATCCTTCAAGTGGATTCACAGAATTACAAACAGACTTTGATATTATACTAGGAAAATAAATAAAACTCCCCGTAAGGGGAGTTTTATTTATTTGTGAATATTATTCACGTGGGCGGTCTTCTTTTGGACGAGCGATTGAAACGCGGATTCCGCGTCCATCGAGCTCTTTTCCATCAAGTTCTGAAATTGCACGTTCTGCTTCTTCAGCTGAACTCATTTCAACGAACCCGAAGCCTTTTGAGCGACCTGTCATTTTATCCATAATCACAGCTGCAGATTCTACAGTTCCGATTGTTTGGAAGAATGCACGTAGTGAATCATCTGTGGTTTTCCACGCGAGTGATCCAATGTAAAGTTTTTTCTCCATAGGTATATGTTCTAGTTTATCACTTTCGACCGTATCCAAAACCAACAGCACCTATAGAGAAAACTCGATACGAAGCAGTAGCAGAAGATACTCTATAAGTAAAGCACACTTACAGACAAAAAGGAAGGGGTATAAATTAAGTTATGTGTTATATAATTGCTGTTATTAGTAGTTTTTTAATTTTTTCTGTATTATATGCTGTCATTTATAGGTATTTTACTTCTTGCAACTATAGCTTCTGTTATTGTTGGTATGATTTGGTACACCCCATTTGCTTTTGGTTCTATTTGGATGCGCCTTTCTGGTGCTTCTATGGAAGAAGGATCAAACATTAAAGCAATGGCTTTAGGTATTTTGATTAGAATTCTTGCAACTTTTGGTTTGTTTGTATTTACTGTTGCTACAGGTGCAAATCCTTTGTTTGTTGCTGGTATGTTGTGGATATCTGTTATTGTTCCTGGATATCTATCTTCAATGCTTTATAACAAAATGAATTGGAGATTAGCCTTGATTCATTCTGGGTATGATATTATTTCTCTAGTTGCTGGTGCTTTGGTTTTGATGTATTTGTAAAATATAAAACAACCAATAAAAAAATCTCTCACTAGTGAGAGATTTTTTTATTGGTTGTTTTTAAAGTCTAAACAAGTCTTTTAATAGTGTATTCCAGCTTTTATTAAAGTTTGTAACTATTAAGTAAGAAGGAATAAAAAATATAGCCAAAATAAAAAATAACAACAATTTAAGAGTTTTCTCAATTATTGTAAAAATAACTCCAGAGATATCTTTACTACTTCCTTTTGTTCCTTCCCAAAGTTCTTTAAAAAAGTCTTCCATATATAAAGAATATACAATGTATAGTCCAAAAATGCTAGTCTAGTAGTATTTTTATAAAAGAATATAATTAAATAAAACTAAATAAAAAAATGAAAACAAAGGAAGAATTAAGAAGAAGATTCTTCTTAAAAGAAGAGCAGTGGCAAGAATTGACTATGGAATATTACTATAGAGAATCAGTTTATATTGATTTTTATTATGACGATTCAATTTTTTCCTTGTCTAGACAAAATCTATGGCTTCGTAAAAGATTTGATCAAAAATCAAATTTTGTTTATCAATTGATAAAGTTGGATAATTCTGGAAATTTAGATTCATATGAAAAATATGATGACTTAGAAAAAATTAAGGAAATGTGCAATATTATTAATTTTGATGAAATTGATTCTAAATTAAAAACATTTTGTGAACTAAATGTTCATAAAGAAACAATTTGTATTCCTCACATCACAGAAGGACTTGGGCATATTGGATTTAAAGTTACTAAGAATTTTGTAACAAGCCCTAATGATTCTTCATGGTCCTACACTGTTTATGATTTAAAATATATTAAAGGTGTTGAAGGTCTTTCTCTTCCTGAAAAAACACGCGTTATTGATTTAATGTGTAAAGAATCAAAATGGGATAATACATATATGTATGGTAGGGTTATTGAATATTTAAGAAATTTTTCTCCAGACCATTTTACAAAATTAGTTAATAATTTTGTTTGCCCTCCTTTTCCTGAAAATATTGCCGTTATTTAAGCCCCCTTATAGGAGGCTTTTCTTTTTGTGTTACAATAAGTTCCTACTAGAATAATTAAATAAAAAATATGTCATTTATAAAAAATCTTTCATGGCGCTATGCAACAAAAATGTTTGATTCAAACAAAAAAGTTGAAAGTGCTCATGTAGAAAAAATATTAGAAGCCGTAAGACTTGCTCCAACATCTTTTGGTCTACAACCATTCCATGCGACCGTTGTAGAAAATCAAGAACTCAAAGATAAGCTTCAAGGTTTTGCTTGGAATCAAGCTCAAATTGGCTCATCTTCACAAGTACTTGTTTTTTCATATAGAACAGATATCTTAGCTAGAATTAATACTTACTTTGAAATGGTTTCTGGAGGTAGTGAAGAGGTTAGAAAAGGAATGGGAGAATACGAAACAATGATGAAAAATTTTGCAGAAGGTATGTCAGAAGAAAAAATTTCTTCATGGGCTGCAAAACAAGCATACATTGCTCTTGGATTTGCTCTTGCTACTTGTGCGGAGCTTGAGATAGACTCTTGTCCTATGGAAGGATTTGATCCTATTGCTTTTAAAGAAGCTTTAGAACTTCCAGAAAATATAACCCCTGTAGCACTTCTTCCAATTGGTTACAGATCAGAGAGTGATATTGTACGTGCTAAAGTTCGTTTTCCAGAAACTGATCTATTTTCAAATAAATAAACATAAAAATAAAAAACTGGATTTAATCCAGTTTTTTATTTTTATGTTAAGAATGGTTTTGTTATACTAGATATATTATGAAAAAATACATTTCAGAACTTATTGGAACTTTTATTTTGTCACTAGTTGTTGCTTTGGCTGTTGGTGGGGGAGCTTTCTCTATATCAATACCAGTCTTAGCAGCTATAATCATCGGAATATTTTTCTATACAATTGGTGGAATATCTGGAGCACATTTAAATCCTGCTGTAACAATAGCAATGATTGCAACAAAAGAAATAGAAGGTAAACAAGGAATTGCTTATTTAGCATCTCAATTTATTGGTGGAGCTTTTGCTCTTGTTGTTGCAGGAATGTTTAATTTAAGTTCAAATCTTCCTTCCACTTCTGTGTCTATGGGTTCTGGGATAGCTGAAGCTGTTGGTGCATTTGTTTTTGCTTTTGGTGTAGGGGCTGTTTACTATAAGAAAGTAAATTCTACAATCTCAGGAATTGTTGTTGGTATGTCATTTATTATTGGTGTTTCAATTGCTGGTCTTCTTGGTTCTTATGGCTTCATTAATCCAAGTATCTCACTTGCTTCTGGGGTTTTTGATATGTTCTATCTACTCGGACCTATTATAGGTTTTACTATTGGTTTTATGTTTTATAAATGGCTTATAGATTCACCTAGTATTCAAGTACAAGTAGTTGAATAATAAAAACAAAACCCTTAGTATAGGGTTTTGTTTTTATTTAAATAATGATACATACTGTAGGAATATGAGCATCACACTAAAAAGAGTAATAAAAATAAGTCGACCTAGATTTTGGTTGTATGAACTCGGGACATTTTTTGTGGGAGTTATTGCTGGAGGATTTTTTGGTGTTTCTATTATAAGTCTTATTGTGTGGGGGCTTTATTTTTTAATTTCAGCAAATATTTTAATTTATGGAATAAATGATATATATGATTATGATACGGATAAATTAAATCCAAAAAAACAAAACTATGAAGATTTATTAAATCCAACAGATCACAAAAAAATATATTTTTGGATTTTGATAACAAATATACCTTTTGCTTTTTTTGTTTTTAATTTATCAAAGGCTACAATAATTTCTCTATTTTTCTTTGTGTTTTTTGCTACTTTTTATTCTGCAAAACCTATTCGAGCAAAAGCTCGTCCTTTCCTAGATTCATTTTTTTCTGCGGGTCACTATGTAGCAACAGGTGTGTTTGGATATTTTCTAACAAATCCTGAGTATGCGTTTCCTTTGTGGGGAATTGTAGCTGGGATGTCTTGGGCTATTTCTATGCACGCATACTCTGCTGTTCCTGATATTGAATCTGATGCAAATGGAGGCTTGCAAACAATTGCGACCTATTTAGGTAAAAATAAAACAATATTGCTGTGTTCTTTTTTGTACACAGTCTCAGCAATTATTGGGTCTATATTGGTAGGGTGGTGGATTTCAATTTTACTTATTCCGTATTTGGTTATAATGTATAAATCTTATTTTGCTGATGAAATTTTTCTTTTTAAACTTTATAAATATTTTCCAATATTAAACGCATTCTCTGGAATGGTTATCTTTTGGAGTTTGTTATTAAAAATAATTTTATAAAATAAAAACCTCACATTGTGAGGTTTTTATTTTATTTGTCTAAACTTCTTTTAGTGGTTCTGGGTCAGATATTTTTTCAATTCTTTTGTAAACTAGTTCTGCAGAAATGAGACATATAGGAACTCCAATTCCAGGGTTTGTTCCTGCTCCAACAAAAAATAGATTTTCAACCTTTTTTGATATATTGTTTGGTCTGAATATTGCTGTCTGTGGAAGAGTGTGAGCGAGTCCTAAAGCTGTTCCTTTGAATGCATTGTAGTCTTGTATAAAATTATCAACACTGTAAATTTCTTTTGTTATAATTCTTTCTTTGAGATTTGGTATGTCCAATTCTTTTTCCATTAATGAAAGTATTTTATCAGCGTATAATTCTTTCTCTTCCTCTGTATGAGATAGGCCTGCTGCAATCGGGACCAAGACAAAAATATTTTCAGTATTATCTGGAGATATACTGTTGTCAGATTTTGATGGGGCACATACATAGAGTGCTGGATATCCTGGCCATGTAGGATGCTTGAATATTTGATCAAAATTCTCTTTCCATGTTTTAGGGAAGAAAAGGTTGTGATGTGATAGTGTCGGAACTTTTCCATCTATTCCCAAATACATAATAAATGCACTTGGAGCAAGAGTCCTTTTGTCCCAATATCTCTGATTGTGTTCTCGATATTCTTCTTGAATAAGAACTTGTTCTGTGTGGTGATAGTCTGCATTTGAAATAACCATATCAGCATCAATAACCGATCCATTTTCCAAAGTAACACCTGTAGTTTTTCCATCTACAATATTTATTTTTTTAACAGGTGAATTTATTTTTATTTCAGTACCATATTTCTCTGATACTGTAACAAGAGCTTTTGTTACTTCATAAAGACCTCCTTTTGGGTACCAAACCCCAAGACCGAAGTCTACATAATTCATCAATGTATATATGCCTGGAGTATCATAAGGAGATGTTCCAAGTAGTACTGTCTGATACTGCATGACTTTTTGTAAAAGATCGTTTTTGAATAATTTATTTATTATGGTGCTTTGTTTTGAAAAGATAGGAAGCTTTCTTCCTAGAGTCATTACTCTTTTGTTGAAGAAATCAAAAATAGAATCATAGTTTTTGTACATGAATTCTTGTTTTGCAACTTCATATTGAAATTTTGTTTGTGACAAAAATTTTTCAAGAACATCTCCACTGCCTTTTTCTAATGATTCAAAAGTTTCTTTGTTTTTTTCTAGGTCTGCAAAGAAATCAAAAAATCCATCACCTTGCTGGAATACTCTATAAGAAGGGGATAGTAATTGTAGTTCTAAGTGATCATTAATATCCTCGCCTAATACTTTAAAGAAATCTTCAAAAACATCTGGCATCATATACCAACTTGGACCTTTGTCGAAAATAAACTTTCCTTTATTAGTATCTTTTACGATTAGAGAAGCTCTACCTCCTGGCATGTCATTTTTTTCTAAAATCGTAACCTTATATCCTTTTTTTGAAAGTAGACAAGCTGAAGCAAGTCCTCCTATTCCTGATCCTATAATAATTATGTGTTTTTGTTTATTCATATTTGTTTAAGATTGTTTTTATAAAAACAATAAATTTTTCTTTTGTATTTAAACTTGTTCTTTTGCTAATATTGTAATTGCTTTCTTTTATTTTTTTTAACAATCTCGAATATCTATTGTAAGACAAAAGTATTGCGAATCTCGTATATATAGGTAATAGTTTTATACCCTCTCTCCCAATAATACCAAGTTCGCGAGTTCTTTTTTCTTGTATATCCATATATTTTATCCAATCTATATTCTTTTCTTGTAACCCTATTTGTCTTATAAAATCTTTTTGTTTTAAATTACAATTTTCTAACTCGTCTTGAGGTAAGTATATACGAGATCTCTCTTCATAATCATTTCGTGCGTCTCTAATAAAGTTTACCATTTGGAACATTTCAGCCATTGCTTTTGCGTGAGGTTTCCAATCTCCCTGTGCTTTTGTTATATATCCCATAACATATCCTATTATTACAGCCGATCCATACATGTATTCCTCCAATTCTCTATAAGTATTATATATATACTTACTTGTATCTTTTTCCATTGATTGAAAAAAAGCGTCAAAAATTTCTTCCTCTATAGCAATTTCTTTTTGTAAAATCCTCGTACTTTCTTGAACTATATTTTGATTGTAATTATTTTTCCAAGCATTACGCCATTTATTTAGAGCAATTTTTGCTTCTTCGTCTTTAAAATCGGTATCTACAATTTCATCAACAATTCTTACGAATGCATAAAATATCCAAGTCTGATACCTTTGTCTTTTTGGAAAGAATAAAGTAGCAACATAAAATGTGTTGCTGTATTTTTTAATAATATTCTTTGAGTTTTTAATTTGTTCCTTTGTGTACATTATGATGTTCTTTTTTCTATCAACAAAATTAAATCTAAAAGAATTTTTTTTGTATTATCTTTTATATCTTCATTTTCAATATTTATCTTTGCTTTTTTTAATTTTTCAAATACTTCATTTCTCAACTCACCAACCAATCCACTTGTTCTTATTCTTTGTTTAAATTCATTTGTAATAAGATTTCTATTCTTTGATCCAAATATTTTATTAAATTCTTTTGTTAATAATAAATCATTTTGATTTTTTATCTTTGCATTAATAAGTGTTGGTTGTCCTTCTACTATATCTGTAAATCCGTGCTTACCCAAATCTTCATCTTCACTCATTATATCAATCAAATCGTCGGTTATTTGGAAACATGTTCCAAGATTGTCTCCATAAACATAAACCCAGTCACTAGGTTTTTTGTCTGACAGTATTACACCAAGTTCAAGTGGGCGAGTGCATGTATATCGAGCTGTTTTTAAAAGCATGCATTCTAAAATATTTTTTTCCAATGGGTCTTTTTGATTTCTATTATCCAAGTCAATCATTTGTCCAATAACAACTTCGTTGATTAATTTTTTCCAAATATTCAAACTCTCTTTTGGTTGTGGAAAAGAAAAGAAGGAATTATATGCCCAATTAAAAAGAAGGTCAGCAATAAGTATTGCTTGATGTTCGTTTATAGGTTCTTTATATATTTTTTTTGAGAATGTGTGTATAGCTTCTGTTCCATGCCTTAAATCTTGTTCATCCATAATATCATCCTCTACTAGAGCCATAAGATGTATAAGTTCTATAGCTATTAGAACATCTTTTATATCTTTCCAAGACTCTTTATTTTCTTGGTAGCCTACAGCTATTATAAAAGGACGAATCCTTTTACCTTTTGCGGCAAGAATTATTATATGATCAAATATGTCTTTTAATCTTTCATTTGTTGTAATTTCTTTACTTTCTTCTATATATTTATTAAGTGATTCTAGTAATAACAGATCAAATTCTTTTTTAAATTCTGAGAGGTTCATATTTTAAAAACATTGTAAATGTTTTTTTTGATTATTATATTAATACAATTTACCATTTTGCAATTATACTTTTTTTTTATAGAATACTCTATATGAACAATAATAACGACGACAAACAAGCAATTTGGTGGATTATAGGAGTTCTTATTGTTGCTGGTATTGGTTCTTATTTTTTAATAAATAAAACAGTAAATACAACAGAAAAGATTCCAGCAAAAATAAATATTGCAAATCCAGATGAATTGCCAAAAGAAACGGTTCCAGGAAAAGATGATAAATTAATAGATAATAAAAATAATATGGATAATACTATAACAACAAAAGATGGAATGAAAATAACTACTTTAAAACAAGGTAGTGGGGAAGTAGCAGAAAACGGTAAAGAAGTTACTGTACACTACACAGGTACATTTACTGATGGTAAAAAATTTGATTCAAGTGTTGATCGTGGTGAACCTTTTAAATTTGTTCTTGGTGCGGGAAGAGTTATTAAAGGTTGGGATGAAGGTGTTCTCGGTATGAAAGTTGGAGAAAAAAGAAGTCTAGTTATTCCTCCAGCTCTTGGTTATGGAATGAATGATTATGGTCCTATACCTGGAGGGTCAACACTTTTGTTTGATGTTGAACTTCTCGGAGTTAAATAAATTTTTCTTAAGTATTAAATAAAAAAACTTATTTTTAAATAAGTTTTTTTATTTTTAATTGAAAATTATGGTATAATGACCATATGAATTCAAATATAATGGATAAAATTAAATATGGACTTAAGGGTTTTTTTAGTAAAAAAAGATACTGGATGGGGTTTATCTTAATTGTTTTAATATCTTTACCTTTTATTTTAAAAGATAAAACAGCTGGAATAATAACATCTGTTGTTGAAAATAAAACATTAACTCAGACAGTTCTTGCTACTGGACAAGTGACAAGTATTACAGATCTGTCATTATCATTCACTTCTTCTGGTGTTATAAAAAACATTCCAGTTGTAGTTGGCCAAAAAGTTAAAAAAGGTCAAATACTTGCAAGTATAGAGCAAGGTAATGAACTTGCTGTGCTAACACAAGCTCGTGGCCAACTTCTTGCAGCAAAAGCAAGATATCAAAAAATTATTGAAGGTGCAACAAACGAAGAAGTTGCTTTAGCACAAACAGCCTTAAATAATGCAAAATCAGATTTAGAAAAAACAAAATTAACCCAAACAACTTTGGTTGAGAATGCTAGAAGAACTCTCCTTAGTACTGGTCTAGAAGCAGTTTCTTCTTCATCAACAACACCTCCTACAATTTCTGGTACTTATAATGGAGAAGAAGGTTTTTATAAAATAAATACTTTTTCTACTGGTGCTGGTGGGTATTTTTCAGTTACCGGACTTGAAAATTCAACAGGAGTTATTAGTACAAATAATCCTGTAGCTATTGGTGAAAGGGGGCTTTTTATTCAATTTCCATCAAACTTTAATTCAGGATCTCAAACATCTTGGACTATAGATATTCCAAATAAAAAATCATCAAGTTATATAACTTCTTTAAATTTATATAATTCTGCAATTGAAACACAAAAAAGCCAAATCTCTAGTGCTGAATCTCTGGTGGCTACAAGACAAGCTGAATTTAATATAAAAGTTGCAAAAGCTCGTGATGCAGATATAAATTTAGCTCAAGCAGATGTTTTATCTGCTGAAGGGAGTTTACAAAATGCTCAAGCAAATTTTGAAAAAACAGTAATTAGAGCCCCAGGAGATGGAACTATTACAAGAGTTGTAAACAAAGTTGGAGAACTCGCACAAGCTCTAAAAGAAGCTATAGTACTTCAAGATGTTGATAATTTATATATTAAAGCAAATATAAATGAGTCAAATATAACAAATATTGTTATTGGTCAAAAAGTATCTATTACATTCGACGCTTTCCCAGGTAACTACACTGGTGAAGTCGTACATATTGACCCTTCAGCAAAAGTAGAAGATGGTATTGTTAATTATGAAATTAAAATCTCAATAAATGAGAAAGATATGTTTATTCGTCCAGGGATGAATGCTGATATAAAAATAGAGGCAAACGAGAAACCAAATACAATAGTTGCTCCAAAAGCCTCTATCAAAAAAGATGAACAAGGTTCTTATGTTGAAGTTGTTACAAATACAAAAAACAAAAAATCTGAAAGAAGAAATGTTACAACAGGAGTAACAGGGGATGGAGCTCTTGTGGAAATTATTTCTGGTCTATCTGTCGGAGAAGAAATAATTGTATCTAGAAGTTAATGATTAATAATCTACAAAAAATAGAAAAATCTTTTAAGCAAAATGCTAAAGTTGGCTGGTTTTTGGCTAAGCGTGATATTAAACGTGCAAATATTTGGACAACAGGACTTATAGTTCTTGTGATGACTCTTACTTTTTTAAATCTAATTGTTGTTTCCGGAATACTCGTTGGACTTATTCAAGGTTCAGAAGATTCTCAAAAGAAATATGGAATTGGTGATGTTATAATTTCTCCTTTTTTGAATAGAAGTGCTATAGATCAAACACCTCAAATAATTGATATTGTAAAAAACATTCCAGGATACAAGAATCATACAGTCAGATATTCTGGTTCTGCTCGTATAGAATCAAATTATCGCGACACAATAAAGCCTGGTAATAAACGTGACGGTGCAGGAGGTTCGCTTCTCGGTATTGATCCAATAGTAGAAGAAAAATTTTCTGGAATATCAAAATTTGTTATTAGAGGTTCATATTTAGAAACTCAAGATAGTGATAGTGTTCTACTTGGTAAAAATCTTTTGTATGAGTTCACACCTATTGAGGCTCCAGGTTTTCAAACTCTAAAAGATGTTTCTATAGGTTCTCGTGTAAAAATTACAGTAGGAAATACTTCTCGTGAATATTTTGTAAAAGGTATTTTGGGTAGTAAGGTTGATGAATTTGATACCTCTATTGTGATGGTTGATAGTGAAGTTAGAAAGCTTACAGGTAGAACTGATTTGAATGCTGGTTCTATTCCTATTCAAATTTTATCAGGTACAGACCCTGTTGCTGTAAAAAATTTCTTACTTGATTCTGGGGTAGGAGAATATGCTCGTGTTCAAACAGCAGAAGAAGCTTTCCCAAAATTCTTAAAAGATATAAAAAACACTTTTGCACTCCTTGGCTCTATGATTTCAGCTATTGGTCTTGTTGTTGCTTCGATTACTATATTTATTGTTATTTTCGTTAACGCTATAACTCGTAGAAGATTTATTGGTATTTTGAAGGGTATTGGTATAAACAAAAGAGCTATTTTATATTCATATATATATCAAGCTTGTATATATGCATTGTTTGGAATTATTATCGGAATGATTTTAATATTCTTTTTGATAAAACCTTATTTTGCTGCTAATCCGATTAACTTTCCTTTTTCTGATGGAATATTAGTTGCAACATTATCAGGGACTTTGATTAGAGCAGGTATTTTGATGGTAACAACACTCATTGCTGGATTTATACCTGCTCGAATGGTTATTAAACAAAATACACTCAGTGCAATTCTTGGTCGCTAGTTATATAAATTATAAAATTATGCTTACTATAAAAAATCTTACAAAAAAATTTAAAAGTGGAGACCAAGAGACGATCGCCGTCAACGATCTTTCTTTTGATATTATAGAAGGGCAATTTGTTACCATTACAGGTAAATCAGGTTCTGGAAAATCTACTTTAATGTATCAGATAGGGCTTTTAGATATGCCTACAAGTGGACAAGTTATAATGGATGGAAAAGATCTTATTAATCTTGATGAAGAAGGAAGAACAATAATACGCCTAAATGACTTTGGCTATATTTTTCAAGACTATGCAATCATTCCTTCTCTAACAGCCCTAGAAAACACTCTCTTACCACTTCTTATGCAAGGATATGATATTAAAGAAGCAGAAGAAAAAGCAAAGATAGCACTAACAAAAATAGGTTTAGAAAACAAAATGAACAATCTCCCAAGTGAATTATCTGGTGGTCAACAACAAAGAGTTTCTATTGCTCGTGCAATCTCACATAGCCCTAAGATTATTTTTGCCGATGAACCAACAGCAAATCTTGATTCTGAAACATCAGTACAAGTAATGAAAGCTTTTTTGGATTTAAACAAAGAAGGACAGACAATAATTATGGTGACGCACGAAGAAGAATATGCTCTTATGGCTCATCGCACCATTCATCTCGCTGACGGAAAAATAGTTAGTGATATATTAAATAAATAATTGACTAAATAAAATAATTATAGTATTGTTCTAAAAAACAATAACAATGAAAATACTATACTTACTTGAGAAAAAAACAGAAAAACAAACAAATTTAATAGGAGAATTTGTTGGAGTTGAATCAGTGTCTTTGGAAATTGAATTTTCTTTTTCTGTGGTTAATAATCCAGAATTAGAAATAATATTTAATAATCTCTCAGATGAAAAAGCTTTTAGAAGAACTATATTAGTGGAGTCTGATTGTATTATTGCTCCAATGGTGGTGATACATTCTCATAAATATAGAGAAATATCAAATCATATGAATAGTATTTTTTCAAATTTAATAAAAAATTATTTGGAAAAAAACAAATTGAAAATAAGCACTTAGTCTTTATGGATTAGGTGTTTTTATTTTGTGATATAATGTATACATTATGATAAATGAAGAAGAAAAAAATAAATTTGTAAAAATGGGCTTTGTTTTTATTGCTATTGTTTCTATATATTTTGTTGCAAAAATTGGAACAGAATTTAAAAATTACAAAACAATAGGAATGGATCATGAAGCAAAAAACACAATCACAGTTTCAGGTGATGGGGAATCTTTTGCAATACCTGATATTGCTGAAGTGAGCTTTACTGTACGTTCATCTGAAAAGACAATGAACGATTCTCAACAAAAAGTAAACGAAGTAAATAAAAAAGTTCTTGATTATGTAAAATCTGTTGGTATAGAAGATAAGGATATAAAGACACAAAATTATAATTCTTATCCAAAATATGAATGGCAAAAACAAACAATATATTGTGTTACAACACCTTGTCCTCAACCAGAAGGAAAACAAGTGTTAGTTGGATATGAAGTCTCACAAACAATTACAATAAAAATTAGAAAGACAGAACAAGTTTCAACTATTGTTGATGAATTGGGAAAACTTGGAGTAACAGAAATATCTGGACCAAACTTCACTGTTGATAATTTAGAAAAATATCAAGAAGAAGCAAGAAAAGAAGCAATAGATGAAGCAAAAGAAAAAGCAGACATTCTAGCAAAAGATCTTGGAGTTAAATTGGTACGCATTGTTTCTTTCTCAGACGGGAATAGTAATGCTGTAATGCCTATGGCTTATGCGCAAGATATGCGAATGGAAAAATCTATGAACGCTTCTGTAGGAGCAAGTCTTCCACAAGGGGAACAAAAGATTGTATCAAATGTAAGTATTACTTACGAGATACGCTAAAAATTAATTTAAACAGTAAAAACCCTTCAAAATGAAGGGTTTTTATATGTATTGACAAAATAGTTTATATTATGGTATAATATAAATATAGTTCTTTTAAAAAAGGTTTCAATTAGCGTGTTTGTTAGAGGTGATATATATCGGTTCTAACAAACACGCTAAAAACATGAAAAAAATAATAACAATTTTATTTGCAGTTATCGGTATGGTAGCTTCAAGAGTTAATGCTCAAAACCCTCACTTTATTCAAGGTGAAAAGTATTTTCTAGAATTCTCAATCACTTATGATTGGGGAGGTAAAACTTATACAGACAGTGTAAAAACTGAAAGTATAAATATTAAAACCTCTTCTGACTCATCTTACAAAAATATTGAATTCCAAAACGAAGATGTAAAATTTCAGATCACTTATGTGTTTCCTGAATTTTTAAATCAAGTTAGATTGGGTGATCCGATTGCTTATGGTGATGGATACCTTCAGTTTGGTCAGTTCAATAATCAGTCATTTGTTTTCTGGAATCTTTCAGCAAAGACAGATGACGAGGTGAAACTTACTGACAGCTCTTGGGCATCGATCTGCCATGGACCGTATCAGGTTCGTGAACCTAAGATTAAATTCTCTTGTAAAAGAGTTTTGGCAAAAACTACTGGGATGAGTGATATAGAAAAATCAAAAATTTCTATTTACCCAAATCCTTTTGTTGATAACCTTGTCATTTTAAATTTATTACACGAAACATTTGTTCGTGTTGTAGATATGAATGGTAAAGAAATTTATCAGCAAAGTTCTTTTGGAGATGTGTCATTAGATACTTCTTCTTGGAATCCTGGAGTCTACTTCCTCTACTTAGGGGACAGTGCTCCTCAAAAAATTGTTAAGTATTAAAACTTTCTGGCCTGTTTCAATTTAATGAAACAGGCCTTTCTTCTTGTATTTGACTTATTTTTATATAATTTGTATTATATATATACAGACGCCCGAAAAGGCGTTTTAAAAAAGCCTAATTTAAAAAATATTTATGTTTCAATTCATCAAAGATACGTATGCAGAAATGGCCAATGTAGCGTGGCCATCTCGTAAAAAGACAATGACATATACTCTTTCAGTTATTATTATTTCTGCGGTCGTAGCTTATTACTTAGGATTTCTTGATATGCTTTTTTCAAAAGCTATCGGATATATCATTTCAAAATAATCTATGGCAAAACAAGAAGATGGAGAGCGAAATTGGTATGCAATTCACACTTACTCTGGATATGAAAATGCAGTAATGCGTAATCTAAGACAACGTATAGATTCTCTTGGAATAAATGATAAAATTTTCAACGTTGTTGTTCCAACAGAAAAGAAAATAAAAATCAAAGCAGGTAAGAGAACAGAAGTAGAAGAAAAGATTTTTCCAGGATATGTGCTTGTTGATATGATTGTTACTGATGATACTTGGTTTATCGTTCGTAATACTCCACGTGTTACAGGATTTATTGGTGCAGGTGTACAGCCAGTACCACTTTCTCAAAAAGAAATTGATGAACTTTTTGGACGTATGGATAAAAATGCTCCTAAACATAATATTGAACTTATTATTGGTGAATCAATAATAATTGCAGACGGACCATTTAAAGATAGTGAAGCTCGCGTTGAGTCAATTGATCAAGAACGTGGAAAGGTTCGTGTTCTTGTCTCTCTTTTCGGACGCGAAACTCCTGTTGAACTTGATTTCCTTCAAATAAAAAAGATTTAAAAACAAAAGCCCTAAAAAGGGCTTTTGTTTTTAAAGCCTTGCAAAATAGCTAATTTTTTGGTATAAAGTATGAGCTTCTCGGTAATACTTTAGTCCAAAGTATTCTCGTTAATCTAATTATAGATTTAAAACATTTATGGCAAAAAAAATAATCAAAAAAATAAAGTTACAAATTGCCGCAGCGAAAGCAACTCCTGCGCCACCACTTGGTCCTGCACTTGGACAAGCTGGTATTAACATTTCAGAATTCTGTCAAAAGTTTAACGCTGCGACATCTGAGATGGCAGGTGATATCGTGGGTGTAAAGATTGAAGTATATGACGACCGTTCTTATGACTTCCGTATTACAACTCCACCTGTTGCAGGTCTAATATTGAAGGCTGCTGGAATCGAAAAAGGTTCAGGTAAGCCAAATACTTCAAAAGTAGGTAAGATAACAAAAGCTCAAGTTCGCGCAATTGCAGAACGCAAAATGCCAGACTTGAATGCAAAAGATATCGAAGGTGCTATGAAAATTATCGAAGGTTCAGCTCGTTCAGCAGGTATTACTGTTATCGACTAAATCAAAAAAGAAGCCATATAATGTGGCTTCTTTTAATATATGAGTGATTGGGAAAAAATTTACAATGAAAAAAAATTTGAAATAATAACACAAAAACCAAGTGTGATTATTTCTCGTTATAGAGAGATTTTTAATAATAAAGATAAAATACTTGATATAGGTTGTGGAAATGGTAGAAATTCTGTTTTTTTAGCATCTCTTGGGTGTATTGTTGACGCTTTTGATGTGGCAGATCTTGACTGGTATTCACTCGTTCTTTCGGATATTAAAGATAATATTTTATTTACAAAAAATAATGTAAATACTTTTGATTTTAAAAAAGATAATTATGACAAAATAATTCTTGCACGAGTAATTCAATATTTAGATGAAAAAGAACTTTTGAAACTTTTTGAAAATATAAATTTTTCTTTAAAAGAACGAGGTGTTGTATTGATAAGTTTTACTAGTGAAGGAGGTGTTTTTAACCAAGAATCTGTAGATGTAAAAAAATACAGTTATCAAATAGAATATATAAAAAATATATTAGATAAATATTTTACCAAAATAATTATTACAGAAGGTGCTACAGAGTCTAAATTTGTAAATTATACACAAAAAGCCAAAACCTACGATATATTTGTCCAAAAATAATAAAACAATCACTTGTTGACTTTTAGGTTTTTAATATATAGAATTCAGAAAACTAAATTAAAAACTAAAAATGAAAAATAAAGACAACGCTTCCTTGTCAGGTAAGCACAAACAAGGACTTTTCTTTTCTGATATACATATATTATCAGATTATGTAAAAGAATTACGTTCTAATGATAACCAAATAAAAATAGGTTATGTTAGTGGGGTTTGGGATTTACATCACATAGGCCATTCTTTGTATTTGGAAAAAGCAAAGGAACAGTGTGACTTCTTAATTGTTGGAACTGATTCTGATGAAGAGGTTAAACAAAGAAAAGGTGACACACGGCCAGTCATTCCTTTTGATGAGCGTGGATCTATACTAACTCATCTAAGGCAAGTTGATGCTGTGGTCATTCGAAAAGTAGAAGAACCTAAAAAGATGCACGCAGAAATATTGAGACCAGATGTTTTAATAGTTTCTGAAACAACAAAAGATGTTGATGCTTTTACTGAAAAAATGAAAGAAGCATACAAGGGTATTTGTGAAAACATTGTTGTGTTTCCATCACAAGCAATAACTTCAACAAGTGCTCGAGTAAGGCTTCTAAACATTGATGGAGCAAAAGGTCTTTATGAACAAATAAAGAAAGTTTGTGAAGATTATTTTAAAGGAGGTGATGAATGAAAACAGCAATTATAGCTTATATTCCAGTACTACATCGTGGATACTTGGAATTTATTAGGTCAAAAAAACCAGACGCTATTTTCCTTATAACCGAGGAACTAGTGACTACTTTTGACAAAGAACTTGCGGGAACACTTCGTCGTGATTTGCGGTCTATCGATACAGTAAGTATGATTTCTATTTTGAAATCTTTAAACCTTGCAAAGACAGTAAAAGTACTTAGTGATGATATTGTTGTTGTAGAAGAAATTTTTGCTCCAAATGATTTTGTTGTTGAAGAAACAATGAAAAGATTATTTCCAAACATCATTTATCAAAAAGAAAATATCTTTTTACGTTGGGAATGGAATTCAGTTTTCAAAGAAGTAGAACCTCTTTCACAAGTAATCTCTCTTGAAAAATTTGATTTGGAGTTTATGGACAAAGCAAGAACTTTAGCAGAAAAAAGTTCTGATTGGTGGAGACAAGTTGGTGCTGTTATTATTGGGGATCGTATTATAAATCCATTAACAGCATTTAATCATCATTTACCAAATGAACAATCTTCTTATGTAAATGGTGATCCAAGAAGTATTTTTAAGCCTGGTGAACATATAGAAATGTCTCTTGCTATTCATGCAGAAGCTTCTGTAATCTGTCGTGCTGCTAATAAGGGTGTATCACTTTCTGGAACATCTCTTTACGTAACAACATTTCCTTGTCCAGTATGTGCTCGTCTGATTTTAGAATCAGGTATTAAGAAAGTGTATTATCATCATGGATATTCACGACTTGATGCAAAAGATATTCTAGAAAGCGGGGAAGTACAAATGTTCCATATTGGAAATTGGTAGTTATTCTTTTAAAAAAGAAATGCCGGACTTTATTGTCCGGCTTTTATTTTTTTCCTCCTATCCAAAACATAACAGGTCCAAGTTCTGGGTCTGATTCAATAAGTTGTGCATGTAAATGTTTTACAGATGCACCCGATACGAGAGAATCACCAAATCTCATGCAAAGAGCACCACCTTTCATTTTGAATTCTTCAACGCACCATTGTGCTAGTTCGAGAAGTTCTTTGTAAGCATTGCCAGATAAATTTTTAATATCATCAATGTATTCATTGGTAATAAACAGGATCTGTTTTTTTGTATTTGTATAGGGCCACTGACTTTCAGTGACAAACCAATACAAACCCTTCTTGAGTATTGGTTTTGAGTGATATTTTGCAATATGCTCTTTTGAGAATGGATCAACTCCATCTTCAATAATTTGTTGCATGATAATTTTTTGTTCACCTGTCCTACTATTTTTGTTGTCTACAAAATCTTTCATATGTATTATTTTTTTTATTAATATAACACATTTTTTAAAAAATTCAAACAAAATAAAAAGTCGCGTATTATACGCGACTAACAATTTTTTCTTCTGTAAATTACAAAGTTTGATGGAAAAATATTTTTTTCATCTGTATCCCAATAAACTCTTGTCTTCTCGTCAGGATAAAATTCCGACATAAACAAGTTGGGGAAAGTAGTGTCTCCTTCAACTTCTGCTTCAATTTCAGTCATATAGACTTCATCGATCAGATCTTCTGCAAATGCTTGTTTGTAAATTTGACCACCACCAATAATAAAAAATTTTCTACTATTGTCACGATCTAATTTTTTGGCTTGTTCTACAGCGTCTTTTAAACTCTCTACAAAATAAGCACCACTTACATCTTTATGTGCTGTCTGTCTTGATACTACAATCATATCTCTATTTTTTAGAGGTTTTGAACCAAAAGATTCAAATGTTTTCCTTCCGCAAATTAGAATGTTTCCAAGCGTAACAGCTACAAAATTATCCATATCATTTTTCTGCTTTCTTTGCCAAGGTAAAGAATTGTTGTTGCCAATAACATTGTTTTTTGATTTTGCAACAATTAAGATTATTTTATTCATTTTTACTTTATTTAAATTTAATGTACTTTAATTTATTTTAACTATTTTGTCAAATAAAGTTTCAACAATTTAAAGTATTGAGTTATTATAAAAAATCGTTTTTACTCATATCATGTTGAAGTATAATTTTGAGGTATTGAACCTTTGTTTTGTCTTCACTCGTACGGTGTAAAAGTTAGGAAACTTTTACACGCTTCTCTTTTGCTAAAATAAAAAGCTTCACTAAAAGTGAAGCTTAAACAGGTGTTGGAATAGATATTTTTTCACCAGGGTAATAATCTTCAAGAATGAAATCAATTTTCCTATAATCCTCAATCCTACTCTTTGTTTCAGGAAGTGTTACTGTTGGAAAACAATTTGTATCTCTTGATAATAACTCTTCAACATAATCATATTGAGACTCATAAATATGAGCATCTTCAATAACATAATTAAGTCTCCTAAATTTATACCCAAGAGTTTGACTTAACATCAATCCAAATTCTGCATATTGGATAATGTTTGAAACAAGGCCGACCAATATATCAGCACTTCTTTGAGTGTGACCAATATCGATTGTTTTTGTTTTTTCGTTTACAAAAACTCTAATCCAGCCATGACATGGAGCCACTACTACCTTTCTCGGGAAGTCAGGATTTGTTTTGCTTGTAGCTGCATAATACGGAATCCATGGATCAACCCTATGTGTTCTAATGAATGGAAATTTCCTTATCTGTTCTTGAATGTTCTCAATTTGATTAAAAAATTTACCATCAGGTGTGGGCACATGTGTCCATCCTGGTCCGTAAGACCCGGGACCAAGATCTCCTTCTTCGAGACCGAAGTTAGCGCACTTTTCTTTGGTTACCCACTTATCCCAATAAATTTTGGGGCAACCATAATGAATTAGTTCTTCAAGAGTTCTTGCTCCATTTAAGAAAGCAATATGTTCTCCTGATGCACCTCTAAAACCTTTTCCAAAATCTCTTTCAGTAATTAATGGAAACCCATTTTCCATTTCAAATACCATGGTTTGCATTTGTAAGTATTTTGCTTTTTCTCCATGGATTACTTTGGATTCTTCTCCTTGATGAAAAACTCTTTTTACAAGGTCTTTGTACTGGTAATCTGGCTTTCTATCTTTGAAAGGCAGATAATCTATTGTTCTATTCATTTCTTTTTTAATTTTACTTTACTTTACACTTTTAAAAAAGTTTGTCAAATTATATTTTTATGCTATTCTTATTTAAATTTGAATAAAACATGAAGAATAAAAACGGCAGACTAATCACTATTGTAGGAATCGATAGTGTATTGAAATCCATCAATCTAGATAAGGTTGCTGAGGATTTACAGAAAAAAGGATATAAAGTTTCACTTATCAAGTATCCTGTTTATGATTGTCCTCCTACGGGTCCAAAGATCAAGGAGTACATTGTGGATGGAAATCCAAAAGAAATTACTCCACTTGAATTCCAAAATCTTTGTGCACAAAATCGTAGAGATTATGAAGTTGTTCTAAGAGAAGAATTGGATCACAACGACTTCGTTATTTCTGATATGTATTCCGAGACAGGTCTTGTTTACGGAATCTTCGAAGGTCTAAACAAAGAAGATTTGATTGAAGTAAACAAAGATTTAATTCAGTCAGACTTGGTTATTCTTTGTGATAGTAATCCCAAAGAAAGGTCTGATGAAAATCTTCATCGATTTGAAGGTTTGAAAAATGGTGAAGAAATTAGACAAATTCATCTTGATTGTGCAAAAGAGTTTGGTTGGCATATAGTTACCGCTGACGAAAATCAAACTTTTGCAAAAGAGATTGAAAGTTTTATTGAAATAGTTTCCGAATCTTTTCGAGCTTAAGAAATCCCTCCCTTTAATTATAAAGTGAAGGGATTTTATTTTTCTTTATAAAATCGTTATATTTTGCTATGCTTTTAATATAATGAAGAAAGAAATAGAGAATCTTATAAAAGAAGCACTTTTGTCACTTGGAATAGAGACCGAGAGTGTTTTGGTGGAATATCCAGGAGACATGACTCATGGTGACTTTGCGACCAATGTTGCGATGTTATATGCGAAGGGTAGAGCGCAAAATCCGAAGGATTTTGCGCTTGAGCTCGTATCTGTAATGAAAGAGAAAAAATCATATCTTATAGAAGATATTTCTATTGCTGGTCCTGGATTTATAAACTTTAAAATTTCAAAAGAATATTTTTTCCAAGAACTTGGAAAAATATTTACTGAAAAAGAAAATTATGGAAAGAGTGATATTTATAATGGAAAGAAAATTCTTGTAGAACATTCAAGTCCAAATCTCTTCAAGCCTTTTCATATTGGTCACGTGATGAACAATACAATAGGGGAATCTATTACTCGTATTGCCCATGCAAGTGGAGCTGATGTCACTGTCATTTCTTACCCTTCAGATATTTCTCTTGGTATAGGTAAGGCTATATATATAATGCTTTTGGATGGTCTAGAAAAAATACAAAGTCTAGATACTGATACAGAGAAGCTCGCATATCTTGGAGAATGTTATGTTCGTGGTACTAAGATGTTTGAAGAAAGTGATGAAGTAAAATCTCGTGTAAAAGAAATTACAAAAAATCTTTATGAGAAAATCTCATCCCCAGAATTAGATGCTTATGAAATAGGAAAAGAAATAAATTTAAAATATTTCATAAATATTGTAGCTCGTCTTGGATCACACTTCGATAGCTTTATTTTTGAAAGTGAAGCAGGGAAGGTTGGTCAAAAGATTGTAGAAGAAAATACACCAAGTATTTTTACAAAAAGTGATGGAGCTGTTGTGTATGAAGGTGAAAAAGAAGGTCTGCATACTCGCGTGTTTATAAATAGTGAAGGCTATCCAACATACGAATCAAAGGACATTGGTCTAATGTCTCTGAAGTTTGAAAAATATAATCCCAAAATTTCAATATTCATAACAGATCACGAACAAACAAACTATTTTGAAGTTGTAAAAAATGCAGCAGGAAAAATAAATAAAGAATGGGAAGAAAAGACAGTTCATAGAACTCATGGAAGAATGACTTTCAAAGGACAAAAGATGTCTTCACGTTTGGGCGGTGTTCCATTAGCTGCAACTCTTATTGATACAGTAGTAGAAGAAGTTAAAGAGAAGAATCCTGATATAGATAATAAGAGTGCAGATATGATTGCTATTGGGTCTCTAAAATATGTAATTCTTCGCGCTAAAGCTGGTAGTAATATAAACTTTGACCCCGAAACATCTCTATCATTCGAAGGTGACTCAGGTCCATATCTTCAATACACTCTTGTGCGCGCGAAGTCTGTTTTGAATAAAGCTAGAGAACAAGGGTTTGAATCAAAAAATAATCTAGAAAAAGAAATTGGAGATTTAGAAAAATATCTTACACGTTTCCCAGGTACAGTAGAGAAGAGTATTAATGAATGGGCACCACACCATATATCAGGATATGTTATAGAAGTTTCCCACCTATTTAATTCTTGGTATGGGAATACAAAAATTATTTCTGAAGATAATGAAGAAACAGAACATAATCTTTTTATAACTTCTTGTTTTGTTAATGTGCTTGAGAAGGGTATAGAATTGCTTGGAATTACAGTACCTGAAAGAATGTAATTAAAAATAAAGATACATAGTGTGAGTATAAAAGGTGCGACCCGAAGGGTCGCACCTTTTATGTTTGTTTTCCCCAAACAACCCTACAAACACAACAAAATCTATACTATAATATACATATGCTTCACACTCTCAAACACTTCCTAACAAGAGGATATACACTCTTTATAGTGTCTTTATTTATCTTCACATACACAGCACTAAAGGTAGGAGCTATATACTATCCTACAG
>DALYDY010000002.1:0-46978 GCA_031972855.1 Minisyncoccota bacterium
GAGCTTTATGCAAAAACGTCACCTTCGTGGTGGCGTTTTTGTATAAATGGTTTCGGGGAGGATTCGAACCTTTGGCGCCCATTTTTAAGAAACGAAGTGAATATAAAAATGGTGCGTTTCGACTGAGGGTATCCTGAAGGAGAGGCGAATCCTACCCGGGGAGCCATCAAAAAACAGCTCAAATACTGGGCTGTTTTTTTGTTACCCCAATAGGGTTCAGAACTCAAATTTGTTATAATGGTAGTAATGAAAAAGATTATTATCTATTTTTTATCGGCAATACTCATTCTCGTAGTTTGTGGATATGGACTGCTTCAAATCAGTAAATCACGCACTTTTCAATTTTTCGGCAGTATCGTAAACCGAGTTGATACTGAAGAAAAAGTTATTGCCCTCACATTTGATGACGGACCAGAGACACACACGAATGAGATACTGGATGTACTGCAGGAAAAGCAAATAAAAGCCACATTTTATGTGATTGGTGAAAGATTGCAGGAAAACTTAGAGATTGGACAGCGTATTACTGATGAGGGACACGAACTTGGCAACCATTCGTACACGCATCAGAGATTTTTATTCAAACCTCTATCTTTTATAGATAGTGAAATTCAAAATACAAATCAACTTATCCGAGAAGCAGGATATGAAGGAGCTATAACATTCCGCCCTCCTTATGGAAAAAAGCTTCTGGGACTTCCTTGGTATCTAAATAAACACAACATTGAAACTATTATGGTTGATGTTGAACCTGATACTTATGGCACAACGTCGGACTTCTTTGTTGAATATACGATTGCAAATACAAAAGCTGGCTCTATTATACTTCTTCACCCATTTTGTGAGACCTGTAGTGAACAAAGAAAAGCTGTTCCGCTAATAATAGATGCACTGAAGGAAAAGGGTTATACATTTGTTACGGTTTCTGAATTGCTTTCCAGAAGATAAATCACTTAGCTAAAGCTATAAGATTATTGATTGTATTCAAATGATATTCAGGATCGGGATATAAAGTAGCCCAGTCAAAAGTTCGAAATGCACACCTCCATTCGAGCACTTTTTTGAAGCTTATGTTGTAACGATTATTTTTGATACCTTACTAGGAGTTCGAACCTGCTATACTAAAATAATGAAAGACACCAAACGAAGTTTTGACATACTCACCAAGGAGCAAAGAGAGAAAAGTATTAACGATATCATTGCATTTTATCTTGATGAACGAGATGAACATATCGATATTATTGGTGCAAGCAACCTTCTAGATATGATTCTTCAGGATATTGCGCCTCATGTATATAACAACGCAATTGAAGATACTCGTAAATTGCTTACAAAACAAACTGAAGAATTTGATTTTGAACTAACCCTATTGAAGAAATAGTATTAGTACTTTTTAGGAATCACCTTATGCTCTTCTTTGACTTGATATAACCCTACCCGGTTCCCTTCGCTGTCTTCAAAGATTGATATGTGGCCGTATCCAATGTCTTTTTTAGACACATGGATTTTCCCACCATTTGCTTCTATTTTTTCGATAATCTCATCAATAGTGCTCGTACCGAAATAGACCGTAGTACCTTCGAGACTCGGTTTATAACCGTATCCTTTCATAAGTCCTCCACTTGCACCCATGGCTCCGATATTCATCGGAAATGAAAGCATCTCATATCCTGCGTTTGTCTCTGGAACCATCTCGAAACCAAAGACGCCTTCATAAAAAGCTTTTGCACGTACAAGGTCTATCGCTGGAAGCTCAAACCAACTTACTGGATTATTCATAGTGATTTTATTATATAAAATTAATCAGCCAAAGCAAGCAGTCTATTGATTGCGATCAAATGATAGTGAGGGTCGGGATAGGTACTTATCCAGTCGAAAGTTCGAAATGCGTCCCTCCACTCGAGCATTATTATATATAACAAGTTTATATATGAATCTAAAAAATGAAAGATTTATTTGAGCTATTCAAAGATACAAAATTTAACTCTATACCTAGAGATTTATTTTATATATTTTTAGGGTTTTTATATTTATTGATTTCTAATTTTGTATTTAAACCGGATATAAAATCGTATCCAAATTTTAGTGAATTAAATTCCACTTTAAAAATTTTATCAATAATTGTTTCTTCTTATTTTTTTACAATACTCTTAATAGAGATAGGTGATTTTTTTGAAAATATATTTAAATTTTTATTTCGAGATAATAAAATAGATATAATAAAAGAATACTTAAGTAAAATTAAAAAACATACCATAAACAAATTACCAGCTCCTATTAAAGAGAGTAAAAGTGTTTCCCATTTTGAACTAGATAGTTTTATTCTCAAAGAAATTGGTTATAGTTTTGGTGAAAGAAATATTCAACTTCGAATTACTAAAATTACTAGTTTAGGATTTTGT
This sequence comes from Minisyncoccota bacterium, assembly GCA_031972855.1. GTDB lineage: Bacteria > Patescibacteriota > Minisyncoccia > Phycocordibacterales > UBA9973 > JAIXRY01. The sequence goes on from DALYDY010000002.1 coordinate 2,403, forward strand.
TTTATCTTGTCGTTATTTTATTCACCATATTTTTTTATACTAAGTTTTATTTTGTTAATATCTAATATTCAAACAGAACTTTCAATATTTGAAAGTAGACTTAAAATTGCACAATATTATAATAAAAGTAATAAATAATTAAAAAAGTAATCTCTCAACTTTTTGATGTTTTATTTATTAAATTTCCTCTCCCTCGGATACATCTCCCTCACATCTACATTAAATATATCAATCATCTTCAAAAGATTCCTCACATGAGGATATGTTAATCCATTCTCCCGTCTTGATATACGATCTACACTAGAATTAATACCCAACATCTTTGCTAATTCGATTTGAGTTATACCTCTATCTTTTCTAATTTCTCTAATATGGTTCTTTATTTTCATAATACATATAAAATACCAAAATATTTAATCAGTGAAAGGGGAGAGTTTTTGTCCTTTGCGACAAGTTTTTGTTTTTAAATAAATGCTTGACAAATACACATATTATGATATTATATAGGTAATACAGTTCTTTAATATTGATTTTATTGGTTTCCAGAGGAGATAAAAATGTCTTTTGTGGAAACCAATAAATAATTTATAAAATGAATATTTCAGTCGAATTAGCCCTTCCTTATTTAGATAATCCTAAGTTGCTTTCTTGGAAAGAAGCACTCACTTATGCGAAAATAGTTATGGATGTACCTAGTGTTTGGCAGAAAGTCCTTTTGAGACCCGATATACCTTTAGATTGTGTAATTGAACATGCTCATAATGTAGTTAAAGATTACAATGATTTAGAAGTAGTTTTTAAAAGACCTGATGTTCAAGAATACATTAAATCTCTTAAGGCAGAAGAAATTATTGATTATGCAAAAAAAGTTGATGATTTCTGGTTCTGGAAACTAGTCCTTGAAAGACCTGATGTTCAAGAATATTTAAAATAGGGAAGACATCTTTGAAAGCTCGTTGTATTTATGACGAGCTTTTTTGTTTTAAATCGTAAAATATCAAAATAATTAACATATTGACAATTATTATTAATAGTGTATTATTTTATTAAACAAATTAAAAATATTTAAAATGAAAATAAGAGCTTTCATTGGTGGTTTTATTAGTTTTTTATTTAAAAAACATTATTTAAGGAAAGGATTGGTTAATCTTGTAAAAACTGAATCAGAAAATACTTTTTTGCTAACTACCTTAATTAAAAGAGTTTCATATCTAGTTCAAAATGATTCTGATGCATCTGTTAGTTTAGGGTTTAATCCCAATCCCAATTATTCAGAATTCTTAAAAATTAGAAAACTTAGTTCCATACTCAACTCTATTGAAATCTATATTTCAAAAAAAGAAATAGATGATTTGGAAAAGTATGCAGAAGATTCAAAGGTTGTTGGATATGAATTATTTTTTATATACTGGTTATTAAATACCTTTTTAGAGAGAATAAGAAGTTATAGAAAATTACACTCAAAACTTTTGGAATTATCTGAAATCCATCCCCTAGGTTCAATCAAAAGAGATGAAAGTGAGCAAAAAGCTAAAAAGATTCAAGATCTCATTGAAGGTTTACCAAATGTAATTGAAAAATCTGATTGGAAACAAATTTGTAATATGGATATGGTCTATGTAAAACTACTTTAATAGGTAGTTTTTTATTTATCCCCACCACACTTGCACTAAATTTTAGATGGTGTATAATATAAATATCAATACGAAAAGGGGCTTCACTTTATGTGACGCCCCCTTTTCATATCTACTTCTTTTCTATAAATTGCCTTACTGTTGGTCTATCTAGAGATAAAGTGTATTTATTGTTTAGTGAATTGTATAAGGATGAAGAATTTTTACCGTTAGGGAATAGGATTCTTTCAAATCTGTCTTTGCTAATTAAATAATCAACTACCTTTTTATAATCTCCATCACCTGAAACTAATACCACCTTATTAAAATCGGTGTTATCTAATAAATTTTTCATTATTTCGAAAACAATATCAGTATCAACATTACCTTTTTTCTTTGTTAATGCATATTGATTGTGTTCTTTGAATAAAACAATAAATCCAGCCTTTTGTATTTCTTTGTATAAATCATTGTTTTCCTCTTGAAGATAACCGAGAAAATAATATGCTTCATTGACCTTGTATTTATCTTTGAGATATATGCGAAGTTTAACCAAATCAACAAACCAATTATCTTGTTTTGTGCCAAGATATAAATTCTGTCCATCAATGAATGCAAGGTTGTTTTCCTTAATCATTCATATATTTTATCACATACTATTTTGTAATAAAAATATTATTTCCAATATTTGAATCACGCAGCCATTGAAATGGTAATATAGTCAAAATATCTCTCTAATTTTTTGTTATCTTTAGATATAGAATAGTGTATATATACTAGTTCGGAAAATATGTAATCGGGAGAGCCAGAAAAATCACCTTAATTTGTAAGGTGATTTTTTGTTACCTTATTAGAAGTTCGAACCTAAATAGATTTAATATATAATAAATATATGAAAAAAATTATAGTATTAGGTGTAAGTGCTTCAGGTAAATCAACATTTGCTAGAAAGCTGTCTATAAAACTTAATATACCTTTAACTTTAATTGATTCAATTATGTGGAAACCTGGTTGGAGATATATTGGTGATGAAGAGATTCAGAAAAGTATCGAAAAAATAAGTGTAGGAGACAAATATATAATAGAAGGATATATTACAAAAAATGCCAGGAAAAAACTTTTTGATGAAGCTGATACTTTAATTTATTTAGATTATCCTGGTTTTATTTGTGCTATAAGATATATAAAAAGATGGTGGAAACATAGAAAATTACCAAGACCAGAACTTGTTGGTAGTCCTGAGAAATTTAGTTTTAAATTTCTAAAACTTGTTTATACAAAAGGCGAATCTTATTCTTTGAATAAATTATTGAATGAGGGTGTGTATGATAATAAGATAATAAGACTTAAGACACCAAAACAAGCTATACTGTTTCTAAATAGTTTGTAATTATACTCAACAGAACCCCACAAGGGGACTGCGTTTTCAACGAGTGGGGAGTACCACTCAAGAAAACTGGAGCCTACCGGGGGAGCCAGAAAAATCACCTTAATCTATAGGGTGATTTTTTGTTACTTTATGTGAAGTTCGAACCTAATTAATTCTTGACAAATACACTATATTAGTATATAATATATGTATATACAGTTCTTTGATATTCTTGGTTATTTGTCTTTTGTGTATTGCTCTCTGGACGTCAGATTTGGTTTCTGTAGAGCAATAACGCAAAAATAAAAAATAACCATATGTTTAATATAAATTCAAAACAAGATTTTTTGTTAGCTGATATTTATACAGCTGACGATGCTTTATTTCAAGGCACTGCCAGAGGACAGACTTTCTTGAAAAATGAAAGTTTGTTTTTTAAATCTGAAGCAGAAATAAAAAACGCTTTCTTTGATTTAATAAATCTTTCTCCTATTAAGGATAAGTTTGGATGGAATCCAAAACTCATCGCTTTGTTAAAAGTAGAAGGAAGGAAGTATTGCATTAGTAGTGAAAAAGTAGAAAACGGAGCCGGCTCTGTAGAAACCATAGATGAGTATAAAAAAAATGGTTCAGACTATGACGTAGAGTTTTTTGATTTTGTTGATACTGATTATAACCGTGGAATCTGGGCAAGAGAATGGTTGGTAGTAGTACCAAAGACATTTATTTTAGAACCAGTGAGTTTAGACAGAACATGCCATGTTAATCAGACTGTAACACAATTAAAAATGGCTCCTATTTTTTCTACTGTTATTCTCTATTCTAATCAAGATAATTACCAGGAAGAAATAGAAAGAGTTTTAATAGAAAACAATCTTACCATAAAAGTAGAACCACTACACACAGTTATGAGTAATGATTATGTACCAGGAGTTCGTGAATTTTTGGTAACAAAATTGAGTTTATAGAGACTAAAAGCCGACCATGTGTCGGCTTTATTTTTTATATATATAAAAATCAAAATATTTAATTAGTGAAAAAAAGGAGGGGAGAATTTGTCCTTTGCGACAAGTTTTTATACTATGTTATGTTTGACATTTTGTTAATATTCTGTATTATTTAGTTAAACAAATTTTAAAAAAATGGAAAAATTAACTAAAGACCAATTACTATCATCTAGTCCTTATGATTTAATCATCAACCATCTAGATTCAATAAATTATCACTTTAAAGGACTTTTAGAAAATGCTTCTTTAAAAAGAAATGAAGTTTTAAACCTTTCTTCTAGTTCTCGTATGGATGAATTTATTGAAACTTATTTATCTAGCCCTAAACATATTGCTGAAAAATATGATCGTGAATATTTGACGGTTCAAATTGAATTTAAAGGTAATCTTAGTGATAATAAGGTTCCTTTATTTTCTGTAACTTTTTGGAGTAATGATCTTGAAGGTATTATTGAAAATGTTACTTTAGGAAGAATATTTTCTGATGAAGTTTTGCTCGAATCATGTCTTGATTGGCTTCTTTATGCAAAAATTTCGGAAGAATTCATGTTAAAAGATTGATCATACTTTATTTTCTGTAAAAGCTGTCTCGCGGATGGCTTTTTTATTTATCCTCACCACACTTGCACTAAATTTAGATGGTGTATAATATAAATATCAATACAAAAAGGGGTCCGAAAAGTGTAGGTGCTTAAGGCACCCTTTTCTTTTGCTTATTTGTTGGTTGACAAGTATATATAAATATGCTACTATATAGGGTAATGATGGTTCTTTAATATTGATTTTATTGGTTTCCAGAGGAGGTAAAATTGTCTTTTGTGGAAACCAATAAACACACACATATGAAAAGTAACTTAATTATTTTATTACTTATTATTTTTGCTTCTTGCGATAATGTTCATTCAAATATGGAAGCACATCAACAAACTCCTGCAGGTGGAAGTTTCTATACATTCAAAGGAAAAATTGTTGGACAAGATTCATTGAGATGGGATATCGACCTTGATGGAAATTCTAGTCCTGAAATATTTACCACTAAAGAATATCAAAAATTAGATCTTCAATTGAATGATTCTGTGTATGGCGATGACTTCAATGGTTACTATATCATTAGGAGTAAGAAGTAATATAAAATTTAACGAAACAAAAAAGGCTAATCAATTTGATTGGCCTTTATTTCTTTTATCCTAACTTAAACTGCCTGAAAAATGGTAATGTATTCAGAATATTTCTCTAAATTTTTGTTATCTTTAGATATAGAATAATGTATATATACTAGTTCGGTAAACACGTAATCAGGGGAGCATTGTAGAAAAGACAGTCGAAAACGAGTCTGATACATTCAAATGCTGAATGGTATTTTCATTGCTTATGGATTATACTTTAGCTATGTATAGAAGAGACAAGATGTTTATGGTTGTTATAATAGGTACCTCAGGGGCGGGCAAGACCACCCTTGCTGAGTTTTTGAAAAATCAATTAGCTAACACAGCTCATGTGGCTTACGATAATATTAAGAGCTTTGTTTCTCAATTCAAAGAAGTGTATTCACACAAACAAACAAGTGTAAATGTTACTTACGCTATGACCAAAGAATATTTTAAAAATAATATTTCTGTTATTGTAGATAAAAATATGACCAATGAAGAAATGGATAAATATAAAGAAATTGCAGAAAAGTATTGTGTAGATTTTTTCTTATATAGGGTGGAAATTCATGAATATATTCGGAAGGAAAGAATTACGAAAAGGGCTTACAAGGAGAATAAGCCGATACCATCGCAAGAAACCCTAGATAAGTTCTCAGAGACATATAACAAGAATATACATCAAAGTAATACTACCTTTGATTCGGGGGTATTGAGTATTGAACAAATGGCAAATTTTATCATAAAAGATTTAGGGGTTTTAAAAGACTAACTACAACATTTCCCACTCATTCGTGCATAGGTTTTGACTCAATAAAATAAATACGAAAAGTTAGCGGGTCTATCGAGTATTCTTCTCCTAAAGACCTTATTTCCAAGCTCAAAACTACCTTCCACTTTCAAGAATAGCCTTTCGAACATCGTCCCAAGTGCGGAGTCAGATATTGACAAAACGTAAAAGAACTGTATTATTCATTTAATACAGTTCTTTTATATTGTAGTTTATTAGGTCTTTTATTGAGTTGTTTCTGTTCCTTGGTTGGGAATAGAAACAACTCAATAAAATATGCCAGTAATAAAAATATGGTGCCTCCCCATTCAAGGAGAAGAAAAATTAAACAAACTTCATAAATCTATTGTGAATGCTGTTGTTAGTGTTAAAGAATTAAAATTAAAAGATGAAAACGATATGACAGTTCTTTTTCCTTCAGACCTAATGAAGTATGGTCTAGGATCTGTTATTATTGTTGAAATTTCTGGACTTTTTCAAAAGAAAGAACGTACTCAAGAAGTACTACAAAGACTTTCTCTAGAAGTAGGTACCAGTGTTAAGAATTTTTATCCTAATGCTAAAGTTGAATGTTCTGTTCAAACCCTTAATCCTAAAGAAAGTTTTTGGGAGTCAGAATCTGAAACAAGGAACAAAGATCTTAGTCCTAAACTTTCTGATACTTTTGGAGGTGGACTGTTGAATTGCTTAATTAAGGCGGGTATTGAAACAGAAGATAAACTTTTTGCAACTTCTGCTATAGATATTCTAAAGCTCCCCAATTTTGGCACCCATTCATTTTTTAGATTAAAAGAATGGCTTGATCAAAAAGGTCATACATTGAAAGATATGGAAGAGATAACTAAACTATTAAAAAAAGGATATAAGATACTTTACATTAAAAGTAAATTGATTTAATCCTGTAAAATTTTATTAAGCCCACCAGTTAGTTGGTGGGTTTTTTATTTTTCCTCAAAAATATTCAACTTAATCTGTAAGGTGATTTTTTGATACCACAAATCAAGTTCGAACCTGATATACTTAAAGTATGAAAGTAATTTTTGATTATAATTTAGAGAAAGATATTTGGTGCTTATTAAACTATGGTAAGGGTTCTAATAATTCAAATAAAGAAACCAAGGTTTATCAAGAGTTAGCTAGTGAATACGGAGACACTCCAAATGAAACTGAAACTCAAGCTTTTATTGAAAAGTATATATCTGAAAATGATATAGATATACAAAAGTTTATACTAGCCCTTCAAGAAGGCTGGGGTAAAATTGCAGACAAATATATTAAAAAAGCAGAAGAGGTATTCGGTATATCTTTACCTGAAGATATTGTTGCGTATCTAACAATAAACAACAGATGTCCGTATCGAATAAGTGAAAACTTTTTCTTCATTTCTTTTTCTGCAAATTCTGCTAATAAAATAGCAATGCACGAACTATGGCATTTTTATACTTGGTATAAGTTCGGTATAGAGTGGGAAGATAAATTGGGTAAGGAAAAATACAATAACATCAAAGAATCTCTTACTGTGTTGTTAAATGTTGAGTGCAAGGATTTACTGCCTGATGGTGTTGAAGACATCGGGTATCCGCAACATCTAGAGTTAAGAAGCAGAATACTTGAGCTTTGGAAAACAAATAAAAATATAGAAAAACTTTGGGAACACTTAATTTAATGATATTTTTGATCTAAAATACTCAAACGAACTTCATTCTAAGTTTGGAGCCAGAAAAATCACCTTAATATGTAAGGTGGTTTTTTGTTACCTTATACCAAGTTCGAACCTATCCAACTATTGACTTTTAATATCAATATTATATATTTAAGAAAAATAAAATTTAATATGAAAAAATTACATCTCGGTTCATTCGCTCGCGCAGGTATAGAAATTGATTCTTTCGCCTCAGTGCTCATATCTTTCTTTTTTTGTATACGCATAATAAAAGAAAATAATCTTGATCTTGCTCAATCAAAAAGTTTGTTCAAAAAAATAGCATCTACCACTCATACAAAACTAGATTTAAAACTGATTACTCAAAATGTTATTGAGAAAATCAAGGCAAAAGAAATCGTAAGTTGTTCTGGTGAATTTATGGGTGTAGAAATCGAAGCAGACGAAAATACAACTGCAAATTCGATTAAAGTTATATATGGGCACGTAGATTTATATAGGCGTAAGCCCTAAAATTGTCCCATCAAATCGAAACCTACTATTTGGTGGGTTTTTATTTTCCTAAAATACTCAATCGAACGTTATCCCACATTCGGAGCCTCAGAAAATAGCCTTATTTTGTAAGGTTATTTTTTATTCCCGTACCTAGAAATATTGCGGAGTTCGAACCTATCTTTACATTTCGTGTAAACAATGTATTATTTGAGTAAATTAAGAGTACAAAAATGAAAATAAATAAACAACCCCCCCCTAACAACGGTTGATGGTAAAATTATCTTTATCCCGAAATTTGTAGTTGATTTTCTTTTATGTTTAGATAAGTTAAAGCATTATAAAGAAAGAAAGGCGCAGAAGTTAAGGGAGCAAATGTTATTAGCTGAACTCTCAATAACTACTGACACTCAAAGAGTGGCTGATATTTTTTTTTCAGAAACTCCAAATTCAAAGGTTTATGTCAGGGCTTTTACTAGAAAGTGGGAGCTAGATAGGCTTATTAACGATGATTAGGGACTCTGGGCCTAAAAAAATTACGAATAAGGGCTGTTCACACAAGTGTCAGCCTTTTATTATTTCCCTAAAACCTACCTTTGACATTTTATGTAAATAATGTAATGTTTGGGTAAATTAACAAAATATAAATAATGAAAATTCAAGTACTTTTTTTAGCAACAGTTTCTAGTTTACTAAACTCTATAGAAACATTAAGCAACTATTTTATCCAAGCATTGTTAGAGCGTGGCGTAAAAGATGTGTCGTGCGGGATATTTATGTCAAAAGGATTACATGACGGTAATGATCCGAATTTAGGTCGGCCGTGTTTTATTTTAAGCAAGGAGGTTAGTGACGACAAAGGAAAATTCGACCGTACAGTATCTATAGCTATCGACAAAGAATCATGTTGTCTAACCTTTAATTTTACCCGAGACTTTACTGAAGCTAAAGAGTTCAGTAGTAGTATAAAAAAACTAGCAGAAGAAGAGTTTATTGAAGATTTAGCTGATTTTTTTATTAAAACAAATAATCACTTTGATACAGATAAAAAGAGAAGTCTGTTTGTAGCAAAAGTAGAGGAGACTGGTAAGTATTAAAATCATATAAGGCTGTTCAGAAATGTTCAGCCTTTTATTATTTCCATTCGAACACCCACCCACATTCGGAGCTTGTCATATATAACAAATTTATATGTAAATCTAACAAAGAACAGCCTCAGAAATATGGCTGTTTTTTGTTACCTTATATCAAGTTCGAACCTATTGACTTTATTTATAAAATACTGTATTATATTTTTTAAATAAATTAAAATAAAATAATGAAAAAAGTTACTTTACTTATTTGCTTCATATTGGCAACCTTGTTTGCTTTTGCAACAGATGTCCCTAAATTAAACAATTATGTTAACGATTATGGGAATCTTCTATCTATTTCTGAAAAAGATCAGTTGAATCAAATGCTTAAAACCCATGAAGATTCCACGAGTAATCAATTATTTGTACTAACTTTACTAAGTTACAATGATGTCATCGAAGGTTCTTTGTTTGATTTTTCCATGAAAGTTTTCAAGGAATGGAAGATTGGACAAAAAACTAAAAAGAATGGTGTGTTGTTTGTGGTGATTAAGAATCTTGCGAGCAAGAATGCACCTGGACTTAGGATAGTTACTGGTTATGGACTCGAAGGTTCTCTCCCAGATGCTACATGTAAACGAATCATCGAAAGTGTTAGACCATTGATCAATAATGGCAATTATTATCAAGGAATACATATTGCGATACAAAGTATGATTACTAATATCAAAGACGAATTTACTCATGATGTCAGTAAAGAAAAATTGAATTGGACGTTAATTTTGATTATTATTGTTATAATCGTTATTATTATTATTATTCTAGTTTGGATATCTGAAGGAAATTCTTCTAGTAGTAGAAGTTATTATAGTAGTTCTAATTATTCGTCTAGTAGCTCTAGCACAAGCTCCAGTTCTTTTGATGGTGGTGGAGGTGATTCTGGAGGCGGAGGAGCGGGTGATTAAAAAAAACAACAAAAACTCAAAAGGCTGTTCATGAAAGTGGTCAGCCTTTTATTATTACCAACCGAACTTCCTCCCACATTTGGAGCAAATATTGACAAATAAATATAGTATGATATTGTATACACAATGTCGTTCTTTCACATTTTATTTGATTGGTTTTCAGAGAGACTTCTGGTTTTTGTGGAAACTAATTAAATATAAATATGAACTACTGGGATTACCACGACATTTTCTTTCTTGTTGGAGCTCTATTGCTTCCACGGATTACTACATTGTTTTTTACTACAATATCTTTCGGATTTTTAGCAATATTGGGATGGTTTGTTGCACCTCATCTACTTGTTGCATTATATGCGACAATGTATTATTGGGATTCAAATCCACTTTTATGTTGTATAGCTTGGATTTTTGCAATTTTGGGTACAAGACTTGAAATAGGTTTTGTTAAAATATCTATACTATCTTTTTCTAATTCAAAAAAGACATCATAAGTTTTTTCAAAAGCTGACTAATAAGTTGGCTTTTTAATTTGCTAATATAAATTTTAAATTACATAGTTAAAGATATGTATTTGAAATAAAAAAAATCTCTCTAGAAATTTGTTATATTTAAAAATTATTATGAAAATAAAAAAGTCTCTTTTCAGAGACTTTTATTAGCTAACTTTAAGATTAATGTTGTTAACTTTAATAAAAAGCAAGATACTTTTGCGTGCTAAAGGTCTTAAGAATGGCATTTTATTTAACAATTTGCCAGCAGGATTACAAATGTATGCATAATAAAAATTAATAAAATTTATCTTCTGCGTATTATTGTTGAATCTTGCCTCATCTCTCCATTTTCTAAGAGCTTCGATTGTGTAGTAATTTGGCATTCCTTTGAAAGCCTCTTTTGCGTAGCAATAAGGACCAACGTTTATATCTCCTTTGGAACCTCCTCCCATTTTTAGACACCTCCTTTCTTTGTAAGTTTTTATTAATACTATACTTTTTTATTTTTTAGTCAATGTAATAAGTTTATTATAGGTTATGTTTTTATATTCACTAATTTTATTTAAATATAATTTTAAATTACGCAGCCAAAGACATAGATCTGAAATCAAAAAATCTCTCAAAATTTTTGTTATCTTTAGATATAGAATAGTGTATATATACTAGTTCGGTAAATATGTAATTAGGGGAGCCAGAAAAATCACCTTAATCTGTAAGGTGATTTTTTGTTACCTCAAATCAAGTTCAAACCTAAATAATTGGTGTATAATATAGAAATGAAAAAATCTTTTATTTGCTTAATTACTGGACCGATGGGTACTGGAAAATCTTCGGTATCTAATGCATTAGCTAAAAAGTTTGAAAGAAGCGCGGTTATAGAAGTAGATAAACTTCGCGGAATGATAAAAGAAGGTTATGTAATGCCTTCGCCTTATACCGAAGAGTCAGCTTCGCAACTTTCTCTTAGTGTAAAAAATGCGTGTGATATAGCTAATAACTTTTTAGAAAAAGATTTTAATGTGATTATTGATGGTATTGTTGGCAAAAAGTTATTTGAACAGTATGCAGATTATTTTAAAGATAAAAACTTCAAAGCATTTCTGCTTTTACCATCAGTAGAAGTTCTTTTGTCACGTTTTGACGAAAGAGGTGATTACAAGCAACTTCGTGATAGAACCATAGAACTTCATAAAAGTTTTTCAGAAAAACAAGACGAATTAAACTGGCAGATTATAAATTCTAGCGATCAGACACTAGAGGAAACTGTAGACGAGATTTATAAGTTAATAGTTTAATTTAAAGGAATCTCGATTATACTCTTTCGGGCTTCCTCCCACATTCGGAGCTATAAATTTATTCATATATTTATCTAACAGATGAAGAAATTAAATTTCGAAATTAAACCGTTCTATTTCGTATGCTTTGTTAAGTGCATCTTCATTAAAAGTTGAATAAAATATAGAACACGAAGAAATAATTATTTCAGAAGGAATGGTTACAGTATTTAAATACTTTTGTAAAGATTCTATTTCTGCACCAGATATTTTTTCTCCAACTGTTATCCAATAATCTTGTTTTTCTGGCACAGGTGCTATTGTTTCAAAGTATGAAGTTATATCAGTAACGTTATGTGATAAATTTTGTAATATAGTATTAGGTTGAATAATGATACGAAGAGAGTAGATATCTTCAGATTTATTTTTAAAAAAGAATCCTCCTATTGTTACTGTAACTGGTTGTATATTTTTCAGTGAGGAAAGTTTTATTTTTACTTGCTCAAGTTCTTCTTGGGTTAAAAGATTTCCCCTAGTAACAGTAATATGAGGAGGCCATCCCGGGGAACTTTTTCCATATTCTTTAATGAGATGGTTTTGAACAGACAAAACAATTTTTGTTGTTTCATCGTCAAGTAAGGCAATATATGCATAATCTTTTTTCATATAATGATTTTATCATATTAATACATGTCGAACATCCTCTCACATTCAGAGCAAAAAAAACACCTTCTAAACCAAGGTGTTTTTTTTGATACTTTTGGTGGGTTACGAACTTTTGACAAAAAGATGAATTAGTTATAATGTTAAGAAAATTAAAAAATAATACCGATTATGGACCAGTTTAAAAAATCAGAATTTTTCAATGGAAAATATGAAGATAGTTTCATAAATTTTCTTCAATTAGTTGATGAGGAACTAAATATTAGGCCCTTACCTTTAATACGTTACAAGGAAAGTAATCCACCAATCGACCCATTAATAATGAGAAGCCTTGATAGTAGAATTAAAAAACCCACTAAAATTGCCGAGGAAATTGCATCTGTTTTAGAGAATTTTGAAGTATGGAAAAAAGAAACCAAATCAGGAATAATAATTTGGCTACATTCTACCGATGGGAAAATTTTACAAGCAGTAATTTTAACATTGAATGAGGATAAAATTACTCCAAGAATTTATGTGGGTAGTGGTGTAGAAAAGTATAATGGTGGTATATCTTGGTTTTGGACGTATCCATTTTATTACGATTACTGTACTTGAAGTGTAAGAATATTTTAAAGCCCACCTCACCACGTGATGAGAGGGGCTTTTTTATTTTGTCATATGCTAAAATTAATTAATCGATTATTAATATTTAATAAAATAATATGAAAGCAAAAAATGAAAAGTACGTAGATGGGTTTGTTATTCCTATAAAAAAGAAAGATGTTGAAGCTTATAAAAAGATGGCTCAGTGGGGTTCTGAAGCTTGGATGAAGCATGGAGCTCTTCAATATTTTGAATGTATAGGTGACGATCTAAAAATAAAAAAAGGTATGGGTCAAGGATTTGGTAAGTTTGCTGGCCTTAAATCTAACGAGACAGTCATATTTTCTTATATTGTTTTTAAATCTAAAGCACATCGCGATGCTGTAAACAAGAAAGTAATGAAAGAAATGGATAGTCCTGAAAACAGAAAGAGGTATGAAAATATGCCAATGCCTTTTGATATGAAGCGTTTTGCATATGGTGGATTTAAGACAATTGTAGAAGCATAATTAGTTTCTCAAGACAATTTTTGATTTCACTTCACATTCAGAATTAGCCACTAAGGTGATTCTTGTGAATTATTTGCTGAATATTGATTTGGTTGACTTTATATATTTAAAAATGTAATGTTAAGAAAAATTATTAATTATGAGTAATGAAATTGAATCATCTGAAAATCTTATTGAACGTTACAATAATGATATTTTATACGATTGTCATCAAACTGAAACAAAAATACAACGTTCACTTGCAAAACGTGAATTACAAAAAAGAGGGAAGAGCGTACTAAAACTTATTGGAAACAAGATTGAGATTTTGTTTCCTGAGGGTAAAGAAATTGATTATGATTTATTTATGGCGTGGATATCACTTATTTATGACATTATCAAAGATCATCACCTACCAGAACCTCCTTACAATACTGATGTAAAGTATGGTAATCAAAAAGTTATTCAATGGATTAATTATTGTTACAATTATGGATAATCAGAAAGCTGTTCAGAAATGTTCAGCTTTTTTATTTACCTTTCTATACTAAGATTAAATCATGATATAATTTTAATATGAAAGACATTACACTTCGTTCAAGTTGGATTATCAAAGCTCCTATAACAGAAGTATTTGGTATTATGACTGACTTTGAAAAATTTCCTGAATATTTTCCAAAAGTTGCAGATTCTATAAAAGTTATAAAAAGAGAAGGAGATTGTTTGGAAATTGACGCAATTGCCAAATCTTTTGGCCAGGATTTTCCTGTAAAGATGAAAACACAAATTATACCTGGGAGGGGATATATTTCTGATAACAATAGTCCTAAATTCGGTACTTCTGGTCATGAAGAATTTTTACTCTCAGAACATCCAGAAGGAACAAAGATTGATTATCTCTATGAAGTCTCTATTCATAAATTTTGGCTTCGCGTATTCGCAAAACCTCTAATAGGTTGGTTCTCTATGAAATTTTGGGAAAAAGCTGTTATAGATGAATTGAGGATAAGGCTTGAGAAATAAAATTAATTCATGTGCTAATGAAATTCCTTCCATGTCTTTAGATAATATTGACAATTATAAAAAATAGTATATTGTGTTATTAAACAAATAAAATATACAAACAATAATAATAATAATAATAATAGTACAATCAATTCCAGCAGCTCTAGAATTGATTGAAGGAAAAATAAAAAATACTTTTCCTTCTATGGATAATGTTATTTATGAGAGTAATTTTGAAAAAACACTTCGAATTATTCCTAAAGATGAGGAAGTTGTTGTTATTACTAGCGATATGTTCCATGATTTAAAAGATGAGCTTTTCAAGAGTTCAGAAAAAGATGGTAGCAGACTTGCTATGGAAGTAAAGAAAATAAATCCAAAAGCAAAAGTTTATGTATTTTCTTCTTATGAACCGAAAATGGAAAATATAGATGGATTTTTCCAAAAAACCCAAGGAGGGGATAACACTGCAACAGAAATCATTAATATTTTCTATAAATTAAAATTAGCTGTCTGATTTATTTAAGACGGCTTTTTATTTGCTCGAATCCTTTATTTACATGTTATAATTTTTGTATGACAAAAGACGAAATATTAAAAATGTACCCAGATGTTGATATAAATGAAAGTGGTGGAACAGACAACTTTAGACCAGAAGAAGCTATAGTGGAGCGTGACCCCATTGCTGTAGTTATAAAGCATCCTAGCGACGAAACATACTTGATTGCAGAATGGAGTAATGGCTGGAGAGGGTTTCTAACTGGAGGTATTGAACCTGGAGATTCTGTAGAAGAAACAGTAAAAAAAGAAATTCTAGAAGAAACAGGTTTTAAAAACATAAAACTTATTGAAGAAATGGATTGTGTTTCTCACGGGCTTTTTTATCATGTTATTAAGAATGTAAACAGACTCGCTCACTATCATTTAGTATTTGCTCAGCTTGAAGACTTGGAGCAGGAGACTGTATCAGAAGAAGAATTGGCTATAGCGCGATTCGTTTGGGTGAATAAAGATGAGGTAGAAGGAATACTTTCTAGAAGCGATATGAAAAAACTTTGGAAGTTCTATTTGGATTCCAATTCATAATTATTCATAAATAAAAACTCACTTAGTAGTGAGTTTTTATTTATCTGTGAGGACATCCAGCCCAACAGCATGGACGACGCTCACCTTTGGATAATTTATCAAGCATTATTTTAATTCTACGATCTCGCGTTTCTAATTTCTTTGCTGATTCAATCCAGCATATCCATTCATTGCGCGAAAGTGGGGTAATATTTTCCCAAATTTCTAAAAATTTTGGTTTTGAAATAAGGATATCCTGTATATCATTTGGTGTTTTGTGTACTGTACCATTTGAGATTTTTTTATTCATAAAATTATTCTATCAAATATGTTTTATTTTTAATAATATAAATATTTGACATTACGTCTATACAATTGTAGTATAAATAAAAATTTGAAAAATGAAAAAACAAAAAGAAACATCATCGAGGCTAAATTTAGATCTTAAATTTAGCCTTGCTCTCGAAGGAGAAAATCCATTAGAACACAATTTCTATAAACCAGGAGTTGGGTATATTACAAAACATATTCCAAAAAGCTTACAAAGAGGTAATACTGTTCATTGGGATGAGCAGTATAAAGAATCTGAATCTTTTGATAATTCTTGGAAATCAAGATCTGGTCCGCTCGAGTTTGTATATAATTTATCTCTTCTTTCAGATAAAGAATTGATTGTTATAAATTTGGGAGCAGGACTTGGAAGCTTTAGTGTCGACCTTGCTCGTATTCCAAATACGACAGTTCACCATGTTGATTTTTCTAAAGAGGGAAATATTGTTGCAAGACAAAAATCAATAGATTCAAAAGTTGATTGTAAAATAAAAATTCATACTATGGACAATGATAAATATCTTAAAGAATTTATTGCTTCAGGTATGAAAGCTGATATTATTTTCTTGTATGGTGCGTCTGGTTCGAATGAGCCAAGCGATAAGAAATATGCAAAAACTTTAGATTTGTCGAGCAAAACATTAAAAGATGGTGGATACTTGTGGCATGTAACAATGATACAACCTCGTCTGATTGATCCTTTAGATACAAGAATTAAAGATACTCTTGGTGATTTCCCAAAACCTCCTGGTATGGCTAAAGAAATTTTAATAAATCTAGGACTCAATCTTGTAAGAGAAGAAGAACAAGAAAGACCAGATTTTCACCCACTTGTACCAAAAGGTGAGCCAATACACCATCTTCATTTGGCTTATCGTTGTCTTTTTGTTAATTCCAAAAATAACAAATTTAAAGGAATTAATTTTGACTTTCAAAATGCTGTGAGTAGTGAATGGAATAGTATTTGGAATCGACTAATTTGTCTTGACTAAATATTCAAAAAAATGAAGCCTGATATCTCAGGCTTTTTATATTTGTGATAAAATATAAAATATGGAAAATATAGAAAATAGTTTTTTTGGTAATCCTCAAAACAAAATAGATGAATATAAAATGCGTATTAAAAATGGGAAATCAATAGAGTCTTTTGGAGAAATACCAGAATCTTGGAAAAAGGAAATTCAAGACAATTAAGTTGAATCAGTTAAAAATTTAGAAAAAACAGAAGGTTTTTTGAAATTAAAAATGTTATAGAAAATAAATTGAATAATGTATAATATATTGTATGAATAAAATACTAAATATAATTTTATTGGTTATTGTTGTGATATTTCTATTTCCTAAAACATATATAACTTCTCCAGGGCTTACTACTAGTGAATATTCAAAACAATTTGAAAAACTTAAAAAGAGTTGTGCTGGATTTTCTTATACTAAAAAAGAAGATATTTTGATTGCTGACGCTCCAGAAGAAAGTGTTTGTTTTGGTTGGCTTGTAAAAAATTATAACAATAAAAATATAATTGATTTAAATAAAGATATTAATAAAAATAAAGAAAATATTGTTCAAAAAAATGAAGTTGTTGATTTGTATACAGAATTAGATAGTAGTGATCGCGTTGTTGTTGGTGCCTATGGTGATCGTACAAAGTTAATAGCTTCTACAAATATTCCAGCAAAAATTACTTACACTATTAAATATAAGACAGCTGCAGTTGTTCCTGATTCTGTTGTTAAAGAATCTACTTACACAAATACAACATCTGTTCTCCCAGGTAAAACTGTTCTTTTTGAATTTAATACAGTAGATGAAAATGTTGATATTTCTTATACGTATACTGCAGATAAATAATTTTTTGTTATAATTGTTTTTATGAAAAAGTATAAAATAATTTTTTGGGTTACTACAGGTATAATATTTTTATTTGAAGGTGTTATGGTGGCTTTTACTTCACAAAGTGAAATGTCTGTAGAAGGTATTACAAGTCTTGGATATCCAGTATATTTTGGAACAATGCTTGCTGTATTTAAGGTTGTAGGTACTCTAGTTCTTATTATTCCTCAAGTTCCTCGTCGTATAAAAGAATGGGCATATGCAGGATTTATGATAGACTTCATTGCTGCATTCGTGAGTCTTGTGGTTGTGGGTGGATTTACTACTACATCAATACTTCCAATAGTATTTATAGGAATACTTATTGCTTCATACGTTTCTTTTGATAAATTGAATAGTAACCAAGTTATAAGTTAATTAGAAAATAAAAAAATGGCCACAGAGTGGCCATTTTTTTATTTCTTAAATCTTAATATATTTGACTTGTAGACTCTATATGTTATATTTAAAAAAAATAAAAAATGAATATAGATAAACTAATTTTGTCAGACGAGAATCCTTTGATTTCTGTAGTCAGATTAAAGGATTCAGAAAGAGTTCAAAGAGGTATGGCTTTTGTGTATAAAAAATTGTCACGCAAAATAAAAGTTGTAGTTACGTGTAAGCATAACTTCATAAAACATTCTTTTGAAGATTTTGAATTCTTTTTAGGTGGTAAGAAAAATCCTCTGAGTGTTATTTCTCCTCCTTTTTATCACCCAAACAAATCTCATGATATTGTATTTTTTATTGTTCAAGATTTAAGAAGATACCAAACTGCTGAATTTATTTTAAAATCTAAGATATCACATCCATATAATGGTCAGACACTTTACAATTCAAAATGTGATTTTAATCCAGATATTCCAAATTTTCCTTTTTATGTGATGTGTCAACAAACTTATGAACCTAATATGTGTTGGGGTGTTAAAGAATTTGAGACTAAAGGAGAATCTGTTAAACCTGAGAATGAAATTAGAAAAAATGAATTAATAGAAAAAGGATATGTTATTTATCCATCTATAGGAATGAGAAGTGTTGTTGGTTGTTCTGGATCTCCTATTTTTGATTCAGATCTTAATTTATATGGCATGAATGTTAGGGGGATTGATGGTAGAGATGAGCTTATATATGTTCCTGTTTCTGAGATAAACAATATATATAGTAAATTTTTACCAGAAATTAAAAAATACAGTATCTAATTCAATATGTTTTTAAAGCTAAACTAATTATGTTTAGCTTTTATTTTTTCTCTAACAAATCAATTATTTTATTTAATTTGTCTACCTCTAGAGTGTCGAGTTTTTTCATTAGTTTTTCTATATCTTCTTTTGCCTCAAGATTTGTTTCGTAGTCTGCGTCAGCGCGGAGTTCAGAATGTCTGTTTTGGAGATTTTGACTTACCATAATAATAGAAAGAAGTACGAGTTGTAGAAATGTTTGAGCAATCCATGAAATAGTTGTAGCTGTACCTCCTGCTATTGCTTGAGGGAAGCTTATAAGAGCAAGTATTGTGAATGCTATTGCACACCACATTGTTCCAACTATTTTTGTAATAAAGATAGCTACATTATCTAAGACAGTTAGACTTTCTTTGTGTTCTTGGTTTACTTTTCTTGCCATATATAATTGATTAGTTTAATTTACTAATTATACCATAATAATAAATATCGAATGTATTTATTGTTTTTGGACTTTTGTCTTATATTTGTGTTATACTACAAACATTATGGGAAAAAGAAAAAATTCACTTGGACCAAAAAAGACTAATACTCACAAGCCTGCAAAACGTCTTGCGATTAAAAAGGAAATGTTGGCCCAAAGAGCAGCAAAAAAAGCAAAATAGTTATAAATAAAATCCCCTCAATTATTTTTTAAAAGAGGGGATTTTATTATAGTTTTATTACAGTTCTGTCTGTGTGCTTTTCTGATTCTCTCAATATTTTTTCCATCATCACTATTGCTTCAACAGGGTGTTTTCCTGAGGCGCTTTCTTCAGATAGCATTACAGCGTCGGCTCCTTCTGTAATGGCAAATGCAACGTCTGTTACTTCTGCTCTTGTAGGAAGGCTATTTTCAGTCATTGAGAGCATCATCTGGGTCGCTACTATGACTGGCTTTTTTGCATTATTACATTTCTCTATAATAGTTTTCTCTATGAAAGGTATTTGTTCTAGAGGTACTTCATTTCCAAGATCACCACGAGCAATCATGATAGCATCAGCTACTTCTATAATTTCATCTATATTATCAAAAGCAACTTGTCTTTCTATTTTTGCAATAATTTTTTGATTTCCTCCAAAATCTTTTATGTAATTTCTAAGGTCTTTCACATCTTTTTTGCATCCCACGAAAGACATTGCAATATATTCAATATTTTGTTCTATTCCAAATTTCAAATCGTTCAAATCTTTTTCTGTAATTATTTCTAAAATATCTAATTTATAAGTATGTCCTTTTTCTTCTTGCACTCTTGGTCCAGAAAGATCTTGTATTATAGGGATATCTTTGTTTAGAATTTTTCCAACTTCTCTTATATTATTTATAGACTCTTTATGATCTTCGTGTGTACCCCAAGAGAAATTTAATCTTGCAATATCCATATTATTAGAAATCATTTCTTTTAACATAGAAATATCTTTTGATACTGGACCAATAGTGGCTATTATTTGTGTTCTTGAATTTTCCATTTTATTTTCTAGATATATTGATTAATCTTTGATATTTTATCATTCGCTCACTTTTCTTTGGTGAACCTGACTTTATTCCAAAACATCCAAAAGCATAAGCAAGGTCAGCAATGAAGTCATCATCTGTTTCTCCACTTCTGTGACTTATTACTAGTTCAACGTTGTTGTCTCTTGCAAGCTTCATTGTCTCTAAAGTCTCAGAGAGTGTACCTATTTGATTTGGTTTTATTATCATTGCATTTATACTGTTTTTATCAATCGCTTTTTGGAGTAAAACTTTGTTTGTAACAGTAAGATCATCTCCGAGTATATAAATACCAGATTCATTTTTTATTTTTTCAAATCCTTCAAAATCTTCTTCATTGAAAGGATCTTCTATAGAAAGTAAATCGAATTCTTCTATTAGGCCTTTATAGATATTAAGCAATTCATCTTTTGATATATTTTTTCCATCTACAAAGTATTCTCCATTATTATAAAAAGAAGAAGCTGCAACATCTAATGCTAATCTAACTTTTCCTTCCAAACCATTTTCTTTTATAGCTTGTGTGAAATAGGTGAGTGGTTTTTTAATATTTTCTACATGTGGTGCAAACCCTCCTTCGTCACCAAGAACAAGTTCTTCTTTACCTAATTCAGTTTCTATTATTTTTTCTAGATAATTTTGTATCTTTATCCCTATTTCTACAGCTTCGCTAAGGTCTTCTACAAATGGAACAATATGATATTCTTGAAAGGCTAAATCATTTTTTGCGTGTTTACCTCCGTTTATAAGATTCATATAAAGGAGAGGATTAATTCTAGATACTTTAATGTTGGCAAGAGTTTTTAGATATTCATAAACTTCAAGATTGCTTGATTTTGCGGCAACTTTTGCACATGCAATACTAACTCCAATAATTGCATTTCCTCCAAGTCTTGTTTTTTGAGGAGTTCCGTCTAATTCACACATCAAATTATCAATATTTTTTTGATCACAAATATTTTGTCCTATTAGTGTAGGTGATATTATTTCATTAATATTTTTTATTACATTTACTACTCCTTTTTTGTCTTCATCGCGCAATTCATATGCTTCGTGCGTGCCAGTACTTGCTCCAGAAGGAACAGAAAAAGAACCACTCGCTACTTCTGTATAAACAGTAACTTTTATTGTTGGATTATTACGAGAATCAAGGATTTCCTCTGCTTCTATTTTTGTTATTGGATAATTATTCATGTTTGTTTGTAAATAAAATCATTAAATCAGAAACATTTGCATTTGTTGGGCCAGTATTTATAATATCTCCTATTTTTTCAAATGCATTATAAGCGTCAAAATTTTCTATATATTCTTCTATGTTTATATTATTATTTAAAACTCTTTCTTTTGTATTTTTGTCTATAATGACGCCTGCACCAGGACAGTTGTCCATACCGTCTGAAGCGAGTGGAATAAATACAGAATCATCATCTATTTTTGATATTGATTTTAGACCCATAAACATACTTCTTCCACCACTCCCACCACTTTTTGTTATTGTGAGTTTTGGTTCTCCAGCTGCAAGTATTACTGATTTATTTTTTTTATTTGTAAATATTAAATCTAAAGCATGGTCAACATTGCTATATAATTCAGAGGATATTACATGAGAATGAAATCCTAATTCTAAAGATTTTTTTGACATTGCTTCCAGCGCTGTTTTGTTTGAAACCAAAACAAAATTTGTAACTTTTTCAAAGTACATATCTTCTTTTGGAGTTTCTAGTAAATCAAATTCTCCTAATTCATATTTTTTTATTATTTCTTCAACATCTTCTTTTGTTGATATATCTTTGTATGTTGGCCCAGAAGCTACTTCATCAAAATTGTCTCCAGGTACATCTGAAAATATAAGTCCAATAACTGTTGCAGGGTAGGCAACTTTTGCCAAACCACCACCTTTTAGTAGTGAAATGTGTTTTCTAATAGCATTCAATTCGTTTATTGTTTTGCCTGTCTTAAGGAATGCATCATATAATTTTTCTCCTTGGGAACATTCACTTTCTGGATAGCACAACAAAGCGGATCCTCCACCAGAAACAATAACAATAATAAGATCATCTTCTGTGGCACTTTTTACTAATTCAAAAATTTCTTTTCCTGATTCAGCGTTTGCTCCAGAAGGTCTAGGGTGAGTACCTGCAAAGGTTCTTATTCTTGGACAAACTTTTTTTGTTAATCCTATAACAACACCTTCATCAATCTTTTCCTTTAATATTCCTTCTAGAGCTATTGCGGCCTCACAAGCACATTTTCCAAAACCAACAACTTTAATTTTTTTATAATTAGAAAGATCAAAAGGAATGTCTTTAACAAACAAAATATCATTCTCTATTTTAATAGAACGATTTATAACAGATTCTGTGTTTATTGCGTCCAATCCAGCTTCTGCAATCGATAGAGTAATTTCTCTATTATCTGTTGTGGCTAACTCATCGTAATTCTTTATCCATTTATTATTCATAAAAATTTATTTATTTTATAAGATTTTCAGTCAATCCATTTTTAAAGGCAATGATATTTTTTACTGTTGTGTGAATTATTTCATTCTCAGCTTCTTCCGAATAAAAGGCAATGTGTGGTGTAATTATTACTTCGGGAATATTGATAAGAATATGGTCTTCTAAAAGTGTTTTATAGTCTATTATGTGTGTATTTCCATTTTTTGTAATTTCAAATTCTTCTTTTAACATCCTTTCACCTTCTAAAACATCAAGACCAGCTCCTTTTATTGTTCCATTTTGAACACCTTCAAGAAGAGCTCCTGTATCTATAAGCTCTCCACGTGCTGTGTTGATTATATAAACTCCTTTTTTCATTTGTGAAATAACCTCCTTATTTATAAGGTGATGACTTTCTTCTGTATATGGAGTATGTAGTGTAATTATGTCTGATTTTGAAACTAAATCTTCAAATGTTACGTATTTAAAATTATTTTCTTCAGCATACTTTTCGTCTTTATATAAATCATATGCAACAACATTCATATCGAATCCGTTTGCAATTTTTATAACATTTTTTCCTATACGGCCAGTACCTACTACACCTATAGTTTTTCCTTTCAAGTCAAAACCCTTTAAATTGAATATATTAAAATGACTTGTTTCTTTTGTTTGATCTGTTGCTTTAAATATATTACGTGAAAGATTTAAAATTAATCCAAATGTAAATTCTGCAACAGTAACACTTCCATAAGCTGGAACATTCGAAACTGAAATATTTTTTTCTTGGCAATAATTTTTATCTATATGATCTGTGCCTGTAGAGCGAGTAACAATATGTTTTAGATTCGGCAGTGCATCTAGAATTTCTTTTTTAATTTCGGAATTAATGAATATAGAAATAATGTCAGCTTCTTTTGCGAGGGAAATGTTTTCCAAACTAATTTTTTCTTCGTAAAATGTAATGTTATTTTCTGGCATTAACTTTCTATATTTTTCTTGATCTTCTTTAGATGTTTCAAAAAATATTGTTTGCATAGATACAGTATAACAGAAAAATAAGCCTGTATTTATAGCTAATAGGGTGTACAAGTAGAATATGGTTTTAGTACTTTACAAGTTATATATAGTTTGATATAATATAAGCATTATGAAAAAGTTTATTTTTGGTTCACTTTTTATATTTGTATCCCTATGTGTCTTTGCTCCAAAAGCAAATGCACAGTATTATAATTCTCGAGGAGGGTATAGTATAGGTATAAATTTTAGTTATTCTAATATAAATTCATCTTCTTACTACCAAATACCTACCTATAATAATTACGGAGGTTACAATAATTATGGTGGCGGATATGGTTATATGCCTACATCTTATATAAATCCTTATGGATACGGAACGTCTTCACCTTATATATATACTCCAGCACCTTGGGGTCAAAATGTACAACCTTGGGGAATGAATTATTACTCTTGGTAATCATAAAAAAACACACTTTAAAAAAGTGTGTTTTTTTATGATATAATATTTTTCTTATGATGAAAAAAACAAAAATAGTAGCAACAATAGGTCCCGCAACGCAAAATGTAGAAGTTATGAGTAATCTGGTTTCAAACGGTTTAAATGTACTTCGTTTAAATATGAGTCATGGTGATTATGGAACACATTCTAAGACTCTTGAAGTTAAAAAAGCTGTTGAAAAAAAGACAAAACAAACTCTTGCAATATTAGTTGATCTTTCTGGACCAAAAATTCGTATTGGTGACTTTTCTACTGAGACAGTTGAACTCGTTGTTGGTCAAAAATTTGTTTTAACTACAGAAAAATGTATTGGAACAAAAGATAGAGTTTATATCAACTACAAAAATCTAGAAAAAGAAATAAAAGTTGGATGCATAATAATGCTTGATGATGGTAAGAAAAAACTTGAAGTTGTAGATATAAAAGGCACAGATATTATAACTAAAATTATTGTTGGTGGTACAACGAAGTCTCGTCGTGGAGTAAATATTCCTAATGCAAATCTTAAAATTAGTGCATTAACAAAAAAAGATAAAGAAGATGCTCTTTGGGCAATATCTCAAAATGCTGATTTTCTTGCACTTTCTTTTGTTCGTACAAAAAAGGATGTTCTTGATTTAAGAAAAATTATTGACTCAGCGAAGGGGACTCAAAAGATTATTGCAAAAATAGAAACACCAGAAGCTGTGGCTTGTATTGATGAAATTATTGAAGTTTCTGATGGAATAATGGTAGCTCGTGGAGACTTGGCTATTGAGATTGGTCCAGAACAAGTTCCTTATGTTCAAAAAATGATTATTAATAAGTGTAACAATGTGGGTAAGCCAGTAATTACTGCAACTCAAATGCTTGAATCAATGATACATAGTCCAGTACCTACACGTGCAGAAGTTTCTGATATTGCCAATGCTATTTTTGATGGTACTGATGCTGTAATGCTTTCTGAAGAAACGGCACTGGGAGAATATCCTTTAGAGACAGTCGCTCTAATGTCTCGTGTTGCTCTCCATACTGAAAGTGTTTTTGGTACTCACAAAAGGACTAAGGTTCACATAAACAATGTTGTTGATTCTGTATCATCTTCTGTTGTTCATAATGCAGAAGATGTAAATGCAAAGGCAATTGCAGTCCTTACGACTTCAGGTGGTACAGCGTGTGTTATATCTCGTCACCGTCCAACACAACCTATATACGCTTTTACAGAAAAAGAAATAATTGCTCGTCAAATGATTCTTTCTTATGGTGTGTATCCTGTATTTCTCAAAACAGGAAAATCTGTTGATGAGGCAATGAAAATTGTAAAAACCTATATTAAAAAAGAGGGAATTGCAAATGCTGGTGAAAAAATAGTTATAACATTGGGAGCACCTTTTGGAGTCCCTGGCACAACCAACACAATGATTGTTCAAACTGTCTAATAATTTGGTATAATATAAGTGTCGGAACGCTTATCATTTTTACTTTAGAAAATATGAATATCATCATTAAAGCAACAGGTATCGAACTTACAGACCCGATAAGAGACTATGTACAAAAGAGAATTTCAAGTATAGAAAAATTTATTATACAAAAAGGAATTCCTGTATATGTTGAAATTGGAAAGACTACCGACCATCATAAAAATGGTGATATCTTCCGAGCTGAAGTATCTCTAGAATATAAAGGTTCAAAAATTTATACAGTTGTAGAGAGGGATGATTTGTACTCTGCAATTGATGGTGTAGAAGATTCTCTTTATAGAGAAATAACTACAAATCAAGATAAGGTTCGCTCTCTTTGGAAGCGCGGCGCCCAACAAGTAAAGAATATGATGAAGGGTGTTACTGATTTTCCTAAGAAGTTTAGAAAATAAAAAAAATATAGAATTTAAAAAAGAGTGGCGCCCGAAGGGCGCCACTCTTTGGTATAATATAAATTATACATGTACATCAAAGTCAAAGTCTTCCCATACGAAAAGAAAAACGAAATCACAAAAGTAGGTGAGGATTCTTTTCATATAAAGGTGAAAGCTCCAACCGAAAGAAATCTCGCAAATGACGCTGTCTGTCATGCTGTAGCGGACTATTTCAAAGTAGACCGAAATCAAGTCAGGATTGTCTCTGGTCAAAAAAGAGGGAATAAAATGTTGTTTATAAAAGATTAAAAAATTAAAATTTGAACAAATCTTATTTTTATGGTAGAATTTCCAACACTTTATGGAAAATGAAAATCAAAACACAGAAATTAGAAATATTGCAATTATTGCTCACGTTGACCACGGCAAAACAACTCTAACAGATGCTCTAATGCGTCAATGTGGAATGGTTGGCGAAGGTGTTTCTATGGACTCAAACGATCTTGAAAAAGAGCGTGGTATTACTATTTATTCAAAAAACACTTCAGTAATATATAAAGGTACTAAGATCAACATTGTTGATACTCCAGGTCACGCGGACTTCGGTTCTGAAGTTGAGCGTGTACTTCGTTCTATCGACGCTGTGCTTTTGCTTGTTGATGCTCAAGAAGGTCCAATGCCACAAACTCGTTTCGTTTTGAAAAAATCTCTAGAACTAGGTCTACAACCTATTGTTGTTATTAACAAAGTTGATAAGCCAGCAGCTAATCCAGGACGCGTTCATGATGAAGTTCTCGAACTTTTCATTGAACTTGGTGCAAACGACCACCAAATAGATTTTAAAACTATTTACGCTATTGGACGTGAAGGAGTTGCAATGAAAACTCTTGAAGAAGAAAGAAAAGATTTGACTCCACTACTTGAAATGATTTTGGAAGAAGTTCCTGTTGCTACACATGATCTTGATCTTCCTGGTTGTGCACAAGCATTTAATCTTGCTTACGATAATTTCTTGGGACGTTTAGCTATTGCTCGTGTATATCAAGGTTCAATAAAAAATGGTGCTAATATTTTTGTTAAAAAACCAAATGGTGATACTAGGCAAGCTAAGATTACTAAAATATTTTCTTTTGAAGGTATTGCAAGAAAAGAAGTTGCTGAACTAAAAGCTGGAGATATTGGTATTGTTGCCGGTATTCCTGATGTTTACATTGGAGAAACAATAGCAATGTCATCTGACGTAGAACCTCTTGCTGCAATTTCTATTGATGAGCCAACTATTAGTCTTAACTTTTTGGTTAATGACTCACCTTTTGCTGGGCGTGAAGGAAAATATGTTACAGGACGTCAAATTCGTGAAAGACTAGAAAGAGAGCTTGAAGTAAACGTGGGTCTCAAAGTTGATTTTGATGGTGATAATTACAAAGTGTCTGGACGTGGAGAACTACACATTGCAGTTCTTCTAGAACAAATGCGTCGTGAAGGATATGAACTTCAAGTATCTCAACCTCAAGTAATCATTAAAGAAGAAGAAGGTAAAAAATTGGAACCTTTTGAAGAAGTTACTATTGATGTACCTTCAGAATATTCAGGATCTGTTATTGAAACACTTACACGTCGTCGTGGAATGATTATCAATATGGTGGAAAAAGATGGTATCACTCGTGTTATCTTAGAAATGCCAACACGTGGACTTCTTGGTTATCGTAGTCAATTTGTGATTGATACAAAAGGTGAAGGGATTTTATCTGCTCGTGTTATAGGATTTAAACCATTTGCTGGGGAAATCAAGAAACGTGATGTTGGGTCTATGACTTCTATGATATCAGGTAAAGCTGCTGCATATGCTCTATGGAACCTTCAAGAACGTGGAATACTTTATATTGAACACGGTATGGAAATTTATGAAGGTATGGTTATTGGTAATGTCACAAAAGGGGATGAAATGGCTGTAAACCCTATTAAAGGTAAGAATCTTAGTAATGTGCGTTCTTCTGGTAATGATGAAGCTATTGTTCTTAAACCTCCATATATTATGACTATAGAACGTGGTCTTGAAACTATGGCAGAAGATGAGTACTTGGAGGTTACCCCAAAAAACGCTCGTCTACGTAAGAAGAATTTGAAATAATATATATTTGACTTATTATTTATATATGATAGTATTATAAGACATATTAATTAAATAGAAATACCTAATTTATAAAAACTATGGCACCAATCAATTTTAAACCAAAACAAGTAACAAAACGCATTTTGTCGGGTCTTCAAGAACGCGCCTATAATGTTGTTTTTAATAGATTTGGCCTAGGTGAAGATGCTGAAAGAAAAACTCTTGAAGCTATAGGCCAAACATATGGTGTTACTCGTGAACGTGTTCGTCAAATTGAAAATGCCGCTCTTCAATCAATCAGAAAATCAGAAAATTTTAAAGCAGAAGCTGTTGTTTTTGAAGAATTAAAATCTCTTTTAAATAGCCTTGGTGGAGTTGTAGGAGAAGAAGATTTTCTCTCACACATTTCAAAAGATAGAAGTGTTCAAAATCACATTCACTTATATTTGGTTTTGCATGATTATTTTATAAAACACAAAGAAGACGAACATTTTGCTTCACGTTGGACAACTGACACAGATCTAGCAGAAAAAGTTCATGATTCTCTAAAAAATATTTACAAAGAACTTACAGACGACGAATTAATTGCAGAAATAGAATTAGTAAATAAATTCATACTAACTCTAAAAGATGTTGCTGAAGAATATCAGACAGAAGAAGTAGCTCGCCGTTGGTTGAACATTTCAAAAAAACTTGGAAAAAATGCCTTGGGAGAATGGGGTTCAACAGAATCATCAAATATCTCAACTCGTGGTATCAAAGATTATGCTTACCTTGTAATGCGTAAACATGGATCTCCAATGCACTTTAAAGAGGTTGCAGAAGCTATTGGACAAACTTTTGGTAAAAAGACTCATATTGCAACTTGTCATAATGAATTGATTAAAGATGAACGTTTTGTATTGGTAGGACGTGGAGTATATGCTCTAAAAGAATGGGGATATAAGCCAGGTGTTGTAAGAGATGTTATAAAAGAAATCTTAAAGAAAAGCGGTCCACTATCAAAAGAAGATGTTGTTGATGCGGTTATGAAAGAAAGATATTTGAAGAAAAATACAATTTTAGTAAATCTTCAAAATGCAAAATACTTCAAAAAAGAAAAAAATGGTTTGTATAGTTTGAAATAATTATAAAATCACAAGGAAAAACCCAAGACATTATGTCTTGGGTTTTTCCTTGTGATAAATTGATTAGTTTTTTATAATGTATATATGAAAAATAATCGCGGAATCGCGAATATAATTTTAATCATAATCGGATTTATTTTGATTGGTATTTTGGTCGGCTATTTTAAGAAAAATAATTTTTTCTTTCAACCAATAAACTTAGGTTTAGATCAAAATAATTTAGAAGAAAATACTACTGAAAAGAAATATCAGTGTGGAATTGTTGTGCTTGAGCCAAATCTTCAAGGTGAGCCAATTTTGTTCCCTCTAGATATTACAGGATATGTTAATGGCTGTGGTTGGAATGTGATCAATGGAATAGCTGGTAGCGCTCAAGTTTTTGATGGAAATGGTGTACCTCTATCAAACAATACTCCACTTTCAATTATTTCTGGATCTAATTTATTAAATCAACCAAATGTGTTTAAAACAAATATTGTTCTCACTAGAAACCCAGCTCTTAGACAAGGTTTTATAATCTTTCAAGCAAACCCTCAAAATGGTCTTGCTCCAGGCTCATTTAAAATGCCAATAATTTTTGGTCAAAATTCATATGCTTTCTGATGGAATACAATTTATTATCGATACAGCTTTTATTTGGGCACCAATATTACTTGTTTATATAACATGGCGAGTGTGGCTTTGGTATGTTAATGAAACATATCTTCAAAGTCAAAAATGGACAATGCTAGAGATTCGTATTCCAAAAGATGTTTTCAAATCTCCTCAAGCTATGGAGCTTATGTTTACTAATGCCTTATATCAAACAGGAGGATATGGAGACTGGGCTTCAAAATATTTTAATGGAAAATATCCAGCATATCATTCACTTGAAATAGTTTCTATTGGTGGAGCTATATATTTCTTTATACGTGTTCAATCAAAATTCAAAGCAATGGTTGAATCTCAGATATATGCTGGGTACCCTCAAGCCGAAGTAAACGAAGTGCCTGATTATATGGACGATATTCCATCGTACACTTCTGGAGAAATAGAGCTCTGGGGTATGGAATTTTGTTTTGAAAAAAACAATGCATATCCAATAAAAACATATGTTGATTATGGACTTGATCAGACATTGGTAAAAGAAGAACAAAAAATTGACCCTATAACTCAGACTATAGAATACATGGCTAATATTGGTAAAGATGAGTATATGATGATGCAGATATGTATTCGTCCTTCAAATTGGGAAATGTTTGAAATAGAAGTTGAAGAAGAAGACAAAGAAACAAAAGAAAAGAAAAAAATTAAGAAGATTGTAAAATGGTCTGACGCTGCTAAGAATGAAATTGAAAAATATCGAAAAGGTTTTTCTAAAGAAGGAGCTCTTCCTATGTCAAAAGTCGAAGGTGATATTTTGACTTCAATGCAAAGAGCTTTACAAAAGTTCTCTTTTGATACAGGTATTCGTGCTATTTATCTTGCAAAAAAAGGTTCTTTTGATGCGAATCAAATCGCTGTTGTTGGAAGTTTGTTAAAACAATACAACACAATGGAGCTCAATGGATTTAAAGGTACTAATGCCGTTGGCTTTACTCATGGATTTGAGGATTTGGACGGAAAGAAGACATCAGAACAAAAAGATTTTTTGTTGGAAGATTATCGTGATCGTCACTTCTTTCACTCACGTTTCCCATTTTCATTTAAAGCAAAACATTTGAAATATTGGCTAGGATACCATCCTGGATATTTTGTTCCACCTAGCGACAAGAAGCTTATGGTTATGAATACAGAAGAACTGGCTACAATATTCCACTTCCCAGGTCGCGTTTCAGAGACACCTTCATTCAAGCGTCTAGAATCAAAGAAATCAGAAGCACCTACAAATCTGCCTATTTAGTATGCAACAAGAAAGTAAAAAATCATTTTTTAGTAAAAGAACTTTTTGGATTTTTGCGATTATTTTATTTTTGATATTTTTCTTTCTACTTCCTCCTCAAAATAGTAATTTTCCAAAAACAATCACTGTAGAGCGTGGTGATACTGTAAGTTCAATTTCAAAAAATTTGTATCAGGAAAAGATTATTCGTTCTGAAGCAATATTTAAAGCCCTTGTTATATTATCTGGTGGAGAATACGCAATAGTTCAAGGTGATTATTTATTTGATAATCCTATATTTATTTGGGATGTTGCAAAAAGATTTACTAAAACACTTTTTGGTATTGAAAGAATAACAGTAACTATTCCAGAAGGTTATACAAGAACTCAAATAAAAGAAACAATAGAAAAAGTTCTTCCAAATTTTGATGGGGAACTTTTTATGCAAAAAACACAAAATTTAGAAGGGTATCTTTTTCCTGATACTTACAAATTTTTCCCATCAGCAAATGAAGATACTGTTATAGAGACAATGTCTAACAATTTTGAAAATAAAACAAAAATACTTGTTGAAAATGCAAAACAAAAAGGTTTAACAAAATCAGATTTAATTATAATGGCTTCAATAATCGAACGTGAAGCAAATGGAAAAAATGATAGTCCTATAATTTCTGGAATTCTTTGGGAAAGAATTAGAATAGGTCAAAGACTTCAAGTAGATGCTCCATTTTTCTTTTTGTTTGGAAAAGAATCTAGTGAGCTTACTCGTGCAGATTTGGCTATAGATTCTCCATATAATACATATAGATATAAGGGTCTTCCTCCTGGCCCTATAGGTAATCCAGGACTTCGTGCTATAGAAGCCGCTCTTTATCCAGAGAAGACAAATTATTTATTTTATTTACATGATTCATTTGGTGTTGCTCACTATGCTGCAACCTATAAAGATCATCTTGCAAATAAGAGAAAATACATTGATAATAGATAGTCTATGAAGAAACATAATTTAGCTTTCGTTGATACAGAAACAACAGGATTTAATCCAGATACACAAGAATTGATACAAATAGGATGTGTGATTATGGAGCAAGATTGGTCTACAGGAAAATGTGTTTTGAAACACGTTGATGAATTTGAATTAAAAATAAAACCAGAACATATTGAGACAGCTGACGCTCAAGCTCTACGTGTGAATGGTTATGAACCAGCTGATTGGATATTCGCTTATACCTTAAAGGAAGCAATGCAAATATTTGCTGAGAAAACAAAAGATACTATTTTTGTTGCACACAATGCATGTTTTGATTATATGTTTATTGAAAAAGCTTTTCGTCTGGCTGGAGTAAAAAATGAAATGCATTATCACAAGCTTGATACTATTGCGATTGCCTTTGCAAAATTTCACAACACAGACGATGTAGATAAGTTTTCTCTAAGAAATCTTTGTGAATATTTCAAAATTGAAAACAAAAATGCTCACACTGCACTTTCTGATGCAAGAGCTCTTGCAGAAGTTTATGAAAAACTTATGCAATTGAAAGGGTAGTAAAAAGTAGAGAAAAAATAAAAAAAGGTGCAACCGAAGGTTGCACCTTTTGATCTAATCTTACAGATTTAGGAATCCGAAGATAAGTATAAGAAAAAAAGATATCAAAGTCATAACTGCACTTATTCGTATCCAAATACTTAATTTTACAGCAAGCTTTTCTATTTGAAAAAACATATCTAGGCTTTCTTCGCGGCCGCTATCGAGTTTGTATTGCTTTGCGAAGTTTTTCAAATTAACCAACTCACTTAAAATAGTTAATGACACAGTAAAAGATGTGGTACTGATAGTCACCCAGAAAGAATTTTTGACTACAAAATATGTTAGTCCCGTCATCAATATAAATAGTGGAATAAGTACATTTATTTTCTGGTTAAAAGGAAGACTTTGTTTATCATTCCATGCTGTTTTAGTTAAATATATTATTGTTTTCATTTGATTTTAAATTTGTTTTCATATTACAGATTTTATGACATTATGTCAAATAAAAAACCGCTTTTAGCGGCTAATCTTGTAGTTTAATTTCTTTTACAGTCTCTTTTATTGCAATTATAAGAAATAAAAATGTAAGACTCAAAGATATATAAAAGAATGTAGAGTACTCATCATAAATCTCATAATAAAGTTTTGCAGAAGGAGTCTTTAATTCAAAATGAGAAATAACTTTGGAAGTTATTTTTGAAATTGAAAGAAGAATTGTGTTTATAGCAGAAATAGCAAAAACGAGCCAAAAAATTAAATATGTTTTCATAATTGTATAGAGTTTTAAGATTTGTTTTCATACTACAGATTTTATGATAATATGTCAATAATGTTTTCAATTTTTGGAAAATCAAAAAAAGAAAGAGATATATCCCTAAAGGCGAAGGTTTTTGTTGGTGTTTCTGGTGGTGTAGATTCGTCTGTAACGGCTGCAATCCTAAAAGATGAAGGTTATGATGTAACTGGTGTTTTTATTCGTACATGGACTCCAGAATTCCTCGAATGTTCTTGGCGTGACGAACGTCGTGACGCTATTCGTGTATGTGCTCATCTGGGTATTCCATTTCTTGAATGTGATGGAGAAGAAGCTTATAAAAGAGGTGTGGCTGATTATATGATCGGAGAATATAAGCTCGGTCGCACCCCGAATCCAGATGTTATGTGTAATCGTGAAGTGAAGTTCGGAGTATTTTGGAATTTTGCAAAGTCTCACGGTGCTGATTTTATTGCAACAGGTCATTATGCACAAAATAAAAATAATTCTCTTTATAAAGGAAAAGATGAGTCAAAAGACCAATGTTATTTCCTTTGGACACTTACAAAAGATGATTTGTCTCATACTCTTTTTCCTGTAGGCTTTTTGGAAAAGAGTGACGTAAGAAAGAAGGCTTTGAAATATGGTCTCCCAACAGCTACAAAGAAAGATAGTCAGGGAATCTGTTTCTTAGGTGAAGTAAATATGAAAGATTTTCTTAAACATTACATAGAAGAAAAAGAGGGAAATGTGGCACTAGAGAATGGTGAAATATTAGGCACTCATAATGGAGCACTTTTTGTAACTCTTGGAGAAAGACTTTCTTTTAATAATCTTAAAAAATCTATAAATGATTTACCATACTATGTAATTCACAAAGATATAGAAAAAAATGAAATTGTAGTCTCTAATAATAATCCACTTTCTGACGGGCATAGTGAAAATAATTTTTATAAAAAAGAATTTACTTTAATAAACACTGTTTTTAGAGAAGAAATTGTCGAAAACAAAGTCTGTGAGGCTCAAATACGCTATCATGGAGAATTTTATAAAGTTACAATTATAGATAATAAAGTTATTTTTGAAGAAGCTATTTTGGTTGCACCTGGTCAGTCTATTGTTTTTTATGATAAGAATGTTTGTATTGGAGGAGGAATTGTTAAATAATTCTCCACATTGGTTTTATTTGAAATAGGTCTATAATTTAAATATATGGATTTATTTAATACAGAAACTGCGGATATTTTTGTTAAACTTTTTATTGCTATGTTTTGTGGAATGCTTATTGGAACAGAAAGGCTTCTTGCAAACAAGACAGCTGGAATGAGGACTTACGCCCTTGTTTCTATGGGTTCTGCTTTGTTTGTTGTCATTTCTGTTCTAATATCTTCACAGTATCAAGGTGTTGTTAATTTTGATCCTTTACGTATGGCAGCTCAAATTATTGCTGGAGTTGGATTCTTGGGCGCGGGTCTTATTATGATAAAAGATCATCATATTACAGGACTTACTTCTTCAACTGGGCTTTGGGTTTCTGCTGGTATAGGTATGTCTGCTGGATTTGGATTGTTTGGAATAACTGCAATAGCTACATTCCTTACATTATTTATTTTTACTGTTCTTTGGTTTATTGAGAAGCAAATACAGAAAACTTCTTTTGCAAAAAGAGTAGAAAATTTTACATCTGGTGACAATCATTAATTATGGCAATATTTCTTGGAATACTATCTGCTATATTTGCAGCTCTTGTAACTATCTTTGGTAAGTTAGGAGTGAAGAGTGCAGATCCAATATTCCTCACAACAATTCGTAGTTTTATAATGACACTGTTTTTGATTGCTACAACTTTTTCTCTTGGAAAATTTTCTAACTCCTTTTCATTTTCTGGAAAAGAATGGATGTACATAGTCTTTGCAGGGGTTGCTGGAGCGCTTTCTTGGATTTGTTATTTTTCAGCTCTCAAATTTGGAAGTGCCAATCTTGTAGCCGCTTTAGATAGAGGTAGTATTATTCTTATTTTTCTTGCTTCAGCCTTGTTTTTAGGGGAAGCCTTTACTTACAAAACTATCATAGGTTCCATTCTTATATTTACCGGACTTTTATTTGTTGTTTTTAAATAATAAAACCCGCCTGGCGGGTTTTATTATTTTCATTTATACTTCTATGTATATGAAGAAAATTAAGACTGAATGGGATTTGACTTTACTTTACAAAAATCAAAAAGACCCACAAATAGAAGCGGATATTGTAGCTATAGAGAAAGCATGCGACTCTTTTGCGAAGAAGTATGAAAATAAAAAATCTTACACAACTGATAAAAAGGCACTATTAGAATCAATCAAAGATTATGAAAAATTGTTGGATACTACAGGATCAGCTAAACCATTAATTTATTTTCATTTCCTAAAAGATATAAAAGGTTCTGATTCCACATTAGATTCAGCTCTTAATAAACTTAACGATCGTTTTACTAAATCTAATAATAAAACTTTATTTTACATGCTTGATTTAGGTAAAATAGAAACATCACTTCAAAACGATATTAAAAAAGATCCAGTATTTTCTAATTATAAATATTTTTTAGAGTTGACTTGGTTACACTCAAAGCATCAACTTTCAGAAAGTGAAGAGAAAATACTTAATTTAAAATCTCTAACATCAAGAGGGTTGTGGGTGAGAGAATCACAAAAACTTCTTTCATCACAGACTGTGATGTATAAAGGTAAAAGTATGGGTATTGCTGAAGCTGTTCAACTTGTTCCAGAATTACCGATAAAAGAGTCTCGAGAATTGAACAAAAAAGTTATCGAAGTTATAAAAAACATATCTCATTTTGCAGAAGCAGAAATGAATGCAATAGTTACTGATAAGAAAATAAATGATGAATTGAGAGGTTATAAGAATCCATATAGTGCAACAATATTAGGATATCAAAATGATGAAAAAAACATAGAATTTTTGATTGATATTGTTACAAAATATTTCCATCTTACACATAGATTTTATAAATTAAAAGCAAAGGCTCTCAATTTAAAAAGTCTTGAAGCTCCAGAAATTCCTCGCTCTATAGGTAAATTTAAAAAAGAATATTCTTTCGTAGAATCTGTTGATTTGGTAAAAAAAGCTTTTGGTGGTGTAAAAAAAGAATATGTTGATATATTTGAAAGTTATTTGAATAATGGTCAAATTGATGTTTATCCAAAAAAGGGTAAGAAAGGTGGAGCTTATTGTTGGAGTGGATACAATCGTCCAACTTATGTATTCTTGAACCATACAAATTCTTTTAATAGTGTTACAACACTTGCGCATGAGATGGGTCACGCTATTCATGGTGAATACTCTAAAAAACAACCAATATTATATGATGGGCACACCATTTCTGTAGCTGAAGTCGCAAGTACTCTTTTTGAGAACTTTGCATTCGAAGAATTATTCAAAACTCTTTCAGATAAAGAAAAGATGATCGCTCTCCATGATAAATTACAAGACTCTGTGTCTACAATATTTAGACAAGTTGCAGCGTTTAATTTTGAGAAAGAATTACATACAAGAATAAGAGAAGAAGGATATCTTTCAAAAGAAAATATTGCAAAAGTAATGAGAAAACATCTCGAGTCTTATATCGGTAAAGCTGTAAAAATAACAGATGATGATGGATACATCTTTGTAAGATGGAGTCATTTTAGAAGATTTTTCTATGTGTATAGTTATGCATACGGTGAACTTGTGTCACGCGCGCTATATCAGAAATATAAAGAAGACAATACATTTATAGAAAAGATTAATGAATTCTTGAGTGCGGGTGAAAGTATGTCTCCAGAGAATATTTTCAAATCAATCGGTATTGATGTGTCTCACCCAGACTTCTTCGAAGGAGGCCTCAAGAGTATAGAGAAAGAAATTGATGAATTTGAAAAATTATTAAAACAAAGTCAGTTTAAGGCTAAGAAAAAAACTAAAAACAACTAAATAATATTATAAAAGGGCACCAAAATTATTGTTTGCAATAATTTTGGTGCCCTTTTTAATTTTCGTTATTTTTTGCTATATTATACAAATGCAATCCCACGAAATTCGCTCAAGATTCCTAGCTTTTTTTGAAAAAAGAGGCCATAAAATAATACCTTCAGCCTCACTTGTACCTGAGAATGATCCTTCAGTACTTTTTAATACTGCCGGTATGCAACCTCTAGTTCCATACCTTCTAGGACAAGAACATCCAATGGGTAAGAGAATCGCTGATGTTCAGAAATGTGTTCGTACAGGAGACTTGGAAGATATTGGAGACAATCGTCACTTTTCATTTTTTGAAATGATGGGGAACTGGTCTCTAGGAGATTACTTCAAAGAAGAAGCGATTTCTTGGTCTTATGAATTCCTAACTTCAAAAGAAGAAGGTCTTGGACTTGATATAAAACGTCTTTATGTGACTATTTTTGAAGGTGATGAAAATGCTCCTTATGATGAAGAATCAAAAAAGATTTGGATGAGTCTTGGTATACCAGAACACCGTATCTATGCCCTACCTGCAGATGATAATTGGTGGTCACCTGGTGACAACGGTCCTTGTGGTCCATGTAGTGAGATGTTTTATGATATGGAAGGTAATGTTGGAGATCTAACTCTCGAAGGTTTTATCGAGGCGAACAAAAAAGAAACAGTTATTGAAATCTGGAATGATGTGTTCATGGAATACGAAAAGAAAGATGGAAAAGTAATAGGTAAATTGAAACAGAAGAATGTGGACACAGGTGCAGGTCTTGAGCGTATTACAGCTGTAATGCAAGGTAAAAAGACGGCTTATGAGACCGATATGCTTTCTGATGTGATGCAATATTTAAGAGATTCAGCTTCTGTTTCTAAATATAATCAAATTGGTTTTATTTCAAACGAAGTATCTTTAAGAGTGGTTACTGACCATATTAGAGCTAGTTTATTTTTATTAAGTGAAGGAGTTTTCCCTTCAAATAAAGATAGAGGATATGTTCTTAGACGTTTGATTCGCCGAGCAATGGTACGAGCAAAACAAAATGGAATTGATGTCGGACAATTACTTTGGATTAAACAAATGTTTGTTCAAAAATATAAAGATTTATATCCAAAAGTTGCTGATAATAATTGTCACGAACTTCTTTCTGAAGAGTTCCAAAAATTTAATAAAACACTTGAACTTGGTTTAAAAGAATTCGAGAAAGGTACAGACCCTTTCCTTCTTGCAACTACATATGGATTTCCAATAGAGCTCACAGAAGAACTTGCAAAAGAAAAAGGCATTGTTATTGATAGAGAAAAATTTGATAGAGAAATGAAGGAACACCAAGAGAAATCTCGTACAGCAGGCGCTGGAATGTTTAAAGGTGGCCTTGCAAATACTAGTGATACTACAATTAAGCTTCATACGGCTCACCATTTGCTCCTAAAAGCCCTTCAGGAGGTTCTTGGGTCAACAGTACATCAAAAGGGTTCAAATATTACAGAAGAGCGTCTACGTATCGATTTTTCTTTTGACCGCAAAATGACAGATGAAGAAAAGCAAAAGGTAGAGGATCTAGTAAATGAAATAATAAATAAAGATTATAAGGTTGTTCGTAGAGAAATGCCTTTTTCTGAAGCAGAGAAAATCGGCGCAGAAATGGAATTCGGAGCAAAATATCCAGAAATCGTATCTGTATACTTTGTTGAAGATGAAAATGGGAATGTATTCTCAAAAGAATTCTGTGGTGGTCCTCACGTAGAACATACAGGTACGATAGGTAAATTCAAGATTCAAAAAGAAGAAGCATCATCTCAAGGTGTAAGACGTATTAAAGCTGTTATTGAATAATATGAAAGAAGATTTAGAACAAAAATATAAGTTAGTTTTGAAAGATTGTACTGAAAATGAAAATATTATAGGATTATTTCTTAGTGGATCACTAGGAAAAAGTATTGATTTTATTACTAAAAAATCTGATCTGGATGTTTGTGTTATTTTATCTGATTCTGCTCCAAAAGAATTAAGAGAAAAAATGAAAAGTTACTTATCTAATTTGTTTGAAATAAAAGTTTTAAGTTTAACTGAATTAATTAATCATGCAACTTGGGGTAGTGATAATGAGTGGGATAGGTATAATTTTACACATAATAAACCTGTTATTGACAAAACTGGAGAATTAGTAAAAATTATGGAAGAAAAAGGAACTTTACCTGAAAGTGTAAGAGATGCTGTTATTAAAAATTCTCTAGATTCCTATATTAACCAAGTTTACCGTTCCGCAAAGCACTATAGGGACGAAAGAAATGTTTCAGGATACTTAGACGCGGTAGAATCTTTACCATATCTCATGACCTCGCTCTATGCTCTTGAGGGGCGAATAAAACCATATAACAAATATTTTGAGTGGGAATTAAAAAATTATCCTCTAAAATCGTTACCTTTTAATATTGAGGAATTTATCGCTGATTATTTAGAAATTTCAAAAACTGGGAATTTTGAAAAACAGGCAAAAATTTATAAGGCGGTTAAAAAATTATTTATTGAACAAGGATACAAGAATATTTTTGATGAATGGAAGATTTATTATTTTGTTGGTGAATAATATGAAAATAAAAACCTCTTCTTTGAGAGGTTTTTATTTTCCCCCACCACAAAAACTTTTAAGTACGCTATACTTATATATATGTTTAGTAAGCCGAAAAAGAAACAAGAAAAATTTCTTTTGATTTCTGTTGGATCAGGAAGTGTGGCTATTTCTATTTGTACTCCAAGTAATCTAAAACCAACAATTGAATGGATTACTCGAGTACCTTTTGTCTTGTCAGACGAATTAAATTTCAATATTTTTAAGCAATCATTATTTGTTTCTTTAAATGAGGCTATGTCTCGTTTCGAAAAGATTAGAATGAATAATATAGACAAAGTATATGTTGTTTATAGTTCACCGTGGTTTTTGAGTCAGACCCAAAAAATATATTTTGAAAAGAATGTCACTTTTAAAATAACAGAGAAATTGGTTCATGAATGTGTATCAAAAGAACTTGAGCGTTTTCAAAAAGAAGTTTTACCTCAAAAAGTCGGTAATACAAAAATGCAAATTATTGAAAACTATACCATCGATGCACTTATAAACGGTTATCGTGTCCCAACACCTTATCATAAAGAAGGTAAAAGTTTAGAACTTTCACTTTATTTAAGTTTTGCTCCAAAAGATCTAATTAATAAGATAGAGCAAAGTATTGAGAAATTCTTATCTTTGTCTGGAAGAAATGTTTATTCATCTACAAATACATTTTCAAACTATATTTTTCTTAGGGATTTGTTCAAAGATGAGCAAAGTTATTTGTTTATATCTGTAGATACCGAACTTTCAGAAATCATTCTTTGTAAAAATGGTGTCCTTGTAGAAACAATATCTATTCCTTTGGGTAATGCTGAAATACTTAGAAATATAAGTGCAAAATTAAAGAAAACAAACATAGAGTCAATGTCACTACTCGATAGTTATTTTAGAGATGCTCTGACAGAACAAACAAAAAAAGATATAGATGAAGTATTAAAGGTAGTAGGAGAATCTTGGCTTTCTCAATTTCAAAAAGTCTTAGCAATGATGAGTGATCACCTTACTCTTCCAAACAAAGTGTTTTTAGAGGTAAATGGTGATGGTAAGACTTGGTATAGAGATTTGATTATGAGTGAAGCTTTTGGGCAGTATTTAGTCACAGATCAAAAATTTAAAGTGATTTCATTGAATAGTGAATTTGTAAAAGAATATATAGATGTTAAAAATAATGAATATTTAAATGATACTAGATTATTAATAGAAACTTTACATATATATAGACTCTATTATAGCCATGCAAAAACCTTTTAGTGATATAAAAATCAATACTAATCCTGAAATTTCTACAGAACAAGTTCAAAAAGAACCATCTTTTTATCCTGAAAAAAAGCAAACAAAAACAAAAGCAAAGACATTTTTGTGGATTTTTGCCGTTTTGTCCGTCATTGCTCTGTTCTTTGGAATTTCTGGCTATTTCACAAAAGCTACAGTCTTTATTTCTCCTCAAGTTAAAATTTTCTCATTTAAAAATGAAGCAATAAATTTTTCAAGAGAGTCAAAGTTAGGAGTTAATTTTGAAATAATGTCATTAAAAGGTTATGTTGAGAGTGAAATCCATTTAGACAATACTTCCACAGTATCAAGAAAATCAAAAGGTAAAATAACTATTTTTAATAAAGAAATAAAGCCAGTATCTATTCCAAAAAATACTATTTTGAAGGGAATTAATGGTTTAAATTATAAACTAACAGAATCTGTAGTTGTTCCAAAGATGGAATCAGGGATTGGTTCTGTTGGAAGTATTAATGCAAATATAGAGGCCGTTGATTTTGGTGATAATTTTGATTCTAAGCCTATGGACTTTACTTTTCCTTCTTTTTCAAAAACTTCAAGATTTGAAAATGTTTATGCTAGAAGTACTTCTGATTTATCAGGTGGTATAAAAGGTACTGTATATACACTTGATGAAGGTTTGTATAAAGCCGAACTTTCAAAACTAGACGAATCGTTGAAAGATAAATTGTTTATTCAAGCTCAATCTCAAGCCCCTTCTGGATATATTCTTTACAAAGATTTGTCAGTACTGGTTCCAGAAGAAAAATCTTCTTTTTTTGAATCAAAAAATAGTGAAGCGATAATAAAAAGAGAAGGGAAGC
Source organism: Minisyncoccota bacterium (assembly GCA_031972855.1). Classification (GTDB taxonomy): domain Bacteria; phylum Patescibacteriota; class Minisyncoccia; order Phycocordibacterales; family UBA9973; genus JAIXRY01. The sequence continues at coordinate 44,881 of DALYDY010000002.1, forward strand.
TCGTTGTATATATGGTGTTAGAAGATTCTATTTTGGAATATATAAAAACAACAACAAAAACAGATTTAAATATAAAAGATTTTAATGTTCCTGAACTAAAAAATTTAAATTTTACTTTTAATCAAAATCCGATTGATCCAGAAAACTCAATGAATATAGATGTTATTCTTAATGCAGATGGTAGAATAGTTTCTAGTATAAACAAAAAAGAACTAACAGATTTATTGATTGGTGTACCTAAAAATAGTGTCGAAAAAATGCTAGAAAATTATACATCAGTATCAAGTGCTGTAACAAAAATTACTCCAATTTGGCAAAGTACACTTCCAAAAGATCAAAATCGTCTAGAAATCATAGTTAATCCACCAAAAGAGTTGACCTTATAATAAAATTTTGTTATGATAGTTTTTGTTACACATGAGTGAAGAGAATAAACAGACTGTAGTAGGTACAGTAATAGAAGCGCTACCGAATACCCTTTTTAGGGTTTCTTGTGGAGGAGAAAAAGATATTCTTGTATACCTCTCGGGTAAAATGCGTCTACACCGTATCAAAGTATTAGTTGGAGATAAGGTAGAGGTACTCCTAGATCCATATGGTGGAAAAGGGAGGGTTGTAAAAAGATTATAAATAGTGTATACTAACCCCCACTTCTGGAATCTATATTTGGCTTCCGAAATTTTTTATTATCGTCTATGAAAATCAAGGCTTCTGTTAAAAAAATATGTGCGAATTGTAAGATGGTGAAAAGAAAAGGTCACCTTCATATTATCTGCGCAAATCCAAAACATAAACAAAAACAATAATTATTTATGCGTATTTTAGGTATTAATATTCCAAATGAAAAGCGTCTCGAGATAGGTCTTACTGAACTGTATGGTATTGGTATTTCTCGTGCACGCAAAATATTAGATGAATCCGGTGTTGCTTATGGCAAAAAAGGAGGCGAAGTAACTCTTGAAGAAGAAAATACAATTCGTAAAATTGTAGAAGCTCTTAAGATAGAAGGAAATTTGAAGCGTGAAGTTGCTGCAAATATCAAACGTCTAAAAGACATCAAAGCTTACCGTGGTGTTCGTCATATGCGCAAACTCCCTGTTCGTGGTCAAAGAACAAAAACAAATTCACGTACAGTTCGTGGAAATGTTCGTAAAACTATGGGAAGTGGTCGCCGTAAGACTGAAAAGACATAGTCTTTAACTAACTTAATTATTTTTTAGTATTTATATGGGAAAAAAACGTATTGTAAAAAAAGGAGGATCAAATGAAGGAGGTGCACCAGCACGTAATTCTTCACGCGTTCCAAAAAAGAAAGTTGCTGCAGGAACACTTCACATTGAAGCTACTTTCAACAACACAAAAGTAGTTGTTACTGACAAACAAGGCAACACTATTTTTTGGTCTTCAGCCGGATCTCTTGGATTCAAGGGTGCAAAAAAGGGAACACCTTTTGCTGCTACTAAAGTAGGAGAAACTCTTGGAGAAAAATCAGCAGCTCTTGGTATCAAGGAAGTTGATGTAGTAATTACTGGTGTTGGTTCAGGTCGCGAACCTACTATCCGTGGATTTATGTCAAACAATATAGATGTTACATCTATTCGTGACATTACTCCTGTTCCTCACAACGGTCCAAAACCTAAGAAGCCACGTCGTGTATAATTTTTAATAACATTTATGACTACATCAAAATATAAAATTTGTCGCCGTCTAGGTCCTGGAGTATACGAAAAATGTCAAACTCAAAAGTTTGTTATTTCTCAAGCAAAAAGGAAGAATGACAAGCGTCCAAAACAACTTTCTGATTTCGGAACACAACTTATTGAAAAACAAAAAGTTCGTTTTTCTTACGGAGTTAGTGAACGTCAAATGCGTAACTATGTTCGCGTAGCTATGGAGTCTCGTGGTCAATCACCAGCAGACAAACTTTTCGAACTTCTAGAAAGTCGTCTCGACAATATAGTATACCGTCTTGGTATTGCTCATACACGTGCGCTCGCACGTCAAATCGTGGCTCATGGCCACATCCTCGTTAACGGAAAGCGATTGAAAGTCGCTTCGCACCTAGTTGGTGTTGGTGATGTTATAACACCACGTGAAG
>DALYDY010000002.1:46988-171391 GCA_031972855.1 Minisyncoccota bacterium
ATTTGAATGTGCCTGCTAGGACCCTACGCGTCTAACGTCTAAAGAGCTACACTGTTCCAAATTGGCTGAAGCTTGATTCAAACACACTTGTTGCTTCTGTACAGGGCGCACCGAAAAATACTGAAGGGTATCTGAATTTGAACACAGTGATAGAGTTCTACAGTCGTTAATTATTAATACTAATCATATTTTGCGTCCATATGTTAGATCACACAATAAAACTTCCATCAAAGCCACGTATCGTTAATGAAGACGGTAATCGTGGAACTTACGAAATTGATGGCCTTTACCCTGGATACGGTCATACACTAGGTAATAGTCTTCGCCGTATTATCCTCTCATCACTTCCTGGTGCTGCTATTACTTCAGTTAAAATTGATGGCGTAAGTCATGAATTTTCTGTTATCGATGGAGTTCGTGAAGATGTTATAAATATAATTTTAAATCTTCGCCAAGTTCGTTTTCAATTGCACACAGATGAACCACAAACAGTAACACTTTCAATAAAAGGTCCAAAACAAGTTACTGCTGGTGATATTAAGGTTTCAGGTCAAGTAAGTATTTCTAATACAGATCAACATATTGCAGAAATTACAGATAAGAATACTTCTCTTTCAATAGAAATGACTGTTGAAAAAGGACTCGGTTTCGTTCCTTCAGAACAACACCAAAAAACAAAGGTTGATATTGGAACAATTATACTAGATGCATCTTTCACTCCTATTCGTCGCGTGAGCTACGAAGTTGAGAATATGCGTGTAGATGATAATACCAACTACAACCGTTTGAGAATTATTATAGAAACAGATGGAACTATCACACCACGTGAAGCACTTGAAAGTTCTATTATTATAATGATCCGCCAACTCGAAGCTATTGTTGAATTCAAGCAAGTAGTAGAAGTAAAAGAAGAAGCTCCTATAGTTGTAGAAGAAGACGAAGCTACTGAAAAAGTAGACGAAAAAGAAAGTCTCGAAATGGCAGACATAATGAAGACTCGTATTGATTCAATCGGTCTTTCAACAAGAACTCTTAATTCACTTACATCAGCAAATATACGTACATTAGGAGGTATTGCTCGTAAGCACTCAGATGACCTACTAGAAATAGAAGGAATGGGTGAAAAAGGAATCCAAGAAATCAAAAAAGTATTAGCAAATTTTGGAATTACTCTAAAATAATTCGCTAATCACTAACACTAATCATTAATTATTACTATGAGACATCATAATTCTGTAAGAAAATTTGGACGAACAAAGAATGCTAGAACTGCTCTTATGAGAGGTCTTGTTATTTCATTCGTTACTCATGGACGTATCACAACTACAGACGCAAAAGCAAAAGAGCTTCGCCCTATGGTTGAGAAGATAATCACACGTTCAAAGGTCGACACACTTCAAAATCGTCGTTTGGTGCTTTCTGCACTTTACAACAACGAACTTGTTACAAAGAAGCTCTTCGAAGAAATTGGTCCTGCTTTTGCAACTCGCAATGGTGGGTATACTCGTATCTACAAGCTTCCTCGTCGTACAAGTGATGGAAGTCCTATGGCAATAATCGAACTAGTTGCATAGTTTTTAAATTATATTATATGAATCACATTATTGACGCAAAAGGAAAAGCAATCGGACGTGTAGCTACTCAAGTAGCAACTATCCTTATGGGAAAGCACACAGCTGCATTCGCAAAAAACACAGTAGGAGAAGACACTGTTACTATTATAAATAGTAAAGATGTTCGTATTCTTCCTAAAAAAGCAAAGACTGTTATGCATGAAAGATACTCAGGTCATCCAGGAGGATTGAAAATGGAAAGTATTGAACAAGTGATCGCTAAAAAGGGTCATGCAGAAATTTTCAAACTTGCTGTATACGGAATGCTCCCAGGTAACAAATTACGTGCAAAACGTATGAAAAATTTAATTATTGAATAATATGGAAACAACAAAGAAAACAACAAAAGAATATTTTCGTACTGTTGGCCGTCGTAAGACAGCAAGTGCTACTGTAAAGATGGTTCCAAGTAAAGTTATGGAATTCACTGTAAACGGTAAGCCTGGTACAGAATACTTCATGACAAAAGGTTTGTTCAAAATACTTATGGACCCTTTTACAGAAAGTAAGATAGAAGATACATTCACTGTTACTGTTCAAGTACAAGGAGGTGGTATCCACTCTCAAGCAGAAGCTGTTCGTCACGGTATCACTCGTGCACTTACTCTTATAGATTCTGAACTTCGTACACCACTTAAGAAAATCGGATTCTTGAAACGTGATCCACGCACAAAAGAACGCCGTAAATTCGGACTCAAAAAAGCTCGTAAAGCTCCACAATGGTCAAAACGTTAGAAATAAAAAAATCCCGAAAGGGATTTTTTTATTTGCTTAAAACTGCTTTTTCTTTATAATACAAGCATATGCAAGATGAAGAAGAAATAAAAAATGAAGACTCTTTTGATGATTCTGTTGAATCAGACTTTCAATTTGTCGAAAGTGACGAAGAGGGAAATGCTCTACCTCAAAAAGATGTAGTAAAGAAACTTCGCGAGGAGAATAAGACTCTTCGTAAAGAACGGGATGAATATCTAGTAGGGTGGCAAAGAATGAAAGCCGACTATGTAAATCTTCAAAAAGACGAGGAAGCAAAAAGAAAAGATTTGAAGAATTATGTAACTATTTCTCTTGTAGAAGACCTTCTCCCAACACTCGACGCTTTTGATATGGCATTTGCAAACAAGGAAGCATGGGAAAAAGTAGATTCGAATTGGCGTGCAGGTGTGGAATATATTCAGCAACAATTCACCCGTACACTTGATGGATATGGTGTGTCTAAGATTGATAAGACAGGAGTCATATTTGACCCAAATCTCCATGAATCTGTAGAGACAATAAGTACTGAAGATGAATCACAAGACCATATGGTTGCAGAAATTGTTGGTTCTGGATACAAAATGAATGATCGTGTAATTCGCCCAGCAAGAGTGAAGGTATATAGTTTTGTAAAATAATTATGCAATCAAAAAACAATTTAGAACTCAAATATATGTGCGAAGACTTTTCTAAAATAAGAACTATTTTGAAAAGTATTGGAGCTCAAAAAGAAATAGTTAAAAAACAAAAAGATTACTTCTTTAATTTACCTGCTATTGTTGAAAAGAAATCAGGAAGACTAAAATTAAGATTAGAGAATGAATCACAGATACTAGTCTTCTATACACGCCCAGATTTTTCTGAAAAATCAAAAACTGTTGCTGAAGTGTCTTTGTATGAAGTAAAAGATAAAGATTTTCTTCCTTTTCTAATTATGTCTCACGGAATAAAAGGTGTAGTTGAAAAGAAGAGAGAAGTTTGGCGTCTTGATAATACTGTTTTTCATTTAGATACTGTAAAAGGTGTTGGAAGTATTTTTGAGGTAGAACTACAGAAACATGGGAAAATTACAGATAAAGATATTAATTTATTTAGTGAATTTAAATCACTACTCATGCCTCATCTTGGAAAAATAGTAAAAGGTTCAAATATTGATTTGGTTTTGAAGTAAAATACATGATTGAACTTACTCTTTTAGTTATATCTTTATTTATATTGTCATTCTTTTTAAAAATTCAATTATTTTTATTAATTTTGGTCTTTGTATTTATTCTAATGAAGTTTGATTTTATTGTGTTTGATAGAAAAGTATTTTATTTTCAAATATCTCACATTGTTAAAAGAGGAAAAATCATTAATCTTCGAGAATATGATGCTATACATAATTATGTAGAAATGTTATTCGAAATTGATAATGACTCTTTTGCTGATAGAGAAGATGTAAAGATATATAATAATCTTTTAGTTAATTTTCACAATAAAAACAATAAATAAAACTCCTAAATACAGGATTTTATTATTTGTTTAATTATTGCTTTTATTTATTTTTATATATATAATCATTTTGGTTTTAGATGTTTATAGCCCCTCCTTTTTGTCTAGAATGCTCCTTATTTAAAGGTAAATTACGTAGATGATATAGTCTTTAGTATCTTACGTATGGGTAGCGTTAAAGACAAATGTCCCAATCTAGCTAGCTGGATTGGGATAATTTATTTATTGTTGACATTTATGGACTAAAGCGTATTATGTAAACAAATTAAAACATAATAATGAAAAATATCTTAACTTTTAAAACAAAGAAAGTAAAAAATCTCTTTGTTCAGTTTTTTGAAACAGATTCCCCTGGACTTGGAGATACTGTAACTTTTAATCTAAAACCTTCAGAAAATACAGAAGAGAAAATTTATCAGAAGGTATTAAATTTGGAAAATCAATACCGAAAAGAAGGAGATTCTTCTGGAAGAAAAGTTGTTTTTAGATATTGGGTAACAGAAATAGAAACCATTACTGATAATAGATCGGAGTTTGGGCATGAAAATCAATCTTCTTCAAAAAATATTGGAATTATTGCTCTTGTTACACATGTGCGAGGTGAAATTTTAACTATTGCTGAGGTTCTAGCTCTTCATTTTGCAAACAAACTACCGTCTGATGTAAAAACTGAATTTTCAAATTTTATCTCTAAAGAATTAGAATTTGATGAGAAAAATTTAACAAAAAGTAATTTGCAAAGAATGGTCATTATGGTTCCTGGAGAAGGAAGAAGGTGTGCGTTTTTTGATCAAGTTATTCACGAAGAGAATGTTAAAGTTTTTCCAAAAGATCAGCTTGTTCCTATTTTTTAGACAGCCACTACAGGCTGTTTTTATTTTAACAAAAGAGGATCGAGTGAAATTCGAATCCCAAATCTTTCTTTATATTAATTGTGACTAATTAATTTTTATTAAAAAATATAGATATTGACAAGACAATAATAAATATGCTATAATTTTTTCAGATTAAATAAAAAACAATGAACTTTAACAATTTCTCTGCCTACTATGGAAGTATAGTACTAGTATGGCTTGTCCTCCTCACATTACTTAGCGTTGCTTGTATATGTGCTTATGTTTGTTATAAAGATTACCTTGTATATCTTGAAAACAAACTAACTCTTAATGAAGAGCGTAAATTTAGTTTTCAATTTATTATCAAACTCCTAGAGATTGAAAGATCACTTAATGAATTCAAATCAAAAAAGCGTTTCTTTAAGAGGTTTATAGTTGGTCGCACAAAAACCCTTCTTTATGAGCAAAAAAATAGACTACTTTCTTTAATAAATGAAAAAGAATTTCCTTTTGGATTTTTTGGAATTCAATTTAAACAGATCTATGAAAATTCATTTAGAACTCCTTTTGATGAGATTCGAACCTTGTCGCAAGATAAGGATAAAACTTTATTCACTAATGATTTTGTAAGGAATATTCTTTCAGAAAAACTCTTTTTTCTATATCGTGAAGAAGGAAACAAAATTCTTTCTCATGTAAAGAAAAATCCATTGAAGAAAATATCATTATTAAATGAATTCTTTAGATTGTCGCGAGAGTATTGGAATGTAAGTGGTGGTTCTTGGTTATTTCTTAAATTCAGAACAGAAGCATTTAGTAGAGTCTATTCGTTGATTGAAAAAATAATTGATGATACTTGTAAAATGAGAAAAAATACTTCTTCTGATATTAGATCATACAATGCATTGGCACAACTATTACTAGATACAGAACATATTTTTTCATACTATTCATTCAATGACATGTATGATAGGGAAATACACTCATCGTTATACTCTCTACATGAACGAATTGTTCAAGCTATGGAAGAGTTTGCCTTCGAAATGGCAAAAGGAGCTATTGGCGAAAAAGAAATAAATAAAGAAGTTTTTTTACACTGGTCATCTTTAGTTAAGGAAAATTCAGATTTTGTAAAAAGCCTTCAAAAGATTAAAGCTATCAATATTGATTAGTTTTTATTAAAAATCCCCAAACCGTTACCGGAGGGGATTTTATTTTTTGATATGAGAATTTTTATTTTATCTGAAATATTTTCTTTAATTCTTTTTCTGTTATTTCATCAATACTGTTTGTTGTTATTATTACCATCTCTGTTTCGAATCCCAAATCTTTCTTTATATTCATGAATAAGTGCTCGAGTGGAAAAGGGGAGATCCAAGCGGAATTTTTTAGACATACGAATCCAGCTTTCTTGAGAAGATAACGCAAGCTTTCTCGCTCATTCTTTCTTGATTCTGGAATATCTATTAGAACCATTCTCCATTGACCATCCCAAGTAGAAGGTACTATGACTGTATCTTCGTCTAATTTGAGTGAAATAAGCTTCTGACGACCCTCTTTTGTAATTCTCAGATACGTGTCGTTATCAGAGTGAAGTGTCTCTACAAGGCCATTTTCAGCCATATTTTTGAGGGCTCTAGTTACTGCATAAGACTTATTTTGTCTGTCTTTCGTTGAAGCTTGCCCATCCGCAGGATTAGGAATCTTCCCTATAACGTTTTCTTTTATAGAATCAATAGTATAAGCCCTCTTATTTCCAAGAGATTTTAAGATTTCTTTTGTAATGTGTGGGCTTTTTGCCATAAAATAAAGAGATTTAACGATTATATTTTATGAGCATCCTGAACCACCTATTTTATAAAGGGTGGTGAAGGGTAGTCATATTAATATTGACAGTATATCATAATCGAATATAATATCAACATATATTTAGTGGTCGCTAAATACTTGTAAAAAATAAGATATAGATATATAATTAAATTCTATGATGCCAAGATATCTTTCTCAAAGTATTCAATTATCGGGATTAGAACAAAAAGAATGGTTTCATAAGTGGCGAAAAAGTGTCTTTACAATTTGTGCTGTTATTCCTTTGTTAATGTCTGTAATTTCTGATCATTTTGGCTTTTTTAATGTCCAAGGACTATTAATTTTAGGGGGCTTATTAATTTGTTTAGTTCTATCTTTAACTCCTTCTTTAAATATTTTTAAAAAGGATGGAGATAGTAAAAAAATGTTAGTATTCAGAGCCCTCACTATGTCAATTGGTTTTGTAGTTTTAATGGGATTTATGGTACTTATTGCTTTATTTGTAATACCTTTTACTTCAAATTTATTAATTAATTATATATAAAATTTATGTCAATGACACAAATAGTGCTAATTAAAAAATCCGAACTTCCAAACAAGGATGTATTGGAGAAAGCGATTAAGAGTTTAGGTTTTAACTTTAAATTCCTGGAAGACTTTAAAGACTTTGACGGTCTAGATGAAATATCTTGTGAAATAAATGGGGTGCAGACTAGTTTTGAAATTTATTTTAATAGTATTGATGATTTGTTGACTGATTTTCCTGAACTAAAAGACAAGGTTAAAGATTTTGATTATGGAGTTTCTTTTGTTTGGGGTGCTGATTATGCAGCTGCTGCTTGTATTGGAATAATATCAATAGCTTTGATTGATATATGTAATTCAGAAATTTTTTATACAGATGATGAAATATGGTATTCAAAAGAAATGTTGATAGAAGATATATCTTTGTTTTTAAAAGAATTAGGAAAATAATTATTAATTAATTCAAAATATATGGAAACAGAATTATCAGACGGAGAAAAACTTATGAATTCATTGATTCCTTTTGCTTAGCAGCAATTAGAAAAATATGGAGGATTCGCACCTTTTGCAGCAATGCTTACAAAAGACGGAGAAGCTCATCTTGGTATGGCTGATCCTGATAAATTAGAAAATACAGAAGGTGTTGCATTGTCTCAAGAATCTATAGATAGAATAATTTCTGCTCATAGAATAGAAGTAGAAAAAGATAATTTATTAGCCTCAGCGATTTGTTTTGATACTAGTGTTTCAAGAGATGGTAAAAACAAAGAAAGCGCTGTCGCTGTTGCAATAGAAGAAGAGAATGGAAAATCTGTAACTGTTTTTATTCCATATACCAAAAATTTTTTTGGAAAAATAAAATACGGAGATTTATTTGGATCACAAAAAGAAAAAAATATTTTTATTAACTTAAATTAAAAAAACAATCATATGTCAAAAATAATCGGAATAGACTTAGGAACAACAAATAGTGCTGTAGCGATTATCGAAGGTGGTCAACCAAAGATAATTGAAAACATAGAAGGGTCACGTACAACTCCTTCTGTTGTTGCTGTTGCAAAAAATGGTGACCGTCTTGCTGGACTTCTCGCGAAGCGCCAAGCAGTGACAAATCCTCAAAATACAATTTATGGTATTAAGCGCTTCATGGGACACCGCTTTGAAGATGCTGAAATTCAAAAGACACAACAAACAGCTCCATTCAAAATTCAAAAAGGAACTGACGGAGGTGTAGAAGTGAATATTGGTGATAAGTGGAATCGTCCAGAAGAAATTTCTGCAATGATTCTTGCGAAGATTAAAGCTGATGTAGAAGCAAAGATTGGTGAAAAAGTTACAGAAGCGATCATTACTGTACCTGCATACTTCAACGATGCTCAAAGAAAAGCCACAAAGGATGCTGGAGCAATTGCAGGTCTTGATGTGAAGCGTATTATCAATGAACCAACAGCAGCCGCTCTCGCATACGGATTCAACACAAAGAAAAACGAGAAGATTGTAGTGTATGACTTCGGAGGAGGAACATTCGACGTTTCAGTACTCGAAGTATCTGATGATGTTATCGAAGTGAAGTCTACAGACGGAGACTCACACATGGGAGGACGTGATATCGACCAAAAGATTATCAACTGGCTCGTAAATGAATTCAAAAAGAAAACAGGTATCGATATTTCAAAAGACCCTCTCGCATTGCAACGTCTCGATGAAGCCGCCGAAAAAGCAAAGATTGAACTCTCTACAACTCCAGAAACAGAAATCAATATCCCATTCATCACTTCAGGTGCAAATGGTCCAGAACACTTGGTAGAGAAAATGACTCGTGCAACTCTCGACTCTATTGCTGAAGAATACATTACTCGCTCTATCGAAATCACAAAGCGCGCAATGGAAGCTTCACCTTTCAAGATGGATGAAATAAACGAAATCATTATGGTAGGAGGTCAGACTCGTATGCCGGCGATTGTAGAAGCAGTGAAGAAACTCTTTAATGGAAAAGAACCAAACCGTTCTATCAATCCAGATGAGGTTGTAGCTCTCGGTGCTGCTGTACAAGCTGGTGTTCTCCAAGGTGATGTGAAAGATGTGCTTCTTCTCGATGTTATTCCTCTATCTCTTGGTATAGAGACTCTTGGTGGTGTAGCGACAAAATTGGTAGAAAGAAATACAACTATTCCTTCATCAAAATCTCAAGTATTCTCTACTGCTGCAGACAATCAGACAAGTGTAGAAATCCATATTACTCAAGGTGAACGTCCAATGGCGTCTGACAACAAATCTCTAGGTAGATTTGTCCTCGAAGGAATTCCACCAGCACCACGCGGTATGCCACAAGTTGAAGTTACTTTTGATGTTGATGCAAACGGAATATTGAACGTAAAAGCAAAAGAAAAGACTAGTGGAAAAGAACAATCAATCCGTATCGAAGCCTCATCAGGTCTTACAGACGCAGATATTAAGCGTATGCAAGACGAAGCCGCAGCACACGCAGATGAAGATGCGAAGAAAAAAGATTTGGTTGATGTGAAGAATACATGTGAAATGACTATCTACTCAGCCGAAAAATCTCTCAAAGATGCAGAAGGAAAAATTTCTGAAGATATCAAAAAAGGTGTTGAAGAAAAAGTTGCTACAGTGAAAAGTGTAAAAGAAGGTTCTGATGTAGAAGCAATCAAAAAAGCTCTAGAAGAACTCTCAACAGAAATGTCTAAAATTGGTGAAGCGATGATGAAAAATCAATCAGAAGCACAACCAGAAGGACAAGCAACAGAACCTCAACCAGAGGAAGTAAGAGAAGCCGAAAGTACAGAATCTAATGAAAGCACTGGAGGTGCCGAGAAATAATTTTGAGGTGCAAGAAGTAAACAAAAATTCAGAAGAAAAATAATAAATTTATTATTTAGAAATAATAAAAATCTCAAGCAATTGCTTGAGATTTTTATTTTTGACAAATATATTATTAAATGGTAATCTAATAAAAATTTAACAACCAAAAAATTATGGAAAATATACTAGAAAACGAAAGACACATTGACTTTGTAGTTGGTGAAGCTTTTAAACACGCAGAAGAAAATGAGGAAGGGATTAAAACCTGGATTATTGATGACTTTGAAAAATTCATCTGGAAACCATCAGAAAAATTACATGTAAAAACAGACTTATTAATTTTTCTGAGTAAAATAAAAAAATACATTTTACCAAAAGAACAAGATGATTCTGTTACTATTAAAATTACTAGTGCATTGGAAATAAATCAAAATGATTTCTGGATATTTGCTTATTTACTTACTATTAAACCAAAATTAGGGACAAAAGTTTTTGATTTTGATGTAAGAGATAAAACATATATGTTTTTCTTAAAGCTTGGTGAAAAAAAATACCGAATAGAGATCAGAAATTCAACAGTCTATTGCCATTCAATGTATGTAAGTAGTTTTGATGCCAAATATAATTGTCCTCAGGGATACTATGATACAAATAGAAAGGGTCATATTTTTTTGTATACAGAAAGTAAACCAAATAAAAACACTATTATGTCATTGTGTGAAGAAAAAAATAGAAAAGAACTTTTAGAAAATTTAAGAACATAAAAAAATAATCTAAAAAGTTAGCCTGTAATATGACAAATATTGCAGGCTTTTATAATGATTGACAATTAAATTTTATTATTATAAAAAACTTTCCTTATAGAAAGTCACAATGGATGCAGGTAGTTCACTTTTTATAAAATTTACCAAATACGAAAGAATCTACGTATCCTGTCATAGACAAAAAGTTGCATAATTTGCCAAATTAGATACCGGTTCGAAAATAGTAGTTTAGGTAAAAGACATAAAAAAGAAAGAAACCAAAAAATAATGTAGTATTCCAATTTTGGAATATTCAACCCAACACCTCATCCAATTTAGGATGAGGTGTTTTAAGTTTTATTACTCAGATATTCTTTCTCATCCTAAAATAGAAATTAGGATTTTGTTTTGTCTGATATAATTAATTAATGAAAAAAATTCTTATAACAGGAGGTGCGGGATTTATCGGTACAAAGCTAAGTGAGAAATTATTATCACTTGGTTATTGTGTTGTTGTTTTGGATAAGATACCTTCTCGTATTGTGAATCCAAATCTATCTTCTGTTACACTAGATATTTCAAAGGATACTTTGAATCCAGATATTTTTAATGATGTGTATGGAATAATAAATCTTGCTGGTGTGCCTATTTTTGGAAGATTTACAAAAAAGTACAAAGAGTTGGTTTACAGTTCTCGCATAGGTACAACAAAAAATATTATGAGTGCTATAGAAAAGTTGGAGATAAAACCAAAAGTCTTAGTCTCTGCTTCTGCTATTGGATTTTATAAAAGTAGTAAAAATGTTTTGAATGAAGAATCTGAAAAAGGAGATGATTTTCTCGCACATGTTTGTATTGATTGGGAAAGTGAAGCGAAAAAGGCAGAAATCTTTGGAGTAAGAACTGTAATACTTAGAACAGCTCACGTGATAGGACCAGGAGGGCTACTTTCTGTTTTGAAAGGTTTGTTTGAGAAGTGGATTGGAGGATATTTTGGTAATGGTATGCAACATATGCCTTGGATTTTTTATCAAGATATTATTGATATGTATATTTATTCATTAGAGAACAATCTCTCGGGTGTTTATAATACATCCGTAGAAAGTCCAACCCAAAAAGATTTTATGAATACTATTAGAGTAGCGACCAAGTCTCCTTTGTTGTGGAGAATTCCAGTATTCGCTGCAAGACTTATGTATTTAGAATTTGCAGATTCTCTCGTATCATATTTTGTTATTGATAGTTCTAAGATTAAAAAAGAAGGTTTTGTATTCTCTGTTACAAATCTGAAAGATGCTATAGAAAAAAGTTTGTAAAATAAGATGTAGTATTGACATATATTAACAAATATGTTAATAATAAAGAGTATTTTGTTCTTAAAAAATCACATAATTTAAAAAAGTATATGAAAAAACAAGTTATCAATGTTGGTATTGTTGGGTTAGGCGAACACATGATTCGTGCCCATGTAAAACATTTAGCTTTAATGAAAAATGTTTTAATTCTCAAATATTTTGATCCAAACACAGAAGCTGATACTTCGTGTTTTGAACAACTTATTCATCAGCCAATTCGCACAGATTTTGAAGAAATTCTTAAAGATGAACAAATTGATGTTGTATTTATTGGCTCTCCTGATAAGTATCACACAGAGCAATTATTGCGCTGTGTAGAAGCGGGAAAATCAGTTTTCTGTGAAAAGCCTATGGCTATAAATATGGAGGAAAGATTTATTCTCAGAGATGCTTTGAAGATAGCTAAGGAAAAAGGATTAGTAGTATCAAGTTGTCATCCAAGGCGTTTTGATCCTCCTTTTGTATGGTTAAAAGAAAAGTTAAACGATCGTGTTTGGGTTGAAGAAAATTTTGGCAAGATAACAGATTTCAATTTTGATTTTTGGTATCACAAAGTAACTGATGAATGGAAAAAAGATCGAAGTCTTTTGAAAGACCATTTTGGTCATGAAATTGATTTGTACCGATTTTTATTCGGAGCCTCTCATACATGGGTAGCTAAAGCGCTTTTTGATGGATATGATAAATATAAAGTTGTTGGAATGGCAGAAGATAAAAATTTTCCAGACTTTATATTTACTGGATATCGTTCATTAGATGAATCTGTATATCAAGAAACAGTTACTATTAAAGGCGCAAAGAATGCTTTGGTTATGCAGCTTAATACTGGGGAGTATTTCTGGATGAAAGATTTTATTCAGGGTGATTTTCCAAAAATTAATTATGAAGAAAGATTTACTTTGGTAAATGAAAATTTTATTAATGCAGTCTTGAAAAAAACTGAGCCTTATCTATCTCATAAAGACATGCTGGTAAACAACATACACAGCATAGAGCTTTTACCAACAGAAGATTACCTTCCTTTTGAGTATTCAGAATAATACTTTTTTAGCCCTTACTAAAATTATACTTTAGTAAGGGCTTTATTTTTTATAAAAAACTATTCGTCTATTAGTATTGTGTTTGATATACTTATACAACATGACTCAAGAACAAGCCCTAAAAATAATGAAAACAGGTGTAAATGTGTACCTCACAGGATGTGCTGGTTCTGGTAAAACTTATGTGATCAATCAATATATAGAATATTTGAAAGCGCACTCCATCCCTGTAGCAATTACAGCTTCTACTGGTATTGCTGCTACTCACATTGGCGGGCAAACAATTCACGCTTGGTCTGGTATCGGTATTCGTGAAGAATTATCAGATAAGGATCTCGATGATCTTGAGAGTAAACAATACTTATGGAAAAGGTTTGATGGTGCACGCGTTCTTATTATTGATGAGATATCAATGCTTCATTCACATAGACTCGATATGATAGATCAGATTTGTCGTCGTTTTAGAAGAAGCGCGCTTCCATTTGGAGGGCTACAGGTTATATTTTCTGGAGACTTCTTCCAGCTTCCTCCTGTAACACGTTTTCGTACTGCAGACACAAAGGATATGGCGATGCATTCGCGTGCATGGAGAGATGCGAAGCTTGCTATATGTTATCTTACAGAACAACACCGTCAAGAAGACGATGTTTTTACAGAAATATTGAATTCAATAAGAGGAAACTTTTTTGATCAAATGCATTTTGAACAACTCCAAAAAAGAATGCATGTAGAACTCGAAGGAGATATGGTTCCTACTAAGCTCTATACCCACAATGTTGATGTGGATAGTTTGAATCTTCTTGAACTTTCTAATTTGAAAGGTTATGGGACTACATATTATATGGTGAGTAAGGGTAATCCAAGTCTTGTAGAACTTTTGAAAAAAAGTTGTCTTGCCCATGAAGAACTCACTTTGAAAGTGGGAACGCAAGTAATGTTTATTAAAAATAGTTTTGAAAGTGGTTATGTGAACGGTACTCGTGGAATTATTGAAAAAATTCTTCCAGATAAGACTCCTGTGGTAAAGACTCTAGATGGTAAGACTATTCATATTCAACCGGATAGTTGGAATATTGAAGAAGATGGCAAGGTAAAAGCTTCCATTAGTCAGCTTCCTATACGTCTTGCGTGGGCTATTACTGTTCACAAAAGTCAGGGTATGTCTCTCGACCTTGCCGAGATAGATCTTTCAAAATCATTCGGGCATGGTATGGGGTATGTAGCTCTTTCACGTGTCCGAAAGCTTTCAGGCATTAAATTGATAGGTTTTAATAATAATGCTGTACAAATGGATCCAGAAATTCTTATATTTGATGAATATCTTAGAGGAGAAAGTAATGCAAATATATCTTTGTTTGGTGACTTGGCAGAAAAAGATCAAACCAAACTCGAACATGATTTTGTGGAGAGAATGGGAGGAACTTTTGATAAGAAGAAAAAAGACGAAGAAGAAAAAATGTCTACAATAGACAAGACCCGAGAATTAATTCCAAAATATTATTCTATCGAAGAAATTGCAGACAAAAGAAAGTTGACTATGGGCACCATATTTGATCATTTGGAAAAGATACTACTTCTTGATGATGATATTTCTATAAATCACTTGAAACACGATAGAAAGGTTGCAACATTTGTTGAAAAGTATTTTGAAAAAACAGAAGGGAAGCTTACAGCTTTGAAATCTATAGCAGAAAAAGAAGGGAAGAAGTATTCTTTTGATGAGTTGAGATTGGCAAGACTTTTTGTTAAAAGATAGTTTTAAAACAAGGTTAATTTTCTCCCCTTGTACTTTTGTGTGTACTTAATATACTTAACATATGAATAAGACTGAAACGATATATTTAGGAGGAGGATGTTTTTGGTGTACAGAAGCAATCTTTAAAAGTGTTTATGGTGTAACTTCTGCAAAGCCTGGATATATGGGTGGAGACATACCTCATCCTGATTATGATATGGTTTCGAGTGGAGAAACAGGTCATGTTGAAGTTGTAGAGGTTGTTTATGATCCAGAACTTCTTATGATTGAAGATTTACTTGAAATATTTTTTGAAATTCACGACTCTACAACCAAAAATCAACAAGGCGCAGACATTGGTACACAGTATCGGTCTGCGATTTTTTGTACAACACAAGAACAACTTGGTGTTGCAAAAGATATTGCAAGTAATGTTCAGAGGCATTTGGATGAAGGAAAGTTTGTAACTACTGAAATAGATCTTGCTAAAACTTTTTATAAAGCAGAAGAATATCATGAAAATTATTATGAGAAGAATAAGAACGTTCCTTATTGTAGTATTGTAATTAGTCCAAAACTAGAGAAGTTACAAAAAGATTTTGCAGATAAATTAAAACAATAAAATCATTAAGAACAGGCCGAGAGATTGAGATAAAAAACCCAATCTCTCGGCCTGTTTACTTTTATATTTAAATATTGTACAATAGTTTCAGATTTTTTATTTTTCACAACCAAAAAAAACATAAAAAAGTTATGTCACAGTCCAAAAAACAAGCAAAAGAACCTAGAACTAATCCAGAAGAAGGAGAGCTTTGGGTTAAAAAGTTTAATGAGTTTTTTGAAAACAACTTAGATTCAGGAGTTATTTTTATTTTTGCAGGCTCAATAAAGCTTAAAGAAGCGAAAATGATTGTAGAAAAAGAAGATTTTCACAATTTAAAGAAATTTTCTCACAAAATGATCTTATTGAAAGAGCCACAAGCTACTTTCATAGCCTCTAAAGATTTGGAAAAAAATGATTTCCATATCCATATCGTTTTTAATGATATCGGAGACGATGCCTGTTTTAATTCTCAATCAATATTATCTCAATTATCGATTGAGATTAATCCAAGCGGTAGTGATCATTATGTTTTTGTAATGAAAACAAAGAATTTTTCCAAAGAAGAAGATAATTGGATTAATACTGAAATTGGAAACATGAGTTCCAGGTGTTCTGCTTGTGCCTTGAATTTAAAAGAGGCTCAACATGAACATTTTGGAGTACCTAAGGAAAAAATCCTTGCTGCCACAGGATCGCGTTAAGCGGTCCTTTTCTTTTTGCTATAATACAAAAATGAATAAAGATTCCCTTATAAAAGAACTAAAAAAATTTGGAAACAAAGAACGCGCCGAGCACTCAAAATACTTTTTCAAAACAGGAAAGGGTCAGTACGGAGAAGGAGATATATTTATAGGTGCTACAGTTCCAGAATGTAGAGTAATCTCTAAAAAGTATAAAGACTTAGACAAAAAGAGTATTTTAGAATTACTAAAAAATCCATACCATGAAGTGAGGTTAGTCTCTCTGCATATCCTTGTTCTGCAATACGAAGATGCAACTAAATCAAAAAATGATAAAGAAAGGGAAGTCATATTTAATTTTTATTTCAAAAATAGAAAGTATATAAATAATTGGGATCTTGTAGATACTTCTGTATACAAGATATTTGGAAACTATCTTTTTGAAAATAAGAAGGCAAGTGAGATAAAAGAAGTTTTGACTTCCCTTTCGAATTCAAAAAATTTATGGGATAGAAGGATCTCTATAGTCTCGACTTATACTTTTATTAAAAAGGGTGTATTTTCACACACCTTAGACATTGTCCTTATTATAAAGAATGACAAAGAAGATCTGAATCATAAAGCTTGTGGTTGGATGCTTCGTGAAGTCGGCAAAAAAGATGAAAATGTACTAAAGAGTTTCTTGCAAAAGTACAAAAATTCTCTCCCAAGAACAACCCTCCGTTATGCGATAGAGCGTTTTTCTGAAGCAGAAAGAAAGCAATTTTTGGCGAAATAGATCATTCGCAAAATACTCATTTTGTGCTATAATACATACATATTTTTATCAGTAGTCCCATATTTTGGGCATAATTTAAAAAACAACTAACTATGTCTAAAAATTATTACGAAATTCTTGGTGTAGAAAAAGGTGCTTCAAAAGATGAGATCAAGAAGGCCTTTCACAAAATAGCTCACAAACATCACCCAGACAAAAACGGTGGTGACGATACAAAGTTCAAAGAAGCTAATGAAGCATATCAGACTCTATCTGATGATTCTAAACGTGCTCAATACGACCAATTCGGCAGTGCGGGACCTCAAGGCTTCGGTGGTGGGCAAGGACAAGGTTTTGGAGGATTTGATTTCTCAGGATTCCAAAATGGTGGAGTAGAATTCGATATGAATGACTTCGGAGATATATTCGGAGATATTTTTGGTGGAGGACGTTCTCGTGGACCACGTCGTGGAGCAGATATTTCTACTGAACTTCATATTAGTTTTGAAGATTCTGTTTTTGGAACAGAGAGAACTGTGGTATTGAACAAAACAGGTGTATGTAAATCTTGTTCTGGTTCTGGTGCAGAATCTGGAAGTAAGCAGAAGACTTGTGACTTATGTAATGGAAAAGGAAGAATTATTGAGACGAAGCGTTCTTTCCTTGGTACATTCCAATCAGAGCGTGTTTGTGACTCATGTCGTGGTAGTGGGAAGATCCCAGAACATAAATGTAAGTCTTGTAACGGAAAAGGTGTAGATCATGTTAGAGAAGAAATAAAAGTGAATATTCCTGCCGGTATAGAAAATGGCCAAATGGTCAGAATGACTGGAATGGGTGAAGCTGTGTCAGGTGGACAATCAGGAGACTTGTATATTCGTGTGAATGTTCTCGCTCACAAAGAATTCATAAGACAAGGCTTCGATCTATACAAAGATGTATCTTTGAAGCTGTCAGATGCTCTCTTAGGCACTACATACAAGCTCAAGACTCTCGATGGTGACCTCGATGTGAAGATTCCAGAAGGAATAACACATGGTGAACTTCTTCGTATAAAAGGCAAAGGTGTTCCAAATCGCGGAAAGCGAGGCGATATCTTGCTCCGCATAAAGATCGCTTTCCCAACAAAACTCTCAAAAAAGACTCGTGAAATAATAGAAAAATTAAAAGAGGAAGGACTGTAAAATATAAAAATCCCGCTTATTGCGGGATTTTTATTATAGAGATGTTAAATGTCTTCTATAATAATTTTCTCTCCAGGATAGAAAAGTCTTCTGTTTACATGATTGTCTCTACCTCTCCATACTACAAGCCTGTTTTGTGTACCATTACCGCTTTTTTTGTCCCTTCGCCAGCTTGCTAGTTCGGGGTGTTCTGTCGTTGACCTGTCGTCAATAATTAAACTATCTTGTGGTAAATGATCTAATACAGCTTCTTTGAAATTAAAAATTATTTCATTATGATTTTCAATAAAATATTTGTCTCCAAATTTTTTATAAATTTTGTCATAACAATCATCTTTTAGAATTTCAAAACTATGTAAGAATGGTCCGACATAGATACTAACATTAGAATCAAAATGTTCTAACATCTTTTCATGTATACCGTTTACAAAACCTCTCCAGCCAGCATGACATATACCAATTTTTTCATGATCCCAAAAAGCCACCACTGTACAATCTGCTCCATATGAGACAAGTGCAATATCTGTTCTTTTTGTTATCATGCCATCAGTATTTTCAAAAGGCTGAGTAAAACCAGAAACAATAACATCTTCTCCTACTAAAACCACATTATTTGAGTGGTTTTGTTTACAAAATAATAGATCTTTCATTTTTATACTTATTTTAAATAAAGATTACACATATTTGGAAGCAAAGTCAAAAATCTGTGTTTTATTGCATTCCTAAAAACTAAATGTATAATTAAATATTATGAGTAAATATTTTTTCCATGAAATATAAACAACCCACAAAAGATATATTAGATCTTCAAATTTTTTATACTTTATTTAAACGACTAACATTTTCTATGTTGGTCGTTTTTTCTTTAAATATATATCCTCTGATGGTTTTAGCTGAGGAAATTCCAGAAATTGTTTCTGAAAATCAATCAGAACAAGAGATATTAAATAATATTGTATCAGAAGATGCCTTGATTTTAGATAATGAAAATACTGTAAGTGAAGACATTTTGGATATAGATTTAGATATAAAAACAGAATCACAAAATGATGTTAATAATGAAAAAGAATTATCTCCTAATGAAGATGGTTTAGAGACAACAAATCAACAAGAAAATTCAGAACAGGGAGATGGAAAAAATCAAATAGTCTCTAAAAATTCAAATAATAATCAAATTCCTAAAGTTCAAAATTTTACAGGAGCTATGTTGTATTCCTATGATATACAAATTCCTAAAGGTAGAAGAAATATAGAGCCAAACATATCTATTTCTTACAATAGTCAACAAATATCAGACCTCACAAATATTGTTGGTTATGGCTGGGAATTTGATATTCCATATATTGAAAGAGTAAACAAAATAGGTACAGACTCGCTCTATGTTAACAATTATTTCTCTTCATCTTTATCTGGAGAATTAAAAGAAGTCTATACAGGTCTATATAGTCCTAAAGTTGAAAATGGTGATTTTAATAAATATGAATATGATGGTGTTTTTTGGATTGTAAAAGATAAGATGGGTACGGTATATAAATATGGAGAATTATCTAATGGCAGACTCGATGACTCTCTTGGACAAAAGACAAATAAATGGATGCTTACAGAAATTCGTGATCAATATGATAATTTTGTCAGATATGAATATTTTAAGAATGAAGGTCAAATATATCCTTATAAAATATATTATACAGGAAATGGAGCCACTGATGGTATTTTTGAAATAGAGTTTACAAGAGAAAGTAGGTTGGATATGCTCTCATTTTATAATTATGCTTTTCTTGTAAAAAATAATTATAGAATAAATGGAATTAAAATAAAAAAAGAAAATATCCTATTAAAGGAATATATTTTATCTTACATAGTCGGTGATAATTCTAAGAGAAGTTTACTTTATTCTATTTCAGAAGTTGGTTATAAAAATAATCAGACAACAACAAAACCTTCTACAATATTTAATTATCAAACAACCACACCTGGTTGGACTTTGGATGATACAACGTGGACAGCACCATTTGCTTTTGGAAATGGTCACGAACAGATGTTAGATGTTAATGGTGACGGACTTCAAGATATTACAAAATCAGTTAAAACCAATCTTTATCCACCAAATCCAAATTATCCAGATTTGAATAGTGTGTGGATAAGAAATTCTAATTCAAAAACATGGTCTTTAGATAATAACTATCAATTACCAATATACTTTTTAGAAAATGAAATACGTGGGGGAGTCTATCAAAATTATTGGGAGCAAGGAGTTAGATTTGTAGATGTTAATGGTGATTTATTGCCAGATATTATAAAAGCCGAAGAAAATACTTTAACTTCATATGATAGTTCTACACCACCATTCTCTAGGGGTGGATTTGATGCATATCTAAATACAGGTTCTGGTTGGGTTCAAGATTTATCAAAATCTCCAACTGTGCCAATACAAAGTGATAATAATGTTTATATTTGGGGTGGAGTTGTTAATGATATGAATGGAGATGGCCTAGCTGAGGTATTTACAAAAATAAACGTTGGTGTTTCTAATGATAGATATCAAAAAAATAATGGTCAAGGTTTTGATTCTGAAACATTATCAGGAATACCTACAGATAATTCAAAAATGCCGAGTGTTAGATTTGTTGAAATAAATGGTGATGGTTTACCAGATATTATATATAGTTATCACAACAATCAATGGCAACAATATTACTACAATACATATATAAATAAAGGAGATAATACTTGGATTTTAGATAATGCATACAATACACCATTTAACACATTAAATAATTCTGGAACAGAAAACGGATTACTATTTTTTGATGTTAATAATGATGGACTAACAGATGTTTTACCAAACTATAATCTCCAATATACTAATAGTGATTATAAAACATATTTAAATACTGGTGCTGGATGGGTCGCTAAACCTACATGGAATATACCACAAGAAGTTGAGAGTGACGCCTTACTCGAAGGTAGTATTCATATTGTAGATCTAGACAATAATGGATCACTAGATTTTATTAGAACTATAAATCAAATGCAATTTTATACAAAAGTTCATATAAATAATAATACTAAAAAAGCTGATTTATTAAGTAAAATAACTCTTTCGAGTAAAGGTTTTTCAGAAATTGAATATAAGAAAAGTTCAGATTTGAGAGACTCTTCTGGAAATTTATTGAATCCAAACCTACCATTAGTTGTTGATGTTGTTTCAAAAATAACATCAAATGACAATAATGGAATAATCTCTCAGAATGTATATAAATACGAAGGTGGTTTTTATTATTTTAATAGTAGCTTAGATCGTAAATTTGCAGGCTTTAATATCATCACAGAAACAGATATAAATGGTGATGTAATAAAATCATATTATCATCAAGGAAATTCAACTAATAGTTCTTTAGGTGAATACAATGATACTTCATATAAAATTGGGAAATTATATAGACAAGAAAAATATAATAATTCTGGAATAATTTTAGAAAAAACTATTAATTCATGGGATGAATATAATCTTGCTACTGATGTAAGTTTTGTAAAACTTAATACTTCTATTGAGTATATTCATCATCAAAATCAAATAAATCAAAAGTCTAGTGCTGTTTTATATAACTATGATAATTTAAATGGTAATTTATTGGGTAAAGAAGATCTTGGAGAAGTTATAGCTCTAAATGATGGTACCTTTACTGATATTGGTAACGATAAAATTGTTTATATATATGAATATGCAAATAATTTATCATCTACAGCAAGGCTTGATTCTTATGTAAAGGATGTTATTAAAAAAGATTATCAAAATACTAAATTTAATGAAACAAAATATTATTATGATAATCAATCTTTTGGCGATGTTTTATTGGGTAATACAACAAAAGAGTCAAAGTGGATTGATGGTACTCAATATCAAGATTCTGAAAACACATACGATATTTTTGGACTAGTATTAACTACAAAAGACTCTCTTTCAAATCAAACATCTTATATATACGATACATATAATTTATATCCAGTAACAATAACTAACCCTCTTTCTCAATCATTAAATTATGAGTACGATTACTTTATAGGTAAACCTTCAAAGATTATAGATAGTAATAGTCAGAATGTTTATTATGACTACGATGGTCTTGGTCGTATTATCTCTGAAAGAGGTGGAGATAATAGTAATGCTAATAATTATGTAGTTAAAAAGCAGTATTCATATGATGATTACAGTATTCCAAATAGTATTACAATAACAACAAATATAAATAATTCATTAAACAACACAACAAAAAACTTTTTTGATGGGTTTGGTAGAAAAATACAGACTAAAATTCAATCAGAAAATAGCTACAACACATCAGATACAATATACAACTCTAAAGGATTAGTTTATAAACAATCATTACCATACAATACTAGTTCAAATAACTTTACCCAAATTACAACAAATACTTCACTTATTACAACATACACATACGACATGTTGGGTAGAATTGTGTTGGAGAGTGGTGTAAATGGCTCTATTTCAACAAATTATAATCTACTTGAAATACAAGTCACTGATCAAAAGGGAAATGTTAAAGATCATATTTATGATATAAGAGGGAATTTAATAAATGTAAAAGAACATGAGGGACTAAATATATATACAACTTCTTATTCTTGGGATATTAATAATAATTTAATAAAAATTACTGATTCACAAGGTAATTTGAGACGTTTTACTTATAATGCACTTGGTCTTAGATTGATTGCTGAAGATTTACATAATCCTCTAGATAATTTCTATGGAACATATTTATACTCATATAATACTAATGGAAATTTGATTTCAGTAAGAAATCCAAAATCTCAAGTAATTCAGTATTCATACGACTCATTAAATCGTATTTTAGAAGAAGATTATGTTTCTACTCCATCAATAGAAACCTCCTATACATATGATACTTGTACTTTTGGTGTAGGAAAATTGTGTAGCACTGTAGAAGCTTCTGGACTACAAGATGACTATATATATTTACCAACAGGTTTAGTTCAAAAACAAGAAAGAATACTAAATAGTAGTTCGTATATTATAGAATATGAATATGATTATCAAGGAAATAAGACAAAAATAATATATCCAGACCTTTCAGAAGTTATATATACATATAATAATGGTAATAATATAGAGAAAATAGATTATACAGACAGTCTAAATACTGCTGGTGTAAATTTGATTTCAAATATTAATTATGGACCACATAATAATATTATTGAAAGGGTTAATAGTAATGGAACAAAAACAACATTCGATTACGATCAAAATAATCTATATAGATTAAGTAAAATCAATACCACAGATAATTCATCAAATAAGATTCAAGACATATCTTACTCTTATGATGTTGTTGGAAATATATTATCAATTACAGATAATTCTCAGACAAAAGGACAGAAATTAGCTATATATACTTATGATGATTTGTATCGTCTAACAAGTGCAATAATAACATCTCCTCATGGTAATTATTCGCATACATATACATATGATTCTTTGGGAAATATTACCACCAAGTCTGACAATCCAGGCACATATTTATATCAAGGAAATACTGGAATAAATAATTATGCAAATCCTCACGCTGTAACAAGTGTTGGTACAGCTGGTTCTACAGGTCTTGTCTCTTATAATTATGACGCAAACGGAAATCTCGTTTCTGACTCTCTGGGCACAACCAATACTTATGATTATAAAAATCGTTTAACAAGAACCATTACTCCTAGTGCTGTATCTGTTAATTATGAGTATGATTCAAATGGAGCTCGTACTTTATACAAAGTCGGTTCTGATGAGACTTATTATATAAACAATTTATATAATATAAAAAATTCTAGCGATATTACAAAACATATAAACATTGGAAATAATTCTGCTATTACTATAGAAGTTTTGTCTGGTATTCCTTCAATATATTACAATCACACAGACCACCTATCTGGTTCAAATGTAATTACAAATTCATCTGGTACACTAGAACAAGTGCTTGATTACTATCCATTTGGTACAATACGTACGAATGATAAGTCTGGTTCTTTTGATGAACAAAGGAAGTATACAGGTCATCAAATTGATTCTGATACAAATTATACTTACATGAAAGCAAGATATCAGGATTCTCTTCTTGGTCGATTTATAAGTCAGGATCCTGTATTTTGGGAAATATCACAAGAGTGGCTACTTGATCCTCAGAATCAAAATTCATATTCTTATGCAAGAAATAATCCGATAGTTATGGTTGATCCGGATGGAAGAGAGCCTGTGAAGGTATATGCTGGGACTGCAGCTAGTTTTAAATCAGTCTTAGAAAATAGTACTAGAAGAGTAGGTTTATATAAGGGTAACGATGCGCATAATTATATGTTGAGTTTAGGGACTACAAAATTTAATGAAAAGAAATTCTTCAAACCAGAACCTGCTCAAGCTTCTTATTTTAATAATAGGCAAGGAAGGTATATTTATACAGAAAATGGTGGTTGGATAGACATGGCTCATTTTATGTTTTATGCTGGCAGAGCTTATTATTATGCAAATACTAAATATAATTTAAAAAATCCTATTGGGATGGCTCTTCAAGACGGATACGCTCAAGAGTTAACAGATAAACATTTTGCTTCTCAATCAGCATATAGTTATGAAGATTTACCTTCTGATTTATACGGTGCTGATTTTGCTGTAAATCACTTTAATCTAAGTAGTAATTTAAATTTCAGTGATCAGGTAGAAAATTATTTGAATAATATTCTAAAAGCAACAGATCCAGAAAATGCTCCAAATTATAGTAATTTACCTAATAAAGATGGTGAGAATAAATTTCCCACAATGACAAATAAAACAACAAAACCTATTAATTTAAAATAAATTAAAATGAAACCAAAATATGTACTAATCTTAATAATCTCTTCAATTTTAATTTTTATTATGTTTTTATATATGGCATGGGTTTTTAATTGGGAGACTTCATATAAAAAAGAAATGTTACTAAAATCAGAAATAATGATTGAAAAGGTAGAAGATTTTAAAATAAATAAAAACAAATTACCTGAAAAGATAAGTGATACAGGATTGTCAGAGCCTTACGAAAATGATCCTCCTTGGTATGTTAAATTAAATAATACTGAATATGAAATTTATTTCCCAAGCTCAACACTAGGAGAATCTACAACTTATAATTCTTTAACTAAACAATGGACTAAATATTAGATGATATTATGAGAAAAATATACATTATCATATTAATAATTCTAAGTATTGTTATTATTAATCTATTTTTGGTTAATAAATTTAATTCAAATATTTGGAAATATTCATGGGTTGAATTTAAAGAAAATACAAAAAATCTTGATGGTGTCGACAGTTATTCTTATTTAAAGAATAGACATAAAATGATTCCGTCTTTAATTTTTATGAAAACAATTAAAGATAAAAATAAATATCAAATTATTGATATTTTAGGGTTAGAAAATAATAATATAAATACTAATAGGTGGGTTTACTGGATTTCTTTCACAGCTTCAGATAATAAATGGCTTGTTGTTGAGTTTGATTCTAAAGATATAGTCTGTAATATTTATACAGAAGAAGATTAATTAATAAATATTTAATTTTTTATGTTTAAAATAATAAAAAGCGCTGTCTTAAAAAAGAATATTATAAAAAATGTATTTATAATAATAATAATAATTATAATAATATTTTATTATTTTTTAAAACAACAATATAGGTTTAGTAATAACCTTATATTTTTTGTAAATGAAAATTGTACTCAATTACAAAAGTGTTATTTAGACATAAAAGATATTGCTGATTTTGAATGGGATAAAATGTATTATTTCAAGGAAGGATATATTCTCGATAATGAAAAATATAAAAATTTAAATTATATTAAACATGGATTAGCTGACCATCAAATTATTTTCATTAAAGATAATAAAGTTGTTTATTCTGAAAGACTTAGATCTGGAATTGAAGGAAGAATTAAAAATGAAATTATTTTTAATGACTTAGATTATTTAGGAGTTGGAGAATATTTTCCAAACAATTCCTTATTTGAAATTATAAAGACAACAACTGGTAATGGTGGATATTTTGGAAAGAAAGATTACTTTATAAGTTTAAACCAAAATGAACTACAAAAAGTATCTTTAATTAAGGATATCGATAGTGAAGTTAATTCAATTAATCAGTATAAAAATTATAAGATAAAAACTTTGGAAAATGAAGAGTTTTTAGAACAAATGACAGATGGAGGAGGTCATCTGAGTGGTTATTTTAAAGAAGGACAAATCAAGAAAATTATAGAAAAATTCGGCTTATCTTATTGTGTAAAGACTTTCGAGTATTATTTTTTAAATGGAAAATTAATTTTTATTTTTGAAAAAGAAGATGATTTTCCTTATGATGAAAATATAGCAGGTCTAAATTATGAAAAATTGGAACTAGTTTTTGAAGGGCATTATTATTTTGATAATAAAAATTTAATTAAAATAGAAACAAAAGGAAAGAAAAAATTTGAAAATAATACCTCCGAAAAAAGTTTATTAAATATGACCTATGACAATCTTAATCTGCTGTATAAATAAATTTTTAATTTATGTCTAAAAAAATAATTTTATTTTCTCTTTTAATAATTATTTTAACTTGTTGTATTTTTGTATATATACAAAAATACAAACCAAAATACATTATTTCTGATGGTTATTTAGTCTCAACATGGGAGTCATTATATTTTGCAAAAAATTTACCCCAAGAAGGTAATAGTCAGAGTGATAAAATTTGGATTAAACAAACAGAAAAAAGTATAGAATTAATGAAAGATTTGGAGTGGAAAATTTTAAATCCAGAAACTGAGTTAAAATATGTACACGTAAATATAAAAGGTAAATTATACGGCCCAGGTGGATATGGAGGTGTTCCAGGATATAATTATGAATTAGAGATTACTAATTTAAATAAAATATAAATATCATGTCCTTCATAAAAGAATTTTTAATCTTCATAAAGAAACAAGCGCAAAGTGCTCTCTTTGGTGGGATTATACTCGCCCTTCTTTTGATTACTCGATATGTTAGTATTCCGGGAATATACAGATATGACCTACTCTTCATAATGGCTGTTATTGTTCAAGTGATACTTATTGTTACGAAAGCCGAGAAACCAAAAGAGGTTTTGGCTATCATAATATTCCACATATGCGCGATGGGTATGGAGATATGGAAAACTTCACCCATGGTGGGATCTTGGTCATATCCAGAGCCTGCGTTCTTTGTGATAGGCTCTGTACCACTTTTCACTGGATTTATGTATTCTTCTGTAGGGTCTTATATTGCTCGTGCTTGGAGAATTAATAATTTTAAATTTATTGATTTACCAAACAGAACAATCTTATTCTTACTTGGACTTGCTATATATGTGAACTTCTTTACGAACTATTTCACTATAGATGTTAGATATGCACTATTCTTCATAGCTCTTATTGCTTTTTGGAAGACAAAATTCTACGTGACTCTTACTTCAAAAACATTCAAAATTTTTCCTCTTTTTTCTACAGCATTACTCGCATTATTTATCTGGTTTGCTGAACAATTAGGAACATTTGCCCGTGCTTGGGTATATCCAAATCAAACTACAGAATGGCATCCAGTATCATTTCATATGTATACATCATGGTATATGCTTCTAATTTTCTCATTTATTATCATTGTGCTTATTTATAGAAATAAAGAAGAGTAGTTTTAAATTAGAAAAGCGCGTCTCAAAGTGAGACGCGCTTTTTTGTTTATGATAGAATAAAAATAATATGGAAACACAACTAATAATCACAATAGTTACTGTCGTTTTGAATGTCTTCTTGGGGTTAATTGTCATGATTAGAAATCCCAAAAATGAGACAAATAGATTGCTCGGGTTTTATGCACTCTGTATGTCTTTGTATGCGATTGTGAATTATTATGCAATTTTACCAAGTAATCCAGAAGAATGGTTGTTCCGAGCAAGACTCACTATAGCTGTAGGAGCTTTTGTTATATCTCCATTTTTCTTGCTAGGGTATACATTCCCAGAAGATAAGCCTCAAATAAAAACAATATGGAGAATATTACTCTGGCTTTTTATTGGATCTATCGCTTACTTATCTACGACACCACTCGTATTTGAAATACTAGAAATTCTTCCAGACGGAAGCCCTTATGCTGTTCTTGGACCAGCCTTTCCATTGTATGCACTCGATACTCTTGTACTACCTATAATTGTATTTGTGCTGACAATATTAAAATACAAGAAGACGACAGGGCATAAACGCACTCAAATGAAATACTTCATGGTGGCAATATTTCTAAATGTTTTATTGACTGATTTGTTTGGTTTTATACTGCCTAATTTCTTCAAAAACACACATTATCTATTCTTCGCACCTGTTGTATCTGTGTTCTTCGTTTCTGTTGTCTTCTATTTGATCACCATACACAAATTAATGGATATAAAAGTATTTATTCTGAGATCTCTTTCATACCTACTATTCCTCGGGGTTGTATCTCTTGTGTACATATTTGGATTAGTCTCTTTGATAAAATTATTTAGTCCAAACTTTGATGTCTCAGGCCCTATTTATTGGATACTCTTTGCTGTGCTATTCGTCGTGTCTATCAGCTCTAATTCTATATACAAATTTATTGAGAAAAAATTGAGCAGCTTCTTCTTCAAATCAATGTATAAATCAGAAGATGTTGTAATTGAATCTTTCAAAATTTTGGCGAGTGATATTGAATTTAATAATTCAATAATGAAACTTTTTGATTTTATAAAAGAAAAAATAAAAATTACAAAAATGGGCGTGCTAATATTGGAACAATATCAAGTAACAGAAGTAAAAGAAATTGGTTTTAATATACCTAGTGTCACAATAAGACAGAATACATTGATTCAACAATTGGAAAATATATTTCATAAAGACGGAGAGATTAAAGACATCTTTCTTGAAGAATCTACAGATGAAGAGTTAAAAAAACTACTAAGAAGTCTTGATATTAATATTATTTTTCCCTTGAAATCCAAAGATGGTGAGGTGGCCTTGTTTGTAATAGGACCAAAAGCTTCTGGAGAAATGTATACATATCAGGATTATGCTGTTTTAAAAATAATTGGTGAGCAAATAGCCCAAACAGTAACAAATACAATAAAGTTTAAGAGATTACAGGCTGTAGAGGGGATTAAAAGTGATTTTGTTACAGCAGTATCACACGAATTCAAAACACCTCTACTTGGAAGTCTAAAGACTATAGAAAACTTGATCAATAATAGAGGAGAAGGTGAAAATCTTTCTGAGAAAGATAAAGCTCAAATAGTAGACATATATTTCAATCTAAAATGGCTTAATGAATCTTTTGAGCAAATAAATCTGACCTTTGAAATAGATACAGGGGGTATTGTTTTGAATAAAGAATTAATTAATATAAATAATTTTCTTAATGAAGATATAAAAAAACAAATAGACGAATCAGCAAATCTAAAAAATGTTGGTCTCTATATCAAAATTACTGAAAATATTTCAGATATTAATCTAGATAAAAAGTATATGAGTCAAGCAATACTTACATTAATAGATAATGCTATAAAATATTCTCCAAAAGATTCGACTGTGAACATACTCATAAAACAGATTGAAGAAGTATCTGGTAAGTTCTTGGTAATTAAGATTATAGATAGTGGTTTTGGAATACCAAAAAATGATTTAATAAATATCTTTGAAAAATTCCATCGAGGAGAAAGAGCTCAAAAAGAAATACCAAATGGATTAGGTCTTGGATTGTTTAGTGCAAAAAAGATAATAGAAAGTCACAATGGTAAAATACGTGTAGATTCACAAGAGAATCAAGGTTCAGTCTTCACAATAGAATTACCTTATAATTAAAATAAAAAAAGCGCACCTCAAACTGAGCTGCGCTTTTTTGGATTAGTATTCATAATTTGAATAACACAATCCAAACAAAATTGTTGGTACTTGGTTTTGAAAATCAAAACTCGGCTGAGTGTAAATTTCAAAACCCTTAACCATTAGAGAAGCTTTTAGACCTCCACCTACATAGCTTTGGTAACCAGGGCCGATCCAAAAGCTTTCTCCAAGCTTTTTCTGAACAAAACTTTGAATCCAGAACACTTTAGTGTTTTGACTCTGCTCTGTGTAGTGATATACCTGATATTTATTATTTGTGAACCATAGATATCCACCAAAGGCATAGTCTGTATTAAGCACATCATAACCAACGCCAACACCCATTTCAAGCTCTAGATCGTCTGTTGCTTTGAAAACATATTTAGGACCAATAAGGTTTTCAAAAACTCCTGGTTCGTAGTATGAGAATCCCCATACTCCAATTTTAGAATTTTTGAAATCAATATAGTACATACTGTATGCTAGTTGTGTTGTCTGACTTTTTGAAACCACAGCATTTGCGTGTAGTTCATACACCAAACTCATTTTATTTTCTTCTTGCCCAAACACCTTGTGAAAGGGAAGTATAAGTAATAGAAATAACACTTTTTTCATTTTTTAGGGGTTTATCTAAATTAATTATAGCAATTATTGACAAAAAGTCAATATAGACAGTTTAATTTAAATAGTATTAAATTAAATAAATTAGTTAATTTATGAAAAAGTATAAAATACAACCTAAAAAAACCATTAAAAATGTTTGTTTTGGTAAAACAAGAGTAACAAGACATCATTGTGGTTAAGAGACTAAAAGGAGGCAATATGTCTCCTTTTTTAATAAAAAAAACGAACATTAAAAAATAAATAAAAATGATACTATTAATATCTTCACTCGGAAAAAAAGATCCTCAGATACTGTTATTAATTAAAAGACTGAGTAAAATTGATGATATCTTTGTGTTGGATACACACAGAATACACAAAAGTAAAATTCATTTAGAAATAGCACATCCTGGATATTTTTTTATAAACAAGAAGAAACATATCCTTACATCTATTGTATTCACTACAAACCCTAGAATAGACGCTATATTAAATAGTCCAAAAGAAATACTATTTCCTAATGATTGGAGATTACGTCTCGAATCGTTTCTAAAAGAATTTTTGTTTTTAAATTTGGACGGTAAAAATTTTCCAGGTTCTATTTTAAAAATAGAACAAGCTGAATCTAAAGGATTACTTATGAAAAAAGCTCAAGAAGTTGGATTATTAGTACCAAATTACACAAAAATTGGATTTGGTATAAAAGAGGAATATTCTTGGTACAAACCTTTAGGGTTTCCTTTTTCTGTAACAAATAAAAAAGGTCTAAAAAGTGAAGTAACATTAACAGCTTTTGGATTTTATGGTGATGGTAATGATAAAATTGAAAGTTATCCAACGCTAGTACAAGAAGGTATTAGTGCTGATAAGCATGTAAGGTGTTTTTGTACCCAAGAAAATATTTTTTCTGTATTTAGAGATAATAAGGAAAATGAGAGAATGGTTGATTTTAGAGAATTAAATATCGATTCTAATCATAGCTTTAGATGGAAAAAATACAACCTTTCAAAAAAGAGCACTTTATCATTATTTGAATTACTAAAATCACTATCACTAACTTGGGCATGTCCTGAATTTTTGATAAGAGATGAAGAAGAGATATTTATTGATCTTAATCCATGTGGAGATTGGTATGGTTTTTTTAATAAAAACACCAACGTTAAAATAGTTAATGAAATCTATAGAGTAATTATTTCTTAATTACTCTATTTTATTTTGTATATTTTCAATATATAAAGGTGATAATTCATGTTCGGTTTCAGCAATTATTTGAAAAGTACCTTCTAGATATTCAGAAATTTTTTTAGAAGTCTTTTGACCTATATCCCAATCTTTTTCACCAAATAAAGCCATAAAGTTTCTTATCTTATTTTTCTTATAAGAATTTATTGAGTAATTTTCAAAATCTTTCATTCTCTTTTTTCCAAAGAAAACAAAAACTTCTTTTGGAATATATTTTAAATTTTCTTTAAAATAAGGAGAACATGAACAAGATATAACTTTATTAAAAATTATATCTTTTGCTATTTCTTGACTAATTAAAGCACCAAAAGAAAAACCCAAGATTATACTTCCTCTCAATTCTTCTTTTGAGTATGTATTCAGGATCTTTCTTACTTCTTTTATCCAAGTAGATAAAGTGTTTCTATCCCAAACAACAGATATTACGATAGATTTAAATCCTTTAGATTTAGCAAATTTTGATATTTCTTTATAACAAGATTCTTTACCAGTTTCACCAAATCCCGGAATAATAAAAAGATATTTCATAAGTAAATAATAACACAGTTATATTTTATAAAAAATATATTACGTATTATTGACAAAAAGTCAATAATAGTATATTATTTTAAAAAAGGGAGGTTTAATTGAAAAAAATAAAAATTGTACTAGCCCTATTAAGAGCTAGCGGAGGAATTATTGTTCTCGAAATAATCAACAGAGTGTTTGATTATATCTACTACCCAATAGCTGTATATAGATTTTCATTTGGTAAAGCATTTGTTATCTTATTTATTACTGCATTGATTCTTAATTTTATATTATTGATTACTTATAATTATCTAAAAAAAGATATATTTGGTTTTGAAAAAGTAAAATTAATTCAAGAGCGCAAAAGCGGCTTCTGGGCAAAAGTTTTTAGTATGGGGAGAATTCCAAGTATAATATTTTTATCTTGGTATGATCCATTTATGGCAACTGTTTTTATGTCTAAAAAGAGTTTTGATATTTCAAAATTAGATTATTTATATCTTTTTTTAACTACTTTTATAGGGCATACACTGTGGATTATATTTTGGAGTCCACTTAAGTTGTTTTAGGCACCCTTTGTTTTTATTAACATAGGGTGTTTTATTTTTTTAATGTATAATTTACAATTCTTAGTATGGATATAAAAAATAAACTTATTATAAAATTTCCTTTTCTATCGCTAAAATTTTTTAGCGGTCTTGTTTTTTTGGAGATTGTAAATAAAATTTTTGATTATTTTATTTATCCACTAGTTATGTATAAATTAAGCTTTTGGAAGAGTTATTTTGTTCTTCTGTTTTTAGCCCTTATTTTAAATTATGCTCTTTTGTTTTTGTATGATTATCTAAAAAAAGATATTTTTGGATTTGAAAAAATAAAAGAAATTAAAAAAGAAAGGAGTGGTATTTGGAAACATATATTTAAAATGGGTAGAGTTTCGACTATAATAGGATTATCTTTTTATGATCCATTTTTAGCTACTGTTTATTTGAGAAAGCCAGGTTTTGCTTTTTGTAGAAAAGACTATTTATATATATTTTTAACAACGTTGCTTGGGCATACAATATGGTTAGTTTTGTGGTCTCCAATATATTTAACATTTTAATTAATATTGTGTTATTATAACTTCTATGAATAAAGATGTTTATGAAAACGAAGATAAAAAGAGTATTTTTGTGTTTATTCTTTTTTTAGCACTAGTTATTGTTTTTTGTTTTTATAAGTATATCTATAAAAAAGATTATCTTTACATGGTTGAATTCCCTTGTGATTCTACTAGTGAAAAGTGTTTTATTAGAGACTGTTCTCAAGGAGATTGCCCTCCTAATGATTT
Source organism: Minisyncoccota bacterium (assembly GCA_031972855.1). Classification (GTDB taxonomy): domain Bacteria; phylum Patescibacteriota; class Minisyncoccia; order Phycocordibacterales; family UBA9973; genus JAIXRY01. Next base: position 80,585 of record DALYDY010000002.1, read on the forward strand.
GAGTAGTTATAAAAAATACTTTATAAAAGCTTATGATTTTAAAAAATGTGGCGTAGATTCTTGTATCGATGAGTGTTTGGCAGGTAGTGCAGATTGTAAAAAAATAGAATGCGACGAATCTTCTGGTGACTCATGTTCTGAAAAATAAATATTATGAAAGATTTTGATTTAGATAGTATTCCAGACATTGATTTACTGATGTCAGACAGAGAAATTTTTAATAGTTTTGTTTATACACCCATAAATCAAGCTATTATTGAATTAGAGAATAGAAAAAATGATTCTAATATAGATATAGAATTAAAAAAATATGGAAACTTTGTAAAACCTAAAATATTTTCAAAAGACTCAATATATGCAGTTCTTTTCAGACAATTAGCTACACCTAACTATGAATTTAGAAGATTTGTTAATCTACTAGATCCTTTATCTGAAATTGTAAAACCTGTAGTTTTTGAATATTATTCTGATAAATTTGTTTCTAATAATGAATATAAAACAAGTTTAGGAAAGATAAATTTTTTTTGTGGTGTTGGTAAAAAAGGAGGATCAAAAATTAAATCTACAACAGTAATTGATTTTAATGAAAATGGGGGATTAAAAATAAAAGATGTAAAAACATTGTGGGGGCAAAATTTGATAGATTTTCATAGGGAATTATTTAAAAAAACTTTTGAACATAATGAAGATATTATTTTTTTTGAGGCTTCAGATTGGTTTAAAGAATCTGGTAAAAGTGCAAAAGATTATTATATGAACTTCATATCTCTTTTTCTAAAGAATGGGATACTTTTTGAAAATTTTATGTTTAATGAAGAAGAATTTATGTTTACAAAAGATATTTTTCTACCAAGTTTTATTGAGCTGATTAAAATAACAGGTAAAAAACCTATAATTGTAGCTCTTGAGCCTACAGACATTGAAGGTGATAAATTTTGGTTTTGTCATCCAGAGAGTTCTTTTTCTATAATTGAAGACAAAATTAAATAATTCGTTTATAATTAATTTATGGATATAATAAACACCTGTTTTGAAACAACGAAAGACTATCACTCAATAGCTTTTTATTCTCACCTTGTACCTATTTTTATTTCACTAGTATTAATATTTTTCACAATAGGTAAAAGTAAGGTTTCTTATATAACTAAAATATTTTCTGTTTTTGTTGGACTTTTCTGTTTGTGGCTTATTGGTGATTTAATTTTATGGACTTCTACAAACTATAATTTAGTTAATTTTTCTTGGGCCCCTCTTGATTATATAAATGTATTATTTTATCTTTTTGGCGCCTACTTTTTCATTGTTGTTGCGATTAAAAAAGATTTGAATATTTTTTATAAAAGTATTATTTTAATACTTTCTTTACCTGCTTTTTACATTACTATTTCTGGAGGGTCTATAGTTTACTTTGATCAGTCTGTGTGTGAGTCTATTAATAATAATTTTTTAACAAAATACAAATTATTTATTGAATTTTTAAGTATAGTAACGATAATTTTAGTTGGTATATTTAATTTCAAAAAAGAAATAAAAGAAAACAAAAAAAAGATATTAATTATTGGACTTTCAATTATATTGTTTTTCTCTGTTTTCTCTATAACTGAATATATCTCAAGTATTACAGGTGTTTATGAAACAAACTTGTATAGTTTATTTATTCTACCTATTTTCCTTATTGGAATTATATACTCTATTATAAACTTAAAAGTTTTTGACTTTAAAGTTTTTGGTACTCAATTAATTGTTTATTTACTCTTTATATTGATTGCTTCTCAGTTTATATTTATTAAAGTACTTATTAATATGGTACTTACTGGATTTACGCTTATCTTAATAGTATTTTTTGGTAATATTTTGATAAATAGTGTTAAGCGCGAGATTAAACAAAAAGAAGAGATGGAGATTATTTCAAAAAATCTTATTGAAGCTAACGAAAAGCTAAAAGGTCTTGATAAGTTGAAGACAGAGTTCTTGTCACTTGCTACACACCAAATCAGAAGCCCTCTCACAGCTATTAAAGGATACACATCAATGCTTCTTGAAGGTTCTTTTGGAAAAGTTGACGCTGAAAAGAAAGAGCCTCTCGAACGCGTTCTTCAAACATCAAATAGTCTTGCTATTATGGTGGAAGATTTCTTAAGTGTTTCAAAAATAGAATCAGGAGGAATGAAATATATGATAGAGCCTTTTGATTTTAGAAAAATGGTAGAAGATACATATTCAGACTTGAAAGTAACAGCAGAGAAAAAAGGTCTTGTTATGGAATTCAGTTCAAATGAAACAGAACCTGTAATGGTGAGTGGTGACCGTGAAAAACTTCGCCAAGTTATAATCAATCTTACAGATAACTCAATAAAATATACTCCTACAGGCTCAATATCAATACATGTTGAAGTTGATAATAATAAAACAATCTTTTCTGTAAAAGATACTGGTGTTGGAGTCTCTCCAGAAACAAAATCTACATTATTTGGAAAGTTTAGTCGTGGTGAAGGTGCAAAATTAAATACGACAGGTTCAGGACTTGGACTATATCTTGCAAAAGAAATCATAAAAGCTCATCATGGAAAAGTTTGGCTTGAGTCAGAAGGATTGGGCAAGGGAACAACATTCTTTGTAGAACTCCCTATAATTTCAAAAGAATAAAAAATAAAAAATATCACCAATAAGGGTGATATTTTTTTGTATTCCACTATCGGCTTTTTGGTTTACAATATATACTTAACTTATATGATTTCTGAGTACACACATAAAAAAATTCGTTGGATAGATGTTGAGTCTCCAACAAAAGAAGAAATTTCTCATCTTGCAGATATATATAATATCCCAGGTTCTGTTGCTGAAGAGCTTCTCACTAGCACGATGAGATCTAAAGTTGATATTCATTCGAACTTAATTTTTCTTATACTTCATTTTCCTAAGTATGGACACAAACAAGATGGTAATGATAGAGAAATAGATTTTATTATAGGAAAAGACTATGTTATTACTGTTCACTATGAACTAATAAACCCCCTCCATGAATTTTCAAAAAAATTTGAAGTAAACAAGTTGTTAGACAGAGGAATTAGAGATGATCACGCTGGATACCTTTTCTATGCAATCATAAAAGAATTATATCGTGATGCGCTAGAAGAGCTTGATGATATAAACAAAAGTCTCAGAGATATAGAACACGATATATTTTCTGAACACGAAGAAGATACTGTCCATATGATCTCAAAAATAAACAGACGTCTACTGGACTTCAAACAAGCAATTCGTTTTCATCGTGAAGTCTTACATTCTTTTGAAATCGCTGGAAAAGATTTCTTTGGAGAATCTTTTACATACCATCTAACAGCTGTTATGGGTGAATACAACAAAGTTCAGACAATGCTTGAAGGTCATAAAGACATATTAAATGACCTTCGTGACACAAACGACTCTCTCCTTACAACAAAAACAAATGAAACCATTAAAGTCTTGACTATTATGAGTTTTATTATGCTTCCACTAACTTTGATTACTGGGGTATTTGGAATGAACACTGATTTTGTAATAATTAAAAACTTTTCAGACTTCTTTGTTGTCGTTGTGTCTATGACTGTGACTGGACTTACTATGTTCTTATACTTTAAACTAAAGAGATGGATGTAATTACCCTTTGGAATACGCAAAAACGTGGCTACGAGAGATTTTCGCCACTAAAAGAAGGAAAAGTAACAATGTATGGTTGTGGACCGACTGTATATGATTTTACTCATATTGGACACATAAGAAGATATGTGGGAGATGACATATTAAAACGCACTTTTACATATCTTGGTTATGAAGTAAATCATGTAATGAATATAACCGATGTAGGGCACTTGTCTGACGATGGTGATGACGGAGAAGATAAGATGGAAAAAGGTGCTCTAAAATACGGAAAAACTGTTTGGGAAATTGCACAATTTTATACAGAATATTTTGAGAAAACAATGAAAGCTCTTGATATTCTTCCTCCAAATCATTTTGTAAAGGCAACAGACCATATAGAAGGTATGATTGCTTTTGTGAAGCATCTTGAAGAAAAAGGCTACACTTACGAAACTCCACAAGCAATATATTTTGATACAACAAAATTTAAAAAATACGGAGAACTTTCTGGCCAAAAATTAGATGACAAAAAACAAGCTGTACGTGAGGATGTTGTAATAGATAAAAACAAAAAGCATCCAGCAGACTTCGTGCTCTGGTTTAAAAGAGTTGGAAGATTTGCAAACCATACAATGCATTGGGAAAGCAAATGGGGAGATGGATTTCCTGGTTGGCATATAGAATGTTCTGCTATGAGTATGGAGTATCTCGGTGAGACTATAGATATTCATACAGGTGGCGTAGATCATATACCTGTCCATCATGAGAATGAAATTGCTCAAAGCGAATGTGCGACAGGACATCAATTTGTTAGATACTGGATACATCACAATTTTCTTCAAGTTGATGGTGAAAAAATGTCAAAAAGCAAAGGAAACTTCTATACAATAGATAGTATTATAGAAAAAGGAATAAACCCATTAGCACTTCGTTTTCTATTCTTACAAGCACACTATCGCAAGTTAATGAATTTTACATTTGAATCACTAAAAGGAGCGGAAAATGCTTATGAAAGACTTGTTGATATATTTTCTAATTTATCAACAGAAAATTCAAAACCAGATTTTGATTATATTGGTCGTTTCAAAAGATCGCTTGCTGATGACTTGGATACTCCGTCTGCCATAGCTCTTTTGTGGGAACTAATACATGATATGAGAATATCATCAGAAGTAAAAAGAAGTACACTACTAGAGTTTGATAAAGTTCTCGGACTTGGTCTTGATAAAATAGAAAAAGATGTAGCTCCAAAAGAAGTATTAAATCTTCTAGAAAAAAGAATTCTAGCTCGTAACAATAAAGATTGGCAAGCTAGCGACGATATTCGTCATCAAATAGCACTTTTGGGATGGGAAGTGCTGGATTCTAAAGATAATCAGAAAGTTCGCCGTATAAAGCCTTAAAATAAGGTTTTCAAGATAAAAGACTTGCAAAAAATATTAAATAGTATACAATAAGGACCTTAGGCTTATGGCAGTAAAAAAGACAACAAACACAAAAGAAACTAACGAATTCGCAGTATTCACTACAGGCGGCAAACAATACAAGGTTGCTGTTGGTGATGTTATACGTATCGAAAAACTCGATGGGGAATTCAAAAAAGGAGACAAAATCGTTTTCGATAAGGTTCTTTTGGTTGATAATGGTCAAGATACTACTATAGGAACTCCTTATATCTCAGGCGCAAAAGTTGAATCAATTTTTGAAGAAGCTGAAAGATATGATACTGTAACAGTTATCAAATACAGACAAAAGAGTCGTTACTTCAAGAAAAATGGTCACAGACAACCATATTTTGAAATAAAGATATCAGCAATCAAATAATAAAATCCCTCAGAAATGAGGGATTTTATTATTTTGTCAGTGGATGATTACTTAAAATATAAATAAATATAATTTGATTTTTTAGACTATTTATTGTACAGTATTAAAAATTACAAACAAATAATCAAACCATGGAGTACTACACAGAATTCGACTATCGCAAAATATTGGCGACACTAAAACAAATAGAGAGTTATGTTGATAAAAATTCTCAAGATAAATATTATCTTCTTTCAATACAAACATTTGAAGATAAAAATTCAAAATGTATTGATTTAACTTGTCTTGAAGAAGCCGATCATATAAGTTTTTTTGAAAATCCAGAAAATTTTTCTTTAATCGAAGCTAATTTTTTTATAGACAAACAAGGACCTGTGTTATCTATGTTTGTTGGCGAAAAAATATGTTCAATAAAATCTGAATATAATTTTAGTTCATCTGAAAAAGAAGATTTTAAAGGAATAATCCCAGAATTGTTAAACAGAGAAGAAATTGAAAATGATTCCTACCGTAAAGCCCTTTCATTTTTTTATAATAGAATATGGTTAATAATTACTAGCAACATACAAATTGAAGCAATTTTGGATTAAAAAAGCCCTTCGTAAGATGGGTCTTTTATTTTGACAAAATACAAGAATAAATGGTATAAGTTTGTTTAATAAAGTACATAAAAAAATGAAAACAAATACTAACTATCTTAGAATGTCACAAAAGACACAACAGATTCTTCTGATCATATATTCTATTTTTGAAAAACAAATAGGTAGAAACGATTGTCAAAAAATTAGCTTTGATTATACAAATTCAAAACCAGAATATCCTGAAAAAATTTTAAATTTCAAATGTATTCTTGGTTCTGGAAATTTTAAGATAGTTAATTTTAACCATATTTTTGGAGAAAAAGCTTATGAGGTTTTTCAAGAAAATCTTCATATACTATTTCCTAAAACAATTAAGGCTTATCAAAATACAAGCAAGCAAAGAGAAGGTGTTCTAATGTGGTTATTTGAGATGAGCACAGAAAAAGCCGAGGCAGGTGGAGTAAACTTTAATGACTCTGTAAAAAATCTTTTCAATAAGATAACAACAAACCAGGTTATTAAGTCAAAAGACGAACTCCATCAAACAACTTTAAAAGTTCTTTTGATTGAAAAAGTTGGTGAAGAATTTTCTTATTTCCATTTATATCTATATGATGATAAAACTAAGAAATTTTCTAAAGACCACACAAATTACAAACTCTCATAAAAATCCCTTTAGGGATTTTTTTATTGCCTACTTTCTAGAGCATATTTGATTGTTGCGTTGTCCGAATATTCAAGCTCTGTTCCTGTTGAGAGTCCACGCCCCAGAGAAGATATTTTTAATCCATGTTTTTCTATAAGAGGGCGAAGTATTCTACGAACAGTTTCGTCTGTATGTTCGCCTGAAGGAGTGAGAGAGCAGGCAACTATTATTTCTTGTAATCCATCTGAGGTTTTATTTTCAACTTGTTTTATAAGTTCACGGAGACGCACCACATCTTCTGGTCTTTTTTCTAAAATTGGCACAGAACCACCAAGAACAAAATATTTACCAAAATAATTACGACTTCTTGATATTGCTTCATAGTCGGAGTCACGCTCTACCACAAGAAGCATTGTTTTGTCTGCTTGAGGGTTTTTACAATTAAAACAAATGTCATCTTTTCCAGAAAAGAAGCGGAAACATTCACCACACTGATGCACACTTTCTTTTGCGGCGTTTAGTGCATTTACCAATCTTTCTTTATAGTCATAATCTTTTGATAATACAAAATATACAAAACGCTTGGCTTGTCGTTCGCCAATTCCAGGAAATTCTTTAAACAGTGCTGTTAATTTTTGTATTTCATCCATATATTAGAAGTCACTCAAATCGTATTTACTCTTAGGGTCTTTTACTGGTGCAAAATCACTATATTCATCAGTGCTTTCATTAAAGCTTGTACTCTTACCAAACAAATTTAGATAAATACTTCCAAGAGCACCATTTCTATGTTTTGCAACTATTAGTTCTATAGGTTGGATACTACTTCCTTTTTGTTCTTCACTTTGCTCCATTCTATGTAAAAACATTACAATATCGGCATCTTGTTCAATAGATCCAGAATCACGAAGATCAGATAGTCTTGGCTTATCATTACGAGCTTCAACAGCACGAGAAAGCTGTGAGAGGGCAATAACAGGGACTTTAAATTCCTTTGCTAGAGCTTTTAGACCGCGAGAAATTTCTGTAACTTGGTTTACCATTGAATCATAGTTCTTCAATGGACTCATGAGTTGGAGGTAGTCTACAACAATCATTGAGAGTCCGTGATCTTTCTTGATACGACGAGCGATTGTACGCATACGAATAATGTTTGATCCAGCTTGATCATCTATGAATATAGGGGCTTGAGAAAGTTCTCCTATTGCTTGCTGGAGTTTTGAATATTCTTCTTCACGTTTAAATCCAGCGCCAGTACGAAGCTTCCATGCGTCTACTTTTGAATGAGCAGCCACCATACGGTCTATAAGTTGATGTGATCCCATCTCCAATGAGAATACCATTACAGGCGCCTTGTGGAGAGTTGCAGCATTACGAGCAATATCTAGAGCAAATGTTGTTTTACCAACAGATGGGCGAGCGGCAAGAATAATAAGGTCTGTGCCTTGAAAACCAGAAAGCATTTTATCGAGAGAAGGGAATCCAGAACCAACACCACGAAGTGCTCCTGGTTCATCATGAAGCTTCTCAAAACGCTCCATAGCGTCATGTAGGGCGTCTTTTATAAGGATAACACTTGCTTCTTTTGGACGACCTTTCATGTCGAGAAGGTGTTTTTCTGCTTGATCTAAAGTTGCTTCAATATCTTGATGATCTTCTTTAAATCCAAGATCTGCAATATGATCAGCAACACGCACAAGTCCTCGTAATAGAAATTTCTTTTGAACGATTTCCGCATAGTGACGGATATTTGTAGAAGAAGGTACAGCGTCAGTGAGTTCTGTAAGATAAGACAAGCCTCCAATTTGATCAAATTTTTTCTTTTCCTTTAATTTGTTTGCAACAGAGAGAAGATCGATTGGATCATTTTTAAGAGAAAGATCTATGATTGCATCAAATATATCTCCATGTTTTCCATAATAAAAAGAATCGTTTTCTAGAATTTCTGCAACTTCTAGAAGTGCTCCAGGACGAACCATAAGAGATCCAAGAACAGCCTTTTCAGCGTCTAGATCATGAGGGGGAATACGGAGGTGTGTTGATTGTTCTTTTGCCATGTAGAGATATTGTAGCACGCAGGTAAAAGAGAGGAAGATAGGTGGATAATGTGAAAAGTGTGATTAAAATATGTTGACAAATATGTATAAAACTATATAGTTTAGAAAAATAAAAAACAAATGACACACATAGAGAGAATGATAAACCTCAAGATAAAAGAGGATTATCTAAAACAAACAGAACAAATCGAAATAAAACTCCTACCTATTGACGGTCTATGCTGTGGATATATAGACAATTTTTCTTTTAAAAAAGATCAACTGTAAAAAATTATATTTCCAGAACAAATACCAGACACAGAATCATTTACATTGGTTTTTACTGAGACTATCGGGTGTAGAAACCTACAACCAAGCACTTATGAAAATAACAAATGTAGCTGTTTTGTTAGATTTAAAAAAGATTGGACTGTTGGAATTCATTTCTACAAAGGTGTACACCAATTTCATTTAAGCTATGTTGAATAAACTAGCTTTTTATTTTTATTGACAAAAATATTAAAATCTATATAGTTCTATAAAAGAAAAGCAAATAAAAACATGGGAGTAATCATCTTAATTATTCTATCTGTAGTAGCTATAGGTAGTTATTCTATCCACCACCACAAAAATAAAAAGTTTTCTTCTGAAGAGATTTATAATCTTTATGAAGGTTATAAAAAGAAAGGTCTTAATGTGGAATATAGTTTCCCCAATAAAGACATAGGGTGCATTTATTCTGTAATGGAAGACAAATCTTTCAAGAAGAATAAAATTTATAAATTAAACTTTTTTGAAAAAATTAATTCAAAAGATGACTTTGAATTAGATTTGTCTGATAAAAACAAACAATCATTATCAGAAGATGATTATGTACTTTATTTCTACAATACAGAGTTTTGTTTTATTGTTCTGAAAAAAAATTTTAATGGGAATGTTTATTTCTATGACAAAACGCTAATGATTTAAAGTTGGCGTTTTTTTTATGGTTTTATTGTGTTAAAATATATTCACTATGTCTAAAAAAATACTTCTTTCAGGTGTTAAACCAACAGGACTTCTACATGTCGGGAATTACTTTGGAGCTATAAAGCAATTTGTCGATTTTCAAGATGAGTACGAAACAATAATATTTATAGCTGATCTGCACGCTATTACTACTGTTCAAGATAAAGACCTACTATCAAAACAGATTTATGATATTGCTGTAGACTATATAGCTTGTGGTCTTGATCCAGAAAAAGCCCTCATTTTCAAACAATCAGATATTCCGGAGGTTGCTGAACTTGCTTGGTACTTCAACTGTATAACAACTGTTCCATATCTCGAACGCGCTCACGCATACAAAGATGCAGAAGCAAAAGGTAAAGAAGTAAATATGGGGGTTTTCGATTATCCAATTCTTATGGCGGCTGATATTCTAGTTCAAGATGCTGATGTTGTACCAGTAGGAAAGGATCAAAAGCAACACATAGAATACGCTCGTGATACAGCAGAGAAATTCAATCGTATATTTAACACAGAACTCTTCAAGCTTCCAAAAGAAATGATTGTCGAATCTCTCGCTGTGGTTCCAGGTATTGACGGTCAAAAAATGTCAAAGAGTTATGGAAATGTTATTCCACTTTTTGCAGAGCGTGACGAAGTGAAGTCTCTCGTAATGCGTATTCCAACAGATTCAAAAGGTGTAGACGAAGAAAAGAATCCAGAAGACATGGTTCTCTACCAAATCCACAAAATATTCAACGGAAGTGAAGAATTGTTTAATTCTTACAAAAAGGGACTCTCATATAAAGAAGCAAAAGAAAAGTTGGTAGAAGATATTCTTGCATTCAGTGAGCCTTTCCGCAAACGTCGCGCTGAACTCCATAACAATCGTGAATACGTTCTAGATGTTTTGAAAAAAGGAGGTGAACGCGCAAAAGCTCGAGTAGAAGCAAAAATGGAAAAAGTTAGAAATGCGGTAGGGGTAAAACTTTACTAAAATATATGTCTCACATAGAAAAAAGTAACAGTCAGGGTCTTTTTATTAACATAAAAAAAATTTCTAAATTAATTTGGAACTACAGTAAGACATATCTTGTTTTAAAAATAGGTATAACTCTTATTAAATCTGTTTTACCAGTTCTTTCTGCTTGGTATTCTGCTAAGTTTATCAATATTATTGTAACTGAAAAATTTAGTAGTATTTACGATCCTAAAATATTTTTTATAATTTCTTTTTATGTAGGATTTCTTATTCTTACAGCACTTTTTGATGTTCTATACAGATATCTTGATGGTAGATTTTTTATTCAATTTACTCAAAAATTTGATATCCTATTTATCAAAAAACGTGCAGAAATTGATATACAAAAATACGAAGATCCTAAATTTAATGATTTAGTAACTAAAGCAAATGAAAATTTTTATAGAGTATACAGCTTTACTGATTTTTTAGTGTACGCTCTTGAAAATATTATTCAAATTTTAATCGCGCTATTTATTATAATTAAATATAAATGGTGGGTCGCTCTTATTCTTGTTATAAGTCTTATTCCCGATTTAATAATAGAGATAAAATATGGAAGAAGTATTTATGGTATTTGGGGAGCAAAAGCTGAAGTGAAAAGAAAATATTTTGAAAATAGAAAACACTTCTTTAATATAGCGTCTCTTATAGAATTAAAAATATTTAATTTAAAAAATTATTTTATTACTAATATTGATAATCTTCTTACATCTTTCAATAAAGAAGTAATAAAGACTGATAAGAAAAAATATGGTCTAAAATTTTTATCAACATTTACCACTTTTTCTGTAACAGGGTTAATTATATTTTTACTTATCAACGATGTAGTTTCTGGTGTTTTATTGGTGGGTACATTTACTTTTTTACTTTCTCAAATTAATAACTTACGTGGCTCAATAACAAATTTCTTCTTCAATATAAGCCGCATTTACGGAGATAATTTATATGTAGGTGATATTTTTAATGTTCTTAGTACTCTTGCTAGTGTAAAAGATGGTTCTATTAAATTAGGAGAAAAAACACCAGATATTGAGTTTAAAGAAGTTTCATTCTCATATCCAGAACAAGAAAGCTGTATTCTAAAAAATATATCTTTAAAGATTTGTGCTGGTGAAAAAATTGCAATTGTAGGAGTTAACGGTGCGGGAAAGACGACTTTTACAAAAATAGTGATGAGATTTTATGATCCAACCAAAGGAACTATTATGATTGATGGAGAGAATCTAAAAAATATTAAACTTGAAACATATTACAATAAAATAGGACTTTTATCACAAGAGTATGCAAAGTATAAACTTCCAGTAAAGCAAGCAATTGCTCTTGGCGACACAGAAGAGATTATTGATATGGAGAAAGTCTACTGGGCAGCAGAACAATCTGGAGCTGATGAATTTATAAAAGAATTTAAAAATGGATACGATACACAACTTGGTAAAGAATTTGAAGGTGGTGTTGAGCCATCGATAGGGCAATGGCAAAAACTTGCTCTTGCGCGGATTTTTTATAAGAATCCTCAAATTTGGGTACTTGATGAACCAACTGCTTCGATTGATGCTGTAGCTGAAATGTCTATATTTAATAAATTAGAAAATTTACCAAAAGATAAAACAGTTATTTTAATTTCACATAGATTTAATACAGTTAAAAATGCTGACAAAATTATAGTTATTGAACATGGAGAAATTGTTGAAATGGGAAATCATACTGAATTGATGAATAAAAATGGAATTTACACAAATTTATTCAATACTCAAAAAGATTCATACGAATAAGAATTATTAAACCTAAAAGGTGAGTACTCTCGATTGTTTAAATTACAGGCAGAAGGGTATAAATAGAATATTATAAAAAGCCTTAGCAAATAAGGCTTTTTATATTTATAAATAAAAAACCCTAACACAAGTCAGGGATTTCGTCTTCATAATAAATATCTATAAAATTCAAATTAGTGCAGGGTATATAAAGATATACAAAAAACATATAAGACGTACTTTGATAAGTTTTTTTGAAAAAATCAATTTCATCAATATCTATTTCTTTTACAGTAACACTCTCAATCTTTATTTCTCCATAATAAATTTTTTCATATTTTTTTATAGTATTAAAAATATCAGGAGTAAACATTGTTAATATTTTAATATTGTCTTGATCAATTGATTTTATAATTGAAACATTAATTATAAAATTTTCTGTTACAGAGACAAGGGTTTTAGAACTATTTTTTAATGGTTCTTTATCAACAATTACACTAAAATGGATTTCTCTGGTAATAACATTATTTAAAATATTATTTAAATTAAGTAAGTTATTCCAAAAATCTCTTATTTCAAACTCATTAGATTTTGATTTTTGTTGCATCCAAATCATTTTTGTAGGTATAAGAGCTTCTTCTATCCAGTACGATCTGGGGTAGGCTTTCTGAATCGCTTCAAGCATTTTTAAATCTATAGTAATATTCATTTTTAAAATTTATTTTTAATACTATATATAAAATAATATATTTTGTCAATAATATATTTTTCGCCAAAAAGAGTTATTTTTGCTATTCTATAAACATATGGAACGTATATATATAAAAGATTTGAGTAGTAAAAAAGGTGAAGAAGTATCTATTTCTGGATGGGTAGATGTTCGTCGTGATCAAGGGAAAATGGTCTTTTTGGACATTCGCGATATGTCAGGAAAGATTCAAGCTGTAGTTCTCCCAAACTACACAGAGGCAATAGAAGTTGCCAAGACTCTTCGTAGTGAATGGGTTATAAAACTAACAGGAAAAGTAAACGAGCGCCCAGAAAGAAATAAGAAGGAAGGCGTTGTGAATGGTGATATAGAACTCGAAATCATGTCTATAGTAGTTCTAAACCAAGCACAGACTCCATCTTTTGACCCAACTACAGATGGTAAAGAAATTGGTGAAGAAGTTCGTCTTGCGGAGCGATATCTCGACCTTCGTCGTCCACGTCTCCAAAAGAACATTCGCAATCGTCACAAAATGACAAAGTTCATTCGTGACAGTCTCGACAAAGAAAACTTCATCGAAATCGAAACTCCAATCCTTACAAAATCAACTCCAGAAGGTGCTCGCGATTATGTTGTACCTTCACGCCTTTACCCTGGTAATTTCTACGCTCTTCCACAATCTCCTCAACAATACAAACAACTCTTGATGGCTTCAGGTATGGAACGTTATTTCCAAGTTGCAAAATGTCTTCGTGATGAAGACACACGTGGAGACCGTCAACCAGAATTCACTCAAATCGACATGGAAATGAGTTTTGTAACTCAAGAAGATGTAATGGCTTTGAACGAAAAAATTCTTATAGAACTTGTTCAAAATCTCTACCCAGAAAAGAAGATTCAAGAAATCCCATTTCCTCGTATCTCATACAAAGACGCAATGGAAAAATATGGTAACGACCGTCCAGATATCCGCACAGATAAGACCGATGAAAATTTACTCGCATTCTGTTGGGTTGTAGATTTCCCATTCTTCGAGAGAACAGACACATCAGATAATCCAGACACAGAAGGTGAGTGGACATTTACACACAACCCATTCTCTCGTCCAATAGACGCTCATATGGAAAACTTGATGGAGAGAAAGAATATTGCAGATATTCTAACAACACAATACGACATTACACTCAATGGGTATGAAATTGGTGGAGGAAGTATTAGAAACCATGAACCAGAAGCTTTAAAACAAGTTCTACGTATTATTGGACACACAGACGAGAATATAGAAAGCAACTTTGGACACATGCTTCGCGCTCTCGGATCAGGAACACCTCCACATGGAGGAATCGCATGGGGATTCGACCGTTTGGTTATGCTTCTAGAAAATGAACCAAATATTCGTGAAGTTATAGCATTTCCAAAGACAGGTGAAGGTAAAGACCTTATGATGGAAGCACCTTCTCCTATTAGTGACAAACAATTGAACGACCTATCTCTACTCATAAAGAGAAAATAATATAAAAAATAAAAAATCCTCACTAGAGGATTTTTTTGATTTCTTCTATATTTAGTCCGAAGAAATCAATCACTGTTGTTATTTGATTATTGGTCTGCATAAAATTATTTTAAAACTATTATAATATTAAAATAAGAAAAAATAAAATCCCGTCAACTTAAATATAAGCTGTCGGGACTTTTTTTAGAGAATTTCACCAGTACTGCGAAAATGGGAAATAAGATTTTCAGTATCAACACCCATCATTTCAAGATTATTTACTGATTCTTCTAATTCTCCAAATAAATGTTCTTTTCCTGTTTTGGTTTTTTCAATCATTTCAACCAATTCAATGTATTGTCTCTTTGTTTTTAATATTCTACAGAAAACTATTTCTGTTTGAATTTCAGACTCCCAATCAAGTTTGCTTTGACTGCGCGCTTGTTCTAAATATTGCTCTAATCCTTTTATGTATGGATCAAAGTCATTTATTAAACAAGTGAATAAACTCTCACGATCTTTTTTAAAACTAGTCTCTGTCATATTTTGTTTTTATTGTTCATTTATAATTATAACAATATATACCAATAGTGTCAATATATAATAAATTTAAAATAAGCCTATGATATAATATTATTTATGTACGATATATATAAAAATTTATTGAAAGAATACGTTTCCTTTAAGAGTATTTCTACAGATGAAATATATAAAGAAGAAATGAATAAAACAGTTTCTTGGCTATCTCAAACTCTTAAAAAATACAAATTTGAAGTTAAAGTTTGGGAAGGAAAAATTTCTAATCCTGTAGTATTTGCTGAATACACAATTTCAAAAGATGCTGAAACAATACTTATATACGGTCACTATGATGTACAACCAGCAGAAAAAGAAGATGGTTGGAAAAGTGATCCATTTACTCTTGCTGAATCAAAAGGTAAGCTACTTGCTCGTGGAGTAGTAGACAACAAAGGTCAAAACCTTGTTCATATTGTTGCTATTGGAGAACTTATTAAAAATAATGAACTCAAATATAATATCAAGTTTATGCTTGAAGGTAATGAAGAAACAGCAAATCCTGAGATTGCTGAGATGACAAAGACTCACAAAAAAGAACTGGAGGCAGATTATATTATAATCTCTGACGGGGAAATTGTTGGAAGCACACCAACAATAGAAGCATCACTTCGTGGAGGATTTTCTATGAAGGTAATATATACGACAGGTAAGAATAATCTTCACTCAGGACTTTATGGTGGTGCTGTTCCAAACGCTGGTTATGAACTATCAAAATTTATTGGAACTCTCTATGACAAAAACAATAAAGTTGCAATAAAAGATTTCTACAAAGGAGTTATACCTATACCAAAAGATGTTGTAAAAGCCCACAATACACTAATCAAAAGTGAAGCTGCTATGGCAAAAAGTGCTGGTGTAAAAAATCTAAAAACAGAAAAGGGAATTGATTTCTTTTCTCAAATAGGACTCCGTCCAACAATACAAGTAACAGGTTTTAAAACTGGTTATATTGGCAATGGATATTCAAATATCGTACCAGCACAAGCAGAAGTAAGACTAAACATTCGTGTTGTAAGCCCTCAAAAGCCAAAAGACGTTTATAATGCAGTACTTAAGCATTTGAAAGATTTAACTCCTTCTTATGTTGATATTAAGATTGAACACACAGAATTCAACGATGCTGTGCTAGTAGATACAGAACAAGAAAAAGTAAAAGAGATAACATCTTATCTTAAGAAATCTTTCAAAAAAGAACCTATTATAAAATATGTTGGTGGAAGCATTCCAATAGTTTCAGATTTTAAGAAAATTCTTGGCGTGGATACAATATTAGTATCCCTTGGAAATGATGATTGTAACATGCACGGAGTTGATGAAAATTACACAATTGATTTAGTGAAGAAGGGTTTGGAATTTAGTACAAAATTCTTTAGTAAAAAATAAAACCCCGAAAATATCGAGGTTTAGGAATGACTGGTCACAACCAGTCATTTTTAATGAATTCATGGTGTACTGTATCACCATAATCTTCAGTAAAGAATACATGCTTAGACTCTTTGAACTCCTCACTAAAGAATGAAGTTGAGTTAGCAGAAGAAACATTGTTCTTCATAGAAACTATTTCAGCTTCAGTGTAATGAACATTTTTTAAAGACGCGTCAGCAATTGGCTGAGTTTTTTTGTAATCATTTTTCATAACTTTATTATTTAATTTTGGACAGTTTTTTTAATATAAAAGAACAAAGCACTCCTTTTTGTGGAGTGCTTACTGTTATATATATCTTTTTGTCCTAGTATTTTAAGAAAATAGTACGATATATCCAAAAGTTAACACTCCACGCCAATAAACCATTTCATTGTACGGAAATGGTTATAAGAGACGCGGATTGTTGAACTTCTATTAATCATACTTAACTTATTAAGTGTATATAATTAATTTAAATATGTCAAAAATAAAAAAGCGCTGATTAGCGCTTTATATGTAAAGTGACTGTCTCAAAAAATTCATTTCGAGTATAGGCACATTGACACCTAGAGTGGTTAATTCATCTCTCAAGGTTTCAATCTCAGGTTTAATGTAGAAGAAACTAGGTCCTCCTAGTTCTAAGTCTTTGAGAAGGTTTTGCAATTTTTTCTTTTTTCTTTCGATAGTAACCTTGTTTAACCTATCAGTTAGGGGTTTTTTCTAAACCTTTTTTTAGTTGAAGTGACTCTATCGACAGTTCTGGAAGAGTCATTACTTCAACTTCTTTTGTTACTTGTGCACTCATAATATTTTGTTTTAATTGTCCGTCTAGATTATAAAGTATATAGGAATTAATGTCAAAATATATTAAATGAGTTATTATTTTGTAAATACATATAAAAAAGATAAAATACCTATATGTCATTTGCTGTAAAAACAGCCACATTTGAGGGACCTCTCGATCTTTTGCTTGATCTAATAGAAAAGCGAAAGCTTTTTGTTGGTGAAGTTTCTCTTTCTCAAGTCACAGACGATTATTTGAAATATGTTTCAAGTCTCACTACAGAATCCCTAGAAGAAAAGACAAACTTTCTTCTAGTTGCTACAACCCTTATCCTTATCAAGTCTCGCGCACTTTTACCAAATCTTGAGCTTACAGAAGAAGAATCAAAGGAAGTGGTGGAGCTCGAAGGAAGACTTGATAGATACTCTCACGTGAAGACTGCTTCTAAATATATTCAAGAGCGCTTCGGAAAATACAAATTATTTGGTGGACCAAAAGAAAGAAACAAGACGGAAATAAAATTTAGATTTGACGAAAGACTCACAACAGAACTCTTAAAAGATCTAGCAAACGAAGTCTTGAAGAATATTCCAAAAGAAGAACCTGAACTTCCAAAAGTAAAAGCGGAGAAAGTTATGAGTATAGAGGAAATGATAACAAGTTTTGAGACGAGAATAATGGAGGCAGCTCAAACATCATTTAGAAAACTCACAGGTCACAATGGAAAAGTATTTTCAAAACAAGAACGCACATTGGTCATAGTTTCATTCCTTGCTATGCTTGAATTAGTAAGACAAGGAATAGTAAATGTTGTTCAAGATAATCATTTCGATGATATTTTAATAGAAAAACAAGACAAAGAAGAGTTTAATCAAGAAAAATCTTATGAAGAATAGTTCAAAAATAGAAGCAATACTTTTTATAGAGAGTGAACCATTTGCAATAAAAAAACTTGCAGATATTTTGGAAATTTCAAAAGAGGAAGTAGATGAAGCAATATTGGAATTAAAAAATGACCTAGAAGGACGTGGGCTTGTATTAATAGAAAACAATGATCATATAGTACTCAAGACTCATCCTGATATGAGTGACTTACTCATGAAGATCCAAAAAGACGAGGTTGAAAAAGAACTCACAAAATCAGCTCTCGAAACATTATCCATTATTTGTTACCATCAAAAAGCTACAAAGTCAGAGATAGACTATATTCGTGGAGTAAACAGTGCCATATCTCTTCGTACGCTCACAATACGAGGTCTCATAGAGAAAAAACAGGAAGGGAAGAATAATTATTACACACCGTCTATTGACCTTCTTTCATCTCTTGGTATTACAGACAAGACTCAATTACAAGACTTTGAACAACTCTCAAAAAGTATTGCTGGTATAATAGAAAAACCAGAATAATTATATATATGTCAAACGCACTAAAAATCCTAATCCCACTCGTAAGTTCATTCTTCATAGGTTTTATTATTACTCCAATACTTACAAAATATTTTTATAAATTTAGACTTTGGAAAAGAAGTTCTCGTTCTAACGCATCTGTTTCAAAAGAATTCCAAGATGTTCACAATGAAAAAGAAGAGCTGAAGACTCCACGTGTTGGAGGTATTATCATATGGCTTTCTGTTTTGATAACAATACTTCTCATTGCTCTTATAGAACAGATATTTCCTAGTGAAATAACAAGTAAATTAAATTTTCTAAGTCGTAGTCAGACTCTTATACCTCTTGGGACACTGGTGTTGGGAGGACTTCTTGGGTTGTTTGATGATCTTGCTCAAGTTTTCGCATCCAATTCTTATGGTGCAGACGCACTTTCAAATCGTAGAGTAAAGATTGCAATCATAATAGCAATGAGTCTTCTTATTGGTATCTGGTTTGTATTGAAGCTTGATCAAGCAAGTATTTTTGTACCATTTATTGGAGATGTTCCTCTTGGATTAATGTTTATACCATTCTTCATACTTGTAACCCTCGCTGTGTTTTCTTCAAGTATTATAGACGGGATGGATGGTCTTTCTGGAGGTGTTCTTCTACCTATTTTTGCATCATATACACTCATAGCCTATACAAACAACCAGATAGACCTCGCGGCTTTCTCGTCTGTCGTTACTGGATCTATTCTTGTATTTCTTTGGTTTAATATTCCACCAGCAAGATTTTATATGGGAGAAACAGGAATGCTCGGCCTCACACTTCTTTTGTCTGTTATAGCATTTCTTACTGACGCTGTTTTTGTACTTCCAATCATAGCTCTGCCTCTAGTCGCAACAAGTCTTTCAGCTATCTTGCAAATCTATTCATACAAATATCGCAACAAAAAAAGAATTTTCTTAGTCGCTCCACTTCATCATCATTTCGAAGCAAAAGGATGGTCTCGCGCAAAAGTTACAATGAGATATTGGATAGTGTCTATAGCTTGCTCTGCTTTTGGAACAATTATTTATTTGATGACTAAATAATTATGAAGAAAGAAGTACATTTTGATAAATTTTTCTTCGGTATAATAATCACACTGCTTTTGGTAGGATTATTTATATTCGTATCAGCCTCTCTTGGAATTCTCGCAAAAAATACTGAGAAATTTTATCAAGTACTCTTTAGTCAGCTAGTTCTTGGATTTGGATTGGGAGGAATAGGAATGTATGTTTCTTCAAGAATAAATTACAAAGTTTGGAGAAAGTATGCATTTTATATTTTTATTGCTTCAATTCTAATAACAGCAGCGGTCTTCATACCAGGACTTGGATTCTCACACGGAGGCGCTAGACGTTGGCTTGATATAGGACCTGTTTCTTTTCAGCCAGCCGAACTCTTGAAAATCTGTTTTGTAATATATTTTGCAGGGTGGCTTTCTTGGGTAAAAGGAAAGGTGACTGATTTTCGCTTTGGTATACTGCCTCTACTTTTTCTGCTTGGAATAATCGCTTTGGTACTTTTCAAGCAACCAGACACAAAGAGTTTTATTCTTATGGCGATATCTGCATTCTCTATGCTCATAGTAGCGGGTGTAAAATGGAAACAAATCACCATTGCAGGCGTGATAATAGTAGGAGGTCTTATTTGTCTTTCTTTCTTTACTCCATATCTAAAAGACCGCGTAAAAACTTTTATAGATCAAAATCGTGACCCATCAGGTTCTTCTTACCAACTTCAACAATCCCTGATTGCTATTGGTTCAGGTGGAATTACAGGACGCGGATTTGGACAAAGTATTCAAAAGTTTAGTTATCTTCCAGAACCACAAGGCGACTCAATCTTCGCTGTTGTAGGGGAAGAATTCGGTTTTATAGGAAGTACACTTCTTATAGCTTTATATGTTGCTTTTGCTTCGCGAGGACTTCGAATAGCCAACAATGCTCCAGATCAATTCTCTCAGCTACTCGTCACAGGGCTTATAATACTGCTCACAGCTCAATCTTTCATGAATATTGCTTCTATTACAGGCCTATTTCCTCTGACGGGAGTACCTTTAGTCTTCGTATCGCAAGGTGGAACATCTCTCATGTTTGCACTCTTTGCTATAGGAATCATTCTTCAAGTATCAAGACACCAAGGTAAGGTATCCACGACACCAAAAGCTTAGAATAGGTTATAATATATATTATGCGTATTTTATTTACAGGAGGAGGTACTGGAGGACATTTTTATCCTATAATTGCTGTTGCCGAAAAAACAAGTGAAGTAATTTCAAACAGGAAGATTTTAGGAGCAAAGTTGTACTTTATGTCCAACTCTCCTTATGACAAAAAAGCTCTTGCTGACAACAATATAAAATATATTTATTCACCAGCAGGTAAGCTTCGTATTTATTTTTCTCTAAAAACAATTATTGAAGTAATAAAAATAGGGTTTGGACTCATTACAGCGACAGTAAAAATGTTTTTCATTTATCCTGATGTTATTTTTTCAAAAGGAGGATACGGATCTGTTCCAGCATTGTTTGCTGCAAGAATTCTTCGTATACCAGTCATTATTCATGAATCAGACTCTTTTCCCGGACGCGTTACTCTTTGGTCTGCAAAATTCGCAAAGAAAATCGCGATATCATATCAAGAAGCAAGTGTTTTCTTCAAAGAATATGAAGAAAAGGTTGCTTGGACCGGACAACCTATCCGCAAAGAGATTCTTCACCCTATCAAAGAGGGGGCAAATGAATTCTTGGGATTAAACAAAGATATACCTACAATATTTATAATAGGAGGATCAACAGGTGCTGTTACAATAAATGACGCTGTGTTAAACATACTTCCAGAACTATTAGAAAAATATCAAATCATTCATCAGATAGGTAAGAATAATGTTGCGGATGTAGAAATGAGATTAAAAGTTATTCTTGAAGAAAATCCAAACAAAGACCGCTATAAACCCATGGGATGGATAAATCCATTAACAATGAAAATGTCTGCTGGAGTAGCTGATCTAGTAATATCTCGTGCAGGGTCAACAATATTTGAACTTGCAACATGGGGTATTCCATCTATTATTATTCCAATACCAGAAGAAATCTCTCGTGATCAAAAGAAAAATGCTTTTGCATATGCTCGTGCAGGTGGATGTATAGTCCTAGAACAAAACAACATAACTCCAAGTGTGTTTTTAAGTACAATAGAAAGCATTATAGATAATCCTGAAAAAAGTTCTGAATTAAAACTAGCAGCAAAGAGATTCGCTAGAGGAGAAGCATCGCAAACAATAGCTGAAGAAATCGTAGATGTAGCAATGAGTCACTACAGATAAAAACAAAAAATGGGTTTACCTCTGACAGGAAGGTAAACCCATTTTTAGGATTAAGCAATCTTAACCCTAACTTTCTTTTTATTTTTAAAATAAGACAAATACAATCTAACATCAAACCATACAAGAACGGTAGATATTAAGAATAGTATCGTTCCTACAATATATGGAGGAATTTCTGGAGCGATTTCGTTGTTTCCATTTTTCAATATCAACAACAAGTGAACAGTACTCGCTAAAACAATAATTGCTGAGACAAAGTACCATAGATACAAGACGGCTTTTTTAATTAATTTAAAAAAGAGAGAAGAAAGTCTTCTGTCTGAAATAAATTTGTTTAAAGCTTCTTCGATTTCTTTATTTTGTTCAAGAATAAGAACTCCTTTATTTTCAAGTTTCATCTTTGCTTTTTTTGAGATCCTGTCAAGATCCCAAGTTTCAATCCCATTCTCATCTCTTGGAAAAGTGATAATAATAGAACTGGTGGTAGGTGAGTGTTCAACTTTTGTTCCTCTCGGAAATTTCCCGAAGAAATGAAGTTGTTGTTTTAATCTCTCTGATGGTTCTAACATTGTATAAGCAATGTATATGAACACGGCAATCGAAAAAATAATTAAGACTCCCATAGTTTTATTTGTTTTTTTGTTCAAACATATTATATCACACAATATATCAATATGTCAATATATAAAACAAAGCCCGGAATTCAAATGAATTCCGGGTGATGGAGAACTAAAAAATTGATTACAAAATCTATAAATAATTATACGCATATTTATTCAAAATGTAAATAAATAACGCCAGGCCCTTTTCAGGTCCTGGCGCGTTGAACAAAAAAAACAGTAATAAAAATTGCTTTAAAAACAAAAGCTATTTTATACCACCTTTCGCTATTGATTGTACCACATCAAGACATATAACGCATTTTGTGGAAATCTGCTAGAATATATTTACTTATGTCCGAGAATACAAACCCAAAAATCGTAACCCGTTTTGCACCTAGTCCTACTGGATATCTCCATGTGGGAGGCCTCCGTACAGCATTATATGCATATCTCATGGCCAAGAAGTCTGGTGGCAGATTCCTACTTCGTATTGAAGACACAGATCAAGCTCGCACGGTAGAAGGTGGAGTGGAGAATATCGCTCGCTCTCTTGCTTGGGCTGGAATTATTCCAGATGAAGGAATACAACTCGATGAAAACGGCGCTATTACAGAGACAGGTCACAATGGACCATACACACAATCATTACGTTTACATCTATACAAAAAGTACGCAGAAGAATTGGTAGAAAAAGGATTTGCATACCCTTGCTTCTGTAGTTCAGAGCGACTCGAAGAAGTGAAGAACCAAAGACAAGCCGACAAACTACCACCAGGATATGATGGCTTGTGTAAGACATTATCAAAAGAAGAAGTAGAAGCGAAATTGAAAGCAGGTGACAAACACGTAATTCGTCTCTCTATGCCCGAAGTTGGTGCGAGTGTATTCGAAGACCTCATTCGCGGAAAAGTTTCTTTTCAATATTCTGATGTAGATGACCAAGTGCTTTTGAAGTCTGACGGATTCCCAACATACCACCTCGCTGTAGTAGTGGATGATCATCATATGGAAGTCACACATGTGATCCGTGGTGAAGAATGGATTTCTAGCACCCCAAAACACCTCTATCTATATGAATGCTTCGGATGGAATGCGCCACACTTCGCACACCTTCCACTTCTTCTAAATTCTGACCGTTCAAAGCTCTCAAAACGCCAAGGTGACGTCGCTGTAATGGATTACAAGGAGAAAGGATATCTTCCAGAAGCACTTTTGAACTTCGTGGCTTTCTTGGGCTGGAATCCAGGCGACGAAAGAGAACTCTTCACTCTAAAAGAATTAGTGGAAGAGTTCTCCCTCACAAAAGTGAACAAATCAGGCGCAATTTTCAATCTCGAAAAGCTTGATTGGTACAATCACGAATACTTGAAGAAATTATCTCATGAAGAATTCGAAAGCTATGTCGACAACTTCATGCCAAGCATTGCAAAGGAGAGTGACAATTACAAAGAAGTCCTCCCAAGACTTCTCGGTACACTTATCGAACGTATAGAAAAGGGTACAGACATCACAGAGACGTATAAAGAGAATATTTCATATTTCTTCACAAAGCCTGTTTTAGACCCAGGAATCTTTTCATGGAAGGGTCTAAAAATTAAATACCCAAATTCAGACGAATGCACATCTATATCAAAACAATACCTCGCCGAAGTTCGCGATATTCTCTCAAATCTTGAAGATGACAAGTGGAATGACAAAGAGGCGATAAAGGATGCAGTATGGCCTCTCACAGACAAATATGGCCGTGGAGAAGTACTCTGGCCACTCCGTGTAACGCTTTCAGGCCGTGAAAAATCTCCCGACCCATTTGAACTTTGTTTTATTTTAGGTAAAGAAGAAGTTTTGAGAAGGATTTAAATTTATGGAAAAGAAGTCTTCAAATTCAAATTTACACAAAGCAAACAAAAATAAAAAAGATGAGTTTTATACTCAACTTTTTGATATTGAAAAAGAATTAAAACATTATAAAGAACAATTTAAAGGTAAAGTTGTGTATTGTAATTGTGACGACCCATTTGAAAGTAATTTCTTTAAATATTTCGCTTCAAATTTTAATGCATTAGGATTAAAAAGATTGATTGCTACAAGTTACAAACCTTCACCAATTGCAAATACCCAGCTCGGACTTTTTGGAGATAATAAAACACTTACTACAGCAAAAGGTCGTCCAAAAAATAATGCTAATAAATTTATTATAAATGAAGTTCATGATATAGACAGTGATGGAGCTTTTGATTTACGTGATATTGCAGAACAACTCAAAGCAAATAAAAATAACGAATGGTCACCAATGGAAAATGATGGTGATTTTAGAAGTGATGAAAGTATTGAGCTTTTAAAACAGGCAGATATTGTAGTAACAAATCCACCCTTTTCATTGTTTAGGCAGTATATTGCACAGCTCGTAGAATACAATAAAAAATTTCTAGTTATCGGAAGTTTAAATGCTGTTAAATATAATTCAATTTTCAAATTAATCAAGAATAATCAATGTTGGTTAGGTTATAATAATGGTGCAAAAACTTATTTAGTTCCAAACAATTACGAACAAAAAAATATATTTGTAGGTGAAGATGGAAAAAAATATGCAAAAATGGGTAACACCTGTTGGTTTACAAATCTTGATATTCAAAAGCGTCATGAATCAATAGTCTTGTATAAAAAATATACAACAGAAGAATATTTTAAATATGATAATTATGACGCTATAGAAATTGGAGAACAAAAGAAAAATGGTAATTGGGAAGGTCGAATAGATATTATACCAATGGACTATGAGGGTGTAATGGGAGTACCTATTACTTTTATTGATAAATATAATCCTGAGCAGTTTGAAGCTTTAGGAGTTTTTGATGATAAAAGAGAAGAGGATGATGCTTTTATACAAGGAGTACCAACTTATGTTGACGAACAACACAAAAGATATGTTGGTCCTGTTTTAAAAGGAAAAGCTCTTTATACGCGTGTTTTAATTAAAAATAAAAAACCACAGAAATAAATATGATATATCTTATAATTTATACATGATATATCTTTATATTTTTACTTAAAGTCATAAACCTTGTTTTATAAGTATATTTATTATAATATTGATACATGTTAGAAAACCTAAAAGATATATCTCAAATAGAATTAAAAGTTCCAAAACCTGAGTGGAGTAGCGATTTAGCTAATACTATTATAGAGTTAGAAGCTTTAAGAAAGAGAGAACTTAGAGGGTCTACCCCGATTCATATTTTTTTTGAAATTAAAAATGTATTTCAATTTTTAGAAAGTATTGGTTCTGCTAGAATTGAAGGAAATCATACAACTATTTCAGAGTTTGTAGAAAAAATTATTGAGGAAGCAAACCCTAAAAAAGATGAGAGTTTAGCAGAAATATTAAACATTAACAAAGCTATTAGTTTTATTAATGATTTTATGTCTAAAGATAAAACCATAGACAAAGCTTTATTATTAGAAATTCATAAAATTGTAGTAAGTGGGTTAAATAGAGAAGGTGCTAAAATCATTGGTGATTACAGAAAAGAAAATGTAAACATATCAAACGCTATTGTAAAACCTCCAGAATTTATAAAAGTTAATGAATACATGGATAATTTATTTAATTTTATAAATGAGGTGAATGACAGAGAAAATCATTTACTTAAAGTTGCAATTGCTCATCATTATTTTACAGTAATACACCCTTTTGATAACGGTAATGGGAGGGTTGTTCGTTTGCTAACTTTCTTAATGTTAATTAAGTATGGTTTTAATATAAAAAATGGAAATATTTTAAATCCAACAGCAATATTCTGTAATGATAGAAATATTTACTATAAAATGCTATCGGAAGCAGATAATGGAAATATAGAAAATTGGTGTGTATATGTATTATCTGGACTAAAAGAAGAGATAGATAAAATTGATAGAATAAGTAATATTAAATATATTGTCAAAATTTTTAGTGATGTATTAGAGGATGCTTTAAATAAAAAATATATTGATGAGTATTTCTATAATGTATTATCGTTAATTATTAAAAATAAAGACATGATTATTTCAGCTGGAGATCTTTCAGTTTTAGATAATATGGACTCTAATCTAAAACGATCAAGGATGATTAAAAAACTAAAAGATGCAAAAATGATAAAATCTTTAGGTGGTGAAAAAAGTAGAACATATACTATTACTTTTAATGAAAACTTCTTACTTAGAAGTTTGATAAAAGTTTTAATAAATGAAAAATTTATACCAGAATCATTGAATACAAAATAAAATGAAGATAGATTTACATAAAATAAAAATAGCTGAAGTTGTAAAAGACTACAAAGACAGTGCTGAGGAAGGTGTTACTGCTTTTGGCGGAAAACTCGATATTCGTCCAAAATATCAAAGAGAATTCGTGTACGACACAAAACATCGTGACGAAGTAATTAAAACCGTTAAAAAAGATTTTCCACTCAATGTAATGTATTGGGTTAAAAAAGAAGATGAAAACTTTGAAGTACTTGATGGACAACAAAGAACTATTAGTATTGCTCAATTTGTAAATGGAGATTTTTCTATTGATTTTAACGGGAGAATTGCAATGTTCCACAATCTAACAAAAGAAGAACAAGATCAAATTCTAAATTATGAATTGATGATTTATCACTGTGAAGGACAAGAAAAAGAAAAACTTGACTGGTTCAAGATTATTAATATTGCAGGAATGGAACTAACACAACAAGAATTAAAAAACGCAGTATATACTGGCTCTTGGCTTTCTGACGCAAAACTCAAATTTAGTAAAACAAATTGTGCTGCATATTTACTTGCAAATGATGGCGGACAATTAGTAACAGGATCACCAATCCGTCAGGACTATTTAGAAACTGCATTAACTTGGATAAATAATGAAGATATTGAAGGTTATATGGCAAAGCATCAGCACGATACAAACGCAGATGAATTATGGCAGTATTTCCAAAATGTAATTCATTGGGCAAGAGAAGTTTTTCCAAATTACAGAAAAGAAATGGCGAGTGTAAATTGGGGTGAATTATATAATGAATTTAATAAAAAGAAATTTGATTCATTAAAACTTGAGGAAGAAATTAAAAAATTAATGCAAGACGAAGATGTAACTAAAAAATCTGGTATTTACCCATATGTTTTAACTCGCAAAGATAGATATCTTTCTATTCGTGCATTTACTCCAAATATGAAGCGCGAAGCATACGAAAGACAAAATGGTATTTGTTCATCATGTAAAAAAGAATTTTCTATTGGAAATATGGAGGCAGATCATATTGACCCTTGGCACGAAGGTGGTAAGACTACAACAGAAAATTGTCAGATGTTGTGTAAAGAATGTAATAGAAGAAAGTCAGGAAAATAAATATGAAAAGAGATAGTATTCCTACTGATATAAAACGAGCTGTTTTGGTTGAGGCAGGTCATCGTTGTGCTATTCCAACATGTCGCGCTACTACAACTGAAATTGCTCATATTATTCCTTGGTCTGAAACACAAGACAATTCATTTATTAATTTAATTGCACTTTGCCCTACATGTCATACAAGATTCGATCAAAAAAAAGAAATTGATCGTCTTTCAATTAAGATGTACAAACACAATCTTGGTATATTAAATAATCGTTACGGTGAATTTGAACGTAGATTGTTTGAGTATTTAGCAGTTTCAGGAGAAAGAGTTTTTGTCGTTGGTGCTGGAGGAGATTTACTTGTTGCAAATGGAGTAAAGGATGGTTTTTTTTGAAGACAAAAAAGTTGGTGGAATGGACTTAGCTATTTCTACTAGTAGTGGTTTTAAAAGAAACTTCCCAATGTCTTTTACTTATTGGGTTACAGATGTTGGTGTTGATTTTATTAAGCGATATGCAGATGGTAAAGATATTGAATAATAACTTGATTAAGAATTTGTATAAAAAATAAATAAAATGCTCCAAAAACTAAAAATCCCACTATTTGCAATATTGTTCTCACTATCATTCATTTTGATTTGGAAAGTATTGAAGCTTCCATCGGACGAAGTAATGATTGAACTTGCACGTGGATGCTTCCTAAAATACGGATTCATCACCGTACTTATCGCCGCTATTATCGAAAGTATGCTTGTGGTGGGATGGTATCTACCAGGAGGGATTGTAATATTCTCTGGTGTCATACTCGCGTCAGGTCATCCATATCTCGCAATATTGTCTGTATCAGCGACAATCATCGGCTGTACTATCGGCTACACCGCGAACTATTTCCTCGGGAAATATGGCTGGTACAAATTATTCACCAAATTTGGATTGTCCAAGTCTCTCACTGAAGCCGAAATACAATTCGCAAAGTATGGATACAAGGCGATGTATATGTCGTATTGGCAGCCCAATCTCGCAGCTCTCATATCTACTTGTGCCGGAATTACAAAAGCACCATTCTGGAAATTCTTCCTCTCTTCTTTTACTGCGACAATACTCTGGTCAATATTCTGGGGAAGTTCGACATATATTCTCGGTGAGAAAATTCTGTCATATTTGGGAATTGTATTCTTTGGAATAATGATAGGGTGGATAGGATATATAGTCTATAAGAATTATAGGAAATAATTTATAATAAATATTACATGAACGACGCACAACAAAAATTACAATCTGCTATGGCATACGCGATCAAAAATCGTCCAAAGGTTGGAGGGTTTCCATTTCTTGCTGAATGTCTAAGGAAGGCTGGTGTTAAGAAAAATATTTGGTCACTTCCTAGTGCCGAGAGTATCTATATCACAAAAGAAGGCTCTCTAGTAAAGCCTGGTGTACCTTTGGTGTCTGAAATGACACCTGTACCAGACTTCGACAAAGAAGCACTCGTCAAAGCTCTCCAAAAAGATCAAGCGGGTGAAAGCACATTTCCAGAATTCCTACTCGCTACATGGAATGCAGGAGTTGTGAGCTATGAAGTGGACTTCATAGAACGTACAGTGTCATACCGTGGCGCTCTCGGTGAAGAATATGTAGAATCATATCCAAAAGTAGAAGTGGGCAAAGATGACGATCTGGATATACTTATGTTTGTATAAATACCTACTATATAATAATTTTATGACTAAGTTTTATATATTTATTTCGATAATGATTGGTGCTATTTTATTTATAAAATTATTAGGTGAGAATTCCTCTAAAAAAGAAAAAGTTAAACCTCTTTATAAATACAAAAAGAAAGACTTCTTAATCACTCGCCCTGAACATGAATTTTTTGATATTCTTGTTGAAATTCTTGGTGATAAATATCATGTATTCACTCAAGTACATTTACCAACAATTCTTGACCATAAAGTACCTAATGGCCAAAATTGGAAAGGGGCTTTTAGTCATATAAATGGAAAGTCTGTTGATTTTGTTATTTGTGACAAAGATTATATAAAACCACTACTCGCTATCGAGCTAGATGACAAGAGTCATGAAAGAGAAGATAGAATATTACGTGATAGTGAAGTAGAGAGAATGATGGAAGAATCTGGAATGAAACTTGTACGTTTCGAGAATCATGGTAATTTTGATAAAGAAGAGATAAGAAAAACTATTTTAGAAAAGTTAAATTAGATTTTTATTCCTCACACAATGTTCTAAGTTTTGCGTGAGGAATTTTAGTATATATTGACAATATGTAAAACATATTATAATGTAGCATTATATACAGCTCTTTCAAGGTCATAGATTTTGGTTTGGAGACCCTAGGTCATTTACAGGGGTTAGGGTCTCTAAACCAATTTTATAACCACTAAATAAAAAGTAATGAAAAAAACAACCATTGTTAATCTCTATGAGTTTATTCAACTATTAGAGGATCAGAAGGTAAAGGGATTTAAATTTCCAAACCTTGAACAAATTATTTTTCATCTTTCTCAACAAAAAGAAGAAAATGACACTTTTATTCCAATAGGAACAGGAGAATTTATTGCCTTAATAAGGCCAAATATTTTCCCGGACGAGTTACAATTCATTAATAAAGTTGGCAACTTTATTGTAGTTGTAATGGAAGTAAGTCATTTAAACAGGGTTTTCTTAAACGGAAAATCGTTGATTACCTGGACGATTCCACAAGAAGGGTAGTAAATGATGTACAATCATTTAGATACATCCACCTAATTTAAAGTGGATGTATTTTTAATTTTAAGTGCTATAATTTTTTTGTATTATTATTTTAAAATCGTAAAAATATATGGAAAATACAAAAAATAAATGTAAAGCTTGTGAGAGTTGTCTAATGCCTTTTGATAAGGACCCAATGGGAGACAAAAGAGAGAATCCTAGATACTGTAGCTACTGCTTCAACAATGGAAAATTGTGTTATGAAGGTACAGACTTAAAAGAATTCCAAAAGGTGTGTTATGAATCAATGCGCAAAAATGGTACTCCATATATACTCGCAAAACTATACACATTTATGATCCGTTTCGCCCCACGTTGGAAGAAATAGTATGATTACATCAAAATTTATAGACAAAAAAGGAATAGAATATACTTTTGAATATCACGAATGTGATGATTTTAACGATCTTCCACAAGAAAGAGTGAAGCAAGTCTACGGAGTTTGTTTTACACAACCAGACAAGATAGTCCTTGGTTTTGGTTGGTTTGGTGGACATGAAAAATCATGGGGCCTCATTGGTGGATCTATAGAAAAAGGAGAAACTATTGAAGAAACTTTTACAAGAGAAATACAAGAAGAATCAAATATGAAAGTCTTGGATTTCACGCCTATTGGATATCAAAAAGTGACGACAGAAGGAAAAGAACCTATATACGAACTTCGAGTATCCGCAAAAGTTGAACCATTTGGAGATTTCGTAGAAGATCCAATGGGTGGAATTACAGAAATTAAAATCGTAGATGTAAAAGAATATAAAAATTATTTTGATTGGGGAGAAATAGGAGACGCTATAATAAAAAGAGGATACGAAATATCTTCAAAATTTTTTAAATAAAAACCCGCTTTAATAGGCGGGTTTTGTTTTCACTTTTTAATAAATGAATTCCAAATTGGATCGAAGTCTTCTTTAAAAACAGCAAGAACTATATCATCGATATACTTACCATTTTTGAAAACATGATTCTTGAATCTAGCTTCTTCTTTGTATCCACACTTCATACTGTAAGCTGCACTCCTCTCGTTTGTTTCAAAAACAAAGGATTGAATTTTGTGCAGATTTAGAGTGTTGAAAGCATAATTCAAAAGAAGCATCTTCGCTTCGAAGCCATAATCTTTTCCACGAAAAGACGATCCGAGCCATGCACCAGTGACAGCGTTCCTATGAACGAAGTCTATCTTGTGTAGACCCATAACACCGACAATCTCCTCTGTATCTTTTAGAAAGACACCGAGAGTGATATCGTCTCGTCTTTGGTAGAGAGATCCGATCCAAGATTCTTCACTCTGTACTGAGACAGGGAAGTTGTTACTAAGTAGATAATCTCGCATTTCGGGATCATTCATACCTAGTGAAAGAAATGTTGCATGACTCGCATCTAGCAAGCCAAGAGATACACGAGTAGAAAATTTTTCACTCGAGTAATTCAAAAATAAATTTTTCATTTTTAAAATTTATTAAAAGTGTAAAATAACAAAGCCATCTCAACATGAGATGGCTTTTATATTCGTAAAATAATTTCGAGAAGATTAAATATACATACAAACACAAAAGCCATCGCACACACTATGTGCACAATTCCCGGCGTTTTCTGTATTCGAATGTTTGTATGTATATTTCATACTTATATATTTATACATGTTTTTAGTATATTTGTCAATTTATTTTAAAATAAAAAATAAAAAGCGTTTTGACGCTTTTAGGTTAGGATTAGACCGCTACTAAGAGATGTTTCCTTTTCGCAGTGCACACAAACATGTACACGTGTTTGAATTAACATTCCTCCTTGTGGTACAGAGGTTTCATCTTTAGAAACTCTTTCGTATTTGTGAATACAGAGAAGCTGTTTTAAGAAAATTAGAACATGTCCTAATGATATGTTTTTCATAAGATATTAAGATTGGTTTCCTATAAAGATATCACTTAGCGTACTAAAGTCAATGAAAAAACCCACACCGTAAGATGTGGGCCGCTTGTCTAAGAAATGAAGTTGTAATCAATCAAATTTTAAACTAGCTACGAAAAATTAACACTCAAAAAGTTAGAAGTAAAACCCTAACAATCCTTTTTGTATTATATATTATATTAAAGCAAAGGTCAATAGATGTAATTAGGACATATCTAACTATTAGCGTATACTCGCACGAGTCGGTTAGAAACAAATAATCAAGGTTACGCTGTATTTCTTTTTAAAAAAAGAAATACAGCGTAACAAAAAAACAATATGCAAGACGAAGAAATCAAGAAAGACGAAACAACTCCTATAACAGTAGAAGTTTCAGAAACAGAAATTACAGAAACAGCAGATGGAGCAGAAGCTCATGTTGAAAAAGTAGTAGTTACAGGCACTCATGTAGCAGGTGAAGATACAAAAGTTGAAATCGTTACTGAAGAAGGTGAAGAATCAGAAGAAGCGGCGGGAGAAGAAGTTAAATAAATAGACAAAGTTTATTTATTTAACTTCTTCGGAAGTACTCGATTTTTCCTTCATAAGAAAAATCAGAGTGCTGAGTAATCTAAGAGTTCACTTTTTATTTAAAAGTCCCACCAAACAATATGTTTGGTGGGACTTTTGTTTTTATACACATATAAGTTTGATATAGCGTATAATAGATGTATATGAAAAAAACTATAGCTATCATCATGAGTATTGTTTTGGGAGTTATAATTATAATCGCTGTTTTAGGAATTATTAAATTTAATTTTATAAAAAATGACGTTGTTGTAGTTCCAGAAGAAACACCCGCAAAAGAAGAACCTATTCAACTTTGTTTTTATCAAGAATCAAAAACAAGTAGAGGTTTGTACGATGTATCTTGGCTAAAGATGAGTCTTGTAAACAAAAAAGTTACAGGGGAGTTTAGTTATTTACCAGCAGAAAAAGATAGTAGGACTGGAACATTTGAAGGTGTAGTAGGTGATGTTGATAAAATGAGTATGTCACGCACAGCTACAGTATGGTGGAGTGTGTTTTCAGAAGGTATAAAAAACAGAGAAGAATTACAAATAGTATTCGGAGAAGGAAATGCTGTGGCAGGATTTGGAGAAATGATAAAAGAAAATGATGGTGTATATGTATACAAAGATAAGTCATCTATTACATATGGACCTGATATGGTAGATGTTTCTTGTGAAGAATTAAATAATAGAATATCTGTAGAAAAATATGTTCGTGAAAATATTCAAACATTGTCACCAGAAAAACCAGTCCTCGGAGGTGTATGGCATGTTACAAGTATTCATTTGGATCCAAAAACAAAATCTGGAATCGTGAAGTATGAAGATGGTCATATACAAGGAAGTGCATTATTTGATTATGTAATACAAAATGAACTTATTGAAATTAGAAATATAGAAAAAGGAGACGAGACAAGTCTAAGAACAAAATATATTTCAAGTGCGAATCAGTGGCCACCAAAAGTAAGTTTGGTAAAAGGAATTTTTTCTTGTAAAGAAGGGGGTGATGAAATACAGAAAAATGGACTAACTGAAATAAAAATCATAAACGGAAAAGAATATTGTAAAACTTCATCAAGCGAAGGTGCTGCAGGAAGCGTCTATACAACATACACTTACATTACAAAAGTAGAGAAGCAAATAGCAAAACTAACTTTTACATTAAAGAAAACACAGTGTGAAAATTATGACGATCCAGCAAAAGAAGACTGTCTAACTGAGCGTGAAAACTTTAATCCAGACATAATCGCTGATAATTTGGTATTAAAGATGTTAAATAAATAGCAATCGCAAAAAAGGTCAATATCTGCTAGTATATAAAAACTAATGAAAATAAGTACTACAAAATTTGTAAAAGGAGTCGTAGGAGAAGACGAGGTACTTCGCGATGGAATTCCTCAAGTTGCCTTTATTGGGCGCTCAAACGTGGGTAAATCAACATTAATCAACACTCTGACAGGAAGTGCTGTATCTCGTACTAGTTCTTTTCCTGGAAGAACACAAGAAATAAACATATTCCTCGTGAACGACAGTGTATATCTTGTAGACCTTCCTGGATACGGATTTGCTCGTATGGGAGGACTTGGCAGAGAAAAGATTGGCGACCTTATAGACAATTATCTTTTCAACAATCCTTTTGAACAAAAATTGATTGTAATGATTATCGATGCAAATGTAGGAATGACAGACAAGGATGTGAGTATGTTTGAAGAACTAA
The DNA here is from genome assembly GCA_031972855.1 of Minisyncoccota bacterium. GTDB lineage: Bacteria > Patescibacteriota > Minisyncoccia > Phycocordibacterales > UBA9973 > JAIXRY01. Next base: position 115,667 of record DALYDY010000002.1, read on the forward strand.
AAGAATGCGGCAAAAATTTCATCATTATTGCAAACAAAATTGATAAGATGAATCAATCAGAATCTCACAAAAAAATGCTCGAAATAAAAGCAATTACAAAAGATCATACAGTTATTCCTTTTTCTTCAAAAAAGAGAGCGGGACTCGAGAAACTAATTGATACAATATTCGGATAATAAAAACCCTCTTAAATAGAGGGTTTTTACATAAATTGAAATTTTTTATTGAGTAAATACGTTATATAATATATGCATATGAAATCAAAAATAATTTTAGCATTAGCAGTAATAATAATTGTTGGAGGAGGAGCCTTTTTAACATTAAATAAAAAAACCGAAGCCCCTACAACAAACAATGGAACAGGTTTACAAAATAATAACCAAATAAATACTTACGACACAGACAACGATGGAGAAAATGAAAGTGAGACAGATGATGACAATAAAAATACAACAGCACAAAAACCAACAATACAACCAACCAAAACAACAGGTTCTTCTTCATACACACTAGCTCAAGTTACAACTCACAACTCTCAAACAGATTGTTGGACCGTGGTTAATGGTAGTGTTTATAACATTACAAGTTATATAACAAGACATCCAGGAGGAGTCCGTGCTATATCATCTATTTGTGGAAAGGATGGAACATCTACTTTTGACGATCAACATGGAGGACAATCTCGTCCGGAAAACACTCTCTCGTCATTCTTGGTGGGAAGTCTAAAATAAATAATATTTAAATTAAAAAAGGGGATTGTTACCCTTTTTTTAAAAACTCAACTCGCAATACTAAGCCTTTTATTCCGTCAGCATTACATTCTATAAGGTCCTCATCATCTGTAAGTCTAATGTTCTTTATCTTTGTGCCTTGTTTCAAAACAATAGAACTTCCTTTTACTTTGAGGTCTTTTATAACGACAACACTGTCACCATTTTCGAGAGTGTTTCCGTGAGCGTCTTTTACTATAATTTTTTCATCTTCTTCCATATACAAACAGTATACATATTTTTTGAAAATTTGGTACACTTATATAAGTTAGGGATTTATTAAAAACATATTTAAACAAATTATTATGGCAAAAGGTCTAGGTGCTCGCAAAGAAAAAAAGAAACCAAAGAAAGTTGTAGTGAAGTAATTTAGAAAAACCGCTCGATATTTTATAAAATGGGCGGTTTTTTGTTATTATATATTTATGAATAAAAAAGTTCGAGTAAATAACAAAATGCAGAAAGGGTACACATACGAACTCGTCTCTCCAATGGGAAAAGATTTCGATCCAGAATTCAAACCAGATCTAACTCCGAAACAAATGCTTTCACTTGGGGTCTTTGATGGCAAATATATGAGAGACTGCACAAAAGAATATCCGGAAGATTGGTTCAAACGTTCCAAATTTGCAAAAGGTGACAAAAAAGATATTTCACTGAACTTTTTCAAAATAGACGCGAGTCAACCTCTATCTGTATGGATTAAAAAGGGTTGGATAAACAAAGATCATGACCCTCGAGGGTGGTTTGAGTGGTATTGTAGATATTATATGGGTAGAAGAATACCAGACGAAGACAAGAAACAAATAAAACGATGGAAAGCAATCCGAAGACATGTTGGCCAAATAGTGCATAATTGTCGCCCAGAAGATACAAATTGTAGACCAAAACAAAGACAAGCATTACTCCATTGGGCTTATGATTCAAGGAAAATCTAAAAACACTTGCTTTTTTCTTGTAAAAATTGTATAATTATAAAATAATATTAATACGTCTATCGATATAGACTGCAAAAAGATAAAAATATATGGGAAATTTTGAAAGAGGAGGAAATAGAGGTGGAGGATTTAGAGGAGGAGACCGTGGTGGTCGTCCAGACTTTAAAAGAAGTTTTGGTGGAGATCGTGATCGTGGAGAAGTAACAATGCACAAAACTACTTGTAGTGAATGTGGTAAGAGTTGTGAAGTCCCTTTCCGTCCAACAGGCGAAAAGCCAGTGTACTGTAACGATTGTTTCAGTAGTAAAAGAGAAGGTGGAGATCGTGAAGAACGCCGCCCAAGAAATGATTTTACAGAACGCTCACCAAGAAGAGAATTTAATAATGACAGAGCTCCACGTCAAGAATTCGCTCGTCCACAACAAAGTGGAGGAAACGATGAAATGAAAAAACAATTGGGAGAAATCAGTATGAAACTAGATCGTCTCGTAAATGCAATTGAAAAAATGACTCAACCAAAAGTTGAAACTGTTGTTGCAAAACAAGCAGCTCCAAAAGCTGAAGTTGTAAAACCAGTAGCAAAGAAAGTTGAAGTTAAAGCTGTAAAAAAAGTAGCAGCAAAAAAAGCTCCAGCAGTTAAAAAAGTTGTAGCAAAGAAAAAGAAATAATTTTTCTAAATATAAAAACCCTCAGAGATGAGGGTTTTTATATTTTTGATATAATATACACACATGAAATATTTCAAGGAAAAAGTCTTAGAAGTTGTAAAAAATATTCCAAAAGGCAGCGTTATGACTTATAAAGAAATAGCAATTGCTGTTGGCTCGCCCAAAGCGTATCGAGGAGTGGGAACTCTAATGAAAAACAATTACGACGAATCTATTCCGTGTCATAGAGTAATACGATCAGATGGAAAAATAGGAGAATACAACAGAGGTGGAGAAAAAGAAAAAATTAGAAAATTAAAAGAAGAAGGCTGTGATATACTGTTTAAATGAATAAAATAATCGTAGATGTTAGATCAAAAGAAGAATTTGACGAAAAACATGTTGAAAATGCTTTAAATATTCCACTTATAGAATTAAGTGAAGGTAACTTGGATTTATTAAAAGATTTACCAAAAGATACAGAAATTTCTGTTTATTGTAGATCAGGAGCTAGATCAAGTATGGCAAAAGAGATATTAGAAAAAGAAGGTTTTACACATATTACAAACCTTGGAGGAATAGACAATATTTTATAAAATTATAATTATGAATACATTTCTAAATATTCTCCCAACTATCTGGAATTCAATATTAACGCTTGGCATAGTAAAGACAGCTGTTATTGTAGTAGTAATAGCAATTCTTACAAATTATCAAAAAGTTTTGGGGTTTGTAGCTGCAATATTATTTATCGCATATCTTGCAAAATTTATATAAAAAATCCCTCATTTAGAGGGCTTTTTTGATGGGAATAAATTAATTCCGTCTTTTTTCTTTTCTAATATTATTTTCTTCATATCAGAATAAAAAGCTGACGAACTTTTATTTTTTAATTCTAATTTTATATAAAGTTTTTCAATTCCTTTTGTAATAATATCAAAATCTTTTAGGGAATGGTTTTCATTTTTAATTTTTACAACAATTTCTTGAAGTAAAATAAACTTTTGATCACTGTTCGCTTCTGTATGTGGCATAGGGTTTATATAATTTAAATACATTATAAGTATTTAATATATTTTGTCAATTTATATTTTAGTATTTTTTATTTTTATAACTTATCCACAGGAATTTATTTGCATGTGAACGAGCGTTCACTTATAATAAATACATAACAGGATAATAATATTTAAGCATTATGAGTAAAGAACAATATCTAAAAATTATAGAAAGAGAAATTCACAACATAAACAAAAAAATTGATATGAAAATTCTCTCAGGTGAAAAATATGAAAGAGAAGCTCGTGATCACAAATTGCTTCGCAAAAAATTAATCCAACACTCAAGTGGAAATATATTTAGCAAATTTTTCCAAATGCTCCCACTTTTTTAATTCATGGAACAAAACTACAAACAAAAGTTAATATCCTTTCACGAAAAAGAAAACAGAATGCCAACATACACAGAGATGATGGCTCTGTTTGGTTTTAAGTCAAAGAACGCAGTAGCTCGTCTTGTTGAAAAATTCATCGACGCGGGTTTTGTTTCAAAAGATCATTTAGGTAGGTTAATTCCAGAAAGATCATTCAACGAAATTCCACTTCTAGGATCAGTAAAAGCAGGGTTCCCAAGTCAAGCAGAAGAAGTAGAGTTGAACACTATTAATATAGACTCATATATTACATCCAAAAAAGCTAATTCATTTCTATTGAGAGTAGACGGTGAATCCATGATAGACGCACACATTGCTGATGGAGATATGGTTCTAGTAGAGAAGACGGAAGTCGCCAAGGATGGAGATATTGTTATTGCAGATGTAGACGGGGAATCAACAATGAAATATTTCAGAAAAGAAGGTGGTAAAGTGTGGCTTGAACCAGCCAACAAAAACTTCAAAAATATTTATCCAGAACAATATCTTCGCATTACAGCAATAGTAAAAGCCGTTATTAGAAAATATTAAAATAAATATAAACACAACTTATTTGATAATTACATTAAAAGTATTAAAATAATTAATTATATGAACAAAGACAATTTATCTTTTAAAGAAGCTCAAGAATCAGTAGAAGAATGGGTGAGCAATCCAGACTTCAAAGTAAAATACTTTCCTCCATTTGAAATATGTGCACAACTAAGTGAAGAAATCGGAGAAGTATCAAGAGAAGTCGCACATATTCATGGACACAAGAAGAAAAAGGACGGTGAAAAAACAGACGGCTTAGAATGTGAGATAGGTGATGTAATATTTGCATTAATCTGTCTTGCAAACTCAGAAGGAATCTCACTCGAAGAAGCTTTCAAAAAATCTATGGAGAAAAAGTGGGGAAGAGACAATAGTAGATTTCTTAAATAAGACAAAATAAAAACCCTGACTATGCATTATGCAATTCAGGGTTTTTTATAACCTTTATAAAATGATCAAAGATTAGGACAGATAATTTTCTAGCTCTAAAAGCTATTTTGATACGGTCTTTATTGTTTAAAGCTTCCTTATACCTAACCCCCTCAAAAGAATCTTCTCTACCATCAAAATCAAATAAAAATAATCTAATTTTTTCATTAATATCGTCAGGTATAGTAATTTTAGTACTTTCTTTTATAATAAAGGCGAGAGAGAAAATATGACCAATCCTTACAGACCTTAGAAGATTTTTGTCAAGATATTTTCTCAAATCCCTTTCTCCTCTAACTTCAGAAAGCACCTTCTCTATTTCTTTTCTTTTAGAGTTAGATATTAATTCTTCAATAGAATCAACTATGATTGGCGACTCTATTATTGAAAAAAATACTTCTAAATCAACAAAAATCTCAGAGTGAACTTTTTCTTTGATTGAAGATAAATTTTCAATCATTATTTTTTTCTTTTTTGTACTAAAAAAATGCACTTGCTCAATTTTTAACAAATCATGAGACAGTAATTTTTTTTCTAATTCATCATTTTCTTCCATTGTTATTTTTTTAAAATAGTAACATTATTATAATAAAAAGTCAATATTAGTTTAATCATATTCATAAATTATGTTTTTACTAATTAGTGTATACTTTAGTAATGCAAACATACTCTTGGTATCAAAATTTAATCAAACCAACATGGGCGCCGCCTTCATGGATTTTTGGTCCTGTATGGAGTTTCTTATATCTAATTATTTTTGTTAGTTTTGGAAAAGTATTTTTGATGGCTTATAACAAGCAAATACCATTTATAGTAGTTCTTCCTTTTATATTGAATTTGATTTTCAACTTTTTATTCTCACCAATACAATTTCAACTACAAAACAATCTACTCGCATCAATTGATATATTATTAATATTATCAACCCTCGTATGGGCTTTAGTGGCCATATATCCATATGCAAAATGGATTAGTTTCGTAAATATTCCATACCTTCTTTGGGTTTCTTTTGCAACAATACTTCAAATCACAATCACTATATTAAATAGTAAATAATCATGTCTAAAGTTTTTTTAATAAAAGGGGAAATTTGGCGTTGGCCTGGAGATGGTGGGTGGCATTTTTTAACAATAGATAAAAAGACTTCTGAAAAAATAAAAGCTATAGGAAATCCATATGGTGCAGGTTTTATTAAAGCGCATCTAACAATAAAAAAGACTAGTTGGGAAACAGCTCTATTTCCAAACTCAAAAGAAAAAACTTATTTAATTTCTATAAAAAAGAAAGTAAGGGAAAAAGAAAATCTATTTGAAGGAGATATAATTAAAGTAAAGATAGAAATTATCTAAAAAAAATGATACAATACTCCATACTTTTTAAAAATATGGAAAACAATACAAATAAAAACAAAATACTCCTATATTACAAATATGCAGATATAGAAGATCCAGAAATTCTCCGAAAAGAACAATATGATCTCTGTAAAACCCTCGAAATGAAGGGGCGCATCATAGTAGCAAAAGAGGGTATAAACGGCACTCTAGAGGGCACAGAAGCCTTTTGTAATGCATATATGAACCACATGAAAGCTGATCCTAGATTTAGTGATATACACTGGAAAATAAGCGATGGTACAGCTGACGGGACAGCCTTTCCAAGACTTTCTGTAAAAGCGAGAAAAGAAATAGTGTCTTTACATCTTGGAGAAAACGACTTCAATCCAAATGAAACAACAGGTATACATCTTAAGCCAGAAGAACTACACAAATGGTATGAAGAAGGAAAAGAATTTCATATTGTTGATATGAGAAATGACTACGAACTTCTCGTTGGAAAATTTGAAAATACTATTTTTCCTGGAATGAAAAATTTTAGAGATTTAAGAAAAGATTTAAATAAAATTAAAAAACTCAAAGACAAACCTGTTCTTACTGTATGTACAGGAGGAGTAAGATGTGAGAAAGCTTCAGGATTCCTTCTGAAAGAAGGTTTCAAAGAAGTTTACCAATTAGACGGAGGAATCGTGTCTTATATGAATAAATTTCCTGGAAAAAACTTTCTTGGATCTCTTTATGTTTTTGATAAAAGAAAAATAGTTCACTTTAATGATGAAATATCTCACCAACCAATAGGTGTGTGTAGAAAATGTCACAAAAAGACAGAGCAATATGTTAATTGCGCAAATCTAATGTGCCATAGACATTTTCTTTGTTGTGATGATTGTATAGACAGTGACAAAGTTGGGAAGAACGGTGTCATACTTTCTTATTGTGGATTATGGTGTAAGACAAAAGATTCTTTTAGAGATTTGTTTAAAAATTCAAAATATATTCCAAAAAGATTCTAATAATATGAACAAAGTTAAAATACTTGTATTGTTCACTGTTTTTATAGATATTATTGGTATAGGAGTAATAATACCGACACTACCTTTCTATGTTGAATCTTTTGGTGTTTCTGATACTGTTGTAGCTCTTCTCTTTTCAATATACGCTTTCCTTTCTTTTTTATCTGCACCATTTTTAGGTTTAATTTCTGATAGATATGGAAGAAGACCAGTCTTAATTATAAGCATTCTAAGTAGTGCTATTGGATGGATTGTTTTTGCTGGAGCAAAAAATATATGGTTATTATTTTTAGGAAGAAGTATTGACGGAATAGCTGCGGGAAATATTTCAACAGCACAAAGCTCTCTTTCTGATATATCTAAAAACAGCACAGAAAGATCTACTAATATGGGCTTAATAGGTGCAATGTTTGGTATAGGTCTTATTATAGGGCCATTGATTGGAGGATTGTTAAGTGTTTATGGAAATACTGCACCATTTTGGTTTGTTGGAATACTATCTTTAATAAATACAATATTGGCATACTTTTTTTTACCTGAAACACACAAAGAAAGAACTAATACAAAAATAAAAATAAACCCAATAAGTCCAATAATAGATGGTTTTAAAAATATTGAAATGAGAAAAATTTTCTTAATATTTTTCTCATTTGGATTAGCAATAACGATACAACAAACTATATTTGGATTATATACAGCAAGAGCTTTTGGTTTTAACTCTAAAACAATAGGAATGGTTATGGGTTTTATTGGATTTATTATATTAATAAATCAACTTTTTCTTCTAAAAAATGTTTGGTTAAAAATTTGGAATAATAAAATACTTACAAAGGTTATGTTTTTTATACTTGCAACAGGAATGATTATTAGCTCACTTAAAATTATTGCTTTATTTTTTATTGGGATAATTTTAACCACAATAAGTCAAAGTAATCTAAGAGGCACCTTAATGAGTACCATTGCAGGTCAAAACAAAGAAAAAACAGGTGAGTACATAGGAATATCAACATCAATAATGTCACTGTCTATGATATTAGGGCCATTACTTGCTTCGGCTGTTTATATAATAAACATATCTATTCCATTTATTTTAGCTGGAATAATATCATTATTATGCATACCAATATACATAAACATTATAAAAAAAATTAATATTTAATATATAATAAAATACATGATATTTATAATATTTATAACAATAGCTCAACTTTTCCTTTTTCTAATACATTACATAATTTATCGTTTTGGAATTCAAGAATTTTATTTACTAGAAAAACATAAAATATTTTTTGGAACAATAATTTTCATACTTTCATTTTCTTATAGTGCAAGTATGTTTTTGATTAGATTAAGTGAAAATACTCTAACAAAGATATTTAATCAAATATCTTCAATATGGCTTGGTACTATAGTTTGGGTCTTTATTGTAATAATAATATCTCTTATTTTAAAAAGAATACTCAATAATACATATAGTTCAAATATTTCATTGATACTTATTTTGATATCTTTTGGAATATCATTATTTGGAATATATAACTCACAAAGAGTTAATCTTGTAGAAAAAGATGTTTATATTGAAAACTTGCCAGAAAATTTTGATAATTTGAGTGTTATGTTTATTGCAGATACTCATTACGGCAATATTCATACAGAAAAGAAATCAAGCAGAGATGTAGAATTTATAAAAAAAGTATCACCAGATGCACTATTTATTGCTGGGGATTTCTTTGATGGACCATCAAAGAAAATGGATTATTTTTCAAAACCTTATGAAGAAATGAATCCTATATTTGGGAAATATTTTGTAAGTGGAAATCACGAAACTTATGCGGACCTTGAAAAGAGTATAGAGTCAGTAAAAAAAGTAAATTTTGAAATTCTAGACAATCAAATAAAAGAAATAAAAGGTATTCAATTTGTTGGCATACCTTATAGTACGAGTAGTGTATCAGAATTAGATAAAAATATAACTGAAAGTATTATTAAAAAATCAGACGAAACAAAGCCTGTTATTGTCATAAAACATGTGCCAATAAACACAGAATCTATTAGCAACTTGAATGCAGATTTTGCATTTTTTGGACATACACACAGAGGACAAATGTGGCCTTTTAGTATAATAGTGAAAAAAATATATGGAAAACATTATTATGGATTTACAGAAGAAAAAAATACATTATTTTATACAACAAGTGGAGTGGGTGGTTGGGGACCAATACAAAGAATTGGAACAAATAGTGAAATGTTGTTAGTGCGTTTCCATAAAAAATAAAGTCCTCACATAAATTATGTGAGGACTAACAACAAAATAAATATAGGAATAAAATACATTAATACTCCTATTAATAAGTGTTTCAACGATATAGAAAAGTATTTTCTTATTATATAAGTACCAGTTAAAAATATTGATATTAATAAAAAGAGACCCATAATAAGTACTGCTATAGTTTTTTCATTTTCAATATTTTTTGGAACCCAATATGTATTAAATAAAAAATACAGAACAATAGAGAGAGAAGCGAAATAACAAATTATCCCAAAAGTTCTAAATAACCACGAATTGTTTTTCATAAGATCAAAATAAATTTATTTTATAATACATCAAAATATATAGTGAGTCAAATTTAAACAACAAGATTAATTAAAATTATAAATTTTTTATATTCAAACAAATCAACTATAATAAGAGTATGAAAAAACTATACAGAAGCAGTGAAAACAAAATATATAAAGGAATACTAGGTGGAATTGGTGAATACTTCGAAATAGACCCGACCTTAATAAGAGTTTTATATATGTTTTTTACAATAACATCAGGTATTATTCCAGGAATGTTGGCATACTTCTTATCTTTACTAATTGTTCCAAAAAAACCACAAATTGAAATACTTTAGTGAAAAAATATATTTTTATATATCAAAAAAAATACAATAAAATAAAACATTTTGTATTGAAATGGAACATATTGACTCTAATATAAATAAGAGTAGAATAACACAAGACCAAAAAAACTAAATAGCATGACAACACAAGCAGTACCAGTAAAGAACTGTATTCTATTAGTAATAGAGAACAGTAACGGAAAAATTTTCATGAAAATTGAAAAATCAGAAAAATATGGAGGGGAAGTAATTAAATTTTTGTCACACAAAAAAGAGTGCAACAAAACTTTTACTCAAGAAGACGAGGGGAAACTTTTAAAAGAAACCATCGAGTTATATTTTAAAAACCAAGTAAGCGCGGACGCTTTCCAAAAAATAAATACCTTATCCAAAGAGAATAATGTATTTCACGTATACAAAACTGTACTAAAAAAGCAGGTCAACGTAATAGGTTCAAGAATCCATCTTGTTGATAGAAAAAAACTTAATGGAAAAAATTCTATTGAAGTTTGCCACACTCCATGTCTGGTAACAGATTCGACAAAAGATATCATTATTGCATATATGTAGAAAGCCTTAAAAGGGCTTTTTTTATTTTTAAAATATATTATTTAATTGTCAATAGAAAGAAAAAGTTTTAAATACACGTATAATATAAAGTAGAGTCATTATATGGATATATACAAGACACTTACAGACAGTGAGCTTATTAATTTGAGTTTAAAAAATTCAGAGGCTTTTGGTATTATTGTCGAAAGATATAATGAAAAACTATCAAAATATATAAAAAGACGTTCACATGCATCAAAACAAGACATAGAAGATATATTACAAAACGTTTTTATTAAAATATACAAGAATATGAATGATTATGATGAAAATCTAAACTTTTCATCATGGATATATAGAATAACTTACAACGAACTCATTGATTGGTATAGAAAGGACAAAACAAGATCTACTCTTTCTCTTGATGATACAGATATTGGAATTCTAGAAAAAATATCAGAAGAAACTTACGAAGAGATATTAAAAAAAATTGATAAACAAAAAGAAAAAGAATTAATAGAAAAGTCTCTCGAAAAAATAAAACCAAATTACAAAGAAATAATAATATTAAAATATTTTGAAGATAGGAGTTATGAAGAAATAAGTGATATTTTAAAAATACCAATAGGAACAGTTGCTACTTGGGTAAGTAGAGCAAAAAATGAGCTAAAAAAGATAATAGAAAAAGAAAAATAATATGGATAATTTAACTGAAAAAATAATAAACAAAATAAAAGAAAATGAAGTAAAACCTGTTCCTAGGTGGCATTTTGTAATTAAAAGAATATTTTTATGGGTGCCAGGAATAATCTGTACATTAATAGGTGGTATATCAGTATACGCAATCATGTACGGAACTAGTCATAATGGGTGGGAATTTAGAAGATTTACACATCAATCAAATTATGAATTTTTAGTTGATACTCTTCAATATATTTGGATATTATCTTTTGTATTATTTTATATATTTACAATAAATCTAATAAGAATAACAAAGGATGGATATAAGTATAAAATATCATCTATATTATTAATTAGTTTTTTAACTAGTGTAATAATTGGAACTTCTGTATTTATTTTGATAAATACTAGCACAATGAAATATTCCTTTGGTTTTGAAGGTCAAATAAAGAATGAACAACGATTGCACTGGTCTTTTCCAGAAAAAGGTAGGGTTTTAGGATTAATAACAGATATAAAAGAAAATAATTATATTATTGTAAAAGATCAGGAAGGTAATGAATGGAATTTAAATATAGAACAAATACCTGCTGATATAAAAAATAATATAGAGGAAGGGGATATTATTAGGGTTTTGGGTGAAATAACAGAAAAAAATAATTTTACTGCGTGTGCTATATTTCCTTGGGATTTTGAAAATGAATTAGAAATAAGAAACAAGCCTTCAAAAAAAGAATTTAGAAAAAATGTTATTAGAAAAGGTGAAAAAGAAAGAATTATTGACCAATGCAAAAAATTTGATCTATTTAACAAAAGTGAAATAAAAATACATCTATAACGTATTAATATATGTGCGCACAAAAAATAAAATAAAATTTTACTAGAATTAACTTGAAAAAAATATGTATAAATACACAAAAGAAATGAGAAAATCGGGTAAAAACTTTATAATAGGAGGAACTATGAGTGTTATAGCCTTAACAAGTTATGCTGGTATAGCAGAAGCTCAAACAATGGATAAAACCCAAAACAATGTAAGACAAGAAAGAGTTCATTTTAAGACACCTCCGACAGAAATTCAAAAAAAAGCTTTAGAAGAAGCTAGGGATCAATTTAAACTAGGTAACAAAGAAAAAGCTGAGCAAATAATAAAAGAAGCTGGTCTTGAAGGAAAATTTTTAAAGAACCACTTTAAAAAAGTAGTTCTTTCTGATACTCAAAAGCAAGCAATCATCAATGCGAAAGCTCAAATGAAAGCTGGAGATAAGACAGGAGCAAAAGTAACTTTAAAAAATGCAGGACTTCCAGAAAATGGTTTTAGACAGGGGTGGTTTAAAGGAAAAAGAGTTTAAATAAAAAATTAATAATTACAAACACAAAATCATATAAAATTATTGAAGAAAAAAAGTGATTATTTAAAATTAATTTATGTTATGGGTCGGTATATAAAATTTATATACCGACTTTTTGTATGGTAAAATTAAAAAATTAATAGGGAAGTCACTCTCCTATTCAAAAAAAATATGAAATATTGGCTATTAAAATCAGAAGGTACTTGCTACCCTATATCACAATTAAAGAAAGATAGGACGACTTCTTGGACTGGAATTCGGAATTATCAAGCAAGGAACTACATGATGAAAGATATGTCTGTGGGAGACCTTTGCCTCTTCTATCATTCAACAAGTAAACCTAGTGGCGTATATGGACTTGCAAAGGTGTCTGGTAAGCCTCACACAGATGAAACTCAGTTTGATAAAAAAGATGAACATTATGACCCTAAAGCAACAAAAGAAAAACCTATTTGGTACTGTGTCGACATTTCATTTTTAGAAGCTTTTAAATCACCTATAAGCTTAGATCAAATTAAATTCGATACAAACTTAGATGGCATGATGGTTAGAGCTCAAGGATCAAGACTTTCTATACAACCAGTAAAAGAAAATCATTTCAAGTATATTGTTGAAAAAATGAAGCCTTAAAATGACCTATAAGCCACACATAATAGGTAAACACGAACAACTACTCATATACCAGATAAAGTAAATTATTCCTTACAAGGAATTTTTTATTTTTTGACAGGGAAGTCATTTTTTGTATTTTTTATAAAAAACTGTTTTTTATAATTTTTCAAAAAAAGTGACAAAAACCTTAAGAGAAGTGGTTGTTTAAGAAAGACGCTGCTAGTGAATTATAGAGATGTAACAAATAATACTAAGTGTTGTATTTAATAGAAAAAATGTAGTTTTTACAATATGTATATATTTAAAGCTTTATTTTTATATTCTATGTCGCAAAAGATATATTGTGCGACACTATAATAGTTTTCCACACCTATACCCTCATATCGTGAAACTTGCACATTTGACGAAAATATTTTGTTATTATATTTATTAAAATGTAATAACAAAATATTCCTAAGGATATTTGTAAACAATTAATCAAGTATACCTAACTTGTATACTCTCCCCTTAAGTGGTGTTGGTTTAAAATATTACTTGACATATATTATAATTAGTGTTTTAAATATAAAAGCCCCATTTGTTGTGAGGCTTTTATATTTACTTAACTTCAACACAATTATTAAATGCTTTGACTTGATTGTTGTATGTATCTACAGCCTGCTTAATAGTCTTTGATAGTGTATTATACTCTGAAGCTTTTTGATTATATGTTGTAATAATACTTGCAACAGAGACTCCTGAACTATTTGGTGTATGTTTACTAATTATTGATTGCAATGACTTTAAATCAATATCTAGAATCTCTACATCTTTTTTTAGTGTATCTATTTGTATTTTCAACTTTTCATCAATCGAAGGACAATTTGATCGTGGATTACCAAAATGTTGTACAGCCATCCAAACTTTTTTACCTTGATATGTACCTTCAACAATACCAATACCTATCTCTGTATATTTTGTTTGTAATATATTAGCACGGTGTCCAGGACTATTCATCCAAGCATCAACAATCTCTTGTCCTGTTGTAAAAGGACCCATAGCAAGATTTTCACCAACTGTTATATACTCATATTTAACATCAGAAACAAGATCAGATATCCCGCGTCCATCAGGAGAATCATGTTCAAAATATTGTCTTTTTAACATGTCATTTGTTTTAAACAAAGCAGAACTATTTAGTAGTGAGTTTTCTTTTAATGCTGGTAGATTATTTTCTACTCTAGCATTATTTGTTGATTCGATAATTGAAGCAATAGTTAGCTCTCCTTTTGTTTTTGTTGATATAGATCCAGGATCAACAATCAAAGCACCAGGTGTAGACAAAAAACCTATTTCTGAAACACTATCTTCAATAGAACCATCAAGTCCTATTTGTGCTTTTGATATAGAATTTTTTACAAAAGAGATACTACTATTTAAAACATTTGGACCATATTTTTTAAATAATCTTAAAACATCTTCACTATAAATATATATACCATACAAAATAGCTAGTGTTAAAATGAGTTTTATTATACGCATAAATTAATATAAATAATTATTCACAACTTGGTGAAGGAGAATATCCTTTTTGAATAGCTTCTTCTCTTGTATTAAAGTATACCCTATTTTTTAAAACTATACTTGATGAAGCACTGCATTCAATAGGATAAAATCTTTTTCCTCTTTTTGAAGCAACATAAGAACCAGAAGAAGTAGGTGTTGAAATACTTTTTATAGCACTTGCCTGCCCTAAATTATTAGCGCCTATTGACATAGTATTATAATTTGTGTCATTATTCGCAGTTTTTATGTTTTGAATATTCACACATGAATTATCCTTATTTTCTAAAGATAAAGATATTCTACCCAGTAAAAAAGAACTTGTACCAGTCAAAATAACTATTAAAATAAAGGCTATAAGTCTCCCCCTTTCACTATCCAAAAAGCCCTTGATTTTTTGAATAAAATTAGTTATACTCATATAACTTAGTATAACAAAGATTAGAAATAAAATAACACTATGGCACATAGAAAAGCTGGCGGTTCAGCAAAAAACCTTACCGACTCAAACCCACAATATTTAGGAACTAAACTATACGCTGGAGAACACGCTCAAGCAGGTAGTATTATCGTTCGCCAAAGAGGAACAAAAATCCTCCCAGGAAATAACGTTGGACTTGGAAAAGACCACACTCTTTTTGCTTTGAAAGAAGGAAAAGTTAAGTTTGGAATAAAAAGAAAAACTCATTTTGATGGAAAAACAGTAGTCAAAAAAGTTGTAAACATTGAATAATAAAAGCCCGACATATGTCGGGCTTTTATTATTTTTGAGTAATTTTTAAATAGAAAGAACTGCTTTTATTACCTACTCTTACTTTTATATCATGAGTACCTGTTGTTTTAATTGGTTTTTCAAGATCAATCAATTTTTCATCAATATTGATGTTATTTTGACTAAGAAATTCAATTATATCTTTAGAATGTATTCCGGAAAAAAGATGCCCTTCATTATTGGCTGGTAACGAAACTTCTATAGAAACATCTTTGATGGATTCTAAGTTTTTATCAAGCAAATTGTTTTGAATATCTTTATCAATTTTTATAGATTCTAATTTCTTTTTTAAAGAAGCTATTGATTTTTCATTTGCTGGAACAGCTATCTTTTGAGGAAAAAGGAAATTTTGTGCATAGCCATCATTAACATCTTTTATTTCGTCTTGTCTTCCAATATTTTTAATTGTTTTTAAAAAAATAACTTTCATATATTTTAATTATTTAGTAATAATATTGCCTTGTTTAGTTGAGGGTCATTTTTTGAGATAATATCTTCTTCTGTTACAGAAACATCAAAATCAGGAGTTAGGCCATTATTTGATATAGATAAACCATTTGGAGTTAGCCATTTTGCAATTGTTATTTTTAAAGAAGTATTATTTGTAACAGGAACAACTTCTTGAACAGAACCTTTTCCAAAAGTCTTTTTTCCTACTAAAACAGCTTTTTTGTGATCTTGCATAGCTCCTGCAAATATTTCTGAAGCAGATGCTGATCCCCCGTCCACAAGTATAACTATTTTATAATCATCATTAAAAATATTATATCCTTTACTCAAATGTTTTTTCTGTTCTTTATTTTCACCAAAATCTTCTTTTACAATAACTTCACCTGAAGGCAAGAACCAACTAACCATATCTATAGCTGAATCTAAATATCCACCAGGATTGCCTCTTAGGTCAATAATCAATTTTTTATTTCCTGATAAATAAAATTCTCTCAAAGCTTCTCTAAATTTATTTTCAACATTTTCAGAAAAAGTATAAACACTGATTATATTAACACCTTCTTTTATATCACTTTCAACAACTGGTACAACTATTGTATCTCTAACGATATTAAAAACTATTGGATCTTTATAGTCTTTTCTTATAATAGTTATTTTTACATTAGTTCCCTTTTGACCTCTTATCAATTTTATAGCTTTATCAACAGATAAATCTTTTGTAAAAACATCATCTATTTTAAAAATAATATCTCCTGATTTAATCCCAGCACTATAAGCTGGTGTGTTTTTTAAAGCAGACACAGCCGTCAATAAACCATCTTTTATTCCCACCTCCATACCAATACCACCAAATTCTCCTGAAATTGTTTCTGAGAAAGCCTTATTCTCTTCTGGAGGAAAGAAAACAGTGTAAGGATCACCTAGAGAGCTAGCTAAGCCCTGTATAGCACTATAAACTCTTTCTTCTGAAGATACTTCGCTTGCGCTTGGTGACTTTTCATCTATAAGCTTCCAAACACGCCAAAAAGAAGACATATTGACGTCATTTTTTGATATTCCTAATGTATCAACACTTATAGAGGAATTATTTTTCCCTGTATAATATCCAGTACCAAAAATTATTATTCCTGCTACAAAAACAGAGAATATAGTTATAGTTCTATTTTTTTGTCTTCTAATAAAATTATCTTCCATATTTTAAATATTTGGAATTTGGTTTAAAACATCTTCACCAGCAACACTTTGTGTATTTTCTTGTTTTTCTTTATTTAAACGTTCGCGCCAAACTACGTATCCAATAATCACAACAAATAAACCTGTTAGTATAAGTAATACTTTTTTCCAGCTAGTCGGAAAACCTAAAAAAGGTAATATCATTATCCAGATACCAATAAAAAGTAATGTATAATCTCGTTTCATATCTAGATAGTATACAAGACCTAGAGAGGAGCCACAATAACCACAAACTCACCACGCAGAAGTCGTTCGTCTTCGTCAAATTTTTCAATTAAATTAATAGCTTTTCCTGATAAAACTTGCTCGTGTATCTTTGTTAATTCTTTAACAATAACAATTTGGTTTTCAGGTAATTTTTCAGATAGAGAAAGTAGAGTTTTTTTGATTCTATGTGTTGATTCATAAAAAACGACAGGAATATCACTTTTTTTCATGTTTTCAAAAATAGTATTTCTTCCATTTTTTTGAGGAAGGAATCCAAGAAACTCAAAAGAAGATACAGGAATTCCGGAAATTGAAAGTGCAGAAATAACAGCACTTGGACCCGGAATACTTTCTATTTTTACTTCAGGTAATTCATCTTTTATTTGTTTTATTAAAAGAAATCCAGGATCAGAAATACAGGGTGTTCCAGCATCTGTGACCAAACACAGATGTTTTCCTTCTTCTAATTTTGCAAGTATAGGAATAACTCTTTCTTTTGTGGAATGAGCATCATATCTAAAAAGAGGCTTTTTAATGTTGTAGTGAGAAAGTAATTTACCAGTTACGCGAGTGTCTTCACAAAGAACAGCATCACACTCAGAAAGAATGCGAATAGCTCGAAGTGTAATATCTTCGAGGTTTCCTATTGGAGTAGATACTACAGAGAGTGTGCCTTTCATATATATATTATAACTTATTTAAAACAAAAAAACCTCATATGAGGTTATTTTGTTTTTTGTGCGTGTACTTGGAATCGGACCAAGGACCTTATTAAAAAATTCCTTTAAAAAAATATTCCACCCTAAGTGCGTGTACTTGGAATCGGACCAAGGACCTCTGTCTTATCAGGACAGCGTTCTACCACTGAACTATACACGCACACAAGAAACAATATTATTTTTTAAAGGTTTTTTTCAACACTCCGTGTTGAGGACAGCTGATAACTCATCACGTCCGAAGGGACGCTTCGTCACCACTGAACTATACACGCGTTTCTAGAATATACCAAAAAAACCTATATTTAGCAAATAAAATTATGTTATAAATTTATGTATAATATTCGAGCAACCTTTATTCATCATCTGAATCACCCACAGTTCCAGATTGGAGAGCATCAACGATTTTCTGTATATTACCCAACATTATACCAGGTAAATTTGACCATGATTGCTTAATGCGGTGATCAGTAATTCTATCTTGAGGGAAGTTATATGTGCGAATTTTTTCACTTCTATCCCCTGTCCCTATTTGATCACGACGTTCACCTTCATATTTTTTTGCTTCTTCTTCATCTTTTTTGAGTTGTAATTTTGAAAGCAAAATAGACATAGCGCGTTCACGATTTTTTAATTGACTTCTTTCTGAAGTACAGCGAACGTCTATTCCTGTTGGAGTGTGAATAAGACGCACAGCTGTTTCAACCTTGTTCACATTTTGACCACCAGCACCACCAGAGCGAGAATACTCAATTTCTAAATCGCTTGGATTAATTACAAAAGTGCTTCTTGTACGAATAGGAAGAACAGCCACAGTAACTGTAGATGTGTGAACACGGCCATTCTTCTCAGTTTGAGGAATACGTTGAACACGATGAACCCCAGTCTCATATCGAAGAGTTTTGTATACGTCCTTACCTTTAATTTCAAAGGAGGCTTCTTTATACCCACCAGCTGAAGATAAAGATGTCTCAAGTGTTGTCCATTGCCACTTACGAGTCACAGCATAGCCTTTATACATCTCTACAAGCTCTCCAGCAAAGAGAGATGCTTCATCTCCACCTGCACCAGCACGAATTTCAAAAACAACTTCATTTGGAAATTCTTCCTCTTCCTTGTCTGATTCAAGAATAGTTTTAATTTGAGAAATAAGTCCATCTTTTTCTATTTCAAGATTTTTTAAATCCTCTTCTGCCATATCTTTTAAAGAATCATCAAGAGCTAATTCTTTTGTTTCATCTATTTTATATAAGACAGACTGAAGTAAGCCTCCAAAATAAGATGTCTTGTGGTCTTTTTTTATTGCTTCTAAATCAAAATCTATTTCCATATATGTATTGTAGCAAACAAAAAATCGCCTTACAAAGCGACTTTTTGTTTTGATTGAATTTATTTACCTGCAAGTGAAGCGCGCTTTTTGAAACGATCAACACGTCCAGCAGTATCTAGAACTTTTTCAGTTCCTGTAAAGAATGGGTGTGAAGCACTTGAAATTTCAACACGGAAAAGTGGGTATTCTTTACCATCTGTCCATTTTGCTGTCTCTTTTGTATTTACTGTAGAGAGCACCAAAAATTGAGCTCCGTTTGAATTATCTTCAAATATAACGTAGCGGTTATTTTTTGGGTGTATATCTTTCTTCATAGTTATGAAATAATAGCATATTTTATAGTTACTAGCAACTAGTGAATAGTGATCAATAAAACGACAAATTATTAGTATAGGAAACAGGGAGTGGGGAGCCTTTAGCTCCCCACTCCCTGTTTAATTTATGGTTATTATCTCTTAGATACTCCGTATTGTTTCAAGTAATTAATATCTGCTTGAATACTATCCTTTAATTTCATAACGCTTCTACCATAAGAACAATTTGATCCTCCTGTACCATAATATTTACAAGCAGCTTTTATTTCAGAAGTAGAACTACCCTGTCTTGCTCCAAGTTGAGTCAAATAAAGAGCTGAGGCCGTAAAAGCATCACGAGCTGACCATGGATTTGCAGAACCTGTAATTGCTTTAACTTTTTCATCAAATATTTGCCATGTTGAAGGAATAAATTGAGCAGGACCCATCGCGCCACCATATCCAGCAACCCCGGCAATAGGACAAGACACAGCTGTTTTTGACCAATCAAAACCAAGAGAACTAACAATATTCAAAAATGGTTTTACATCTCTAGTCGGTTTCATAAGATTTGGCCAAACTTTTCCTCCAGTACTTATACCAGCACCTGTTGTAGTATCAGTAAGGAAACACTTACCAACATTTGCTCCAAGTCTCGATTCTTGAGTCAGGATAGCAAGAACAAAGGCAGGGTCAACTCCTGTACTTCTAGACGCATCTTCAGCATATCCAAGTGCCACATCAAATCTAATTGCTTGAGAACCTCCAGCAAGATTAAAGAGTCTTGCCTTAATTTCTGTTACTCTTTTTTGTCTTTCTGCAACTTCTTTTTGATAAGCAGATTCTTTGTCTTTACTAATCGCAAGTAATTTCTTCTTTTCTGACTCACTTTTTTCTACTTGTTTTTTTTGACCCTCCAAAAGAACCTTTGCATCAACTTGATCATCTTTGTTATCTTGTAAATTTTTCTTTTCTTCTTCAGTGTCAGCTTTTACAATCTTAATACTATCCACAGCTGATTTTACAGATTTTTTTAGAGACGCAAAAGAGTCTAAATCTTGATAAAAATCAGAAACACTTTCATTTGATAAAAGCATGTACACAACATTTTCTTGACTCAAATCATTTGTCTTTTTTAATAGTTGAGTTAGAGAATCCTTTGATATATCTAATTTATCTTCCAAAACACCAATAGTCTTTGTTCTACTATTTATTTCTTTTGACAATTTATCAATCAAAAGATTTTTTGATTTAATTTTTGTTTTTGCTAAATTAATCTGACTAGTAAGTAAATCAACATCTTTTTTAATAGTTCCTGACTGTTTTCTTTGTTCATTTAATTGAGCTTCTTTTTGAGCTATTTCTTTTTCTAAAGCTTGAAGTTCAGAATAAAGACGAGCTCTATCTTCTTCTGAAGTTTGAGCAAATACAAAGTGAGTACTTGTAAAAAGCACTACGAAAATCATTATTGGTATAACTAAACGCTTTATAAACATAGACATTAATTATAACACAAAAAAGAGCCTTTTCCGGCTCTTTTTTGTTAAAAATTATTTGACAATAGATTATTCTGCTGGTGTTTCTTCTTCGTCTTTCTTACCTTTCTTTTCAACTTCGATTGAAGAAATATCCATTGGAGTTTCTTCTTCTTTTTCTTCTTGTTGTGGAGCTACAAGAGCAACAACTTCTTCACCATCTGTTTCCATTGTTACATCCTTTGGAAGAATAATGTCAGATACGTGTATTTGGTCTTCAAGAGTAACTAGTTTTTCTATAGAAACAACTATTTCCTGAGGAAGATTTTTTGGAAGAGCGCTAACCTCTACTTCATGAATAACTTTCACAAGTGATCCGAGGTTTTCTTTAACAGCTGGAGAAACTCCTTCGAAAACAAGTTCTACTGAAACTGTTACAGGCTTACTTGCATCAATAGCAAGAAAATCTACGTGTAGTGGATATCCCTTTACTGCTTCGTATTGTACTTCTTGTACAAGGGCGTCAATTTTCTTCCCTTCAAGTTCTACAACAATAGCACTTGATTCACCTGCTATTTTAAATAATTTTATAAAATCGCGACTATTTATGGCGATTGGAGTATTCTCCACACTTGCGCCATAGATAACAGCTGGTATTAGTCCTTGGTTACGAACTTCTCCCATCTTGTCTGTCTTACTTCGTTTTGTTGCGGTTAATGTTTGCATTCGGAAATAGTAACACAAAAATTATTTTTAAGCAATAAAAACCTTAAGAATTATGAGTTTTATCGTGTTTTTCGAGAATTAGATGATTTGCAAGATATTCTTTCGTACCACCTTGTCCATCTAATAGTGCGACTTTCTTGCCTGGATTAAATATGTTAAGTGGATCAAAAAGTTTTTTTGTTTGAACAAAAAGACTATATATTTCTTTTCCGTACATTTGTTCAAGATAAGGAGTTCTTACAATCCCATCATTATGCTCAGCTGTAATAGTACCTTGATATGAAAGTACGAGATCATAAACCCTATCTGAAACTTCAAGAATAATATCTTTTGTATTTTTATCAGAGAAATCCATTAAAGGTATAATGTGGAAATTTCCATTACCTGCATGTCCTGCAATTGTATAAATAAATTTATATTCATCCAAAATAGCTGTAATTTTTGGTAAAAATTCTGGTAAATATTCTGGTTTTACACATATATCATCAATAAAAGGTGCTGTGTGTTTTCCTTTTATATGTTTACGTAACATATTAAAACTCTCTCTACGAATACGCCAGTATTTCTCAGCTTGTTCTTTTGTTTTTACTAAACGCATTTTATATTGAAATGGCTCCACAGCTTTTATTAAATTATTTACTTTTTCATCTAATTCTAGAGAATCACTTCCCACACATTCAACAATCATAACAAGTTTTGGAAGTCCATGACGTAGTAACATTATTCCTTCAGGAATAAATGAAAGTCCTAGTTTTATAAAATTTGGAAAAGTCATTGATTTCATAAAATCAGGGAAAAATCTTATAGCCAATTTCAAACTATAGTCATCATATGATTCAATACTTTCTGGTTTGAAAGGAAGTACAACATCTACAAGTTCTCCAAGTCTCTTTATGTCTGGTAAAAATAGAACAACAAGACGAGATTCTTTTGCTACAGGAATTAAACCAAAAGTTATTTGAGTTACAACACCAAGAGTTCCTTGTGATCCCACTATTAATTTA
This sequence comes from Minisyncoccota bacterium, assembly GCA_031972855.1. GTDB lineage: Bacteria > Patescibacteriota > Minisyncoccia > Phycocordibacterales > UBA9973 > JAIXRY01. Next base: position 138,588 of record DALYDY010000002.1, read on the forward strand.
CACAAATCAAATGTTTCTGTTTTTTCATCATATATATTCCACAAGTAGTACCCTGCAGAATTTTTGGAGACTTGAGGCTTTCCAGCTTTTATAAGAGAAGAGTTTTCTGTAATTATTTTGTAAAGCTCTTTATATATACCACCTTCCAAAGTTTGTTCTGTTATTTTTTGTAATAGTTCTTTTTTTGTAATAGGTTTTATTGTGTATTCATACCCATCACGAAAAACTACTTTCAATTCTTTTACCCAATTTTCAACTTTTCCATAAGAAATTGACTTTTCACCCCCAGCATTATTCCCTACCATTCCACCAACAGCACATAATTCTTTTGATGCTGGATATGTTGGCATTATTAAACCCTTCTCTAGAGTAGCTTTTTCAAAATCACGATAAAAACATCCAGGTTCAACGACAGCATAATCATTTTCAACTGAAATAATTTTATTCATATACCGACTAGTATCTACAATGATTGATTCATTTATAGATCCCCCTGACATACAAGTTCCAGCAGCACGCATTGTAAGCGAAAGTTTAGCCATTCCTGGTTTGTGTTCTTGAACAAAACGTACAAGAGCTTGAATGTCTTTTGAACTTTTTGGATAAACAACGATTTCTGGTCGGACTTCAAAAATACTGGCATCATGAGAGTATTTAGTAAGTGTTTCATTACTTACATCAACATCCCCTTCTATTATATTTTTTATTTTTTCAATAATTTCCATATATACATCATACTAAATTATGCTTTGTTAATATAGTCTTGTTTGGTGGGAATTGTTATTGTAGATAAGTAAATAAAAAGACCCTAAATAATTTTAGAGTCTTTTTATTTTAATCAACATTATTAAATAATTTTAATTTCTCAGTCACTTTTTCTTCTACAGCTTCAACTGTTGGTTTGAGAATTTTATATGGAGCAACTTCTTCAGGGTGTTCTTCCAAACTTTTTTCTAAAGCTTCTTTGTATGCGACACGAATCTCTGTATTTATATGAACGACCGCCATACCAGCTTTGATTGCTTCAGCAAAATCTGCTTCATTTCCTGAGCCTCCGTGGAGAACAAGTGGAATTCCAACAGTCTCACTTATCTCTTTTATTCTTTCAATATTCAATCTTGGATCAACTCCTCCCTTGAACATTCCATGAATATTCCCTACGGCTGGAGCGAGCATATCTACACCTGTTTCTTCAACAAATCTTTTTGCATCTTCAGCTGTAGTAAGACTATCCAAGAGAACTCCTTCTGGTACTCCATCAAGAATCTTTGAAGATTGACCAATATACCCGAGCTCTCCTTCTACAACAACATCGCGACCACAATTACGTGCATATTCAACACACTTCTTCGCAAGAGAAATATTTTCTTCAAACGGAAGTGCAGCACCATCAACAATAACAGAATCAAAACCTCTATCAATACAAGCTTTAACACTTTCAAATGTATAGTGATGATCAGCATTTAGAAATACAGGCTTTCCTTGTTCTCTTATTGCATGCACTAGAGCAAACACTTCATCACGTCCTACAAACATCTCTTCTCCTTCTGAAACTCCAATAATCACAGGTAAATCAAGCTTCGTTGCAGCACCAACTATCCCATGGAAAGCTTCGAGATTTGAAATATTGAAATGCCCCACAGCTCTTCCTTGTATTCTTGCTTCGTTTATATATTCTCTAAGTGTTTTTATATTTTGTTCCATATAATTATAGTAAATTAGAATTTTGTTTTTTTCTAAAAATATTCAAAATTTTCCAAGTATAAGTTGTACTTCTTGTTGATAAATTAAATAAAATCGCTAAAGTAAACAAAGCTAAAGCAAGTTGTGTATTATAAAAACAAACAACAATAGCTAAAATAGCAGCAAATACTGGAAAAAGAACTCTAGTATAAGCGTGTTCATTTTCTACTTGAGTTACAGAAGTGTTTTCTATAGTAGAAGAATTTATAACATACTTTCTCATCCAAAATAGAGACATTCCTATACAGATAACATTTATAGCAAAAAGTATTATTGATGTTTGTGTATAACTATATTTACCCAAAGTTGCAGCAGAAAAAGGTATTAAGCAAACAAATATAAAAAATAAAGCATTAAGATTACTAAAACGAATGTCTATATTTTTTGCAAGAACTGAAGCAATATAATGATGACTTCTCCAATAAGTAAAGAGAAGTAAAAAAGAAAGAAGATAACTCAAAAACAATGGGTACATACTCAACAAAGAGTCTAACAAAATATTATTTGATACACGACCAAAAAAATCTGGCAAATGTATTTCAAAAACCAAAATAGTCATAACTATAGCAAAAATTCCATCAGAAAGTGCGTCTAACCTTGATTGTTTCATATAAGTAAATTATATCATGTGTTACAATAGTAAGTATAATAAAAGATAAAATTAGAACATTATGAATTTATTTAGTAAACAATATGATTTTTTAGCAATTGGAGATACTGTTATTGATGCATTCATCAAACTAACAGATGCTGACCATGCTGACGTACGTGGAAGCGCTGGACACGAAGACTACAAAATATGTCTTCCTTTTGCTGACAAAATTCCTTATGAAGAAGTACATGTATTGAATGCTGTTGGAAATGCTGCAAACGCTGCTGTATCTGCTGCACGTCTTGGGCTCAAAACAGCTTTGGTTACAAATCTAGGAGATGATAGTTATGGAGAAGATTGTATTGATAAATTAAAAAGTGAAAATATTTCTACAAAATTTGTAAAAATAAATAGAAAACAAAAAACAAATTATCACTATGTTCTTTGGTATAAAACAGAAAGAACAATATTGATAAAACATGAAAAGTATCAATATGAATTACCAAATATAGGAAAACCAAAATGGGTATACTTTAGTTCTGTAAGTAATACGGCATTTCCTTTTCATAATGTTGTCGCGGAATATCTAGAAAATAATCCTGAAGTAAAGCTCGCTTTTCAGCCAGGTAAAAATGAAATTAATCTTGGAAAAGAAAAACTAGCAAGACTATATGCTCGCACTGAAGTATTCTTTTGTAATATTGAAGAAGCTCGTACTATACTAGACATGCAAGATGCTGAAGTATTAAAACTTGCACAAGAACTCTCAAAACTCGGACCAAAAATTGTTGTTATTAGTGATGGTCCAAATGGCGCATATGCGTACAAAGAAAACGAACTCTGGCAAATACCTATATATCCAGACAAACAAGCTCCAGTAGAGAGAACAGGTGCAGGAGACGCTTTTGCTTCAACTGTAACTTGTGCACTTGCTCTGGGTAAGACACTCGAGGAAGCACTCATCTGGGGGCCTATAAACTCAGCATCAGTAGTGCAATATGTAGGAGCACAGGAAGGATTACTCAAAAAAGATCAATTAGAAAAAGAATTAAAAAATTTACCGGAAGGATACAAATTAACTAAAATATAATTTATGGAATTTAAAGAAAAACCATATCAACAAAGTGTAGACAATGTTCAACAGGAAGCTGAGCCAACAGAATTACAAGTATTAGAATTGCAACATAAAGAAATTATGGCTAAGTTAATGGAGATTGAATCAGCTAAAAGTCCTGGAGAACTTTTTGAAGATTTTGAATATATGAATTTAGCAAAAAAAGAAGAATTAATTAGAAAAAATATTGATGCATTAAAATATTAAACAAAGGTGCGAGATATATATCTCGCACCTTTGTTTTATCTCTTCCTTTCTATTACTGTCTTCACTGCTGACATTATGTGAGACACTCCCAGTCCATAATGTTCTATAAGCTGGTCTGGAGTTCCTGATTGTCCAAATTGATCTCGCACTCCAACAAATTCTACAGGTACAGGTACATACTGTGCGAGACATTCAGATACTGCACTTCCCATACCTCCCGCTATTTGATGTTCTTCTACAGTCACAATTGCACCAGATTCTTTTGCAAGAGTAATAATACTTTCTTCATCTAGAGGTTTGATTGTTGCAAGATTTGTAACACTTACAGAGATTCCGTTTTCTTCCAATTTTTTTGCCGCCATAAGTGCTTTATGCAAAAGTGCACCAGTTGAAATAATAGCAACTTCTGGATTTTCTCCCTTCCAAAGAGTTTGAGATTGTCCTAGTTCAAAAGGAGTCTCGAGTGTTGTCATAATTGGGGTCTTTTCACGAGCAAGTCTGATATATGCTGGTTTACCAATTTTCAAAAGAGCTTGTATAGCCTTCTTTGCTTCAATAGAATCACAAGGAGAAACTACAATCATGTTTGGAATAACACGTGTAATAGCAATATCCTCGATTGCTTGATGTGTGCCTCCGTCTGGGCCTACAGATATTCCAGCATGAGAACCTGCAATAATCACAGGGCGATCATTGTAGCAGATTGTAGTGCGAATTTGTTCCCAATTACGTCCAGGAGAAAACATCGCATAAGAAGAAATTACTGGAAGCTTACCAATAGAAGCCATTCCTGAAGCAACAGATGCGAGATTTTGTTCTGCAATTCCAATCTCCACAAATCTATCAGGGAATGCTTCAGCAAATAAATTCATCTTTGTAGACTCTGTAAGGTCAGCACAAAGAGCAACAATATCTTTGTTGTGTTTTCCCTCTTCTAGAAGTCCTTCACCAAATCCTTGACGGATAGGAATCTGTTCGACATCTTGGTCAAACATTTTTTCATTTAATTTTAGATTTTTGTTTAACATATTATTCTTCAATAAGTTCAAATCTTTTAATTTGTTTTCCGTCTCGCTCAATTATCTCTAAAAACATCTTCACTGGTCTAACCCAAATATTTGCTCGCGCATCTGTTCCAAGATGATCATATACAACCATATCTTCTTCTGTTTCAGAATCCTTTGCAATACAAATAATCTTCATAGTATCTCCTTTGAAATGTTTATATAATTGTCCTGGTTTTATATTATGTTCCATATAATTAATGATGTTCTGCTTTAATTTTACCTCCTAAAGTATGAAGTTCTTCTAGAGCCTTTTTTGCTTCATCTTTGTTTGGAGCTTTGCCGTGCCAGTGATAATCATATTCAAATTCTGGAACACCTTTTCCTGGAATAGTACGACAAATTATTACAGAAGGTTGTTCTGGTACCGCGTGAGCCTTCCCAACGGCGTCATTTATCATTTCAAAATTATGTCCATCTATTTCTTGAACGTGCCAATTAAATGCAGTCCATTTTGCAGTGAGACTATTGAGCGGCATTATATCTTCTGTATTTCCATCAATCTGGATATTGTTGCGGTCAACAAAAACGACAAGCTTACCGAACCTTTCTTTACCTGCGAGCATTATAGCCTCCCAATTCTGCCCTTCATTGAGTTCGCCATCACCAAGAAAACAGTAAGTAAAATTCTTCTTATTATTCATACGAAGAGCTATAGACATTCCTACGGCCTGAGAGAGTCCTTCACCAAGAGGACCAGAGCTTGTTTCAAGCCATGGCATAAATTCACGATGAGGATGACCTTGCAGACGACTACCGAATTTGCGAAGAGTGTTCAATTCTGAAACAGGCATATATCCCGCATGAGCCATTGTTGCGTACAATACAGGACAAATATGACCATTAGAAAGCACCACTCTATCACGTTCTTCCCATTCTATGTTTTTTGGATCATGTTTTAATATATGAAAATATAGAATTGTAAAAACATCAGTCATACCAAGAGGTCCTGCCGTGTGTCCACTTCCTGCAGACAAAAGCATTTCTACAATTGATTCGCGAATATTGTTTGCGATTTCTCTTAATCCCAGAATTTTTTCATCATTGAGTTCCATAATGAAATTATATCATGTCAATAAAATTTTGAGCTGTGTATCCTGGACTTTCTGTATTAAAAATAGCAGACCCAATCACAAATCTATCTACACCAACATCATTTAACTCTCCTATAGTATTTTCATTAACGGCACCATCAACACTTACAATCATTTCTGGATATTTATTTTTTATTTCTTTTACTTGTTCCAAAACTTTTTTATCAAAAGGATTACCTTGAACACCTATTTCATCAATACCCATACATTGAATAAAATCAATTTCTTCAATAAGATTTTCTATTTCAGAAATATTTGTTTCAGGTAGTATTGCAAGTCCAATCTCACATTGTTCTTTTATATAAGGATCAAGATTCTCAAAAAAATCTTTTGGATTGTCTAAACTTTTCAAATGAAAGACTATTCTTTTTGGACCAAATCGTATAATAGTCTCGAGTTCTTTTGTAGGGTTTTTGACCATACAGTCAATCTCCAAATCAAGAGTTTCCCAAAAAGGCATTCCCTCTTCTTCAGAAAAAATAATTTCCAAAGAATTTTCATCTTTAGGGTGATATGGCCAAGTCTTTGTATGAACATAAATACCATCACAAAGATCTATTTGAACAGTTGAAACAAAGCCATCAACAAGTGACATCTTTTCTTTCAAATCATAAAAATTGCGTGGCATTATTGCAGGAATTATTTCTTTCATATTATTCTATCTCTTCTATTCTTCTTTTATGTCTTTCTTCTCCAGAGAATGGAGTTTCTAAAAATATTTGAACCGCTTCTTTTGCTTCACTTTCAGTAATAAAACGTGCTCCTAAAGATAGTATATTTGCATTATTGTGTTCACGTGCGAGTTTTGGGATATCGAGACTTCCACCATAATATTCTGCACAACGGACACCGTCAATATGATTCACAACCATAGCTTCACCTTCACCAGAACCTCCAATGATTATTCCTAATGCATCAGACTCATGAGAAACAAGCGACCCAACAGGACGCACGAGTGATGGATAATCATCATCTTCATTATATGTTGTAGGACCAAGATCAGATACCAAATATCCAAGAGATGAAATAAACGGGACTAGTATTTCTTTCAGAGAAAATCCAGCATGGTCTGAAGCGATATATACCTTCATATAAATACAGTATAGACCAGAACTAGGTTCTAGGGAATAGGTTATAGTTGATAGTAAACTACAAACCAAGCTCCAATAAAATTACTTTCCTTTTTCCAAACTTAAAAGATTTAATTTTTGAATAACCTTCATAAGAAATTTCTTGCTTTTTATTTACAACAATCGCAATTATTGCATTTTTACTAAGAACTCCTTTTATTTTATCTAATGTTACCTGTATAGGGTTTATTCCTTCTTGTAAGTCGACCCAGTCGGTCAATTTTCCATAAGGAGCATCCGCAATAACTATATCTACATTATTTAATAATTTCGGAAAGTTTTCCTCGCTTAATATATTAAATTCAAATATTTTTGTCTGGACAGAAAATTTTTGAGACTTCGCTTGTAAACACTCTGCACTTTTTAAGGCTTCTTTATGAGAAGCTTTTTTATATTCCTCTATGAACTTTTTAAGCTCATTAACACGAACAATCATTCCTTGAATACTTAGAAGGGATAAATTCTTGTTTGCAAATTCTAAGATAGTCTTATCAATATCAGAAGCAATAATTTCTTTTATATTATGACCATATAAAAAACCAAGGACGGTCATAGAATATCCAGCACCGCAAAATGGATCATATACAACATAAGGGCCAGGATTTCCTTTATTAGTTAAATATTCAGAGCATATCTCAAATATCTGTCTTGATAAACTAACAGAGAAATTTGTCGCTCCCGGAGCACCATATAGAACTCGCCCGCTTGAGTAATCTTCGTAGTTTTCTTTAATATTATTCATTGAGCAACTTAAAAAGCATATCCTTACTTTCTTCTTTTGTTAAATTCGTATTGTCCAGAATTTTGTAATTTCTAGATAAGGTTTCAGTTCTTAAATATTTTGCCCAGTTCATCATTTGATCGTTTGCAAGTTCTGGTTGTCCTCTATCTATTAATCTTTGTTTTCGGATTTCGTCAGTACAATCAAATAAGATTACTTCATATGAATCTATATTATTTTTCTTGCAAGCTTCTTCAATAAACGAAGGTCTTGTTTGTCCGTCTAAAATAGCCGGCTTTCTGTCTAAAGACTCTTCTTTCATTTTTTTGGTCCAAGAGTTTGTATTTATTTTCTGCCAATTGTCTCCACTGCCAAATCTCTCTATCATTTCTTCTGGTGAAGGAACTCCAATACTATCAAAGTAACAATATTCAAAAGCCTCAGGATGAGTTTCCTGGATGTTTTTCAAAGCTGTAGTTTTACCTGCACCAGAAGCCCCAATAATAAAATATATCTTATTCACTACCTTATTATACCACAAAAAAAAACGGGACCCTTTCGGGTCCCGCTCTTGTATATTGTGTTAGTCTATACTCTATCTACTAATTACTATTTGCTAGTTTTTAATAATTATTTTTTAGGAATAAACGTTAATGCTTTTCCTGTTTTACCAGCACGTCCTGTTCTTCCAATGCGGTGAATGTATGTTTCGTAAGAAGAAGGGATTTCGTAGTTAATAACATGAGACACGTTATTAATATCAAGACCACGGGCTGCAACGTCTGTAGCGATAAGAACCTGAACTTCACTATCTTTAAATTTCTTGAGTGAACGTTGTCTTTCGCGATGACGTTTGTCGCCGTGTATTGATTCAACCATAAATCCTCTCTTTTGAAGTTCTTCAGTCAAATCTTCAACCCCGTGTTTTGTTTCTCCAAAGATAAGAACTTTGTCAAAATCTTTTTGAGTTAACAAATCATGAAGCTGTTCAATTTTGTGGTGTCTTTCTTTATATTCAACAATATCTTGATCAATATTTTTTGATGTATCACGAGATTTCACAGAAATCTTTATTGGGTCTTTTGTAAATTCATAAATGAATTTTTCAATTGCTGGAGGGAGTGTTGCAGAGAAAAGAAGAGTTTGTCTTTCTTCTTTTGTTTTTTGAATAATCAAACGCATGTCATCTATAAATCCCATATCAAGCATTTGATCTGCTTCATCAAGCACAACAATATCAGTATCTCCAAGATACAAAGCTCCTCTATCATGAAGATCTTTCAAACGTCCTGGTGTACCAATAACTATGTGGTGTTTTCTTTTGAGTTCACTAATTTGTCTAAAAATTGGAGCACCACCAACACAAACCACAGTCCACATTCTTTGACCTTTTATATATTCAAAAGCTTCACGTTCAACTTGAATTGCAAGTTCACGTGTTGGAGCCATAATTATTGCTTTTGTTGCTAGACCTTTTGAAATACGATCAATAATAGGAATTAGAAACGCTGCAGTTTTACCTGTTCCAGTGTTTGCTAGTCCAACAATATCGCGTCCTTCAAGACCAGCAGGAATTGCTTTGTCTTGAATTGGGCTTGGAGCTGTAAACCCACGAGCAATAACTGTCTTTTTTAATGTTTCATTCATTTCAAAATCATTAAAAGTATGAGTAGGCACAAAAACTTCTTCAGTAGTTGTCACTGCACGATTAACGAATTTTGAGAAATCAATAAATGATCCCTGACGGCGTCTACTACCACCTCCACGATTGTTAAATTTTCCTCGTCCAGAAGAGAAAGATCTACTTCCTCCAACAGTGCCGAAGCCAGTTTTCTTTTTAAACCCACCAGTAGGTTTTGCCGAGTTACCAGATTGGTAACTCTTTGTATATGTTTTTTTATGTTCCATAAGTGGCCACAAATTCACCACTTAGAAATAAAAATCTACATTGTTGTAGATATACGGAGAATCAATGACTTATAAAGAATAGCATATTTATACTTCTGTGTCAATACAAACAATATATTTATAGACAAAAAGAAAACCCCATGAGATGTCGCATTTTTGCACTATCTCACGGGGTTAATAAAAAACTAAACAATCATAGGATTTGTTTGTCTATCCCACATTTCTCTGTATATTGGCGACATTTCTAAAAGGTCGTCATGTTTTCCAGATTTGAGAACTTCCCCATCATCCATCAAAACAACTTCATCGAGTACTGCCACCGTCGATAGACGATGAGCAATCACAATAAGAGTCTTATCTTTGAAATGATCTCTGATAGATTCTTGAATTGAACATTCAGTAATAGAATCCAGAGCACTGGTCGGCTCATCCATGATCACTATCGGTGCATCTTTTAATATTGCAGATGCGATAGCGATACGTTGAGCTTCCCCACCAGAGAGTTTAATTCCCTTTTCACCAACAAGAGTATTGAGTCCGTCTGGTAATTTTTCCCATACGAATTCGGCTTTTGCTTTTGCTAGTGCGGACATAATTTCATTATCAGTAGCATGTTCTTTTCCAAGTGCGACAAGGTCGCGAACTTTCCTGTTGGGAAAATTATGATTCTGTGGAACATAAGAGATCATTGATCTTATTTGATTTTTTTCAATATTATTCAATTTAACAATATCTAAATCTTTTCCAAAATACATTTGACCATCTGTAGCTTCATGTATCCTCAATAGCAATTTTACTACTGTAGACTTACCAGCTCCTGAGTGCCCCACGATTCCATAGTGCCTCCCTCCTTCAAAAGTGAAATTGAATTTTTTAAGTATTTCTTCTCCTTTTGGGTAAGAGAATTCAACATCTTCAAAACAAATGTTTCTTTTAAATATTGATTCATCTACATACAGAGATTCATCTGATTCAATTTTTTCATTACCTACTTCGTCTAGCAACGCTGACATCTCGTAAGCATCAGCAATTGATGAGCGAATTTTAGAAAGACTTTGACCCAAATTGTACATATAGCTAGCTAGTGTAACAATATAGGATTGAATCATGACTGCTGTACCTATAGTCTGCTCTCCTGATATCACATCAAGTATTACTATATACATGACACAAGTCTCAAGGGCAAGCATGAGCAATGATTGCACAGCCAGATGAACATTTGAAATATTCCAAGTTTTTAATCTCAATTTTCTCTCTACTTTTGTAGTTTCCTTGAAATGCCTATTTTCACGAGGCAGAGAAGAAAAAATACGAAGAGTAAAAATAGAAAGAATAATATCACTAAATTCTCCTGTTGTTTTTGAATCTGCATTTGCACTCGCTAGATCATGCTTTGTACGAATACGAAACACGATAAAAACAAACAATACAAACAAAGAAACCCAAACAAAGAAAACAATTGAAAGCTTTGGAATGATCATCAATGTGAAGATTAATAAATAAGCAACTAGAAATACTGACCTAAAAATAGTAAAGACAAGTTGATCAATCACATTTTCGGACATAGCTGCAAAGCGTTTTGCTTTTGCTACCATGGCACCAGATGAATGTGAGTTGAAAAAATCTGTACTTTTTGTAAGTAGACCCTTGAGTGCATAATTTTTTAAATCTTGAATTATTCCAGATTCACAATAAGATATAACCTGAAATCCAATTCGATTTAAAATCCATGAAATCAGAGCATATATCCCTATCCAAATAAATGGTATCCAGGGTAACTCTTTTTTCAAAAGAAGATCAAAGACATCTTTCCATGCTGTCGGCTTCAATAATTCTGCATATAATGCCAGAATATATGAGATAGACAGAATAGATAGACTAATCCAGTAATTCTTGAATACTGGTGACCAGTGGCGCCAAACTGTGGCAACCATCTTGGGTGATTGTTTGTTTTTCATAATTTTATTTAATTTTAAAGGTACTTTTTATTGCTAAAACAAAAACTCGAGCTCCTGTTCAGCTCGAGTTCTCTAATCAACTAAGAAATTAAGGGCTAAACATGAACACAATATGTAGAAATAAGAACACCAAATACAGACCAATTGTGATTGGCTTGGGCGTTTCTATTCATATATGTGTTATGCGTTTGCATGACAATACATTAGCATATTTATAGATAATTGTCAAAACAAAAGACGCGCCCATTCTGGGCGCGTCTTTTGTTTGTTCACCATTTTTATGCAGCTATTTTTGGAATAGTCACATCTTTTACAGATACAATATCTGCTGTACCTATATCTCCACCTTCTTCTTGTTCTTTTACTTGAACCAAAGTCACAGTCAAGTCTTCTTTGTTTTTATCGAAAACTTCCCATGTACCACCTTCGTATTCTACAAAAGTGTGCATTCCTATAAGATTTAGTTTTTCTTCAAGACGTCTCTTTTCTTGATGTTCTTGTGTACCAAAATCAGAACCAAGCTGGTCGTGAATCTTTTTCATTGTATTTTCGTTGTGTTCCATAATTTTAAAATTAAACTAATATTCGCACTGAGTATCCGATTCCAAAAATCTACTTACAATAAGTCTAGCAAGATGGACCATATATAGCAATATAAAAACCCTTTCAACTATTAGCTAAAAGGGTTTTGTCTTGAAAAAAAAGATTCCTTAAAATATCCTTCTCTTTATTCTTAAGACATTGAAAATCAAGAGTTAATAACCATTTTCTACTTCTCATTACTTTCAATATTTCAGATTCGTCAAAAACTAATTCTGAAATATCAATAATAACAATATCTCCATTAACAACACCATAACCACTGAACTTAAATGAATTATCTGAGAAACCTAGACGCAAAGTTTTTTCTTGAAAATAACAAAATTTATGAAGAATATCTTGTCTCTCTTTTTCGTTTGATTTTTTCAAATAATCTCTTAAAGTTATAACTTTATCTTGAACAAAAGTTGTACCAAAAAATATTGGATTTGCAAAAATTTCGGAATATTCTTTTAAATTCCTAATTACACAAAATGTACGTAACATATGTTTTTTTCTGGCTGAAAAATTATGGAATATTTCAAATAATCTCCAAAATAAAAATATTCTAGAAATAATTTGTTTCCATAGAGGACGCATTACTTTAATTACTTTTTTAGGATCTGTTTTTGAGTCAAAAACAATATAATCCCAACCTTCACCAACCACTACCCGTGATTGAAATAGGTATAGTATGATTTTTGTTAAAATTCTCATTTTGTTTTTTATTTTTTAAAACAATACAATATTTTGAAAAAAATGTAAATAAAAAACTCTCAATCGAGAGTTTTTTATTTTTATTGGGATTTATTTTTGTACTGTCTTAATCACATGATCTACAAGAGTGTGAGTGTACCCCATTTCATTGTCGTACCATCCCATTACCTTTACCAAGTTTCCTCCAACAACACGAGTCATCTCAAGGTCTGCAATAGATGCATGAGAATTGCCAAGAATATCAGAAGATACTAGAGGTTCTTCAGTCACTGAAAAAATATTTTTCCAATTATCACTCATTGAAGCTTTTTTCAATATTTCATTTACTTCTTCGGCTGTTGTATTGCGTTTTGAAATAAATGTCACATCAACAATAGATCCAGCAGGAACAGGTACACGGATAGATATACCATCAAAGAGTCCTTCGAGTTCTGGATATGCCTTTGTCACCGCAATAGCAGCGCCTGTTGAAGATGGAACTATATTTTGAGCCGCAGCACGTCCTTCACGGAGATCCTTTTTACTTGGACCATCAACGAGAGATTGAGATGCTGTATATCCATGAACAGTGTTAAGAATAGCTTTTTCAATTCCTAGAGCTTCACTCAAGATTCCAATAAGTGGTGAAGCGGCATTTGTAGTACAAGAAGCGTTTGAAGTGATAGGACACATTCCAAATTTATCTTCATTCACACCGAGAAGTATTGTTTGACCAAGAGTTCCCTCGCCTTCACCTTTTGCAGGTGCAGTAATCACAACCTTCTTCGCTCCACAATCAATATGAAAATGTGCTTTTGCATAATCTGTGAAGAGTCCTGTTGATTCTACAACAACATCCACATCAAGAGCTCCCCAAGGAAGCTTTGTTGTATCTTTCTCAGAAACGAAAGTTACTTTTTTTCCATCAATAACAAGATTAGTTCCATCGATTTTTACATCATGACCCCAATTGCGATACACAGTGTCATATTTCAAAAGATATGCAAGACTTTCTATACTTCCAAGGTCATTCACGGCTACTATTTCAATTTCTGGTCTTTCCCATGCAATCTTAAGGAAAGCTCTCCCAATTCTTCCAAAGCCATTAATAGTAACACGAATTTTTTTATGATTTGAATTAAATAATTTCATATGGATAATTATACCAAAAAACAAAAAGGCCTGCATTGTGTAAGCCTAAGAACAAAAGCCTATTTACAAATAATCACATGTTTACCCCAAGGTATACGATTCCACACCCTCTCATGAGCAAAATACATAAAGATACTAAATATATTAGATATAACAACAAGTATAAGTGTTTTTTCAGCACTTTGTGTTACCAAAAAAGCAACAGTACTATCAAATATAATACTAATAATACGATAAGTTATAGCTTTTATTATTGAACGATTTCTTTTGTCGTGATGCATATAATTATTTAAACCAATTAATTTTCCAATCTTCCATCATGTCTATTTCTTTTGTTTGAGCTGAAACAATATCATTTGCAAGTTTAATCAGTTCTGGTCTTTTTGATATTTCAAGAACTTGATTAGCCATAACAACAGCACCTTCATGATGGACTATCATTTGTTTTAAAAATTCTCTATCAAATTCATCACCAGCTTTACCTTCAAGTGAAGATGACATATCTTTCATCATAGAGTCCATAGACATTTCAGTATGCATATCTCCCGCCATCTTTGAACCATCATTCATTGTGTGTTCCGTATTTTTTGGAAAAAATTGAGAACCAATGAAAGAACCAATTATTAGACAAACAATTCCAACAATAATAGTATTTTTATTTTGCATTACATTATTATAACAAAAAATTTATACAGCAACCATTATTGTAATTTATTGTTTAAAATTTGTTTATAGTATAGAATAACAAAAAAATAAAAAATGGGAAATATAAAGATTTTAATTGTAGACGACCTAAAATTGGCACATATGCCGATTGGAAAATTTTTGCAAGATTTTGTCTTTATAGAAAATGAACTTATCATTATTGATGCTTATAATACAACCCAAGCCAAACATCTTCTAAAACAATCAGAATATAATTTAGTAATGTTAGATGGTGATGTTGGAGGTAATTGGGGTTATGAAATAATTCAAGATATTTTAAAAAACAACAAAAATATTACAATTATTTCAAGTTCCAATCATGATGATTTCAATACAAGAAATGTAAGTATGGGATCACATGGAGCTATAAACAAAACATATATTTATGATTGGAATGACAAAGGTGGATTATTTAGAACACAAAAAGCAAAAATAATAAGGGAAATTTTTTATAAGAGAAATTCAGGTAATCTTTAAGACACTCAAACTAGTGTCTTTTATTTTGATTTAAATATTGCAATTTTAATTTTTTGTTGCTATAAATACATCACTGCTCTTTTATAAAAAAGATTCGTTGTAATGTTAAAGCCGGACTCCTATTTAGGAGGCCGGCTTGCTTGTTCAAAATGGATAGTCATCTTCGTTAAAAGAATGTGGGAATTCAAAATGTAGTTGTTGAGTTTTTTTAATAACAATCCTTTGTTTGAATTCTCTTGGAACTTTTTTAAATGACAAAGCCATTTTTACAGCTCCATGAAATCCAGTATCAAAGTATTTTTTATACAAATCAATAACACTTCCACTATAACCACAACCATAACATTTATATTTAGATAAATTTTGAGAAAACCTGAGTGATGGAGTTTTTTCTTTATGAAAAAAGCATTTGATTGTATAGTCTCCACTTTTTCTTAATTTTGGTAAAAAAAGTTTATCTTGAGTTTGTATAAAATGATATGCAGCAAGCAAAAGAAAATAGTCAGGATCTAATACGATCCTATCAACAAGGTCTGGGTCGTATTTGTGTTTTTTCATTTTTATAGTGTTTGGAAGGTAGTGTAACAGAAGAGGTGGAGGGAGGCAAATTTATATTATCTTACAGAATAATTACTTTTTAATACTTTCAAAATCTAAAATGTTTTTTGTAATACCCAAACCACGAGCAATTTCTAAAACATTCTCTGCTCCACCAACATATTGAGAGGTTTTTTCTACTTCTCTTTTAAATTTTTCTTCTGTGATGTCTTTAGCTTTTTCAAGGATATACTCAACATCATTATCTAACAATAATTGATACCCTTGAGACACAAGGCGTATCATCTTGTATAAATTTGCAGGATAAGATTTTATGATTTTCAGTTTTTTATTTTTAATGTCTAAAACAGCATCTTCAATAGAAGAAACTTTATTTAACCAATTAATTGAGTCGATTTCTTTAATGTCTAAGGCTACGGCTCCAATAGTAAAATCACTTATTCTTTCTAGAGTAGATTCTATACTCTCAGAAGAAGAAAATATTTTGCAATCGAGATATAAAAAGTCATTATATCTATCTACAGGATTCAGAATCCTAGCTTTCTTGAGTACTTTTGATTTTTCTGAGTCTTTACTTCCGTAAACAAATCCTGCTTTTAATAAGTTTTGGGCAAATAACTCACCATCTCCGATAACAATACAATCAAAATCTCGTTGTTTTATTTTTTCCTTAAAATAATTAAAATGAATAGCGTTTCGAATAGTGCCCCCAAATAAATATACTTTTGTATTTTCAGGAATCAGTTCTTTAATCTCATTTAGAATTATTCTATTAGAAAGATTGTGAAGAAATATAGGTAAGGCATTTTCCATTAAATAATTATATCATGAGTTTAAATTCTCTATCATGGTAAAAATTTTTGTCTTTGGAATCGGTAACAAATCACTAAATATTTTTATTCACTTATATAAATTTAGTACAGGACTCGATCCTTACAGGATCAGTACAGATTTTTCATTTTTGAAAACAAATACATTTTCAAAAATAAGGAACAATCTTTTCTCGTCCTGACACAAGCCAAGCAGTTGGCTTGTTTACGGTCCACATTTGCTAAAGCAAATTTCTATTGCTTTCAAAAAGCAATAGAAAACAAAAAATCCATCAGGAGATGGATTTTTTGTTTGTGGACTACCCTTTTAAATTTTCAAACAACTCACAAGAGCAAAAAAATAAACAATGTTCTAGGGTTAAAAATGACTTTAAAATTCACTTACATAAGTTTAATGGGTCAATAGAAGGAGTAGAAATCTGAAAGCATATTATTACACATCACCTTCAATTTCTTGACCAACAACATACTGACAACCATTCTCTCCAACCTTGGCGCCATGCTCAATTCCTACCGGAACATCGAACCTCTCACCAGTAGAAACGACCTTCTGAATACCTCCAGAAAAGCTCACAGAGCCCTCAATTACATAAAAAGATACTTTGCCTTGATGAGTATGATTTTCATACACTGTACCCGGTTTATCGTGCCATTCGTAGACTATCGGGAATCCTTCGGTCTCAAGTATTTTTTTGAGAAAGTTTATTTTCAAAATGATGCATCTTGGGTTTTCTTCAATAGTATTCACGATTTCCTTGTTTGAGAAGATTTCATTCGCTGGATATTGAGATTTTGTGAAATCGTGTTCAATATCGTCTAATAGGTTCCAGTAATGTGAGATATTATTACTGTCTTTTGCTTTTATAATTTTTCCACCCAAAAACTCTTGAAAGAGCTTTACTGTAACAAAACATTGCCCCTTTGCAGGATTATTCTGTGACCAATCTTTTTGCCATGGTTCATAGCAAGTTTCTTTTGTCCAAACAAGAGGAACTATTGTCTCGAAATCACGTAGCGATATTTTATTCATAATCTTCAATCGGATAAATATCAAAAGCTATCTCTTCATACGGATGTACTTTCTTCACTACCTCAATTACTTCCTTGAGAATACTTCTTGGCAACACAACCTCAATTTTTTCTTCTTCAACAGACTCATATTTCATCGCTTCTCCGATTGAGGGATTTGAATTTTCATTTCCACAATAGCGACCTGTGCCTTTTGTTGAGAATGAACAAAAATCGTAGTTTCCTATCTTTCCTGCTCCTGCATTGCCAAGAGTCTCGCGAATAATATCTGCGTGCGAGAGAGGTGTGAATATAACAAGTTTTATATTTGATGACTGCATATTTCTATTTCAAAAAATTATTTGGGAATTCTCCGAGCATTTCTTTTGCTCTAAGGTAGTGACATTGAAATGCTTTTTGTACTTCTGGTAATACAATCTTTCTATTCCAATCCTTTTCTATTTTCTTTTTAAGATACTCTTGGGTAGTGGTAAAATCATCACCATTTTCATTGAAATAACTCGGATAAAATACACCAGTGAAATGTGACGCTCCATCCGCAGATGAAACAATTTGAGTCTCGATTGGAGTTGTGCGAATATCAATTTCATTTTTCTTTTCCATTAGTTGCCAATATTCAATAACTTTATCTACGAATTCTTGAGAGAAACCACATTCAAGCATCACTTTCGGTCCTTCAGATAAAGTAACAACTCTTTCGTTCTCTTCATTTATCGGCTTACCGAAATCATGGAACCACACAAGAGCTTGTACAATATCTCTATCCGCTTCTGTGTAAATATCACAAAGTTCCATTGCGATTTTCTCTACAATTTTAAGATGATACTCAACCATCCATTCGTGATAAGTAAAATCCTTTCTTGAGAAATTTTCTATCACGATATTCTTAAATTTTGTGAGATTTTCTTGCATGTAATTATTTGATTATTTTAATAAGTTTTGGAAACCACACTGAATCTCTTCTACCCCTTGTTCAGTCATTTTTTTCATATCTCAAATAATACACCTATAAATAACAGATTGAAAGAGTTCTAATTCAAATAAGGATTAGTATATATGGGAAATAGTTTTGGAACCCCAAAAATATCTATATTTTAAAAAGTAAAATCCGCATTATACATGCGGAGTCTACTAGGGTGGACCGTACAGGACTCTTTCCTTACAGGAACAGTATACCTTTTCGATGAATTTAGATAAACTCAAAATTCATAACGAAAAACTTTTCTCGTCCTGACACAAGTGAAGCAGTTCACTTGCTTACGGTCCACATTTGCTAAAGCAAATTTCTGTTACTTTCAAAAAAGTAACAGAAAACAAAAAATCCATCAGGAGATGGATTTTTTGTTTGTGGACCGTACAGGACTCGAACCTGCCACCCCATCATTGCAAATGATGTGCTCTACCAGATGAGCTAACGGCCCAGTACCAGTGAAATCACTGGACGCGGTTGGTATATATAAATATACACCAACCTATTTAAAAAAGAAAGAACATATGAGGAATATTCTAACTCTTTTTTCTAGATTCTGCAAGCGATAAAATATGTGTAACAAAAGTCTCTGGAGTAATACCTACAAGAGAGACTAATTTTTGAAAAAGAGAATTTTCGTGAACTTTTGGTAAATCATCAATTTCCATAAAATACAACCCATTTTTAGTCTCTTTAAATTGCAACATTGTATATGAATGAATACCAAAATCTTTTATTAAATATTTAATAGAATTTAGAAATTCTTCGTCTATCTTCTCTGGAACAAGTCTATAAGCACCATCCCGTTTTGGACCTTTGTATAAAACTTTGTCGTGATACATAATAGATTGTTTTGGAAGCGAATACCATTTTTCATCTCTCAATCCTTCAACAAAACCAAAAACAACTTCTCTTCCAGGAATAAATGTTTCTACAATTAAATCTTCTCCAGCAAACAAAGAATCTTCTAGAATAGTAATTAATCTATGTAAAGTCTCAGCATAAGCAAGATTATGACTACTTGTTCCTTTTAGAGGTTTTACAACCCAAGGTGGGGCAAATTTTTGGTGAACAGAAATTGCAACCTCTCGTGCTTTTTCTTTTATTTCATCTTTTGTTTCAAAATTCATTTCTGGAATTATTAAGTGAGGAACAGTTTTAAAACCAAGGGCTTTTGCGCGTTCTTTTGCATGAGCTTTGTGAAGTGATAATGCACCACCAAATACAGTACTACCTGTATGTAGTATATTTGTATCATCAAGAATTTTTGTAATTGTTCCATCTTCTCCCATGCCTCCCTGAAGAGCATTCCATACGACATCAATCTTATGTGAAAGTTTATGAGGAGTTATAGATATTCCTCCTGTATAAAATATTCCATCTTGATCAACTAAAATATCAATAGGTTCATAACCTAAAGTTCTTAGAATATTTAAAATATACTTTCCAGAAAGAAGAGATTCTTCTATGTATGTATTCCCTCCTCTGAGAACTCCGACGCGTAAATTACTCATACATATAGTATACAATCAAAATAATATTTTAGGGTGTTAGGAAATTTTTTCCTCTTTTTTCTCTGTGGAAAGTAATAGCGAATCTATGAGCCTCAGCATTTGAAAGTAATATTTGTTCTTTATATTTTTCTACTGTTTCTTTGTCACCCAAAATATCTTTTGGCTTATGTCTTTCGTCTTTCAATACAGAAACAACAGGAATATTTTTTCCTAATTCTTTCAAAACTTGCTGCCCAACATTTAGTTGTGCTTGTCCCCCATCTATAACTATTACATCAGGAATACCCCATTCTTCATGATTAAATCTTCTTTCTAATATTTCTCTTAGAGCTTTTGTATCGTCTGCACCAGAATTACCACGAATAATAAACTTCTTATACTCATTAGGAGTCTTTTGGTTACCCATTACAACAGTCATAACTCCAACCATATTTTTACCTGACATATGAGCTATATCATAAGATTCAATACGAACAGTATTTCCAATATTTATATCAAAATATTCTTTCTTCATTAAAGCCACATCGTTTATATGTGTGAGAGCAAAAATTTGTCTTTTTATTAAAGATGCGCGTTCAAATTTTTGCTCTTTTGCAGCGTTATACATTTTCTTCTCGAGCTCTATCAATATTTTCTTTTTCTTTCCAGCAAAAAAATCTCTTATATGTTTAATATTTTCTTTATATGCTTCACTTACTGTATTTTCTCTAGTATCAGGAGTGAGGCCGAGCTGACGATAAAATTCTTGATTATCTTTCTTGAGTGAATCGCCATCTATATATGGGAATATTCTTCTAATAATCTTCATTGCATCACGAAGAGCACCTCCATTTGGATAAGGGCCAAAAGTATATTTTATATTAAGTTTTTTAATTTCATCTTTAAGAGTAATATTTCTTGCGCGTATCATAACAACTCTTGGTAAAACATCATCTGTAATCCCAACCATATAAAAACTCTTATTATCTTTTTCTTTTGTATTGTATTTTGGTTGATGCTTCTTGATGAGTTCCGCTTCAAGTATAAGAGCTTCGATAACAGAGTCTGTCTCAATCCATTCTATATTTGTAGATTGAGTTACCATATCAAGAAGTGCGGGCCCACGAGTAGATATAAGATCTACACCAAAATAACTCCCCACACGGTCTTTTAGAGATGTTGCTTTGCCTATATAAAGAATACTTTCATCTTTCTTGAAGAAGTAGACTCCTGGATTTTTAGGAATATTAAGTTTTTTAAATTCTTGCAATTTCACACTAATATAGTACTATGAATTCTAATAAAAGCACATAACAATGGAAAAATTAATTTTTTGTTTAAAAGAAAGTTGGAAATTTAGACTCGCGCTTATTATTTGGATTATTATATTCTCAATAATAGTTAACACTACTCACACCGAAGATAAGGTGGTATTATCAGAAATATACGAATATTGTGTTCTCCCATTTACGTGTACAAGTACAATAATATTGATATATCTTATATACTATCGGAAACAGCCCATATAAAGGCTGTTTTTTATTTGACAAAAAGATAATTTTATATTAAATTAATAAAAAACATTATATGGAGAACACCTCTGAAAGATCTCTAGCTAAGGAATCTCTAGGAGATTTCTTAAATTTTGTGTCAACAAAAAAGATTACTAAACAAAAAAAACTACAAAAGTAGATTAAGAAACTCTATTCAAGTATTTTTAAACAGATTAAAAAGAAGAGCTTATGAACACAGTCACCAAAAAATAAATCTTGAACTGGAAAAAAACTCATGGGACTTCTTAACAGAAGTTGATCCTATTTACCTAGCTAATTGCCAAGGAGTAGGAAAAGAGAGTTTCAAATTAATTATTGACTCATACAAAGAGTTAGGAATTAAAGAGTGTACACTCTTTGGAAATAAACCTTTTCAAGTATCTGCCCCATAATGGGGTATTTTATTTGAATATTTTTTTTAAAAGAGTACACTATAAAAAGACACCCCCGCACATATTTTTCCAGGAAAAGTATCTTGCACCACAAAAATTAAATAATTCACAATGATTTAAAAAAACAATTTTATGCCAAAGGTTCAAGAATTACCAGCAATTCAAACAGGTCACAAAATAAGTGACCTAATTTCTAAACAAACAAAAGCAAAAATTATAAAAATCTACAAACCAAGAACAAAACAAAAGCCTACTCCTTATTTAATCAGAAAAATTGAAAATGAATTTGGATTTAATTTATTTGAACAAAAAAGTTATCAGAAATTTAAAACAAAGAAATTGATACGTATTTGGAATCAACTGAAACAAATTAGAGTTAGAGGTAAAAAAGCTGAAGCATTTGAAGAAGCTAAGAAATATTTTTTAAATTTTATTTCAAAAAGAAGTAAAATTCAAAAGTTTGATGAAGAAATATTTGTTTACAAATATTTCTTCGTTGCTATTTTAGAAATAAGACCAAAAACAATTGTCAGCCTGTACGAAGATGATGGTGAAATAATCAGAACAATAGAGAATAGAAAACACTGTTATCACACTGAAGAAGATTTGGAAAATCATCTTATGACAAATTTCCACTACAGCCGCTTATAATAGCGGCTTTTTATTTGACTTTTAAGTAGTTTTTTTGTTTAATTAGAAAAAAGTAAAATATGGAAGATTACCGTAATAGAATACAAAATATGCTTGAGAAAATTATCGGAACGAGAGATGTAACAAATCTAGATTACAAACAAATAGATGAGAAGACATCAATTGAAGACTTAGATCTTAGAGGTTTTAGTACTCCAGACAGAGTTCTTTTACCAAAAGAACAAAATAAAATTGTTTCCGATTTTCTTTCAATGAAACTTACCTAAAAAGCCCCGTTAAGGGCTTTTATTTTTTTCTAAACTTTAGGTCTAGAGCGTAAGACTTTCTTCAAATATTTTCCAGTATATGATTTTGGGTTATTTGCAACCTCTTCTGGTGTTCCTCTTGCAACTATCTGCCCACCACCAATTCCACCTTCAGGACCAATATCAATAATATAGTCAGAGCACTTTATAATATCCATATTGTGTTCAATAAGAAGCACTGTATTCCCTTTTACTACCAATTTTTCAAGAACTTCGAGAAGCTTTGCAACGTCATCATAGTGAAGACCAACTGTCGGCTCGTCTAGAAGATATATAGTCTTTTCTAAGTGAGGACGATAAAGTTCTGAAGCTATTTTTACACGCTGAGCCTCACCACCAGAGAGTGTTGTGGCTGATTGTCCGAGCTCAAGATATCCAAGTCCTACATCCATGAGAGTCTTCACACGGTCGTGAATTGCAGGAATATCAGCAAAGAAAGTATTTGCTTCTTCTATAGTCATTTTTAATATTTCGTGAATATTTTTCTTTTTGTATTTTACTGTGAGAGTTTCTTTATCAAAACGCTTTCCATTACATACATCACAAGTCACATACACTGTTGGCAAGAAGTGCATTTCAACAGCGATTTGACCATTACCTTCACAAGCTTCACAGCGACCTCCTTTCACATTAAAAGAGAAGCGATTTGATTTCCAGCCACGAAAACGTGCATCTTCACTTGCAGCAAAAAGATCACGAATATGTGTAAATGATCCTGTATATGTAGCAATATTGGAACGAGGAGTTCTACCAATTGGAGATTGGTCAATCAATACAGAACGAGAAATATATTCTGTACCAGTAAAAGTCGCGCAGTTAAATATCTTTGCTGTACGATATTTTCTTTCAAGACGAGCTTGAAGATTTTTGTAAACAATTTCGTACATAAAAGAACTCTTACCAGAACCAGACACCCCCGTGATAGTAGTCATTCTTCCTAGAGGTATTTCTGCATTCAAATTTTTTATATTAAAAATATTTCCACCTGTTATTTTTAGAGAACCTTTATCGCGAGTACGTCTTTCTTCTGGTACTTCTATAATAGCTTCACCACGAAGATATGCGAGAGTTCTAGAACCACTCTTATTAGTCTTCGCATCAAGAAGGTCTGTAAGCCATCCATCCACCACGACTTGTCCACCATGAACACCAGCTTTCGGACCAATATCAACAATATAGTCAGATGCAAAAATAGTATCTTCATCATGTTCAACAATCAAAATAGTGTTCCCGAGATCACGCAAATCTTCGAGTGTTTTAATAAGCTTTTCATTATCTCTTTGATGAAGTCCAATAGTTGGTTCGTCGAGAACATACATAGCTCCTACAAGCCTTGAGCCAAGCTGTGAAGCAAGTCTTATACGTTGTGATTCGCCACCTGAGAGAGTGCTTGCTTTTCTATTAAGAGAAAGGTATTCGAGACCAACATTTAGAAGGAAAGCTAAGCGGGCTTCAATTTCTTTTATTATAACTTTTGCAATTTCACGTTCTTGTTCTGAAAGCTTAATATCTCCAAAAAAATTCATCGCATTCTCAATAGAAAGTGCTGTAAGATCTACAATGTTTGTTTTCTTCCCTCCAAGAAAAACATGCATCGCTTCTGTACGAAGACGAGCACCTTTACAGTCATCACATACTTCACTCCCTCCAAAATATTTTGAACCTAGGCCATTACACGCCGGACATGCACCATAAGGACTGTTGAAAGAGAATAATCTTGGTTCTACTTCAGGAAAAGAAAATCCATCATTAGGACAAGAGAATTTTGAAGACATAAGAAATTCTTCATCTCCAATCTTAATTATTACAAGACCGTCTGCTTCTATGAGTGCACGTTCAATGCCTTCTGCAAGTCTCATGCGAGCACCTTCAATACTGTCAAAAAACTCATGGACCATAAGTGTATCTACAAGAACATCAATATTGTGCTTCTTTGTTTTTGCGAGTTCTATCTTTTCGCGAAGTTTTTTCATGTCGCCATTAATACGAACATCTTGAAAGCCTTTTCCGAGAAGATCATATAGCATTTGGTAATACTCACCTTTTCTACCACGAACAATAGGAGCAAATATTTCAAGTTCTGTTTCATTCCACTCTACACCCATTACAGTTTTTACTTTTGAATTTGTTTTATCTTTTTTATTATTTTTCTTAAACTCATTTATTTTTTCTAAAACAAAAGAAACAATTTCTTCATTAGAAAGACGTTTGATTTCTTCTCCACATTCTGGACAATGAGGATGACCAACACGCGCATAAAGAACACGAAGATAGTCGTATATTTCTGTAATAGTTGCCACAGTAGAGCGAGGGTTATTAGAGCGAGATTTTTGATCAATAGAAATTGCAGGTGAAAGACCAGTGATTTCATCTACATCTGGCTTTGGCATTTGATTTAGGAATTGCCTCGCATAAGCAGAAAGAGACTCTACATAACGACGTTGTCCTTCGGCAAATATTGTATCGAAAGCAAGTGATGACTTACCACTTCCTGACATACCAGTAATAGCCACCATCTTATTACGAGGCATTTCTACTGAAATATTCTTTAGATTATGAGTTCTGGCACCGTGAACGATAATACTGTCAGATGGAACTATTTTTGTCTTCTTTGATTGCATAAATGTTTACCAATAATACCACATGAATAGTGTTTGACAAATATTTGTGAAAGATTTATAGTGAAGGAAATTTTAAAAAAATGAATATACGAGAAGATAAAAGAGAAACCATAAAGTATCACACTTTCCTCATAGTAGCTAAAATATTTTTTGTAGCTGTAGCTTTTATAAACCCTGACATAATAACAATAACGTTACTTATTATTGGAATTATGTTTGAAGGTTGGGCAGAAAAAACAGATCGTAAAATAGCACAGTCAGAACCTCAAAAATTAGTTAGTGGAACAAAATATATCTTTTGTGGAGCTGACACTAAAAATAATTTTTTATTTTTAGAAGAACATAT
Organism: Minisyncoccota bacterium; assembly: GCA_031972855.1. Classification (GTDB taxonomy): domain Bacteria; phylum Patescibacteriota; class Minisyncoccia; order Phycocordibacterales; family UBA9973; genus JAIXRY01. The sequence continues at coordinate 164,476 of DALYDY010000002.1, forward strand.
TCATGAAGAAATAATAAAATCTAATCACAATATAAATCATACAGATGATTCTACTGTGGATTATGATTATGACAAACCAGGTATATTCCACGGGGCTGTTTTTTCACAAGATTTAAAAATTGGAGAAATTGTTATTAGGCATGAGGTTGAAAAAGATTACGAAGGAATCATGAGATTAAATGATTATGATCCAGAAGCAGCTTAGGCTGCTTTTTATTTTTATTTGACAACACAATTTTAAAGGAGTAAATTAAAGAAAAAATAATTGAAAATATGGAAAAAGAAATAAATAATATTTTATATGTTGGAAACATAAAAATAGATATGGAAAGATTAAAGAACAAATTACAAACTGAAAAAAGTTACTTGAATCTAAAAGATAAGTTTAAAAATATCCAAGATGTAATTGCATATTTTTTAACAAGAAAAAAAACTAGAGAAAATAATTTTTATTTATTATATTTAGTAGCTTATACATATCAATGGACTTTAATAGATTTGCAAAAATCTATGGATGAAGAAGTTTTTAATGAATATCTTAAAACAAAAAGAAACATTAAAAATAAAGAATACGAGGCTTTGGAACAAATAATTGGGAAAATACAAAAACCAAAAAAAGAAGAATTACTAGTTCCTACCTATGAATACAACTTAGAAAAATTTTGTCGTAACTGGCATCAACCTTGTGATTTATAAATAAGATCCACATAAAGGGATTTTTTATTTCTTTTATTATTTGTTAAATGATAAAAGAAAATGGATTTAAAGTACCGCTATTGCGGTACTTTTTTATTTTGCCTTTCTGTCTAGTAACACCCCTATTTCATCCCATTAGAAATATAAGTTGACGAGCATCTTATTTCTAACGGGACAAGTCACTTATTTTTTATTTGTTTTATCCATTCTTTCGATGAGTATCGAGATTTCATCTCGCAATATAGCTGCCGTTTCGAAGTCTAGTGCCTTCACAGCGTCTTTCATTGCCTTCTCTTTTATTTTTATAATCTTGTCATAGACCAAACCTTCACGTTCTTCATCAGATAATTTTGCAAGACTTCCTTTCTTACCCTCCTTTGAAAGTGTGTTTTTGAATAATTCTATATCAAGAGCAAGTTCTGCATTCACAGCTTTACCATGAGTAGATTCAAAAGCTTCCGTAATATCATGAATTTTTTTCAAAATAGTTTTTGGAGTTATTCCATGTTTTTTGTTATACGCAAGCTGAATATTACGACGACGTGTTGTCTCACCTATTGCACGTTCAAGTGAGCCTGTCATCTTATCAGCATAGACAATCACTCGCCCTTCAGAATTACGTGCTGCACGGCCGATAGTTTGAATAAGAGATGTTTCAGAACGAAGGAAGCCTTCTTTGTCAGCGTCGAGTATTCCAATCAAAGCAACTTCAGGCAAATCCAAGCCCTCGCGGAGCAAGTTCACACCCACAAGCACATCGAAGTCTCCTTTGCGGAATTGTGTAAGTATTTGAATACGCTCAATCGTCTTGATTTCACTATGAAGATATTCTGCTTTTATTCCTCTATCTTTGAGATATACAGACAAGTCTTCAGCCATTTTCTTTGTAAGAGTTGTCGCAAGAACTCGAAAACCTTTCTTGATAGTCTTTTCGGCTTCAAGAATAAAATCTTGAACTTGACCTATATACTCACCACTTGGAGTAACAGGCTTAATACTAACCTCAGGATCTATTAGACCTGTTGGGCGAATAATCTGCTCTACAATCTTAGAACTTTCTTCTCTTTCATAAGTACTTGGTGTTGCAGATACATATACCACCTGTCCGATTCTCTCTGCGAATTCTGGATATTTTAGAGGTCTATTGTCTTTTGCGGATGGAAGTCTGAATCCAAAATCAACAAGAGTCTTCTTACGAGAAGCATCTCCTGCATACATTCCTTGGAGTTGTGGGAGTGTTACGTGTGATTCATCAATAAATGTTATAAATTCTGGATTACCTTTTTTGTCGTGAGGAAAATATGAAATCAATGTTTCTGGTGGTTCACCTTCTTTTTTACCAGATAGGACACGAGAATAGTTTTCGATACCATTACAGTATCCTACTTCACGTATCATTGCGAGATCATAATTCGTTCTTCTTTTTATTCTTTCGGCTTCTAGAAGCTTTCCTTCTTTTTCAAAAAATTTTAATTGAGCATCCAATTCTTTTTTAATATCTTTTATAGCCTTTTCTTTTTTATCGTCAGCTGTTATGAAGTGCTTCGCAGGGAAAACAAAAAGATGCTCGCAGTCTTTTATAATTGTAGAAGACACAGCATCAATCGCTATTATGGATTCAACCTTATCACCTTTTAGATTTATCTGATACATAATTGTCTCAGATACAGGCATCAATTCTATTCTATTTCCAATCACGCGGAATTGTGCTGGAGAAAGGTCGGCTTGTGTACGAGTAAAATGAATTTCGATCAATCTTTTCATCAGATCGTTTCTTTCTATTTTCATTCCCTTTTCAATTTTTAGATTTACACTCTCATATTCCTTTGGACTACCTAGACCGTAGATACATGATACAGAAGCCACAATAATCACATCTTTGCGTGTAAGAAGTGCCTGGGTTGTAGCGTGGCGAAGACGGTCAATCTCTTTGTTGATTTGAGCATCCTTTTCTATATATGTATCAGACGCTGGCATATATGCCTCTGGCTGATAGTAGTCGTAATATGAGACAAAATAGTGCACAGCAGCATCAGGGAAAAATTCTCGGAATTCTTGAGCGAGTTGAGCTGCGAGAGTTTTGTTGTGAGCAATTATTAGAGATGGCTTATTTATCTGCTGTATAACATTCGCAACAGTGAATGTCTTACCTGTACCTGTCGCTCCAAGAAGTGTTTGCTTTTGGAGACCATCTTCTATCCCTTTTACCAACTCTGAAATAGCGACAGGCTGATCGCCGCCTGGTTTGTAATTACTCTTAAGTTTGAATATTGATTCTTTAGCCATTTATACATATAAGAATACGCTATTTTGGGAAATAAAAAAAGCCATTTTACGGCTTTTTAAAAGAGAAGAATCTTTTAATTAAATCTGATCTTCTCCATTTTTCAATAACTTTTTCTTGAGTTGGTTTTAATGATCCATATACTGCTAAAGTATACTCATCAGAAGAAATTTTATTTCCTTGTTTCATTTTATTATAAAGAATTAGAAAATCTTTCTTCGAAACTCCTCCATAAGAATAAGGAGCAAAAGGATTAAAAGTGTCCCAACCATGAGCAAAATTTAAAACTTTTTCTCTAAAAAAAATTGAATAAAAAAGTAATACAAAATTTTAAACAAAAATCCACTGACTACAAATAAAATATTTTTCATATTAATTTATTATTTTAATAATTAAAGCATAGTAAAAGAAGAAAGCCAAATAAAAAACCGAGCCTCACAGTATATTAGAGGTCTCGGTTTTAAAAATTTCAGGCTTTAGCCTTACCGGATGGTGCCGGCAGATTCGGACAAGGCGTCTCCGACCTTATCCTACTCAGGATACTCCCGAGGGAGTCCTTCAACCCCATTTAAGAGTTTCGTATCATAAACATCTTTTATGGTTTGGGCTATTCTACTTTCGCTCGCCACTACTCATAGAATTTACTTGAATTTAATTTGCGTACTTAGATATTTCAGTTCTGCAATTCAAGTATTCTGAAATTTTATTAAGAACAACCCTATCAAAAAATATAAACATCTTTTGCAGGTATAGGTAATCATTATTACTCATATCTTTTCCGTAATTATTTTTCCGAAACCAATTCAAAAGAATTTGGTTTCCTTTATGTTCGGACGATTGTAAGTAATAATCTATTCAAAGAATACCACTTAAAATTAATTTTGCAAATACAAAAACAAAGAGGCCACGAACATAAGTTCGTGGCCGTAAATCCTTTGAGACAGTTTTTGCATGCTTTCACAAAAAGGTAAATACCTATTTGTTACTTGGAGTTTTAAAATAAATTTGAAATATATATCAAACCCCAAAAGAACTTTTCTGATAACTGATTTTTCACAACCCCCGCTGACAATAATATCAACACTAAACCAGAAGCTCTATAATAAAAACTGCGCTCTCACTATCGTTCGTTCGATTCAAACGAATACTCAAAGAACTTAACTAACAAGTATTATAGCATATATAAAATAAAAAAGCAAGTGTTTCGTACGTTTTAGTCATATTTCCCAAATAAACCTTATATACATTCGTTTTACTTCATAACTATGATAAAATTATCTCATGACAACAATCCTTATAATCCTCTCGATTCTCGTTATTATACTTATAGTTTTTGTAAGTATAACCCTCTCAAAAATATCAAATAAACAAGATGTTAAGGAAGATAATACAGGACTTCAGCTTCTTCTTTCTCAAATGCAAGAACTCTCTCGTGTAGTAGATGAGAAAATCGGCGAGAATAATAAAAGCAACATAACTCAAGCCACCGAATCCCAAAAGCTCATTCGTGATATTACCGAGAAACTCACCCGCCTCGATGAGACCAACAAACAAGTAGTATCATTCGCCGACCAACTCAAAAATCTCCAAGACATCTTGAAAAATCCAAAGCAACGCGGAATATTAGGTGAATATTATCTCGAAACACTTTTGAAAAACGTCCTCCCTACTGGAAGCTATCAGATGCAATATACTTTTCCAGATGGAAATATTGTTGATGCTGTTGTTTTCGTCAAAGACAAGATTATCCCTATCGACTCAAAATTCTCTCTTGAGAATTATAATCGTATTTCAGAGACGAATGACCCCGCCGAGAAAGAACGTTTTGAAAAAATATTCTTGAATGATTTGAAAAACAGAATTGTAGAGACTTCAAAATATATTAAGCCAAATGACAATACAATGGACTTCGCATTTATGTTCATCCCACACGAAGCAATATATTATGATCTTCTAGTAAACAAAATCGGTGCTGTAACAGAAGATACAGAGAATCTCATTCAACGTGCCGCTGGTAAATACAAAGTTATAATAGTATCTCCTACTTCATTCCTCGCATATCTACAAACAGTCCTCCAAGGCTTAAAGGCTATGCAGATAGAAGAAAGTGCTAAAGATATTGTGAAGCGAGTAGAAGAGCTCGGAAAACATTTGAAAGTATATGAGGAATACCACAACAAGTTAGGTGGAAGTCTTGGAACAGTAATAAATCACTACAATAACTCAGGAAAAGAACTCAAGAAGATAGACAAAGACGTGACTCGTATAACAGGTACATCTCCAGAACTCGAAACAATCCTTTTGGATAAAATAGAGAGTGATGATGAATAATAAAAAGACCTCATAAGAGGTCTTTTTATTATTTTTTTCTAGTTATCAGCTTATTACTTTTTTGAATCCTATAAATTATCAATCTTACTTTGAATATAGTTAGTAAAATATCCTTTATATCTTTCTTGTAGTTGTGGTTTCATCCAATCTTTTCCTGTAATTATACGGCGACAATTTAATGAACCACAATTACATTCCATAGACATACTGTCGTTAGCTATCATAGCATAATCAAGTGTAAGTTCTTCATTTGGTTGAATATCTCTAAAAGCGACAACTGTATCTTCTCCAAGCATTCCTACATTTGGATCGCATGAATAATTAATATAAATCATACTTTTTTCAAAATCTTCATTTGAGCTAGGTGCAATATATGTATCATCACTGACTTGCAATCCAACACCACCTCCAATATTATTATCTTTAAGAAATTTACTTGAAAGTATTTCTCCTTTCTTAATTGCAATAACTTCATCTTTCTTTATAAAATCTACAGCAAAAAATCCCTTTTTATGAATTCTACTTTCTAATCCTTTTCTTGTTTTTGGAGATATGAATGATTCCATACTTTATATGATTATAGCGTTTTTATTCTTTCGTTAGAGTTAATTCACCAGAACTAAGTATCGATGAAATTAATAAACAAAGTAAATGTGTGTAACCTACTGCTTCATAACTGGTAGTGATATTACTTTTTATAGGATTATGAGTATTGTAATTTCGTATAATACGTGAATTATTTATTGACCATAAAATCTCAGAGTCCATTGAATATTTATTATAAATAGACTTATTATCATGAGCAGTTTGAATTTTTGGTTTTAAATCTTTTTGACTTGCTAATTCTGGTATCTGACTTAAAATTAAATCTGTTGATGTAACTATAGGTGTCAACATTGAATTTACATCATCTTTTTCAAATGCAACCTGTATTGCACTGAGAGACAGAGAAAGACCTTTTGTCTCTTTATATTTTTCTAGTTCTGTAACTAAGATTTTAGGAACAATATTATTTTGATCTTTATATGTATCAATAAGATTTTGTGCTACCTTAAATGCTACTAATATTGGAGTCATTTTAACCACACCTCCTGATTTACCAGTTAATATATTACCTGGATTAATTATGTAGCCATTACCAACAAATTCAAACGGACCAATAAAACTTTCTTTTTCTTCTTCTTCGTAACTTTGATTTGTTGAGTAAACAATATCTGGTATTTTTTTTCCTTTTACACTAACATGTTCCATTTTTGTTAAAAAATATGCCACTATATTTTGTGGAACATTTACTTCTGTAAAATGAACAATGCAGTTTGCTATCCATTCTCTAATAACAGTACCTGTAACAGGTTCTGTGTTCTCCAGAAATCTGAGCAGATTTTCTTGAGTGTTATTCCATTTTTTTATTTGTAAAATTTTAATGGTCATAATATTTTTTATACCTCTAGTTCTAACACGAATTAGTGAGCCACAATAATTTATTCGCCGTCGCTCATAAATTTTCCAGCCCCGGACTCAGCTTTTTTCTTGCTAGAAAAATATGCTTCCGTCTTCACACTTCGCTCGTATACAAAGCAGTTTGTATACTTTGCACTCGTGTGA
>DALYDY010000003.1:0-79291 GCA_031972855.1 Minisyncoccota bacterium
TAGTAAGAGCATTAAAAAGTGTCGACTTTCCGACATTAGGGAGACCAACGATTCCTATAGATAGTGACATATTATTTTCCCAAAACTTTTTGGAGTTCTGCTTGGTGTTTTTGCATAACACGCATAGTTGCCTCTTGTTGAGACATTCCACCTTTTATTTTTTCTTGAATTTCTTTTCCGATATTTTCAAACAATTCAGGATTCTTTGTAACTACTTCAATAATACGGTTTTGCTCGTTTTCTGGAACCCCTTTTAATTGGGATTTGAGCATTTTTTTAAGTAAAAATGTTTTAAACATGGGAACAGTATATCATATTTTTGATATACTAAAAGTATGGAAAATAAGAAACTTTTACTCCAAAAACTCCACGAGAAAAACCATAGTGTTTGCTGTTGTGAGCTAAAATACACAGTAACTCAACCAGTGTTTGGAAAAGGAAATCCAGAAAGTGAAATAATTTTTATAGGTGAAGCTCCTGGTAAAAAGGAAGATAAAGAAGGTGAACCTTTCATTGGTGCTGCTGGTAAATTCTTATCAGAAATGCTCGACACTATAGGTATGAAGCGCGAAGATGTTTATATTACAAATATAGTAAAATATCGCCCACCAGAAAACCGTGATCCAAGTGAAAAAGAAAAAGAAGATTGTGCAGAATGGTTATCGGAAGAAATAAATACTATTGATCCGAAACTAATTGTGTTCTTGGGAAGACATTCTATGAATCACTTTTTTCCTGAAGAAAAAATAAGTAGTGCGCATGGAAAATTAATTACAAGAAAATTCAAAAATTTTAATACAGAAAATTTCCTTCCACTCTACCACCCAGCTGCGGCACTTTATAATGGAAGTATGAGAGAAACTCTAATCAAAGACTTCAAAAAAATTCCAGTTATACTTAAAAAAATATATAGGGATTAAAAAATTGTGCGTCAAATTAAAAATCCTAAATGATAGATTAGGATTTTACAAACAAAACATCTTTTTTTGAAATTTTTAAAAGAATTCTCGATGGATTTTCTTTATCAATATCGTATTTATAAAAATTCAAGAAATAATTGTTCTTTTTTGAATTTTCTAAATACAATCCACAAAACACAAAACCATCTTTATTCATTTTTTCATTATCAGCTAGAACTTTTTTCTCTGAAAAAGTTCTACCAATAACGTCAAAATTTGACATATGAGCATCAACTCTTTTTACTTTTATTTCGAAAGCATGTTTGTGTGATCTTATTATTAAAGTAAATGGTTTTTCAAATTCTTGATTAAAGTCACAATTTTCAATAAATTTTCTATTCATTTTTTATTTCCTCCTAAAAAATATAATACAACAAAATACTGTATTATGCAATAACTATATTTTATACAGTTCTAAACACATAAATACTGGTATTTCTTTGCGGGCTATATCCTCTATTTCTTTTTGTGGGCCAGCTCCAGATTCTCTATGAGATATCCATTCTTCAAGTCTTACAATTCCAAATCCTGCTTTTCTAAAAGCCTTCATATACCACTGAAGAGGACGATGAAATGAAAGTGTTTTTATTTGTTTATTTTTTGGAGCACCTGGATTCATAACTATTTCATAAGTTATTTCTGACATATATTTTGAAATAATTCTTCTTTGAACACTCTTATCTTTAGAATATTCCCAATCACTATCACGTGGAATACGAAAAGTTGGATGCATAAGAACAATGACTATGCGGCCATTTTGTTTTAGGACGCGAGAACACTCGGCGAGCGTCTCATTTATTTTAGAAATATTTTCAAAAGCAAGAACAACAACAATAGTGTCTTGTGTCTTGTCACCTATCATACTCAACTTATGAGATTCTGATACATGATATGCGATTGGTTTTGATTTTTGTTTTTGTGATTCTTTTTTTGCTTTTTCAATAAGTGAAGCTGATATATCTACACCGGTCACCATAGCTCCTAGATCGGCAAAAATTTTTGAGAAGAATCCTTGTCCGCAAGCAAGATCAAGAATTCTTTCGCTTGTTTTCAAATCCAAAATCCTTACCAGATTTGGTAATATAACTTTTGATTGAAAAGTGTCGTCACTTTGTAAATATTCGTCATACCAAGAAGATACACTTTCCCAAGAAGTTTCTTTTTGTTTTTGAGGTGACACAATTTTGTTTTGTTTAAACTTATTATTACCCTGTTCTTTCTTCATCATTTTCATGTAATTTTCTATATTTATAACCATCAAAGAATAAATCTAACATTTTTGGAAGTGAAAGCCATCCAGCAAAGAAATCAAAATCTATAAAGTGACGTAGCCAATATGCAAGTCTTCCAGAAAAAGTAAGAGGTCCTGCAGAAACAACACAATCCTTACTTCCAAGAGGAATTGCATGAGCTGTAAATTTTGATTTATATTTTTTAGGTTTAATACCTATTAAGCCATTATTTATTACACCTGCAACATACAGACCGTCAGTCAAAGCTGTTTGAGCTAGGCCTGATTTTGGTGTATCAGCACCATCACCAATAATATAAACATTTTCATAAGGAAGCGCTCTCATATATTCATCAACAACGACTTTACCGTTTTTTGATAAAGAAATATTTGGAATAGTGTGATAGAGACTATTTGGTTTTACCCCACCACTCCATATTATAAGTCTTGCCGGTATAACAAGCTCACCAGCAATTACACTATTTTGTGTAATTGCTGAAATGCGAACATCATTTCGAACAACAACACCCATATTCTCCAACTTTCTTTTTGCAATAAGACTTACTTCTTCAGGTAAATTTCCGAGAATTCTTGGTCCCGCATCTACAAGACTAACTTGAACTACATTCTTTGAAACTCCAGTATTTTTAACTAAATCTTCAAGATGAGAAATAATATCACCTGCAAGTTCTACACCTGTTGCACCACCACCAATAACGACGACTTGATAACAAGCTTCTGGAAGACCTGATCTTGGGCAAGACAAAACAAGATTCGAAATAGCATTTTTAATTTTTAAAGCATCTTTTACACTTCTAAAAGTATAAGCATGTTCTTTTACGCCTGGAATTCCAAAATCATTTAATTCGCTTCCTAAAGCAAGTATTAAAGTATCGTATTCATAAGTATCATCTCGACAAATTATTTCTTTTTTAATTGGGTCAACAATATGAACTACATCATTTACAATATCTACTTTTTCTGGAAGAACATCAGACAATGGTATTGCGACCTCAATAGGAGAAGCAGAAGTAACAACACGATATAGTGCTGGATAATATTCAAAATATGTTTTATTTGATATAAGTGTTATTTGGGAATCATTAAAAGAAAAACGAGCAAGCTTTCTTGCAGCTTGAATCCCAGCAAAACCACCACCAACAACAACAATTTTATGCTTCATAATATAAACATTGTACCATCTTTTTTAAATTTTGGTTTAATTAACAAAACTATTCATCAACAAGCTCATATTCATCAAATTCATCTTTGTTTTCTATATTACTTTTTCTAAAAAATAATATATAAGTGAGTAGCGACATTACTATAATAATTCCAGCAGCAAATATAAAATATTTAGTACTACTAGATTTTGTAGAATTTAAAGAGTTTGCTGTAAGATCTACAGCTTCAATATCTTCATCTATTTTATTATCTAGTTTTTGTACAGAAATAATATCTTCGATAACATCATTTTTTGTTTCTATATTTTCTGTTATATAAATCTTCTTTATATTTGTAACAACTAGGGGTTTTTGATCTTCAACATCATTTAAAGATAAAATCTGTCCATTAGGATACGAAATAAAAGTTTTTTCATTAGCTGAAAATCCTAAAATATTCTTTGATATGATTATATTCTTATTAGAAAAAATTATCATTCCTTTTGGAAAAATATATGTTTTATCTTCATTTATTACTTTCCAGTTTGATATTGAAATATCTTCATTACTTCTATTTGAAAATTCTATAGATCCGTCCGACAATTTATTTATTTCTATTTGTGGATTAATAACTTCAATTGGTATTGTAATTTCAGAAATAGAATCTTCTGTCCAAGAATTTTCAAAATAAGAAAGAGTAACAGCATAAGTACCTACAGTATTATAAGTGTGTTCAACTTTTTTGAGTTGTCTGTCTACATAAGAATTTCCATCACCCATACTCCAAACAAAATATCCATAAGAGACTTTTTCACCAGACAATCCTATGATTTCAGGTGAAAAGATTGTTTTTATATGAGCTAAGACCTTCCTTTTTGGAGTACTTATACTCATCTTAATTGTAGGGACAACTTCTTTTTTAATTGTTTCTTTTTTCTCTGTAGTTGAAGAAGATTGAGTTCCTCCACTAGGAGATGTATTTGTATTTTGATTTGAAGAGACTCCACTATTTATTGCTTTTGGTGTTGGTTGTGCAGATATCCAACTTCCATTGGATTTTTGCATAGTTTCTTTTGTTGTATTGTCACCTGCAGGCCAACCAGATGAAAAAGATAAATTTTCTATAGAATTACCACTATTGTCTTTTAATATTAAATCTTCTCCAGAATTAGAAAAACCACTCCCAAATGGAGCCACCAAATCTGCAACTATATTCAAAACAGTATCATCATCAGTTCTTTCTATAAGATAGTATCCACCTGAATTAATGTTTCCAGAGAGGTTTATTGTTAGACCTCCATCAACTGAAATTATTTTCCACCCAGAAAGATCTATAGAATCTTGCCCGTCGTTAAATAATTCAATCCATTCATTTGTAGATGAAACAGACGTACCCATCCAAGCTATTTCATTAATATAGACAGAAGCTCGAGCAATCGAACTTATTCCAAAAAACATAAATGTAGAGATGAGTAGAATCTTTTTCATAAAATATTATATATATTATTCTCCGTTTAAAACCTTTTTCAAAACTTCTTCAGGTACTTCTGAAACTTTTTTGTCTTGAATTATTGGTTTAGCTATATCAGGAGATTCTACTTTTTTTGGTTGTGGTGGTGGGGGTGGAACCTGAGAAGACAAGCTTTTCATTTTCTCTTTTAGAGCATTCATTTTATCTTCACTGGGACCTTTATCTGGTTTTTTTAGATCTGCGAGTGATACTACTTTAGGAATACTAATTTCCTTTTTGGGAACACTCACTATTTCTGCCATATCATTTTTCTCTAACAAATCAAGAATTTCTTTCATTTTTGGAGAATGTGGAGCGGGAAGTGGGTTTTCTTTTTTTACAAAAGAGATAGTCTGTGTATTTTTTTGAGGAAAAGAATTTTGAGGTTTTACTGATAGAGTATTTGTATTCTCTACTTTTTTTGTTTCTGAAAGGGAAGTCATTGTCACTTTATTTTGAACTGGTTCAACTTTTTTTACTTCTACAACTTCCCTTTTTTCACTATTAAAAATATTCAAAAGAGCACTTTTAAGTGGTTGGTGTGTTGGAGGTGTATCTTTTTTAGGAGAAGTGAAAACTTCTTTCCCTTTTTGAAGACTATCTTGTGTATTATTTTCTGTCTTTGGAATAAGATTTGTTTTTGGAACGTAGTCTGGTTTTTTCTTGGAGACTTCTTCACTCATAAGACTCAATCTAATAGACTCTTCTACACCCTCTCTCTTTCTTCCGTAGTTTTTACGTGAAGCTTCTGTAACCTCTTGTTTGAAGTCTTTTTCTAATTTTGGAAGAGGCGGAAGTGTTACCGCTGAAAAAGGTTTTGACCCAACACCATTAATCATTAGTCTTAAATAAATTTGAGCAAAACCAAGATTCACCATATCTTCAGCTGTAAATATAGGAGAATATTCACGTTCGAATATTTCTGCATCAGCAGAACCAACGCGAAATGTAACCATAGTACCGACGTTTCCAAAAACAGCAGCTTTCACTTGTTCTGACATCTGTTCTACATATTGGTGAGCAAGAGATAATGCGAGTTTATATTTTCTAGCCTCAGACAAAATATCAGCAAAAGAGTCACTGGCAAATGATTGGAATTCGTCTACATGAAGATAAAAGAAAGGAAGTTTGTCGAGTTCTGATTTGTCTAGATCGGCGCGAGACATAGCGGCAAGATATATCTTAGTGATAAGCATTCCTCCAAGAAGGTTTGCGTTTTGTTCACCAATACGCCCCTTTGAAAGGTTTATGATAAGAATCTTTTGATTATCCATCATGTCTCGAATATCAAAAGAAGATTTTGATTGACCGATCATGTTACGGATTAGAGGATTTGCTGTGAATTGTCCAATCTTATTTTGAATAGAAGGCACAGCTTCAGCTGCCATACGCTCTGTATATTTTGCAAATTCATCAACCCAAAAAGATTTTACAGCAATATCAGTCACATGCTCCAAAACTTTATTTCTAAAGTTTTTATCTGAAAGCATTTTATTTACAGAAAGAAGTGTTGCATCTGGATATTCGAGAAGTGCAAGAATAGTATTATTCAAAATATATTCCATACGAGCACTCCATGCATCAGCCCAAATCTTCTTGAAAGTAGACATTAGACCAGACGCTACCAAGTGTCTTTTGTCTGCACCAATATTTTCCATTACATTAAATGCGACTGGATTATCCAAATCAAACGGCGCGAAATAAACAACGTCATTAATGCGATGTTCGGGAACATACTCGAGCATCTTCTCAGCAAATGATCCGTGAGGATCAATCACTGCCAAACCTTCACCATTTTGAATATCTTGAGCAGCAAGATTTTCGAGAACTGTAGACTTTCCCATACCTGTCTTTCCAATAACATAGAAATGACGTGCTCGGTCTTCAGACTTAATACCAAAAGGAACCTTCTTATTGCGGTAATCTGTTTGTGCAAAATAAGTGATTCTATCTTTGTTCATTAAGCAAATTATACCTTACTACACACAAAAACAAAAAGAGAGTGTTGGGGAAGGAATAAATAAGATTTGACCAGGTAGTAGATTTTGATAATAGAATTATTTATTAAAATAATTCCCATACAAATATTTATCAAAATTCACCACCTGGTTGATAAAATATGAGTATTTGTTATAGTAAACGCAAATTTAAAACCCAATACTTATGATAAACAAGTTAAAAGAAAAAATTATTCTTGACCTTAATGAACACGAAAATGCAAAGCATTGCCAACACTCATTCTCTACATGTACATGGACATTCCGTCAGGAAGAAAATTCACCTGAAGTAAAGAAGTGTAAACTTCTTGAAATTTGTAATTTAACAAAAGATATTTTATCTGTAACAATAGATGGAGAGCGCACTCTATTTGAGTTTGGAGTAAGTGATAAACAAGATGAGGATAATTATAAAATCATCACCGCGCTTATTTCAGAATTTGTCCCACAACAAAAAGAAAGTTCCTAACAAAAAATCATTACCTGGTAATGATTTTTTTATTTTTTAAATGTATTATATAAACGTTTTCTCAACTAAATTTTTTACCACATCTCTGATTTCACACGTTTTTTCATATGTGCAGCCTTTTGGATTTTCAACCTCCCATAAAATAACTTTTGGATTATTTTCCAGATATTCGGGCCAAGTATCTTTTTCTGCCATAACGACAATAGTATCAAAATCATCGACGAGGTCTGGAGTAATTTGTTTTCTTCTTTGTTCAGAATAATCAAATCCGATCTCTTTCATTGCTCGAATATCGTCTTCAACTGATTCCATTTTAATATCACAAATTCTTTGTCCTTCAAATTCATTTACACGAGTGCCACACGCGTCAGCAGTACCACCGTTAACACATAATTTATTATAAAATTCTTTCGCCATTTGGCTTCTCCCAATATTTCCTCTACAGACAAATAAGACTTTCATATATTTATTTCAAATTCCTCTTCCACTCATACATGAGGATAGCTGAAGCAACAGAAGCGTTGAGCGAATCAGCACCACTTGCCATAGGGATTTTGAGTAAGATATCGCAGACTTCTTGAGTCTTTGCGCGAATACCATCATGTTCATTACCAATAACAAACACTACAGGAGTTTCAAATTTTTCATCAGATATATTGTTTTCTGCTTTTTCAGAAAGCCCATAAATCCAAAATCCTTTTTCTTTTAATTTTGAAAGTGAAGTGTTTACATTTACAACTTCAACGATAGGAATTTTTGATACAAGGCCGGCAGAAGTTTTGTAGACAGTTCCGTTGATATGGGCTTGATTGTGTTTTGGCATAAGAATTGCAGAAGCACCAAGACATACAGCAGAACGAATAATAGCACCTACATTACCAGCATCAGTAAGCTCATCTAGAAGAATAATACTTGTCTTGATTGTAGGTTTTATGTTATTTAAAAAATCATCAAAATTTAAAGTTTTTGGTAATCCAACAACAAGAACAACTCCTTGAGTATTTTTACTTTCCAAATCTTTTTCAAATTTTTTATCGAATTCTTTTGCAGGAATTTCTCTTACATAAGATTTTTTATTTGTTATAAAAGGTGAAATCTTTTTTAGAGAATCACTGCCTTTGCGTATCAAAATCTCTTTTACACTCATTGGTGAATCTTTTAAAACTTCTATTGATGGGTGAATCCCATATATGTATATTTCTTCCATAAATTATGAGAGTAGTTTAACTAATACTTCTTTTACAACACTTGGATTAGCTGAGCCTTTTGACTCTTTCATAATGCGTCCAACGAAGAACATGAGGGCATTTTCTTTTCCATTTTTATAATCCTCTACAACACTAGGATTTTCTTCTATGAGCTTTTTTGCGATTTCTTCGATAGGTCCAGTATCATTTGATTGGAACATTCCATTTTTTTCTGCAATAGAAACAGGGGATTCATCTGAAAGAACAATCATTCCTAATATATCTTTTGTGGCGCGTGAAGAAATTTTTCCTTCTGTAAAAAGGGAAGCCAGTTCTGCAAAATTTTCAAGAGAGGGAAGTCTCACCTCTTCATTTGCCTTTTTCAAGCCAATAAAATCAGATGTGATTAGATTTGATACTGTTTTGTAAGCTTCTTTATTATCACCAATATTAAAAACAACACCTTCAAAATAATCTGATAGGGTCTTATCATTTATATATACTTCTATGTCCTCTGCTTTTATGCCAAAATCATTCGCAAATCTAACTCTTTTTTGTTCTGGGAGTTCTGGAAGAGATTCTTTTATTTTATCCAAATCAAACATTTCATGAAGATACATTTTTGGTAAATCTGGATCAGGAAAATATCTGTAGTCTTCACTATTCTCCTTTGTACGTTGTGAGAATGTAGATTGTTTTGCTTCATCCCATCCACGAGTTTCTTGAACTATTTCATTTTCTCTTCCTGCTTCATACAGATCTGTCATACGAGCAATTTCATATTTTGCAGCACGCTCTACCGCGCGGAATGAGTTAATATTTTTTACTTCAACCTTTGTTCCAAATTTTTCTTTTGAAGGGGAGATAGAAATATTCAATTCTACACGCATCTCACCTTTTTCCATGTTTGCATCTGAGACTCCCAAGTATTGCAAAAGAGTCTGGAGTTCCCGTCCAAATTTTCCTGCATCTTCTGGAGTATGAATACATGGCTCTGTCACAAGCTCCATCAAAGGCACTCCCGCACGATTATAGTCAACAAGAGAAAAATCCCCTCTATCATGTTTTGAAGTTCCTGTATCTTCTTCTAAATGAATTCGTGTAATATCTACACCTGCGAGATGACCACCTGACACTATAGGGTATTTGTACTGACTGATCTGATAACCTTTTGGAATATCTGGATAGAAATAATTCTTGCGATCAAACTCCGTAAAATTTGCAATATTTCCATTCAAAGCAAGCCCAACCTTAATCACGTGTTCGACTGCTTGCTTGTTGATAGTTGGAAGAGTCCCTGGATGTGCAAGTGATACAGGGTCAATATTAACATTTGGATTTTCTTCGTCAGGATCGTTTTTTGCACTTGAAAACATTTTTGTCTTTGTTTTCAATTCTGCATGAATTTCAAGTCCTATTGTTGTGTAGTATGTGTTCATAGAATATGGGTATTATAGCAGATTTTTTGACTCTCCTCACCTACCCAATCCCCGATTTGACACAGATAAAAACAAAGAGTATAGTTTTAACAAATCCAGAAAAAATGAAGAAGTTACACAACTATGTAGTGTCGGAGGCAAACATAGCCTCAATCTACGACAAAGTAAAAAAACTTCTGGAAGGAGCAAATACGAGGATTGATGAAATCACGAATCTTCGCCTCGTTAACGAGGTAAAATTCTTAAAGAAAAGTGATTTAAAAAATTCTTGTATAAAGATTGATTGGGTTGTTGAAAATACAACAAAAACAATCTTAGTAACAGCGTTAGACAAAGTTGAATTCTTAGGAACTCGTTCTGTGTACATAAAACACAAAACAGAAGGCATCCTAAGAACAACATTATTTTATGTTGTTCAAAAACAAATTATTCCAGAAGAAAACCCGGAAACTCAGTAATAGTTTCCGGGTTTTATTTTTTTATTTACTTCTTAATATTTTTATAAAATCATCTGAGAATTTCTTTATAGAAACATCATCAAATAAAGATATAGAGAAAACAGATTTTCCAAATTGCTCAAACTTTTTAGAAATTTCTTCTACAACTCCACTATCTACCATATCTGTTTTTGTTAGAAGAATTATTTCTTCTTTTTCAAAAAGACCTTCTCCATACCCTTTCAATTCATTTCTAATATTATTATAGTCGGTCACAGGGTCAGCGCTTTCAAGCGATACTAGATGTATCAATATTTTTGTTTTCTTAATGTGTCTCAAGAATTTTATTCCCAAACCTTTACCTTCACTTGCACCTTCAATCAGTCCTGGAATATCAGCGAGTATGTATCCGTGAAATGAGCCGAGATTTGGCTCGAGTGTTGTAAAGGCATATGCGCCAATTTTAGCAGTAGCATTAGTAAGAACATTCAAGAGAGATGATTTACCCGCATTAGGAAGACCTACAAATCCAACTTCAGCAATAAGTTCAACGACAACAGAAAACGCTCCTTTGTCACCATTTTTACCCTTAGTTGCAGTAGTTGGTGTTGTATTGAGAGAACTTTTAAAGTGGTCATTTCCAAGACCTCCTTGACCACCACGAAGTATAAGGACTTTTTGTCCTTCTACTTCGAGTAAGAAAGAATATCCTGTGTTTTTGTCTGTTACTTTTGAACCGACAGGCAAATCAAGAACGAAGTCTTCCCCATCCTTCCCATGCTTTCTTCCTCCAGCTCCTGATTCACCCATTTCACCTTCAAAATTTGGATTGGCTTTATATTTAGAAAGAAGAGTTACATCACGAACACCACGAACATAGACATCTCCACCTTTTCCTCCATCTCCACCCCATGGTCCTCCACGATCAATATATTTCTCTTGGCGCCAACGAACAACCCCGTCTCCTCCACGTCCAGCTTTACAGTTTATTATCAGTTCATCAACAAATGCCATATATGCTTATTCTACAGCATTTTTTGCCATTTGTACAGCTCCTTCTTTTGACTTTGTAATACACATTAATTTTTGATGACAAAAAATTGCATCAGGAACACCTGAGACTATAGACAAACATTCATTACGAAGACCCGCCCACTCTATTGGGAAATCTTTTCTATTTTTAAATGATATTCCAGACTCTCTAACACAAACCGCTTTCCAGTTCCCTTCTTTAGAATGAATAATAATGAAGCAAGGTTCTGTATATTGTCCTGCAAGAAAAGCTGCTGGCTCACGATGCATATCATTTTCTTCTATAATCAAAATTCTTTTATCTTCTGCTTTGTTGTAAGCATCTTCGACAATCTTTTTTATACGACTCTGATCTTTTGCTTCTTTTATTTCTTTACGAATAATTTTTTCTGCAAGATAAACAAGTCTGATGAAGTTTTTATATAAATGACAATCAGTTCCTTTTGGAGGAAATATTGCATAAAAAACTTCGTGAATTCTGTAAGGGAAAATATTTACAAATTTTGACTCTACCAAATCAACCCCATTATCAACAGCGTCTATAGGTGTAACAAGTCTTCGTTCTATTTGTTCATACGCAAAAGCATCATTATCTGTTAGAGTGTTTCCAAATGTTTTCCACAACAATCCAAAAGATGCATAAGGTATTCCGTTTTGTCTCTTACCAGCACCACCTGATTGATGATGATCAAAACGTCCTTCTTCTTCAGAATATATACTTCCAACATCGACAACATAATCAGCGCTTGAAAAAAGATTTTCATCACGAGTGCGGACTATCTTTATATTTCCATTATGAAGTATAGAAAGTACCGCACATGCAAATATCTCATCTACATGATACGAACCATTGTGTGTTATTACTTTTTTCTTTTTATTCCAAAACATTATTAATCAAAATTTAAAATCTTCCCTCCTATATAATTTATAACAGATACAACAACAGACCCGAGAAACGCAGCTTTGAATGTTAGAATAGAAAAACCATCTATATAACCTTGTCCCAAAAACCAAAATATCAAAACATTTACCAGAATTGAAAATAATCCAAAAGTTATAAGATTTATTGGCAATGTAAGAATATTAATTATTGGTTTAACCAGAGTATTAATAATGTACAAAATCGCACCCACAATCAATGCTGTCCAAGCAGGATTTATAACAATCCCCTCCTTTACAACAAAGGGTGTAGCAAATACAGCGACAGATAGTATTAAAAAATGATAAAAGATTTTCATATCATTTATTATAAACTATCCACAACCTTCTTCACTACAGTTCCATCGGCTTTACCTTTCAACTCTTTCATCATTGTTGCCATTACTATTCCCTTCTTAGATAGATCAAGTCCGAGTTCAGACATTTTTGAATTAACAAAAGAAAGCACTTCAGATTCAGACATTTGTTCTGGAAGATATTTTTCGAGAATTTCTAATTGAGTTTTTTCTTCCAAAACCAAATCTTGGCGCCCTCCTTTTTCAAATTGTTCTATAGAATCTTTTCTTTGTTTTGCTAGGCGCGTGATCACTGCAAGTACTTCTTCATCAGAAAGAATCTCTTGAGGTTTCTTTCCTTTCGCTACGAGTTCGTTTGTACATGCAGACATAATTCCACGTATAACATCAAGTGCCGCTTGATTCTTAGCAATCATTGCTTCTTTTAATTGAATTTTAAGGTTTTCTTGTAACATATAGTTTAAAAGTAGTTAGTAAATAGTAATTAGAATATAGACTTAATAATACCTGATTTACTTATTTGTTTCAATCAATTTATTGAGCATCTTCATTATTTCATAAATATATTTTGAGACTTCTTCGTATTGATTTTCTTTAATAAATTTCAATCTAAAAGCAATTTTTATTTGAGTATCAAGTTCTGAAGCAGAACCAAAAGCAATTACAAGAAAATGTGCAAAATCTTTCTTTGTACTTCTTCTACTTCCTTCGGCAATATTAGAAGGAATAGAAATTGCCGATCTCTTAATCTGACTAGTCAATCCATAAATTTCAGTTTTAGGAAAAATTTTAATAATACCATATATAAAAATAACTAAATCCATTGATTTTTCCCATACAATTAATTTTTCATAATTATGAACTTGCATTATCTATATTCTAACATACTAACTACTATATACTTGTTGTGTTAAAATATCTCTATGTCTTACACCTTTATATTTTTTGATACAGAAACAACAGGAGTTGATGAAAAGGATCGTCTATGTCAGCTTGCCTATGTTATATCAGACCTCTCAATTCCACTCGAGGCAAGAACTTATAATGAGCTTTTTAAGCCTTCCCTACCAATTCCACCTGAAGCAAGTGCTGTGACTCATATTACAAACAAAATGGTCGCTGATAAACCTGCATTTACAGAAAGTAATACTTATAGAGATGTAAAAGAATTATTTGAGCGTGAAGATGTAATAGTTGTTGCTCATAATGCAAAATTTGATATTTCGATGCTTGCAAAAGAAAATATATTCCCAAAGAATTTTGTCTGCACTCTCAAACTCGCACGATATCTTGATCCAGAAAATAAACTTCCTCAATACAAACTTCAATACTTACGCTACTTACTAGAAATAGAAATCGAAGCCCAGGCCCACGACGCTCTCGGTGATGTTCTTGTATTGGAAAAACTTTTCGAAAGACTTTATCAAAAAGTTTTGAATGAAGAAAAAACAGATGATAAGTCTGTAGCAAAAATGCTCGAAGTATCAAATCGCCCAAGTATGATAACAAATATTCATTTTGGAAAATATATTGGTCAAAAAATCGCCGATGTAGCAGTAATGGATAAAAGATATCTCGAATGGCTCTACAATGAAAAATTAAAGTCCGATAAAGATGAAGAAGATTGGCTTTATACACTAGAGCATTATTTAAAATAAAGATAAAAGTAGTTAGTAAATAGTAATTAGAATATAGACCTACAGTAAAAATAAAAAGCCTAAATCGATATTATCGATTTAGGCTTTAGAACACTAAAACTTCTTTACTTTTCCAAGAAAATCAAACCAATTAATCCATTCAGATTTGTAAGTGTAGTTAGGATTAGAAGGTAGTCTAATATCTTCTTTGTAGTGTTTTTGATAATCATCATGTATCTCAATTTTAAACCCTTTAACCCGTAACCTTTCAATAGCTTCTTTAGCTTCTTTTAAAGTCTCATAATTTTTAGGCTTATTTTTAAGAAAATCTGGCCAACTAGTCCACTCTGATTTGTAGGTATTATCAGGATTAGAAGGTAGTCTAATATCTTCTTTGTAGTGTTTTTGATAATCATCATGTATCTCAATTTTAAACCCTTTAACCCGTAACCTTTCAATAGCTTCTTTACACTCTTTCAAGGTTTCGTAAGAATCTTTATTCTCTTTTCCAAGAAAATCAAACCAATCAATCCATTCAGATTTGTAAGTGTAGTTAGGATTAGAAGGTAGTCCAATATCTTCTTTGTAGTGTTTTTGATAATCATCCACAAATTCAATCTTAAACCCTTTAACCCGTAACCTTTCAATAGCTTCTTTAGCTTCCTTTAGTGTTAAGTAAAATTTAGATTTCTTTCCAAGAAAATCAAACCAATCAATCCATTCAGATTTGTAAGTGTAGTTAGGTCTAGAAGGTAATTTAATATCTTCTTTACGATGTTTTTTATAATCATCATATGTCTCAATTTTAAACCCTTTAACCCGTAACCTTTCAATAGCTTCTTTAGCTTCCTTTAGTGTTAAGTAAAATTTAGATTTCTTTCCAAGAAAATCAAACCAATCAATCCATTCAGATTTGTAGACATCGTCAGGACTAGAATGTAATCTAATATCTTCTTTACGGTATTTTTGATAATCACCCACAGACTGAATATTAAAACCTTTAACCTTCAATATTTTTACACCATCTTTAGCCTCTTTTAAAGTTTCATAAAAATTAAACTGTGTAGAGTTAATATTAGTTAAATTAAAAATCTCTTCATGGTCAACACTTACTGACTCAATTACTTCATCAGTAATATCAATCAATTCGTCTTTGTTAACAATATTAAAGATTTGTTTTTTTCTAACTTTATGAACAATATCCTCATCAGGTACAACAAAAGGTCCAAGACCTTCAAGGGCGTCATTATACCAAACTTGTTTCTTTGCTTGGAACATTAGTTGTACAACATACGCAACTTTATTTGGAAACAATTCATCAATCCTTGTAGATCTACCAGCGCCTTGTATTAGGCCAACAATAGTGCCTATAGGATAAGCAAACATCACACCATGAACACCGGGATCATCAAACCCTTCTTTGATAGTATCGATTCCGACCAAAACTTTAAATTTGTTTTGGCTAAATCGACTAAAGAGTTTATCTCTTTCTGAAGATTTCATCTTGCCTGTAATAATTTCAGCTGAAATTCCTTTATCTCGTAATTCTCTCACTAAATCGAGACCTTGATCGACAGATGCGGTGAACATAATAAATCTCGTACCTCTCTTTTCGAAAATTTTCTTATAGAGTTTTGATGCGGCAATATTACCACCTTGACGAATAATTTCTTTACCTACACGATTCAAGTACTCTTGAGATGATTCTCCTTTTTCTTTTCCAGATATTTCTATCTTAACTTTTCCAATAATAAACTGGATAGCTGAAAGCATTCCAACTTTTACAGCTTCAGGAATAGAGATACAGTACGCTTCATACTTGAGAAATTCTTTCAAATTCTTTTTCTCGCTGTATGTAGGTGTAGCAGTAAATCCAATAATGATTGCATGTTTTTGCTCTTCAATTCGCGCTCGAGTCTTCTCTCCAAGTGCCTTGTGAGCTTCATCAAGAAATAATACCGAGTATCGTTTTAGGCCATCTCCCTTAAATTTTACAAAAGATTGATAAGTCATTACTGTAACCTGATTGTGATAGGATTTTTGTCCTGCTCCAACAAGTCCCAATAATAAATGTTTTGCAAATTTTACAAATTCTCTCTGCATTTGAGATAAAAGTGTAATCTTTGGA
Organism: Minisyncoccota bacterium; assembly: GCA_031972855.1. Lineage (GTDB taxonomy): Bacteria > Patescibacteriota > Minisyncoccia > Phycocordibacterales > UBA9973 > JAIXRY01. The sequence goes on from DALYDY010000003.1 coordinate 16,425, forward strand.
ACAAGAAGTAATACTTGAATATCTGAACCATTAATAATAGCGTCAGCTAGTGTGGATTGGATAAATGACTTACCCATACCCGTCGGCCCTTCTATATACATAGTTCGGATACCTTTTACGATCGCGTCACGGATATTTGTATATACCGTTTCTTGACCTCCACGAAATATGTTTATAGGAACATATTTCCGTAGATTTTCTAAGATAAGATTGTAAGTTTTTTTCATTTATTTAGTTTTTAATGTTTTTTCTATATTAACACAATAAATAGAAATTGTAAAGTATTTAAGCATTGTTTGACAAATTATTTATAGTAATGTATTATAAATAAAAATCCATAAAATGAATCAAAACAAAATAGCAGAATCACCCATTACTTCAACTAAAATTGAAGAGAAAATTGAAACAGATAAAATAGTATATTTTTCTGTAACCGAAGAATATTGGGACAAGCCGTACGTAAGAAAAAGACACCATGACCCGGAGACAAGAACTGTTATCCTAAAAGGAAAAGTTCTTGAAACAAAAGGAGACGAATTAAAAGTAGAACTTTTTGAAAATAATGATTTTGAAAAGGATGGTCAGACGTTTGTATTTCATAAAGGATGTTTGTTGTCAAAACAAAATTTTACTAATTTTGAAAGATTGGGAAAATGGAGACAAGACCCTTCTTCTAATCCTTAATTACACAAATTACTTCGCAGAAATGCGGAGTTTTTAATTTAAAAAAACAAAGAAAAACCACTCAATTGAGTGGTTTTTCTTTTATTAATCGAAGTAATTTTTGAGTCTTAGTATCTTTTCATTATTACGAAGCTTATCATGAACCTTTGCTTCAATCTGACGAATACGTTCACGAGTCACACCGAATTCTTTTCCTACTTCTTCGAGTGTGTGTTGTACACCATCTTCGAGTCCATAACGCATTTCAAGAATCTTTTGTTCTTTTGGTGAGAGTTCAGAAAGTACTTCACGGACTTGATCAGAAAGAATTCTACGAGCTGCTTCTTGGTCTGGACGAAGAATCTTTTCATCTGGAATAAATTCACCAAATGTTGATTTGTCTTCATCATCACCGATTGGAGCTTCAAGAGATCTTGTTTCTTGATTGATCTGTTCAATCACATGAATCTTCTCAACCTCAAGTCCCATTTCTGTTGCAACTTCTTCTGGAAGAGGTTCACGTCCCAGGTCTTGTGTTAGGCGACGGAGAACTTGTTTGTATTTTGAAATTGTCTCTACCATGTGCACAGGAATACGGATTGTACGTGATTGATCAGCAAGAGCACGAGTGATTGATTGACGAATCCACCAAGTTGCATATGTTGAGAATTTGTAACCTTTTGTCCAATCAAATTTTTCAACAGCTTTGAAGAGTCCAATATTTCCTTCTTGAATAAGATCAAGAAGAGTTAGGTCAGCACTTCTGTTTGAATATTTTTTAGCAATAGAAACAACAAGACGAAGGTTTGCACGAGCAAGAAGTGTCTTTGCTTCTATATCACCTTTCTCAATACGCTTCGCTAGTTCTTTTTCTTCGTGTGAAGAAATAAGTGGAAATTGTCCAATCTCTTTCAAATATATTTGAATAGAGTCATAACCACTATCACGTGAGCGACCGTCTTTGAGTTCGTTTACCACAGCATCAACATCAAGAAGATTTCCTCCTTCTAGAACATCAACACTTGCAACTGACAACTTTTCGTATAGTTCATCCAAGAAGAAAACATTATTTTCAATATCTGGGAAAGTTTTCAAAATTTCATCATATGTGACAAAACCTCTTTTCTTACCTTTTGCAATAATTTCATCAGCTTTTTTGAGCATCAATATTGCTTTTTCTTCAACTTTAGAAAGTTTTGCTGGAGCTTTTTTTGCTACTACTTTTTTGACAGCAACTTTTGCTACAGGTTTTGAAACCTTTTTTGCTACAGGTTTTTTTGTTGCAACTTTTGTTTTAACAACAGCTTTTTTTGTTACTACTTTTTTTGTAGTTACTTTTGGTTTATTGTTTTTTACATTAACCTTTTTTGTATTCTTAGCGACAGCTTTTTTGACTGGTGCTTTTTTTGCAACAGTCTTAGCTTTAGCTTTATTATTTTTTTCTAAGATTTTTTTCTTCATAATAATGTATTGGTTAACTATAAAATATTTCTTTCATTTTGTATAGACTCACTAAATGTTTTTATCTTTTGATATTCATTCAAAATTTCTATATTGTCATCTATCTTTAATATAGTACGTAGTGATTCCATTTTTGCTTTCAATATTTTTTGGCAATAAACAAGAGTGAGTTCTGTTGCTGATTTATCTAATATATCTACATTTCCTCTAAAATGAAATTCTGCCTCACTAATCAAAATTTCTTTCTCACTTTCTTCTATTTGTAAAAACTCATCTAGAGAAATATTAATATATTTTTTTAATAATTCATCTATCCTATTATCACTTACTGTCTTATTGTTTTGAACTAATTCACGTGACCAAAATATTATTCCTCTCAACAATTTTTGTTCATCAAAAATTTTGTCAGGTATTTTTTCTTCTTTTATTTCTTTTGTATCTACATTTGTTAATGTCTTAAGTGATTGAAATACAACATCATCTGACAGGTCAATCGCTCTTGCTATAACATTTACAAAATGGGCTCTATCTATGTTTTTAGGGATCAAAGCCACAAAGGGTAAGACTCTAGACTCTACGAGAGAGCGAAACAAACGCATATCATCCTTTGATTCTTTTCTCATCAAATCCATAAGACCTATAACAACGTGTTTTGGATTTTCATAAACACCATCTAAAGATCGAGGGTTTTCCAAAAGAACATCAGCAGGATCTTTTCCTTCAAATATTACTGACATGTAGACATCAAAACCTTTTGAAAGAGCTAGTTTGATTCCACGTTCTGTAGCTTTAAGACCCGCTTCATCATTATCTAGTGAAAATATAATCTTATCAGTAAATCGTCCTATTAATTTCAAGTGTGTCTCCGTCAAAGCTGTACCAGACAATGCTACAGTCTCACAAAATCCAGCTTGATGAAGAGCTATCAAATCCATTTGTCCTTCTACAAGAATTACTCTTTTCTTTAAGCGTATATGATTCTTTGCAATATCATAACCAAAAAGTATCGAGGATTTGTGATAGAGATCTGTTTCTGGAGAATTTACATATTTTGCAGGTTCTTTGCCAACAGTTTTATTTTCTACAACAAGAGATGGTAGAATTCTACCCGTAAAAGCAACAACTCTACCCTGACTATCTTTTATTGGAAACATTATTCTTCCACGAAATTTATCATAGATTCCCTTTGGTGTTTCCATGAAGAGACCTGAAGCACTCAATTCTTTTTGAGAAAAAGTATTCACAAAATATGTGGTAAGTAGTCTCCAGTCATCTTTTGCAAAACCAATATCAAATTTATTTATTGTATCTTCTGTAAGCCCTCTTTCTTTTAGATAATTTTTTACTTCATCATTTATAGATTCTTTGTAGAAGTTTTTTGCTTTTTCCATCAAATCATAAACATTTGTATTTGAATCAGAGATTTCTTTGTCATAAGAATTAGAAAGTACAATACCAGCTTTTGATGCAAGCAAAGAAAGTGCTTCTCTAAAAGAAGAACCTTCTATGTCTTGTACAAAAGAAAATATATCTCCCCCTTTACCACAACCAAAGCAATGATATGTATTACGCTCAGGTGATACATAAAATGATCCAGTGCGTTCTTGATGAAAAGGACAACGAGCGACAAACTGTCTACCTCTTTGTTCTAATTGAATATAGGAAGAAACAACATCAACTATTCCGAGACGTTCTTTGATTTGTTCCACCTCCCTACTCATAATTATTCTTTTTCTTCAATTATTTCTTCTTCGCTAATTTCTACCCCTCCTTGTTTGTTGAAACCTGTTCCAGCTGGAATCAATCGTCCAACGATAACATTTTCTTTTAGACCACGAAGATTATCATCTGTTCCTTTGATTGCACTATTAATCAAAATACGGTTTGTATTTTGGAAAGAAGCAGCAGACAACCAACTCTTAGTTCGGAGCGCTGTTTCTGCAATACCCAAGATAATAATATCTCCAACAGCATCTGATCCACCATCTTGTTTCATGCGATCATTTTCTTCCATCATTTCGATATTTTCAACAATATCTCCAAGTGTTAGAGCTGTATCTCCTGCATCTGTAATACGACGACGTGAGAACATCAAGCGAATAATGATCTCTGTGTGTTTACGAGCAATAGAAGCACCTTGAACTTCATAAACTTTGTTTATTTCATTCAAAATGTATTGTTCAGCAACTTGTTTTCCACCAATTTTAAATATTTGTTCAATATCAGCAGAACCATCAGTAATGATTTGACCTTTTGTAACACGATTACCAACCTTTACGATTGGAACACGAGGATATGGTACAGGATATTCTACTTGAGCAACTCCACCATCGCGTTTTGAATCTGACATAACAACGATTGTTTTTTCTTTTCCATTTTCGCGAATTTCAATAACTTCACCTTCTGATGTAGATATAAGTGCTGGATTCTTTGGAGAACGACGTTCAAAAATTTCTTCAATACGTGGAAGACCTTGTGTAATATCAACTCCAGCAACTCCACCGGCGTGGAAAGTACGAAGTGTCAATTGAGTACCAGGCTCACCAATCGCTTGAGCAGCAATAATACCAACAGCTTCACCAAGATTTACCAAGTGATTACGTCCTAGATCAAGACCGTAACATTTTTGACATAGACCGTATACAGTAGCACATGTAAGAGGTGTGCGAACAAGAACAGATTCTACACCTGCTTGTTCAATTTTTTGTGCATCACCTTTCATTAGAAGTGAACCTTTCTTGTAAAGAGTATTTCCTTCTTTATCTTTAATATCTTCCAAAGTAACACGTCCTGTAAGACCTTTTGATAGTGGGATTTCAAGACCTGAAATAAATTCTTTTGTAATTGTTTTACCTTCTTTAGTTCCACAATCTTCTTCTGTAATCATCACATCTTGTGCAACGTCAACAAGACGACGTGTTAGATAACCAGCACGAGCAGTGTTAAGCGCAGTATCAGAAAGACCTTTACGAGAACCGTGAGTTGTAATGAAGTATTCAATAGGTGAAAGACCTTCAATATAAGACGGAATAACTGGGAATTCAATAATACGTCCTTGGTTATTTTGAATCAAACCTTTCATACCTGCCATTTGAGATACGTTGTTCATAGAACCACGAGCTCCTGATTTAAACATGTCGTGGTATGAACCCATAGGATCAAGAATTGCTGGAAGAAGTTTTTCAACTTCTTTCTTTGCTTTTTCCCAAAGTTCAACAATTTTTTGATATCTTTCTTCTTCAGACAACAAACCTTCATTATATTGATCAATAATTATTTGTTGATTTTTTCTAGCTTCATCAATAATTGCTGGCTTACCTTCTGGAACACGCACATTATCAATACCCCAAGTAATACCTGATTTCATGGCATAACGGAATCCGAAAGCTTTTACTTTATCAATAACTTCTGGAGTTGCAGCAAATCCATATCTTGAAACAATTTGATCAAATATTTTTGCTAGACGTGAAGAAGTAATTTCTTCATTAACATAAGCAAAGTCATCTGGGAAAACAGAGTTGAACAAAAGACGTCCTACTGATGTTTCAAAAATTCCCCCATCATATTCTTTGTATTTTTCATTTTTTGTAGCACGAACTTTTATTTTTGAACGGAAACCAACAACTTCATATCCATAAGCAGTAATAGCTTCGTTAGGAGATGCAAAAACTTTTCCTTCACCTTTCTCACCTGGAACTTCTTTTGTCATCCAATAACATCCAAGAACAATTTCTAGCATTTTTGCTGTAGCAACAGGATCACCATTTTGAGGTTTCAAAAGGTTTTTGTCTGCTGACATTAGTTCACGAGCTTCTGCTTGTGCTTTGTCTGAAAGTGGAACGTATACAGCCATTTGGTCACCATCGAAGTCGGCGTTGAAACCTGTACATACAAGAGGGTGAAGTTGAATAGCATTACCTTCAATCAAAATAGGAGTGAAAGCTTGAATACCAAGACGGTGAAGAGTTGGAGCACGGTTCAATAGAACATATTTTCCTTCAATAACTTCTTCAAGAATTGCCCAAACTTCTGGAATACGATCTTCAATTATTTTGTTTGCTCCACGAATATTGAAAGCAAGTTCTCTCTTCAAAATTTTTGAGATAACAAATGGACGGAAGAGTTCTAGCGCCATATGTTTTGGAAGACCACATTGATTTAGTCGGAGTTGTGGACCAACAACAATAACAGAACGTCCTGAGTAGTCTACACGTTTTCCAAGAAGGTTTTGACGGAATAGACCTTGTTTTGATTTCAAGTTATCAGAAAGAGATTTCAAAGCTCTCTTTTGAGCTTGACTCATAGCAGCTCCAGCTTGACTTGCGATTGAGTTATCAATCAAAGCATCCACAGCTTCTTGCAAAATACGTTTTTCATTACGAAGAATAACATCAGGAGCACCGATTTCTTTCAATTTTTTTAGACGATTATTACGATTGATTACACGACGGTAAAGATCGTTTACATCAGATGTTGCATGACGTCCACCTTCAAGCGCCACCATAGGGCGAAGTTGTGGAGGTATAACAGGGATTACTGTTAAGAACATCCATTCTGGACGAGTTCCTGAACGAAGCATTTGGCGAATCATAGATAGACGCTTTTGCAATTTTTCACGTTCAAGAGAACCTGCTGTTTCAAGCATTAGTTCTGTTTTTTCTTTTAGTTTTGTAAGGTCAAGATTTTTGAAAAGAGTATGTATTGCTTCAGCTCCAATATTTGCTTCAAAACAAGTTCCATATTTCAAACTTGCGTGATGATATCCAGCTTCAGTAAATACTTTTCCTTCTGCAATTTCTGCAATTTCACGTTTTGTAGTTAGAAGAAGTTCTTTTAGTTTTTCACGAGTAGCTTCTTCATTTGCTGTCTTAACTTTACCTTTGTATTCTTGTTCAAGATCACGAATTATACGTTCCTTTTCTTCTTGAAATACTTTTGTAACCATGTATCCAGCAAAGTAAACAACTTTCTCAAGTTCACCCATTGGAATATTGAGGAGTGTTGCCATGCGTGATGGAATACTCTTCAAGAACCAAATGTGTGCCACAGGAGAAGCAAGCTCGATGTGACCCATACGTTCACGACGAACAATTGCTTTTGTAACTTCAACTCCACATTTTTCACAAATAATACCCGCGTAACGAATACGTTTGTATTTTCCACAATAACATTCATAGTCTTTTTCTGGACCGAATATTTTTTCGTCAAAAAGTCCACCTCTTTCACTACGTCCTGTACGGTAGTTGATTGTTTCTGGTTTTGTAACTTCACCGTATGACCATTCAAGAATTTGTTCTGGTGATGCAAGTGATAGACCGATTGTATTAAAGTCTGTTGTATCTAGTGTTTTCATAAATATATTTTAATTATGTTATTATGAGCGTTTTCCTTTTTTAAGATTCACATTAAGTGAAAGTCCACGTAGATAATTCAACATCACAGAGAATGATGCTGGAGCATGTGGTGGTGGAATTGGTTCGCCTTTAATAATCGCGTCGAATGTTGCTGAACGACCTTGTATATCATCAGACTTAATTGTAATCATTTCACGAAGTATGTGAGATGCACCGTATCCTTCAAGAGCCCAGACCTCCATTTCTCCAAATCTTTGTCCTCCACCTTGTGCTTTACCACCTAGAGGTTGTTGAGTAATCAAAGAGTATGAACCAACAGAACGCATGTGAATCTTGTCTTCTACCATGTGGTGAAGTTTCAAAATGTACATATAACCAACAGCTACATCTTGAGCAAAAGCTTCGCCTGTTCTTCCATCAATAAGAGGAGTTTTTCCATGGCGTGGAAGACCTGCGAGTTCTAGTTCATTCATGATTTCTTCTGGAGTAGCACCTCCGAATACTGGAACTACGGCTTGATAACCAAGTTTTTCTGCGGCCATACCAAGATGCATTTCAAGAATTTGTCCAAGGTTCATACGTGAAGGAATACCGAGTGGAGTAAGTACTACATCCACAGGAGTTCCGTCTGGCATGTATGGCATATCTTCTTCTGGAAGCACTACAGAGATAACACCTTTGTTTCCGTGACGACCAGCAAGCTTGTCTCCAACAGAAATGTTTCTAATTTGAGCAATTTGAATATAGATTTTTTTGATAACACCTGATTCAAGATTGTGACCTTTTTCACGTGAGAATATTTTTACACCAATAACACGTCCACGTGTTCCTTTTGGCATACGTAATGATGTATCTTTTACATCACGAGCTTTTTCAGCAAAAATAGAACGAAGAAGTCTTTCTTCTGGTGTAAGTTCTGTTTCTCCTTTTGGAGTAATCTTACCAACCAAAATATCTCCTTCACGAAGTTCTGCACCTACGCGTACTATTCCATCTTCATCCAAATCTTTCAATTTGTTTTCACCAACGTTTGGAATATCACGAGTTGTTACTTCTTCACCGAGCTTTGTATCACGAACAACACAGTCATATTCTTCAATGTGGATAGAAGTAAATTTACTATCTTTCACGAGACGTTCTGAAAGAATAATCGCGTCTTCATAGTTTTGACCGTTCCAAGCCATAAATGCAACAAGAGCATTTTGACCAAGAGCCATTTGACCTCCTTCTGTAGATGAAGCATCAGCAATAACTTGACCGTGTGTTACAACATCACTAATACGTACCAAAGGACGTTGATTGAATGCGTTGAAACTATTCATTCTACTAAATGTGTGTAGATGATGTGTATGATCTTTTCCTTGTTTGTCTTTGATTATTATTTTCTTTGCGTCAACATATGTAACAGTACCAGCAGTTGATGCGAGTACCATACGTCCACAGTCTTTTGCTGCGAGCTCTTCCATACCAGTTGATACAAGTGGAGCTTCAGGACGAATACATGGTACGGCTTGGCGTTGCATGTTTGATCCCATCAGTGAACGGTTAGCGTCATCGTGATCCAAGAAAGGAATCATAGATGCAGCGATTGAGAATGGTTGATTTGTAGCAACATCAATATAGTCAACATCTTTTGGATTTGCTAGTCCTGGAATTGTCTTAATACGACATTCTATATATTCACCTGTTAGTTTTCCTTTGTCATCGTATTTCGCACCAGCGTGAGCAATAGTAAATTCTTCTTCTTCAAGAGCGTTTAGATACAAAACTTCACCAGTAACAACACCATTTTTAACTTTTACATATGGAGTTTCGATGATACCAAATTCATTAATACGGGCGTATGTTGCAAGATGAACAACAAGTCCAATGTTTGGACCTTCTGGAGTTTCAATAGGACAAACACGTCCATAGTGAGATGTGTGCACGTCACGAACTTCCAAAGATGCACGTTCACGTGTAAGACCTCCTGGACCGAGTGCTGATAGACGACGAAGGTGTTCGGTTTCTGCAAGAACATTTTCTTGGTCCATGAATTGTGAGAGTTGGTTTGTAGTAAAGAATTCTTTAATACGAGCTTGAAGTGGACGTTGGTTTATAACTTGAATTGGTAGAGATGTAGAAACATCAATAGTAGACATGCGATCTTGCACATTTCTTTTGATTTGTGTCATACCAACACGAATTTTTGCTTGTATCATTTCACCAACAAAACGAACACGACGCTTTCCAAGGTGATCAATATCATCTGCTCTTGCACCTGGAGTCACATTAAGTGTCATTGTGTGAGAAACAATTCCAATAATGTCATCTTTCGTAAGAAGTTTTGCTTCTAGAGCTTTTTTGTCTGTAGGAAGACCAAGTTGTTGATTTAGACGAAAACGTCCAACAGGAGAAATATCGTAACGTTCTACACTAAATAGAGAGTCAACATATTCTTTTGCATTATCACCTGTTGCAAGATCTCCATCACGAAGACGCTTATAAATTTCAACATATGATTCATTAAGAGTTTTTGCTGTATCTTTTTCAAGAGAAAGCTTAATCAAAGCTTCATGAGGAGTTCCTTTGAAAGCTTTTTCTATTTCTTCATTTGTGTGAAGACCAAGAATACGAAGAAGTGACACTAGAGGGAATTTTCTCTTTCTATCAATACGAACAGCAAGAGTTCCATCTTGTTCTGATTCAATTTCTATCCACACACCACGAGCTGGAATTATTTTTGCTCCGAACATTCTCTTTCCTTTTACATCTTGATCAACGAAGAATACACCCGCTGAACGAGCGAGTTGAGGAACAATAACACGTTCAACACCATTAATGATGAATGTGCCGTGTCCTGTCATAAGAGGAAGATCAGCAAGAAAGATTTCTTGTTCTTTTACACTTCCGAGAGTTTTGTTAACCAAACGAACTTGTGCTTTCACACCAGCTTCATAAGAAAGCTTATTTTCTTTCGCATGGTTCTCATCAAACTTTGGTTCACCTATAGTAAATGAAACAAATTCGAGGTCAAACTTTTTTCCTGAATAGTCAGAGATTGGAGAAAATTCTTTAAAAACTTCCTTAAACCCTGTCGCAATCAACCATTCATATGATTCCAATTGATCTTTGATCAAACTTGGGAATTCTACGAGAGGTTTTTTGTACTTTGAAAAGTACTTCTTTTTTCGCAAACCAATATCTTTTAACATATATACTATCTATTACCAAAATATTCTTATCCAAAAGCCAAAAATTCCGAAAAGAAAATCTTTTCGGTTAAAACTTTATTTGTGCTCGAGGAAAAAATAATGTGGCAAAAAAGAAAAACATTATCTACTGTTTTATCAGTAGCTCGGCTAGTAAAAAAACTGAAAAAGCATCCAAAACTCAATCCTTCAATCGACACACAGTATACACTAATTAATAAAAAAAGTAAAGATACTATAGTTTAATTAGTTAAATACAAAATAAAAAGCCCTTATTGGGGCTCATTTGGAGATTTTGAATCTTTTTGTGTTTGTGGAGATTCTGTATCAAGAACAATCTTTAAATCTTTTGTTTCGGGATCATACTTTAGTTTACCTAATACTGTCCCTGAAAAACCTTCAGAATTTTGATTATTTTCCGGATAACCTACAATACTAGGACTTCCACCAAAAAGCTGGAAATCTGTTTGGCGCATTCTGCGATATCTTTTTAAACTTGGCATAATATATTTTTTATTATCATACCACAAAAAAAGATTATTTCTTTTTATCTTTCTTATCTCGCCATTCTTCTATATCTTTGTGATTTCCGGATAAAAGAACTTTTGGAACACGGAAAATCTTCTTTTCCTTACCTATCTTATATTCCAAAATTTCTGGACGTGTATAAAGCTCACTTGAAGCATTCCTAGATTCTTCTAGTGATTCACTCTTGCCAAGAACCCCTTCTATCTGGCGAGATGTAGCATCGATCACGACGAGTGCAGGAATCTCTCCACCTGTTAGAACATAATCTCCAATAGATACTTCTTCTACATCGTATTTTTTATTTGTTTTCAAAATTTTCTTAAGACGAGCATCTATACCTTCATATCTTCCACAAATCAAAATAACGTCAGAATATTTTTTTATTAGATTCTTTGCGTATGTATTTGTAAATTCTTTTCCAGCAGGAGCAAAAATAATTACTTTTATTTTTTGTTCTATTTTTTTATTGTTTTTTATTTTTATAGAATCTATTGCACGAAGTATTGGCTCTGCATACATAACCATACCAGGACCACCACCATAAGATCTATCATCGACTTTCTTATGTTTATCCAAAGAAAAATTGCGTAAATTTAAAGTATTTACTTTTATAATATTATTTTTTTGTGCACGTCCAATAATTGATTGATCTGTATAAGAAGAAATCATTTCTGGAAAAAGTGTTATGACGTGAAAATTCATTACAAATATTATAACATAAAAATTTAATTTAGGAAATACATAAAAGAGTGGCACCCTTCGGGTGCCACTCTTTTATGTATTTAATATACTCTAATTAATCTTCCAAACCTTCTAAAGCTTCATCTACTGATTTTGAAACAGGACCACTTGCAGGTGCACGCATTCCTCCTTCTGGTTCATTTATTTTCAAATTTACACGGGCATTATTTTTCATTCCAATCACACGAAGTAGTGTGCGAATAGCTTTTGCTGTATTACCTTGACGTCCAATTATTTTACCCATATCTTCTGGAGCGATTGTAAGAGTTATAAGTACTCCCATTTCATCTACTGATCTATCTATAACAACTTTATCTGGATTATCAACTAGTGCTTTTACAATATATTCTAAAAAAACTTTATCTTCATGCTGCATATAAGAATTACTCGAATTTATTTAAAATAAATTCTTACAAAAAATTAAATTAAGACAGTGTGTTGACGATACTCACTGTACTAATAGATTATATCTTAATTACAAAAAAGAAATCCACTCAATTGAGTGGATTTCTTTTTTGTAAAAAATAAATTATTTTTCTTTTCTCTTTTTTGTTGGAGACTTTTTTGGAAGAACATTTTTCTTTGTTCCTTCTATAATACCTTGTTTTACGAGGAAGTTGTGAACTGTATCACTTGTTTGAGCTCCTTGTGAAATCCAGTATTGAACACGATCTTTTTTGAAGACAACAGTGTCTGATTTTGGTGTATAAGAACCAATAATTTCTTTAAATTTACCACTTTGTGTGGCGTTTTTTGAATCAGTCAAAACAACCCTGTATGCAGGATCATTTTTGCGACCAATACGTTGTAAGCGAATCATTAACATAAGTGGAGTCATAATACCAAAAGTATTAATAAAAAGCAAGTGATAGAAAAGTATATAATATATTAGTAATTAGATTATAGACTAGATTGCGCGTTACAGACCAACAGTCTGTAACGCGCAATTTTTGTATTTTATATATTCTATCTACTGTATTCTAATTACTAATTATTGTGTTACAATATCGTTATTATGGAACAAAAAATATATGAAGGAACAGTCTTCATAAATACAAAAGGTAATGGTTATGTAAAAACAAAAGAACTTGATGAAAGTATTGAAATACCAAATCAACATCTTCTTACAAGTCTACATGGTGACAAAGTATGTGCAATTGTTACAGGAAAAAATGAGTATGGAAATCCAACAGGAGAAATTACAGAAATTATTTCTCGTTCAAAAGTTGGTTTTTCTGGAACACTCGCAAAAGATGACTTAGGTTTTTATTTAATACCTAGTGATCCAAAAATCCATATTCAAATCAGACTTCCAAATGATTGCCTTTTAGGTGCAGAGCTTGGTGATAAGATTTTTACAACAATAACACGTTGGACAGACCAACACACTCTTCCTGTTGGAGAAGTCTTGCGTGTTTTGGGTAAGCCATTTGAAAATAATGCCGAAATGATGGGTATTGCTCTTGAAAAAGGTTTTGACGAAAATTTTCCTAAAGCTGTCTTAGAAGAAGCAGAAAAATTAAAAGAAGAAGGAATTAGTTCTGAAGAATTAAAAATTCGAAAAGATATCCGCGGTATTACAACATTCACTATAGACCCTGCAGATGCAAAAGACTTTGACGATGCTCTGTCTGTTCAATTCTTACCTAATGGAAATATTGAAGTTGGTGTTCATATTGCTGATGTATCACACTATGTACGCCCAGACACAGAGATCGACAAAGAAGCTGGGAGACGTGCTACTTCTGTATACCTTGTAGATCGTACAATACCAATGCTTCCAGAAGTTCTATCAAACGAACTTTGTAGTCTAAATCCAAAAGAAGATAAGCTCACATTCAGTGCAATTTTTGAACTTACAGAAAAAGCTGAAGTCGTAAATGAATGGTTCGGTAGAACAATTATGCATTCTGACCACCGTTTCACTTATGAAAATGCTCAAGAAGTTTTAACTGAAGAACAAGGAACATACTTCAAAGAATTAAATACTCTAAATACACTCGCAAAAAAGCTCGAGAAAAAGAGAATGGAAGACGGAGCTCTTTCACTTGATCAAGATGAAGTGAAATTCTTATTAGATCAAAATGGTGTTCCAATAAAAGTTTATAAAAAACAACGTGGCGACACTAACCACCTCATTGAAGAATTTATGCTTCTTGCAAATAGAAAAGTTGCTGAATTTATCGCAAAAAAATCAGAAGATGAAGCAAATGTTTTTGTTTATCGTATTCACGACCTACCAGACCAAGACAAGATGAGTGAACTAAAATTATTTTTGAAAAAACTTGGTTTTGAAACACACTTAAATAAAGATGGAGTAATTCCCTCTCAAGAACTAAATAAAATACTTGAAAAACTAGAAGGAAAAGAAGAAAAGAATACAGTTCATACTGCAGTAATTCGCTCAATGGCAAAAGCAATATATTCAACAAAGAATATTGGTCACTATGGACTAGCATTTACATACTACACTCACTTCACCTCACCTATTCGCAGATATCCAGACACTCTTGTACACAGACTACTCGCAATATACCTTGCTGGAGAAAAAGTTCCAGAAGCTATGTGGCATCATTATGACCACATGTGTGACCATTCTTCAAAACGTGAGAAAGAAGCAAGTGATGCAGAACGTGCTTCTATTAAATACAAACAAGTAGAGTACATGACAGCACGTATTGGTCAAATATTTGATGGTGTAGTGACAGGAATTTCTCGTAATGGAATATTCGTAGAAGACAAAGAATCAAAATGTGAAGGAATGATAAGACTAAAAGACTTAGGAACAGATTTTTATAACTACGATGAAAAAGAAAATTATATAATAGGTACACGCACAAAAAAGATTTTTAAAATTGGAGACAATTTACCAATCAAAGTTGCAGGAGCTAATCTAGAAAAGAAAATTATTGATTATATACCAGGATAAAAAATAATGATAAATGTTAGAACAGAAATAATAGCTATTCTATGCATCTCCATAATAGCGGGCGCATTTTTGGGTGCTCTAGGTAAACAAAAAATAAAACAAAATAAAATTATTTCTGAACAAGAAATAATTGAAAAAAAGATTAATTCAATCACACTTTCTTTTGTTGGAGATATTACACCAACAAAAGAATTTCCTGATCTTTTTGGTTTTGTAAAAGAAGAACTTTCAAAGCCAGATCTAATGATTGGAAATTTGGAAGGAGTTATAACCGATAAAGAAAAAAATAAATGTGGAAGAATTATAACAGGAAAATGTTATGCGTTTTCTGGTAATGAAGGCTTTGTACAGATATTAAAAAATGCATCTTTTGATATGGTAAATGTAGCGAACAATCATTCGTATGATTTTGGTGAAGAAGGTTTTTTTGATACTCTGAAAAATTTGAGTAATTATGATATAGATTCAATAGGAGCAAAAAACACAATAGTAGAGAAAAAAATAAATGGTATTAGAATATCTTTTGTTGGATTTTCTACAGGTGTACTCACTAATGATTTAAACAAAGAAGACACAGTAAAAAATATAGTAGAGAGAGCAAAAACTAATTCTGATCTTGTGGTAGTTTTGTTTCATGGGGGTGCTGAAGGTATGGGAGCTACACATGTATTAAATACAAAAGAAAAATATCTAGGTGAAGAACGTGGTAATGTTCAAAGTTTTGCAAAAATTGCAATTGATAATGGAGCTGATGTTGTGGTCGGATCTGGACCTCATGTTCTTCGTGGAATGGAATGGTATAAAGGAAAATTGATTGCTTATTCTCTTGGAAATTTTGCTGGGTACAATACATTTAGTACAGAAGGAATACTTGGAGACAGTGGAATACTAACTATTAATATTGAAAATAAAAATCAGATAATTGATGCAAATTTTATTCCTATTTCAATAAACAAAAGTGGTATACCAATTATTGATTGGGCGAATACTTCAATTTCACAAATAAATAATCTAAGTATAGAAGATTTTGGAGATAATGGAATAATGTTTGATGAGTTCGGCAAAACAACAAATAAAAATATATAGAGAATTATTTATAATACAAAAATGAAAGAGCCCAGATTTGCTTTGCAAATCTGGGCTTCGACATTTCTGTCTAATACTTTACTTACTCTGTTCAGATTCAGGAGATCTCACTTCAGCCTTATTTAAATCCTGAGGCACAACCAAAGAAATCTCTCCTTCGTGTTTATGGTTGTGTTCGTGTATCACCCTTTCAGGTATACCTTTATTTTGAACATCAACACACCCACTAACATTTAAATTACAATCATTACAATTTCTTCTCTGGCAAACATTGCAATTTCCATTACATCCATAATAATTTCTTCTTCCAGCAATAAGGTAGCCAATAATACCGGCAATCAACAGGAACATAAATCCACCAATGCAAATTAACTCTTTTTGTGAAAACATTTGTGGAGGTGGTGGAGGTAACTCCTTTGCAGCACCAGTATCTTTTTTTGGTTCTGCTGGTGGAGTAACAACTCTAGGCCTCGAAGGTAAATAAATTACCCTCGGACGAGGCTCTACAGGTCTCTGCCACTCCGGCCAATTGTTGATAATAGTAATTGGTTGTTGTTGTGGTTGAGTCGGAATTTTTTCAACAGGCTGTTGAACAATAGGTTGTGGTTCAGGCTCAACAAAGGGTATACCACGACCACTATTATTTTGGGCAAAAATAGCATTACTGCTCAGGATCATCAGTGTACATAACACCAATGCAATCCCTGCACGTTTCATTAGATTTTTCATTGTTCTTATTTGTGTGTAGTATAGCACACAATATACCATTTTGTCAAGTACTATTTTACCCTTATTTCCCAATATAAAAAACCGTTATATAAACGGTTTTTTATATTTATTTTGCATACTGTTCTGCTTCATCAAATTGTACTGATAGGAGCTTTGACGAGCCATCCATTCCAACAGTGACACCGTAGAGGACCTTTGCTCGAGACATAGTCTCACGGTTGTGTGTTACCACAATAAGCTCTGAATACTTTGATAGTCTTTCTATCATATCTCCATACCGGCGAGAGTTCGCTTCGTCCAGTGCCGCATCAGTCTCATCAAGTACGAGAAATGGTGGTGGATTAACTTGTGATATAGCAAAGAGTAGTGCAATAGATGTTAGAGATCTTTCACCTCCTGAGAGCATTTGTAAATCTTTTACTTTTTTATGAGGAAGACTCACATGTATCTCAATCCCCTGTTCCATAATAGGATCTGCTTTGTCTACATCAGACGACACTTCTTCATCTTCAGAATTTTCTTTTTTGTCTAAAGTTAAAATAGACAAGAAGGCATTTCCTCCTCCGAACATTGTTGAGAAAAATTCTTGGAATTGAGTGTTTATTTTCTCTACTCCTTGTTTGAATTCTGTCATGAGAGTTGAGCGTAGTTCAGCTATGAGTGTTGTAGTGTTCAAAAGAGCTCCATCTAAGTCAGACAATTCTTGCATTAGGAATTGATCGCGTTCAAGTGCACTTTGATATTCTGTTGTAATTTCATTTCCACCAATAGATCCACTGTCTTCTAATTTTATTTTTAATCTAAATATTTTTTGTTTAAGAACACTAAGTGCTTCTTCTGTTAAAATTAGTTCTGCTTCATCTTTCAAAAGTACAGCAGAAGGACCAATCAATACAGACAGTTCTCTAATCTCTTGCTCAAGTCTTTCTTCACGACTTTTTATATCTTCGTGTTTATGAGTACTGAATCTCAATTCACTTTCAATATCACTCTTTTGTCTTACAAGAGAAAGATAGTTTTTTTCACTTTCAGCAAAGTTTGATTCATGTTCAGACTTTTCTTGTTTTATAGAAACTATAGCACTTTGGATATTTTGTTCACGAGAAATTATTTGATTACGTTCTTGATTGAGTTTGGCGATAGTGTCTCTGTGTTCTTGTATAAGAGCGCTATTATCAATAACAATATCTTCTTCAATAGTTACAAGGTTTTGTAACTTTGATTTTATGTGTGAAAGAGCATTTTTAAGTATTGTGTTATCACCAGAAGAAAGTGCTTCATCTATAGTACTTATTGTATCTTTTGCAAAAGACACGACAGTATTTCGAGAAATTGGCTTATTGTCCCCTACATGTTTTCCTTGATTCTCGAGAACTTGGATCATTCCTTCGAGGCGTCCAATACTGTGTTCTATATCACTCTTTGCATGACGGAAGCTTGCAAGAGACTTCTCATGTTCTTCGATACGAGGGTCTGGTGCACTAGAGAATCTTTCTTTCATTACTTTCTCCAAAGAAGAAATTTGTTTGTCGATATTTTCTAGAGTTTCTTTTTGTTCCTTTTCAAAATTATGTAATTCATCTTTTTTGTTTTTTATAAACAAAAGTTCGCTCTTTTGATAACTTCCAAAAAGATTTTCTAAGTCAGCACGAATAATACTTGCTTGTTCTATTTTCTCAACTTGTTTCTTCAAGAATGTAAGATGAGGTGCGAGTTCGCGACGCTGAATAGCGACTTCTTTCATATTCAAACGTGTCTTCTCTAACTTCTTTTCTGCTTCACGAATCTTTGTTTGATATACTTTCAATCCAAGAGCATCTTCGATCATTACCTTTCTCTCCTTTCCATTTGAAGTTAGAATTCTATCAGCCGCACCTTGCGAAATAATATGGTGACCAGATGAGCCAATATGTACAGACGCGAGTAAATCAAGGACATCTTTCAATCTAACTTCTGTTCCATTTATCAAATAAGTATTTCCTCCATCACGAAAAACTTCACGAGTAATCACAATCTCATCGAAATCCAAAGAAACTTTTTCTAGATCACTTCCAGAAAAAGAAAATTGTTTTTTACTATTATCAAAAGTAATCGAAACACTTGCACGAGAAAGTGCGGGAAGAGATTTTGAACCTTTAAATATAAGGTCAGCACCAGACTTTGAGCGAAGAGATTTTATAGATTGTTCACCTAAAACGAAGCGGAATGCTTCTACAACATTAGATTTTCCAGAACCATTTGGACCTACCACTCCCACAACAGACGAATTGAAATAAAGCGTTGATTTCTTCGCAAAAGATTTGAACCCTGTCATTTCTATCTTTTTGAGTTGGTGCATAAGATAATAATATCTTATCTATTTTAACTTTTTTTTAAAAATTTTCCAATTAAAAAAGCCATTTCTTCCGATCTGGCTTTTGTTATACTTTTTAATCTGTTAAAGATATTTTTTAGAATTTATAGAAACTAATAACTTAGTAAAATAATTTTTATATTTTTTCTAAAAATTCTGCAACTTGTTGAAAGGCTTTCCCTCTATGTGAAATTGCATTTTCTTCTTCCACAGACATCTCCGCCCAAACTTTATCTGTTCCTTCTGGAATAAAAAGAGGGCTGTAAGGCATTTTTGGTTGAGGTTTTGTTTTTGGTGATTCAAGAAGTCTACCATTAACCTTCCCACTAAATACATATTTTTGACCATCAGGAGATAGTAGTACCGCAACAGTTTCAAATACAGCACTACGATCAACAACACCTTCAAGACGTTTTAGACAGTAATTAGTTATATCTTCAGTTGTTGCTGTTTCACCAGCCCATCTTGCAGATTTAATACCAGGCTCGCCATTTAGAGCTGTAATAAAAATACCAGTATCATCTGCTAGTGTCCAAAATTGATAATTAGAATTCTCAAGAGCGTAAAAAGCTTTTTTAAATGCATTCTCTTCTAATGTTGTTCCGTCTTCTACAGCCTCCCCATTAATTCCAGCTTCTTTAAGTGTCTGTACTGTTATTGCTGGGTTGTTTAATATGGCTTTAATTTGTTCAGCCTTACTTGGATTTGTTGTTGAAATAATAATATTCATTTTCATAATTTTAATTTTCCTTAGAATACATTTATTATTAATAAATGTCAAAATAAAAAGCCATTCCTTCTGGTTTGGCTTTTGTTCTACTTTTTAATTATTTCATTTCTACCCCAATCGATAGCTTGATCAAAAGTCATAGACTTAATAAAGTTTGAACCCTGAGCAATTGCAAGAGCATACGGATTATTGAAATATCTAGAAAGATCCATAATATCAAAGATTATTAATGCTTCGCTTTGAAATAAATAGGTTTGATTATCAACAACAATAGAGCAAGCTTCATCAATTTTTGGATGAAAACCAGAAACAGCAACTAAACGACTAGAAGAATCTCTTTTTATTCGAATTCCCCCTCCGTAAATCTTTTTTGCTTCATTTATTTCTTTCTCTTTTTCGTCTACAGGAAAAGTGCTTATCCGATAAAGATTTTCCAAAAGGAAATTGGTTTTATTATTGGCAGCAACAGCGTAACGAATTTTTCCTCCTTCATTATCATTTACGTAGTGTGCGCCAATACGTATAAATCCTTCTTGAATACTAAGTGCGTTCTGTCCAGTCCGCATAGAATCCAAAAAATCTTGTCTTGTTTCTTCTTGAGTTCTATTAACCTCAAGTGCCGCTTGGTGCATATGACCAAGCAATTTACTAAAACGCTTCGCTTCAGTAAAAATGTTTTCAAATACGTTCATTATTTCTTAAATTTTAATTTTACTTAGGATACATTTATTCTAAATTTATGTCAAACAATATTTTATTTAAAAATATCAGGTTTTAAATCAAGAGTTTTTTCTATCCACAGAATAAGGTTTTTGTTTTTTGAAACTTCTGGGTGAAATTGAAATCCAAGAATAGGTCTTTCTTTATGTTTTATTATTTCAATACCATGTTCTGAATAGGCACAAGAAATAAAGTCATCTGGTAATACTTCAGTGCCAATTGAATGGCCTTCAAAAACTTCTAAAACACTTGAATTAATACAATTTATTAATTCTTTATTATTAATAATTAGATTAATATTTCCTCTATGCTTTTGTGATAGTTCAAACAATTTTCCACCAAATGCTTCAACTATTATTTCCATACCAAGACATACACCAATTACTGGTATAGTATTATTTTTTATAAAATCTATTTCTATCTTATATTGCTCAGGATGATAAAAAACTCCAGGTATATGTGATCCACCAGAAAAAACAATCAAATTATATTCATTTAAATCTATAGAATTATTAAATTCTTCTTTTTGTATAACGACAGGAAAAGAAAATAATTCACACAACTCTTCCAAATGTTTCGTATGATTATTAACTATAAGAGTTTTCATTTTTATTCTTTAAATTTAAAATCAGAATCTGGATAATCTTCAGTAGTAGGTAAATTTAATAGTTTTTTTACTTCATCATTTTTTTTCTTACTACCTAAACCAACAAAAGCAGTTTTAAGATTTTTATGATTTACAAGACACTCAAAATCAGAAGGTTTAAAATTATTTCCACTAACCACTAATAATTCTTCTAGAGAACTTACTTCTGCAATAGATTGCACCCCCGAAAGACTTTTCAGACTTTCAATATAGATTTTTCTTAACGAATAACAATTACTTAAGTCGGGTAATTTTTTAACGTTTTTTAAATCTTGAAGAAACAAGAATTGAAGATTTTTTAGTTTAGAAATAAAAGATATATCTTCAAGTCCTCGAATCATCCATAATTCAAGATACTTCAAATTTGTAAGTTCAGAAATATCAGAAAGTTTTTTAGTTCCTCCAAGCTTAATTGCAAGCCACCATAATTTTTTTAATGGTAAAAGTATTGAAAGGTCATTTAAAGTAATTTCTCTTAAAGTAAGACGCTCAATGTTGATGAGTTTTGAAACAACATCAATATCTTTTGTGTGACCTTGAAGATAAAGTTGTTTTAAATTTGTAAATCTTTCTAAAAAATTTAATGAGAATTTTCTTTTTGTTAATCCAAAACCAAAAAATTCCATATCGCTAGATAGATATTCAAAACCATTAAGACTTTCTAGATTGTATACATCAATTTGAACATTTTTACTAAAACTATAATACTTTAGAAAGGTAAGGTCTTTTAATGTGTGAACATACACTCTAAAAGACATATTTGGATATTGTTTCAAAAATTCAGATAATTTTTGGTGATCAGAATCTGTAAGCTCTGCACCTAATCCCCCAAATTGAACAACTCTACACTTCTCATCAAGAGGAGTTAGTTGGCTTTTATTAACAGGAGTTTTTATATCTCGTATTGAAGGAAAATGATTTACAGGAGTTTTCTTAAATAAATTAAACATATGTTTTTATTCTTTAACTTTTAATCCAAAAGCTTTTAAAGAGAATCCTCCTGTTGTTTTGTTAATTGTGGTATCAAAAATAATCCAATCTTCAATTTCTTCTTTTTTTACAGAAACAGGATCTTCGTATTTTATATTCTTAACCTCAATAGGTTCGTTTGCTAGAATTCCTGAAAATACACCATCTTTATAAGAAGAAACTCTAATCCACATATGCTCAACTATATCTCCATCTTTTGCTCCATATTTGATAGAAAAATATTTCTTATCATCTTTATTATTTTCTAAAGACTCAATAAAAAAATCTATTTGTGACTGAGCTTCTTTTTGTGCTAACAAAATTTCTGGATCATTAAAACTTTTTCCTACAACATTACCTCTTTCTCCATCTGGAATTTTAGAATTTTTATTAAAAAAATAAACTCCTACAATAACAATGATTATTAAAATTAATTTCAGAAATATATTCATATTTTTTTATTTTATTTATACTACTTTTTTAAAAGTCTATCTAACCAACTTTTCCTTTCTTTTACTGTTCCAAATTTATTCTTTTTGGAATTCCATAAACCATTTGTTTTTGCTATAGCATTTTGTTCTGCTAATACAGAATATATTTTTGCTTGACCAAAATCACCCTTGAAATTTGAAATTGCAGCGAGGGCAGAATATGTTATATAGTTTTGAATTGGAAATTTAAAAGTTTTATTATTAATCTCTTTAAGTAATAAGTTTTCCACTTCATCATACATTTCAGTTTTCTTTGCTTCTATGACAGTTTCAGAAAAATCCAAATATGACGTAGTTATAACATTTGGAAATTCTTTTTCATAAGCAAGTGATTTTTTGAAATATTCCAAAGCCTTATCATTATTTCCTCTTTCTCTATAAATTTGTCCCAACGAATTGAAAGTCTGACTTTTCTCAGTTCTGTTATCAGGATATTCTGTCAAAATTTTATTAAGTAAAGTTTCAGCAACATATAAAAGTTGTTTATCTTTGGTTTCTATTAATTTGACTGCTTGTACTCTTAAATACTGTGGACGAATATCTTTTTGTGTACGTTCAAATTTTACCCAGAATTCTTCTTCATCATTCTGTGTCCAAGTTTTTATTCTGTACCAGTCTGTCATAAATAATTAAATTTAATCTAACCACTTATGTATCACAAGGGCTTCACGGGCGGCTGATTGTTCAGCTTCTTGTTTTGACTTACCTTTTCCTACTGATACTTGATTTTCACCAAAGAAAATACCAACAGTGAATTGTTTGTCGTGATCAGGACCACTTTCAGAAACAACTTTGTAAGCAGGAGTAACACTGAGATATGATTGAGCACGTTCTTGTACAAGACTCTTTGCGTCGCGCCAAAGTTTCTTTTCGATAATTTCTGCGAGACGTGGTATGAGAGTGAGTTCTACGAATTTCTTACAAGAATCATAACCTTGGTCAATATATAACGCTCCAAGATATGCTTCGTAAGTATTCGCAAGTATGTATGTGCGAGCTTTTCCTGTATCTTTTGCTTCACCTTTCGAAAGGAGGAGGAAATCGTTCATATTCCACTCACTCGCTACTTCTGAAATAATTGTTGCATTAACGATAGCTGAACGGTAGGCTGTGAGTTCCCCTTCGTCTTCATTTGGAAAACTATTATATAAATGTGAAGTTGTAATCAACTCCAAAACAGCATCTCCCAAGAATTCGAGACGTTCATTGTGACCAAGATTATTACCTGATTGTTCATTGATATATGAACGGTGAGTAAATGCTTGTTCTAGTATTTTTTTATTTGAAAAAACAAATCCTGTTTTTTCTTCGAATTTTGAAAAATCTACCATAAATAATTAAAAAATATTATTGTTGTGATGTAATAATTTCAGTTGCCTTTTCTATAAGACCAACAACATCATCATACATACGAAGTTCTACAACTTCAGAAGGAGAAAACCATCTCGCGTCATCAAGACCTCCACCAGTACGGAGAGTAAGAGCTTCATAAGGAGCTTCTACTAGGAAATATGTTACTTGCTTGCGGAGCTTTCCTTTTTCTGGATGAGATGCAACATATTCATTCTCACCGAGAGCTTCAACTACTTTTGTTTCTATACCTACTTCTTCTTTTACAACACGTACAACAGCAGTCTCTACAGCTTCAACTTCTTCTACTCCTCCTTTTGAAAGAGTCCAGTATCCAAAAACATCGTGTACGAGAGCGAAAGAGAATCCTCCATCATAACGTCCAAAAATTACAGCACCTGCCTTTTTTTCTATAGGAAGTTTTGTAATATCAATAGGTTCAGTTGAAACTTGTTTTTTGCCAAATTGCTCTTTTCCTGGTTCACCAATTTCTTTGTATACAGCACCAAGTACTCCATTGATAAACCTACTAGAGTTATCACCTCCGAAGGCTTTTGCGAGTTCTATAGCTTCATTGATAGCTACTTTAGGTGGAACTTCTGCTCTATTACCAAAGAGGAGCTCATAAAGACCAATGCGAAGAATGTTTCTGTCAGGAACAGCAATCTTAGCCACAGGCCATTCAGGAGCTGCTTTTGTAATAATATCGTCAATAACTGTACGCTTACGCAAAACACCATCAAGAAGCATTTCTAAGAATGCATCATCGTTTAAACCAGGACCAAACTCAACAGTATTTCTCTTGAGCATTTCTTTAGGGTCTCCAGCTTGGCCATTAAAATCCCATTCGAAAAGTGTTTGGAGAACAATTGAACGAGAGAGATGTCTATTTGCCATATGTTTATGTATTTTTGATTAATGAACTAAAAGAGCTGATAAATAAAATATTATTTCTTTTGTTTCTTTTCGACTTTCTTTACGATGTCGATAACTTTTTTACCACGGTATGTCCCTGTTGTAAGAGAAACACGGTGACGAAGACGAGGAGTTTTTGACCCTTCTTCAAGAGTAATAGGCGCACCTGTAAGTGCGTGGTGACTACGGCGGTTAGCTGTATGTGCACGTGTATGTCTCATTCTTACTGTCATAATTCCACTACTATACCTTTTTTGAGGAAAAAATGCAAATTAAAAAGGTAGTTTTTTAAAACTACCTTTTAGGAAGAACTTTTAGATATTTTTTCATCTTATTAATTGATTTATTATCGGATTCAGACCTATCACGGCCATTATCTGCAAGAGCACTAACTGTTTGAATATCTTGCATAAATGGAATCCATTTTTGAATTAATAAGAAAGATTCATTTTTAAAATTTTCCTTTGTTAAATCGTCTTTTTTATCAAAAAAACCAATAAATGGCATAAATGACGAATCTGTCACTTGATGCTCTTGTACTAACTTACCAAGATACTCAAAATTTCCACTACTGTTTATAACCATTGACGAATCAAACATAAATATAGCTGAAAGATTAATTATAATATCTTCCTTCCTTTTGGTATTTTCCCAAGAAGAAGATAATAGAAGAAAATCACCACGATAATCTGTAGAGGTTTTAATAAAATACTCACCAGAAATCATATCATCTCCTAGCAATAAGAATTTTGCAGGATATTCCGGATAACGATTAGTAAAGCCATCAAAAGCAATATGTGTATTTGGTTTATGTTTTATACATGAATTAACCAACTCTATACAAAGATCGTTTTCTAAAAATGATAACGATACAATAAAAGAGGATGCTTTTCCTTTTTCTACGAAGACTTCTCTCAATCGAGGATTTTGTAAAACAAGAGACGGTGTTCCTAAAAAAGGAACTTTTGATTTCGTTGTTCTATTATCATCTCTTGATAAATCAATGTTATCACAAATTATCACTCTTTTTGATGATGATTTTATGCTTATTTTTTTTGTTTTCATTTTTTTAATTTTCTTTACTATATAACATATAGTAAATTTTGTAAATATATAAAAAATAAATACTTTCAACAAAAAACCTCGCTCTTAGTTATATAAAAGCGAGGTGTGGAACCATGATCCGGAGGCAAAATAGCCAATGGCGATTCCTATTATGAGTTGCCGGGCATTACGCCAAATATAACGTAATGTGTTCCATGACCAAGTCATATATTGTCCTGGACTTTGGACCATAAAAGAAACGGCGAGACCAAGTAACCATAAACAAAGAATCATTACAAAAATAAATTCTACTAAATTCATAAATATAGGGGTTTAATTGTGGTCAAAAAGGACATTATCCCCTTTGATCACAATTAAACTTTTATGAACCAACTTCAAAGAACTATATATGTATTATATACTATTTATACACAAATGTCAATAGAGTCAAAAAAGCTTATTTTGTAGTACAATTAAAGTCTATGCAACAAGAAAACATTGAACATATTCGTCATTCTCTTGCCCACCTCTTAGCGGCGGCAGTTTTAAAGCATTTTCCAGACACTAATCCAACTCTCGGTCCTGCAATTGAAAATGGTTTTTACTATGATTTCGAATTCCAAAATCCTCTAAAAGAAAGTGATTTGGAAAAAATAGAAAATACAATGCGCGAACTCCTCCCTACTTGGAGCGCTTTTACTTGTGAAGAAGTTTCTTATGAAAAAGCAAAAGAAGTTTTTGCTGGTAATAAATACAAGCTGGAACTCATAGAAGAAATAAAAGAAAAAGGTGAATCTATAACTTTCTACACTTCTGGAGATTTTACTGATCTTTGCCGTGGAGGACATGTGACTGATATGAAAAATATTCCAAGTGATTGTTTCAAATTAGATAGTCTCGCTGGAGCATACTGGCGTGGAAGTGAGAAGAACAAAATGCTTACTCGCATTTATGGACTTGCATTCCACACAAAAGCTGAACTCGATGAATACGTAACAATGCAAGCAGAAGCAGAAAAACGCGACCATAGAAAAATTGGTCCAGCTCTAAAACTTTTTACTATTTCACAACTAGTAGGTTCTGGACTACCACTCTTCCAACCAAAAGGAACTATTCTACGTAAAGAATTAGAAAACTATCTATGGGACCTTCATAAAGATAAAGGATATGATCGTGTATGGACACCTCACTTAGCAAAAGAAGATTTGTACAAAGTGTCAGGACACGCGGGACACTATCTGGATGATATGTTCTCTGTTCATGGAGGAACTTCAAAAGAAGATTTTTATGTGAAGCCAATGAACTGTCCTCACCACATGCAAATTTTTGCCGACAATCAATTTTCTTATAGAGATATGCCTGTTCGCTACTTTGAACCAGCAACAGTTTATCGTGATGAAAAAACAGGTCAACTATCAGGACTAACTCGCGTGCGCGCGCTCACACAAGATGATGGTCACCTTTTCTGTAGAGTGAGTCAAATAGAAAATGAAATAAAAACAATCGTAGAAATTATTAAAGACTTCTACACTACAATGGGAATGATGGAAGGATATTGGGTAAGATTATCTGTTCGTGGAGACGACAAAGAAAATTACTTGGGTGAAGATATTGTATGGGAAACAGCAGAATCAGCTTTAAAAAATGTTTGTGATTCAGAAAAATTAAATTACAGAATAGGAAAAGGAGAAGCTGCTTTTTATGGACCAAAACTAGACTTTATGTTTAAAGACGCTATCGGAAGAGAGTGGCAATTAGCAACAGTTCAATGTGACTTCAATTTACCAAAAAGATTTGAACTTTCTTTCACAAACGAGAAAGGAGAAAAAGAACAACCAGTTGTTATACATAGAGCAATATCTGGATCCCTTGAAAGATTTATAGGAGTTGCAATAGAACACTTTGGAGGCGCATTTCCTACTTGGATGTCACCTGTACAAGTTGCAATTATCCCTGTATCTGAAAAACATCTAGATTATGCACACACAGTAAAACATCTTCTTTCTGGGTTTTCTATTAGAACAGAATTATATGATGGAAATGAATCTTTAGGAAAAAGAATTAGGGAAGCAAAAATGAGTAAGATTCCTTATGTTCTTGTTATTGGAGACAAAGAAATAGCTGATAATTCTGTAACAGTTGAAAAACGTGGAAGTGAAGAAAAAGGAGTATCAATACCTATTAATGATTTTGTAACAAAAATAACAGATGAAATAAAAAATAGAAGTCTCTAGTAAAACACTAATAAATAATAAAAATCCCCTTAAGGGGATTTTTATTATTTAACCATTGATTTCAAAAGCAAAGCCATTTCTTTTATATCTTGTTCTTTTTGTTTTGCGAGTTTAATCCAAAAAGATTTTAGTTCTTTTGACTTCGCAATTTTCTGATATTCTTTTGTAATCCTCCAATGACTTTTTGATTCTTGTGTCATTTGAGTCATTAAATTGTATAAATTATTGTCTTTCATAATACTTTAAGTATATCAGTATATTGATAATTAGAATATAGACAAACAAAAAAAAATGACACCCTTCGGGTACTACTTTTTGTTAATTTTTATATTCTATTCACTTTATAACAAACTTTGACAAAATATTAAATAAATTATATGATTTTAGCAAATAAATTAAACAAATGAATACACTAAATATCAATAATTCTATAGTACAGGAAGTACTGAAGAATTTTTTTGCCTCTCAAATCATATACAAAACAGATTTTTTAGTTCACGAAACAATTTCTCCTTTCTCAAGTCATAAAAAAGTTTCTATTGAAGAATTATGTCTTGTACATGATTTTACAGAAGAAATGAATTCAAAGATTCTATACACAAGAGAAATTAAAAGAAGATTTCCTATAGTATTTAAAAAACTGGCGGATGAAATTACCAGTAAAAAATGGAATGATCACCTGCAAAAAAATGATAATTTTGACTTAAATAATATTGTAGAATTATTTACCTCTAAAACTTTAAAAGAAGATTTAGAAACTAATTTTCCTACAATTCCTGTATACAAAGTTCCAGGTGAAAAAACAGGACCCGTCAAAACTTTCATTATTCTATTTCCGTATTGGCATAATTCCAACGGTTTTGACTTTGCAGCACTTGAATATTTACAAGAAAAAGGTTTTGCTGGTTCAGTCGTTATTAGGATGAGTATGGGATGTATTGGTAAAATACTTTATGCAATAATTAAAAAATACAAAATTGACGCTTTCATAAATTTTTATGATCACGGAGAAAGTTGTAATAATTGGCATTGGATGGAGTATCAAATAAAAGAAGAGTTAAAGAAATATGATATTGTTGATTTTTTAGAATCACTAAATAATATTCCTAAAAACAAGTATGGGACATCAGGGGATGGTGGTATTGAATATAAAGAAATGGACAAAATTTTTGAGTTCTTCAAAAATTCAAAAGCGGTCACTTAAGACCGCTTTTTTATTTGTATTCTCTGCACACTTTATCGCTATCCCCTCAAAATTAACTAAATATCTAGATTTGCCATTTTTGCATGAGACTGAATAAATGCTTTACGTGGTGGCACTTCACTACCCATTAACATATCAAATACTTTATTTGCCTCCTCTGCGTCTTCAACGGCAACTTGTTTCAAAATACGCTTAGTAACATCCATTGTTGTCTCTTGAAGTTCTTCAGCATTCATTTCTCCAAGACCTTTGTAACGTTGAATAGAAATTTTTGTAGCACGCTTTCCTTTTACATCTTCTACCTCTTCAATGTCTTCTGCATTTTCTGTTGACTCATCTGTTTCTTCTGCTTGCTCATTTCCTACTATTGCAAATTTTTCTTCATCAGTGAAAGCATAAAAAATTTCTTTACCTTTTTTAATTTTATACAAAGGTGGTTGAGCAATATAAACATATCCTGCATCTAAGATTGGACGGAAGTATCTGTAAAACAAAGTAAGAATAAGTGTGCGAATGTGTGCTCCGTCCACATCAGCATCTGTCGCAAGAATTATTTTATGATAACGCATTTTTTCTAGATCGAATGTGTCACCAATAGAAGCACCCATCGCTACAACCAAATTTTTTATTTGTTCACTTCCAAGCATACGGTCAAGACGTGCGCGCTCTACGTTCAAGATTTTTCCACGTAGTGGAAGTATGGCTTGAGTCTTACGATCACGCCCTGCTTTAGCTGTACCTCCCGCTGAGTCCCCCTCTACAATAAAGAGTTCTGATTCTGCCGCACTCTTTGATTGACAGTCCGCAAGCTTTCCTGGAAGTGTCATTCCTTCTAGAGCACCTTTACGGAGTATTGAATCCTTTGCAGCTTTTGCAGCCTTACGAGCACGAAGAGCAAGAACCGCTTTATTTATAATTCCTTTTGCACTGTCTGGATTTTCTTCAAAGAAAGCAGATAATGCTTCGCCAAAAACAGTTGCTACAGCACCTTGAGCTTCAGTAGAACCAAGCTTTGATTTTGTTTGACCTTCAAATTGAATTTCACGAAGTTTTACAGAAACAACAGCAACTATACCTTCAAGAACGTCATCTCCTGTAAATCCACCATCAGCTTCTTTTAGGATATTATTTTTCTTTGCGTAAGTATTAATAACACGAGTAAGTGCAGTCTTGAATCCTGTGATATGAGTACCTCCTTCTGGTGTGTAGATATTGTTTGCAAAAGGAACAATCTTTGAAGATATGTCATCAATATATTGAAAGGCAATCTCTACCCCAACTTCATCTTGTTCTTTTTCAACATAAAAAACAGTATCTTGAACTGGTTTTTGATTTTTTGTATAAAGCTTAACCAAAGAAACAAGTCCTCCTTCGAAATAGTATGAGATTGATGGGAGTTCTAGCTCTAGATCAGCAAGCCAAAATACTTCAGTATCTTTTATTTTTTCATTACTCGCGCGGGCGTCAATAATATGAACGCGAAGCTCCTTAACCAAATATGCTTGTTGTTCAAGACGGTGAATTATTGTATTCCAATCAAATTTTATTTCTTTAAAAATTTCTAAGTCAGGTTCAAATGTAATAATTGTTCCGTTATTTTTTGTCTTACCGATATTTTTTACATTCGCCTTCTTCTTACCTTGAGAATATTCTTGCACATGAATTCCTCCTTCACGGTGAACTTCAGCACGAGTATAAATAGACAGAGCGTTTACAACAGAAGCACCAACACCATGAAGTCCTCCAGAAACTTTATAACCTTCACCACCAAATTTTCCTCCAGCATGAAGAGTTGTCATAACAGTCTCAAGAGCAGAAACTTTTGTCTTAGGGTGAATACCTACAGGAATACCGCGTCCATTATCAACGACACGAATACGATTTCCAGGAAGAAGTACGACTTCGATACGATTACAAAATCCTCCCATCGCTTCGTCGCGTGAGTTGTCGAAGATTTCCCATATAAGATGATGAAGCCCTTCTGTTCCTGTGCCACCGATATACATACCCGGTCTACGACGTACTGGTTCGAGCCCTTCTAGGACTGAAATGTCTTCCGCACCGTAACTTGATTTTTTAGGGGCACTTGCCATAAATAATGAATGAAATAAAGGTAAAAATACTATCTAATATGGGTAAATTATACCAAATTTATACTTTTTTTCCAAGAAATTATATGTAGAAAATAAATATAAAAATCCAGATTTATTCCTGGATTTTTATTACAAATTACCTAATTTTGGCATTATATACTTCGACTGTCTTTTCTTCCAATTTTTTGTGAAGATTGTTTACTTCTTCGTCTGTAAGAGTCTTTTCAAGTGAGCGATATGTGATTCTATAAGCATAACTCTTATTCCCTTCTCCAAATTTTTCTGCATTTTCATATTCATCAATAAGAGCCATTTCTTCGGCTAGATCACCTACTACATCACGGACCAAATCAAAGTAATCATTTGGAGTAAAACTTGCCTTCTCTACAACAAAAGAAATATCGCGAATAACTGCAGGATATTTACTAACCTCTTTGAATTTTTGTCCAAGAACAAGCTGTCTCTTTACTCTCTCGTCTTCTGACCAAAGAAGTCTAATATCTGGAAGCTCCATACTGATGATTGCAAGACGTTCAAGACCAAATCCGAAAGCCCAACCATTATATCCTTCAAGTCCAAAATTTTTCAAAACATCTTTGCGAGGCATTCCTCCTCCCATAATCTCAACCCATTTTCCATCAAGCTCTACTTCTATTTGAAGTGATGGATCTGTGTAAGGGAAAGTATCATCCAAGAAACGGTATTTTGTTTCCTTTCCAAAAAGACCTTCGACGATTTCAACAAGAGCTTCTTTCAAATCATCAAGTGTTAAAACTTTTTCAGAATCTGGTACAAGATATAATCCTCCCATTTGGTGGAATATATTCATATGCTTTCGGTCAATCTCATCTTTGCGATAAACTTTTCCATAACAAATAACACCTAGTGATTCATTATTTTTTATACGTTCTTTTATTTCTGGACTATTAAGATAGTAATACCACATCACTGTATCATGTGTTCTAAGAATATTTTCTTCATCTACGTAATATGTGTCTGACTTACTACGTGCCACATGATCTGGAGCGAAGTTAAATAGATCAAAAGAAACATCTGCTCTAACTATTTCAGGAATGATAATATTATCAAAACTTTTTAGTATATCTATTTTTTTAGTTTTTTCTACAAGAGAAAACAGAGGACTTGATTCATTACGAGAAAGATCGGACATTTGCAAATATCTCTTTATTCTTCCTGACTCTGCGTCATTTCTTTCTTCAAACCCTTTTAGAATAAGGTCTTGTTCTGTAGTATCTATTTTTATTTCCATAAAATGTATTATATCAAAAAATGTCCTTTTTACCAGAAAAAATTTTTGGGTGTTATAATTAAAAAATGAACACAAAAATGATCATTTTATTTATACTTTTATTTATTGTTTTAGGCTTTGTGGCTGGAATAATAGATAATGGAATTATAAAATTTTAATTACATCCAACACCCACCAAAGGATTATCATAAAATCCTGTAGTACCAAATTTATTTGTATTATCAATACAAATATTCCCACCAGTAGGAAGTACCGTATAAAAAGCATAAGAACTATTTCCGTTACTTAATTCACGTATAGTACACGAAAGAGTATTAGATCCGTTTAAAGATTCAATTTGGGTTATAGCTTTACTTATTGAAGGGTCACCAAACATTGTAGAGCTAAAAGCATAAACGTCAGCACAACCATAAGTTGAATTAGGGGCCATGGCCTTATTTAGAAAATAAGTACCTCGATTGCTATACCACAATTCTGCTTGTTTTCTTATTGAATCCATATTTGATTTTATAGCAGATGATTTTGTTTTATTTCTGGCAGCACCAAGACTACTCATTACAATAGCCGCCAACAATCCAATAATTGCTATAACTATAAGTAGCTCGAGAAGTGTAAAAGCTTTTTTCATATATTAAATTATACCAGTTAATAGAATAATTTACTTCTCTTGCAATATTCACACTCATCCCCTTTTCCATAAGATTTAAAATGACATTCATTTTCTACCCAATTTCCTGTCTTCAATAAATTATCATAATCTATAATATCTCTTTTTAATAAATCTATTTTTTCTTGATCAATAAAAGTTGAATATACTTTATTTTTATCATCACTTTCTGCTTCCAAAAAAAGAAGTCTTGATTGAGAAACGACAGCCCCCTTATCACTTCCTTGTATGAGATACGAATACATTGCAAGCTGTCTCATGAGATCAGAAAGTCTTCCATCTTCATCAATCTTCTCTATAGAACTAAAGGTCTTTGACTTACCTGTCTTGAAATCACTCACAACAATATCGCCATTAGAGAGTCTTTCTGTTAAGTCTATTTTCCCATACATAGTAAGCAGTGGATAATCTTTATCTTTAATAGTTAAAGAACGCTCTGTTTTAAAATCTAGAGAGAGATTTTTATAATAATCTTTTATCCAAGAACTCACAGCATCAAAAGCATCTTTTTCTAATTTCTTAAATGAATTATTTTCTTCACCTCCTTCTTTGAGAAGTTCATAATGTATTTTTTCTTTTATTTCAATATCTGTTGGAAGTGATTTTGCTTTTAGAATAAATTCAATAGTCCCATGAACAGCACTACCAAGAGTAAGGCTGGTTGTTTTTATTTCTGGTAATTTAAGAAAATTTCTAAAGTACCATTTCCAAGGACATTCAAAGAAATTATTAAGCATTGTTACAGATACTTTTATGTCTGTGTAATTATTTTTTACTAATTCAACTATATCCAAAATACCTTTTGAAAATTCTTTATTTTCATTTTTTGTATATATATCTACACCCTCTTTCTTAATAATTTCTT
Organism: Minisyncoccota bacterium; assembly: GCA_031972855.1. Lineage (GTDB taxonomy): Bacteria > Patescibacteriota > Minisyncoccia > Phycocordibacterales > UBA9973 > JAIXRY01. The sequence goes on from DALYDY010000003.1 coordinate 50,658, forward strand.
CTGTTTCTTCTTTTGAATTTTTTATAAAATGAACAGAAGGTATATCTTTTATAATATGAGCAAGTTCTAGATCGTTACCAGTATATCCTTCACTTGCATATGAAATAGTACAGAATTCTTTTGCACGAGTAATCGCAACATAAAGCTCCCTCTTAGCACTTTCAATATCGCGAGTTTGCATATGTTCTTTTATTTTTTCTGGGAGAGTAAATCCACCCTTCTTTTCTGACATTAGAACTTCCTCATTCATATGAGCTATCCACACATGAGAATATTCAAGCCCTTTTGATTTGTGGAGAGTCATAACTTCAATACCCTCGTCTTTCCCAAAAGTTGCAAGTTCAATATGAGTACCATAAGAATCAAGTCTGTTTATATATTCAATAAAGTCAAAAATATTTGCCTTCTTATTTTTTTCTTCAAACATAGTTGCAAGATGTATAAAACTTCTTACAACTTCTACATTTTTCAAAAGTTCTTCTGTATTCTTTGATCTATCAACAAAAACTCTATTTCCAACAACACTTACTATATAAGTAATTTTTTCTTCAGAAAGTGTATTAACAAAATCTTTTAAAACATTACCCCAATCAGTCACATCTTTAAATGAAGGAAACATCGAATGAGAATCTGAAGCTTCTATCAAATTTTCTATAAAAATTTCTTTTCCTTTTTTATTGCGTAAAAAAGTATGAGCTTCAAGAGTATTTATATTACTCTCATTATCGAGAAGCGATTGTGCAATAAGAATACTATTATTAGGATTTGCAATAATTCCCAATATTCTCAAAAATACATCTGTTTGTTTTTGAGAGAAAAGTGAAATACTTTTTCCAGAAGAAACAGGTAAACCTATAGAAGATAGTGTCGTTATAGCACTTCTTACATGATAATTTTTAGGTACAAGGATTGCACACTCTTTTGGATTAACACCTTTATCTATTAAATTTTTGAAATAAATACCCGCTCCTAATATTTCATCACGAGGATAGACATACTCATTTAAAGATACAAGAGTCTCACCTTTTTTGTTACTATTCAATTTATCTTTTGTAATTGAACTAGAAAGAAGTGTGTCAGCAAGTGAAAGGATTGGTGCTGTTGAACGGTAATTTTCTTTTAATGTTATCAATTTTGCCTTACCAAACATATGTGCAAATTCTTCAAAATATGAAAGAGAAGCACCAGAAAATCCATAAATGAGTTGTCTGTCATCTCCCACAACAAAAATATTTGGTTGTTCGGTGTCAATCCAAACAGCTTTCAAAAAACTATTTTGAACATTACTTGAATCTTGATGTTCGTCTACGAGTACATATAAATAATTTTCTCTTATATCATCTCTTACGTCATCAAATTTTTCTGCCAAATCAACAACGTATTCAAGCACATCATCATAGTCCATTAGACATCCTTCTTTCTTTTTTTGTTCATACAATTTATAAAATTCTACAACTTCTTTTGTACGAGAAAGTGATTCAATCTTTTTTAATATTTCTTTTTTTAGACTACCTTTTGATTCGCCACGACTAGAAATACTGTCTGGATCTTTTTCTAATTTTAATATTTCACTTTCAACTTCTTCTAAAAATATTTCTGGGGTAATTCTTTCTCTCTTTAAAATAGAGACAAGTTGATTTATTTCTTTGAAATACAGTGAGGGGTCAGTACGAGGTCTTAAATATTCAAAATCATTATTATGTAAAATATCATCAATTAAAAAAACTTTTTCATCATCAGACAAAAGAGTGGGCATTTTTTTGAAGTCCAATAATTCATAATATTTCTCTACCATCGAAATAGCAAAACTGTGGAATGTAGAAATTTTTACCTTATAGGCTTCTGTGCCTATATATGACTCTAGACGTGTTCTCATAGCCTCCACTCCAGAGTTTGTAAAAGTGAGACATAATATGTCTTCAGGCTTAGAATCTGTATTTTTTAGAATATACGCAATACGAAGCGCAAGAACTTGGGTCTTTCCCGTACCAGGACCAGCAACAACCATCACGGGGCCGTCTATAGTCTCTACAGCCTTTTTTTGGTCAATATTTAAGTCTTTATACTTCTCTTCAAATAGTTCAAACATGGTCTTATTATACCAATTTTAATCATAGATTATTTTATTGACTTTTTTTGTAAAAGTAGTAATATTGTAAGTGGACAATAAAATTAAAAAAAATGGGTAGCTCAAACAGACTAAAAACAGCTCGAGTACACGCTGTTCAACAAGAGGGTGTCGAGAAAATCGATAACTATTTCAAAGAAATTTATAGCATAAAGAATATGCCAGAAAAAATTTCAAAAGAAGATATCAATTACTTAAACAAAATCTTCAATGAAAAGCAACTAAATATTGAGGATTACCGACTACGAGGACTTAAATGTTCTAAGTTAAAACTTTCCAAAGAAGAAAGATTGAAAGCAATTAATTCTATTTTTAAAGGTTATCAACAAGCTGGGCAGCAAATTGAAAAAAAGACCGAACCAATCTATGACGAAAAAAAGTCTTATGGTAGAGGTGATCACTGGCTCAAACAGAGAGCACAACAATCATAAAAAACCCCGCATTACTGCGGGTTTTTATTTTACATATGAGGATTTTCTATTTGAGTTTTTTCTTCTGAAGGTATTTCAGCTTCATGACAATCACATCCACAAGAGGTATCACAAACACCATCTTCGCAAGGGCAAGACCCTTCACAAGTTCCATTTTTACATCCACAACCAAGAGCATATTTACCAGGACCAGAGAATACTATTCCTAGAGATAGTGCTAACATTGCAAAATCAAGTTCTGCTTTTTGGAAAGGAGAACCTATTTTTGTTGTAAAAATAGCAACAAGCATAACTATAGTAAGTAGTGTTCCAAAAATACCTGTCCAAAAACCAAGAAGTATTGCAATACCTCCAATAGTTTCTACTAGAGCAACAACCCAAGCCATAGTAAGAGCCATAGGTATTCCTATAGAAGAGAAAAATCCAGCTGTTTGTTCTATTGACCCAAGCTTCATAATACCGTGAGTAATAAAAATAGCAGCAACAACAATACGCATAACAAGAAGTCCTAAAGAAGGGTTTTTACAACACCAATTTTTAACATTCATAAACTAATAAAAAATTAAATTTTAATAATAGCACCATTATAACATTTTATATACTATTTAGAATAATCTTTTCCCCACTGCCATTTTGGCTTTTCTCCTTTTTTATAACAAATAAATAAAAGACTTGTTGTTTCGACAAAAACAACAATTAACCACAAAATTAAATTAGTAAGACTATTAAACAAAAAATACTGAATTAAATTCCAAAAAAGAAATAATGATATAAAATAAATAAGCATTATCAACCAACCTTCTTTAGATGAAGGTGTCCACCCCCATCCATAGGTTTTTCTTTTAAACCAAAGTTTGTTTTCCATATATTAAAGTATAGCAAAAAAAAATCCTCCGAAGAGGATTAGAATGGCTTTTTGTTTAAAGTTATTATTTTAAAAAAATGAAGAATAATAAGAACGTAGTAAGCCAAATCAATTTCGAACCATCTTTTTGCAAAATTTGGACTGTGTGGATAAGTGTGATGATTATTTTGATTTGTCTCACCTAACATAATCCAACCTATGGGCTGATAAACATTTTTTGAATGGTCATTTATATTAAAGTTCCTGTAGCCAGTCTTATGACCAAACCAGTTAACAATAGCGCCTTGGATAGGTCCATTTAGAATAGTTATTGGTAAGAAAAACCAACACCACCAAACTGGAGCGAAAAAATAATAAAATAAAGAGAATAAAATTGCCATCAATATAATAGTAATTGGATTGTCGGCAAATCTTTCAAAATTTTTCCATTCTACCGTAACTTCTTTACCATAAATTTGACATAGAGGATGTTTTCTTTCTCTAATTTTTACGAACTGTTTTTTTGTGTCCCACATCATAGAAAAAATATTTTTAAAATTTCTTGGTGAATGTGAATCATTTTTAGTGTCACTTTTATCATGATGGTTCAAATGAAAAACAGCATAAGCATAAGGATTGAGAAAAGCAGGTCCTTGAAATAAAAATGTTAGCAGAAAAAAAACACGTTCCCAAAAAAAACTCATTGAGAATTGTTTGTGTGTTGTGTACCTATGCAAAAATACACTATGAAAAAAGAGAGATGTTGTTGGATGTACTAGAAGCACAATCAACACAAAAGTTTGTACATTCATATTATTTAGTTTTTAAGTTATTTGTATAGTAGTATAGCAAATAATGAAAAACTAAAGAATATTAAATTCTTCAAAAACAGATTGATATAAACCTTTTACACGATAAGCTTCTTTTTGGTCTAGCTTGAAATCAAGCCCGTCGTGAGCTATTCTATTTCTAATATAATTTGCTTCGCGAGCAAATTTTGCTGTACGAAAATCACTAGGTTCAACATTCTTGAGTTTTTCACCTGTTGTATCGCCTTTTATAAGCATTGGGGAAACTAATTTTTCAAGCATTGTATTTGATTCAATAATTGCCAATCGCCAATCACTTTGTTTTGGAGAATCAAAAAGATCACAGATATGTAACCATTGTGAATTTTTAATTGGATTTTCTTCTTCTTGTTTTTTTATCAAATCTTTTTCTTTTGCTTTTTCTTCCATTTCTTTTTTCATTTCATACAAACGCATCCAAGTATAAAATAAAATAACAAGAATAATTATAACAAAGAAAGCTGATATCATTTTTAAAGTTCCAATAAATTCATTAAAATTTGTTCCTCTTAAAAAAGAGAAAAAATTAATAAGAAAATTGTATATTCTACTAAATAAATAATCGAGTGATAAGTACGTTGGTTCAAATTGTGGTACTTGTAATGCCATATATACTATTGTACGTTTTCTTCGAACTTTTTTGCAACCTCAAAAAGAAGGTTTTCCCCAAAATGTGGTCCCATGAATTGTAGACTGTGTTTTAGATTATTTGGAGCATCACCTGAAGGGATAGATATAGCAGGAATTCCGGCAATATTTGCTGGTACAGTAAATAAATCTGAGAGTTTCATAGCTATAGGATCATTATTTTTTGAACCTATAGGAAATGCGAGAAATGGTGATGTTGGTGTTGCAATAACATCTACAATTTCAAAAATATCTTTATATTCTTTTTGAATTGCTTTTTGAAGCGCTAGCGCTTTACCATAGTAAGCATCATAATATCCATGTGAAAGGATATATGTTCCAAGAAGAATTCTTCTTCGCACCTCTTTACCAAATCCAGCCTCACGAGTTTTTTCGTATTGATCTTTTAGATTATTTGAAGATAGCGACATTCCAAAACGAATACTATCATAACGAGAAAGATTAGAAGAAGCTTCAGCTGGCATTAGAATATAATACACAGCAAGAGCATATGGAGACAAAGGAAGGTCAATATCTACAATTTCATATCCAAGAGACTTTAAAGTTTCAATTGATTTGTCAAAATTCTCTTTAACAGAAGTTTCGATTCCCTCACCTGTTACCCAAGATTTTGGTACACCAATTTTTTTTACTTCTTTTTTATTTTCAGTTCTTAAATTTTCAGGAATAGAAGTTGCATCGTTTTTGTCATATTTATTTATAAAATTTAAAAGTGTTTCTGCATCAGCTACATTTTTTGTAATAGGACCAATTTGATCAAGTGATGACGCCATAGCCATAAGACCAAAACGTGAGACTGTTCCATATGTAGACTTCATTCCAACAAGTCCGCAGAATGCTGCAGGTTGTCTAATAGATCCTCCAGTATCAGACCCGAGAGATAGGAAAGTTCCCCCCATTGCAAGAGAAGCTACCGCTCCACCAGAAGAACCTCCTGGAACTAAATCTTCATTTAAAGGATTTTTTGTAATTCCATAAAAACTTGTTTCAGTAGAAGATCCCATAGCAAATTCATCCATATTTGTTCTACCAAGGAAAATAGCTCCGGCATTTTTTAAAATTTCTATAACAGTTGCATTATATGTAGATGTATAATTCTCAAGAATTTTCGAACCAGAAGATGCTTTGTGACCCAAGAAAAGCATATTATCTTTTAATGATACAGGAATACCAGTCATAAGAGTTGCTATTCCGTCTTCAAACATTTTCTCAGCATTTTTAACTTGCTCATCAATATCAGAATAAACTTCTATGTATGCATTTATGGAAGGATTTTTTTCTTCAATATTTTTCAAGAAAAAATCAACAAGAGCGCGAACTGTAATTTCGCCTGACTTTATTTTTTCATGAGTTTCTTTTATTGTGTTTGGTATTATCATAGATTATAAAATTTTTGGAACTTTAAAATAATTATCTTGCTTATTAGGAGCTTCATTCAAAAGTGCTTCCGTATAAAAACCTGTTTGCAAAGGACCAGTATCCTCTCTAAAATTATTATTAAGTAATGGCTTACCCATATCAATATCTTTGATAGAGGCATTTTTAATTTGATCTACATAAGAAATAACCTGGGCCAAATCTTTTGCCACATTTTGTGCTTCTTCATCTGTAATACTAATTTTACTTAAATTTGCTAGGTTTTTTACTGTTTCAATATCCATAGACACTTATTATAGCAAAAAATAAGTTTTTTGTTATAACTTAATAAGTCCTAAAAATTCTTCTTCATTAATCATTTGTACACCCAATTTCTGTGCTTCATCATACTTACTTCCTGGATTATCACCAAGTAAAATATAATCTGTGTTTTTTGAAACAGAAGAAGTTACGCTTCCTCCTGATTCCTTAATCATTTTCTTAGCATCATCACGAGAAAGATTTGGTAATGTTCCAGTCAACACAAAGGTCTTACCTTTCAATAAATTACTTCCTTTTTTGTTTTCTATCTTTTCTATTTTTATATGAATCAAAAGCCGTTCTAACATTTCTTGATTTTCAATATCTTTAAAATAATTTTGAACAGATTCTGCAACAACGTCACCTATTCCATCAATAAATATTAGATCTTCGTATGTCGCATTTTTTACTTTATCAAAACTTTTAAAATGCTCTGCGAGTAAATACGCAGTCTCTTCTCCTACATGCAATATTCCAAGAGCATACAAAAACCTATAAAGGGTAACTTTTTTACTTTTATCTATAGATTCAATAATGTTTTTTGATTTCAATTCTGCAAAAAGAGGGAGTCCGAGAATATCACCTTCTGTAAGTTCATAGAAATCCGGAAAAGCTCCAACGAGTCCAGATTCTGCAAATTGCTCAACAATACTATCACCCATTCCAACAATATTCATTCCCTTTTTACTTGCAAAATGAATAAGTTTTTCTACTTCTTGAGCAAAACATTTTTTGTTTACACAATAAAGTGCTACTCCAACACTTCCCTTACCTATAGATTTCTTTTCTGTAATACTTCCACATATAGGACAGTGTGTTGGTGGTAAGAATTTTTTTGCATTCTTTGGACGAAGTTCTAGTAGTACTCTCACTACTTCAGGAATAACATCACCAGCCTTTTTTATAATTACAGTATCACCAACCATAAGACCGAGACGTTCTATTTCTTCTTCATTATGCAGAGTTGCGCGAGACACAAGAGACCCAGCCACACGAATAGGTGTAAGGTGTGCGACAGGTGTAAGAGCACCTGTTCTGCCCACCTGAACCACTATATCCTCTACAATAGTAGTAACTTCTTCAGCTGGAAATTTAAAAGCAATTCCAAAACGAGGAGCTTTAGCTGTATAGCCCAAAATATTGCATTGGGAAAAATCATTTATCTTTACAACAAGACCATCTACACCGTATTGATGTTTGTCTTTATTTTTAACTTGCAAATCGTAAAAACTATATATATCTTCGAAATTATCAAAATATTTTGATTCTTCGTTTACAGAAAAAGAAAGTTTTTTCAAAAGTTCTAATGTTTCTTTTTGTGTTTTTGGTTTTGAGATTTTTGTATGATTTGGTATGAGTTCATCTATAGCATAAATAAATGTTTTTATTTTTCTACTACCTGTTACAGATGTATCTAACTGACGAAGTGAACCAGCTGCAGCATTACGAGTGTTTGCAAACAAAGTTTCATTATTTTTTTCGCGTTCTTTATTTAAAACAATAAAATCATCTTTTGCCATCCATGCTTCACCCACAACAATACAGTCAATTGGAAATGGAAGGATTTTTGGTACAGACCCTATCATTCTTACATTTTCAGTAATATCTTCACCAACCTCACCATCACCTCTTGTGGCTCCTTGAACCAATTCGCCATTTTTATAAGTAAGAATTATTTTTAATCCATCAATTTTTAATTCACAAACATAAGACCTTTTTGTTTCAAATTCTTCTTTTTTTAATATATTTTCTACCCTATCATCCCAAAGTTTCAATTCTTCATTAGAAAATACATTATCATATGACCACTGAAGAGTTTGATGTTTTACTTTTGTAAATTTTTCCAAAACTTTTCCACCAATTTTATTTATTGGTGTATTTTCAACTTGTTTATTATTTTCTAAAATCTGGAGTTCTTTCACTAAAGAATCATAAACCTCATCAGATATTTCTGGTGAATCATCTCTGTGATATTTTTGTCTATGATATTCTATCAGATTACGTAAATTTTTAATGCGTTTTTTTTCTTCTTTTTCTGTCATATATTTATTCAAAAACAACACTCAGGGTTCTTTCAACTCTTCTTGTATCATTAGGGTCGCAAATATTATAACCTCTAGATCTAATGCCTGTGGTAATATTTGGAGTTACACTAGTATCTATATCTACCTCAATTTCATAACAAGGATTAGACATATCATAAAACGGAGGAAATTCATAAAGATTACTTCCAAAAGAATCAAGCGGTAATATTTCTGGATCTCCGGATTGATTTAAAAAAGGTGAAAGACATTCTATTGTAGGTGGTAGAACGTATGAATTCAAATTAAATCCTTCATAATAATAAGCTAGTGCACATTCAAGACCAGAATCAGCTAAATAAAGAGCATTACCAGAATCAATAGCTAAACGAGAAAGTTGTCTTTGTTTAAAAGATAGTGACGCAGCACCAAAAGAAAGAGTGGATATTATAGTTATCAATATAATTGTATAGAGCATTGCAAATCCACTTTTTCGACTTTGGTTATAGTTAAAAATCTTATTTGAAATTATTTCTTTTTTATTTATACCAATCATATAATGTTTCAGTAAATATTTTTGTTTTAGTAGATGTACCATTTTTCCAAGATATTGTAGCAACAATAATAACACTATTTCCTCCTGATGGATTATTATAAAAAACTATTTTTCTTCTAAAAGATGTTTTTTGAATTGGATCAATTAAATCTGTTGGATCTATGCCGTAATAATCAATATTAGGAGTTGTGGACTGATCTCTATATATATTTATTTTACTACAAGAATTATTTCCCTCATCATCAACACTAGAACAAGCATGGACAGATCTAGACAGAGAGTCTACTTCACAACCAGAACCAACATTAAAACAACTATCATACTTTGAAATAAAACCACTCCAATCAGGAACTCCTCCTTGGTTAAACTTTTGAAAAACAATAGTGTCGCGATCGTTCCTTACAATATCTATAGCTTCTTGAGCAAGATAAGTTCCTATAATATCATTTTTTGAATACTGACCAGAGTTTGTTGTTGTACCGGACAAAACAAAGAGTGCTGTAATAGCAATACTAAAAATAAAAATTGCTATCAGTGTTTCTATAAGAGTAAACCCGGACACCAAATTTGACGAATTGAATCCTCTAGTTTTGATTTGCAGTCTAGACATAGACAAATTTGGTGTGCGGGTAAACCCTTTTTGTTGATATATTAAATTTTTAAAATCTAAAATTTTCATAATTAATACTTAAATTGTCTTTGAGATAAAAGAGTCTGAACTCTAAAAGTTGAAATTTGTTCTTGTACTGTAGTTACCCCGTCAATAAATAAATGAATACTTGGTTGTCCCTCTGAAGAGACACCATTCACTTTAAATATAAGATTGTACACATCTATATTTGATGAAGTTATTGGAGCGCATTCCCAAGAAAGTAAAGCATTCGAAATATAATCTTTACTTATACAACGTTCAACATAGTTATAATCAATGTTAGTATTTGGGTTAGTTGTCTGTGCTAACTGATATCCATAAATATTTATTTCACCAGTTACATAATTTAAAACTTTAAAAACAATTCCTGTACCAGAAGTACAATTTTCTCCAAATTTATCTGAAGGAAAATCTGATTCAAAACTTATATCAATAGGAATGTCTTGATTGTTTAAACATGTATAATCATAGCCAAGTCTAGCATTTCTTGATAAATTTTCTATAGCAAAATTAAGATTATCAATAACAGTTCTTCCAGCCTCAGCATTTTGAGCGCTAGCCTGAGCTGTAACCATAGCAATCACACCAGAAATAATTACAGATGTGAACAAAGTAAGAGATATCATAAGCTCTACAAGAGTAAATCCAGATACTATATTTGATTTATATGTAGAGTCTCGCTCATTTAAATTACCATAAATATTTATAGAATTTGAGGAAGTTTTTTTATTTTTCTTTGCATAAGAAAAAATATTCATACATCTATTCTACACTAATAACACCAGTATTCCACACTGTAATAAATCTACGCAATCCTTCAACCGACACAACAGATATTGAAGCATGAGATATTGGATTTCCTGTTAAAGGATCAAGATTTGTTTGAATTAAATTTTCGGCATCAAAAAAAGAAAAAAGAGCGTCATGATTTGGACGATTAAAAACGATATCTAATTTTCCTTGAAAAACACAGTCACTATCATTCAAACAAATGGCTTCAATTCTGTCACTTGTGGCTATAGAAATGAGTTCAATACACTCTTCTTGAGGATTAAAAAATACATCGCAAGAAGAACCATCGTAATAACCATTTTGTTCAATCAAAGGATCTGTTATTTTAAAATCTCCAAAAATTAAAAATCTGTCTGGTTCGTCCATGTCAATATGGAAACCATAACCAACAACAACCTCTTCTGGAAGAGTTGGTTCTGGATTTTGAAAACCAAGAGTAAAACTTTGAGCTTTTCTAATAGTTAAAGCTATATCTTGTGCTAAATTTTTTACAGTAATGTTTGTTTCGAAAGCTCTATAGTTATAAGCAGATAATGATGAAATAACTGCAAAAATAGCAACAACAACCATTAACTCAACCACAGTAAATCCTTGTCTATTAAAAATTTTCTTATGAAAATTTTTGTAGGTATTTTTTTTATTATTGTTTATATTTATTCGAAACATTTTAGTTTAAAAGATAAACAAGTTAATCAGCTTATCAAAATTCAAAGACAAGAAGAATACAATCCAAGAAGAAATCATAAGAAACGGAGCAAAAGGTATTTCTGTTTTAAGTCCCCATTTTGTTTTACCTAATAACAATATAATTATTGAGAATACTGCCCCTATCCAAAAAGCAATCATTAGTGCCGTAAATCCAGCTGATATGCCAAGCAGTGCGCCAATCGACAAAGCTATCTTTGCATCTCCAAAACCCATCCATTTACCTTTTGACAAAAAGAATAATAGAGCAAATGGCAGAGCCACAACAAACGAAGCAAGTAATGTTGGAGCTATAGCGTCTGGGCCCCAAATAATTCCAGACAAAACAACAGCAGAAAAGAAAGAAGTGTAAGATAAAATATCTGGAATTATTTTATGTTTAATATCGTAAGCAAGCATCACAATCCATAAACAAAATATAAATGAAGTTACTGTTGTAATAATAACAAAACTAGAGTAGCTAACAGATAATATGTTTGAAAGTTTATAAGCTGTAAGAGTAAAAATTATTGCAGTCAAGAATTCAACAATTGGGTACTGAAAAGATATTTTGTTGCGACAAGTACGACATTTACCGAGTTGCATAATGAAAGACACTAAAGGAATCAATTCGTACCACTTCAAAGTTGTACTACAAGAAAAACAAATAGATCTACCTTTTGCAACAGATCGTCCTGTATTAAAACGACAAATGACAACATTTAGAAAACTACCAATAACAGTACCTAAAATAGCAATGAGAAAATAAATTAAAAAGTTCATAATATATATTATACCAAGACTATTGAAATATAGTATGTACAAAAACAAAAAATCCCACATATGTGGGGTTTTTTTAGTAACTATATATTAACTCTTATCACAAACAACGTCACTCGCTCCAAGTGGAGTGTCTGTTGACATTGAAGCACCTGTACTGTCTACACATTGGTATAGATCAGGAGTTACAGTTTTCAAAGGAACAGAAGCTGCCCATGCTGAACCATCTGCTGAAACATGACATACTCCAGTTGTTGAAGTCTGTGCAGTAGCAAGAACAGTTACAACAGTTCCAGTAGTAGTAAATGCATCAAGAGCTGCCTCTACATTAGCATTAATAGTTCCTGAACCAATAGCACAAACACCTGTGTAAGTACTAGCTGTATCGTAGAAAATTTCTGCTTGAGCACGAGCATTTGCTAAGTTTGCTTTAACAGCAGCGTCAGCTCCTTTTGAACGAGCACTATTTAGTGATGCAAGAACAACAGAAGCCAATATACCAATGATGGCAATAACCACCAAAAGTTCAATCAATGTAAAACCTTTTTTCATATATGAATTATCTTTATTGTCCGTCACGTGATCGGACACTTTAATTTACTATTTACTAATAATGTACTAATTATATCACTTTTAGACACATCGCAATATTATTATGGGGAAAACTGAAAACTAATAACTAGATTATAGTTATTAGTAACTATAAGATATATGAACTAAAGGGTGAATTTCCCTTTGGGAAATTCACCCTTTAGTTTACTAACCAATAACCACTAATTTAATTCACTCCTCCAGCAATATTATAAATAGGCATCAAAACAGACGTTAGAAGAAGCCCAACACCAAGACCAAGAGCAACAATCATAACAGGTTCGATAAGTCCAACGAGTGTATCTACTGCATCATCAACTTCTCTTTTATAAAATTTTGCGAGAGTTTTTAAAATATTTCCCATTGCGCCAGTTTCTTCTCCAACCTTAATCATTTGAACTAATATTTGTGGTATTTCTTTATGTGATCCAAGAGCATCAGAAAATGAACTACCAGATTTAACTTTTTCACAAGAAGAAGATAATATTTCTTGATAGGTTCGATTTCCTACAACTCCAGCAGTAATCTCAATAGCACGAACAATTGGAATACCAGATGAAAGCATTGTATCCATATTGTCAGCAATACGAGCAAGATATACTTTTGTAAACAAAGGTCCAAATACAGGTGTCTTTAATTTTAACTTATCAACAAGAAGTTTTCCTTTTTTACTTTTAACAAAATAAGCACCAGCGACTCCGAGAGCACCCACAACTATCAACAAATACAAACCATAATTCACCATTAAATCACTCATACCCATAACTATTCTTGTATTCAAAGGGATTTCTTGTCCTGATTCTTTTATGATTGCAGAGAGTTTTGGAATAATCATTACAAACATCAAAACCATAACAACTACGAATATACCAATAACAAAAGCTGGATAAATAAGAGCATTTTTTGTTTTTGCTGCAAGAGCATATTGACGGTCTAGATAGTCAGCCAAGTAAGCAAATGTCTGAGTAAGTTTTCCAGATTCTTCTCCTGACTTAACCATGTTTACATAAAAATCAGAAAAGATCATTGGGTGTTTTGCTAATGCTTGAGAAATAGAAAAACCAGATTGTAAATCACTTACAATTATTTCTAACTTTTTTTTCATTAATTTATTCTGAGAATTTGAAGCAATTAATGAAAAAGTTTTTAGAGTTGAAACTTGAGCTTCAAAAAGAGTTGATATTTGACGAGACATTATAACAACATCTTTGACTGGAATTTTTTCAAAAATAGTTATATCTAGAATCGATTTTGGTTTATCAGCAGATATAACAGTAAGTACAATAAGCCCTCTTTTCTGGACAGCAGAAATAGCAGTGTCGCGATTAATTGCTTCTACAACACCGTTTTGTTTTTCTCCTTTTTCATTTACTGCAGTATAATTAAAATTCATATTTTACATCATTGATTGAAAAGCTCTAGGATTTGTCGAATAAGCCATTGCAGACTCCATTGTAATTTCACCTGCGCGCACAAGTTCAATCAGAGATCTGTTTATATCAACCATTCCCTGTTCAAGACCTGTCTCTATAACAACATCTATTTCATGAGTTCTTTTTTCACGTATCAAATTTGAAACAGCATTATTATTAATCAAAAGTTCATAAGCTGGTATTCTACCTCCTGTAATTTTAGGAACTAAACGTTGCGAAAAAATTCCAAGCAAAGATGATGCTAATTGAGTTCTTATTTGATCTTGTTGTGCTGGTGGAAAAGAGTCAATGATGCGATCAATCGTTTGTGAAGCACTGTTTGTATGAAGTGTTGCAAAAACTAAGTGACCAGTTTCAGCAGCAGTAACAGCTGCAGCCATAGTCTCATGATTTCTCATTTCTCCAATTAATATAACATTAGCATCAGAACGAAATACTGTTTTCAAAGCGCTTTCAAAACTTGAAGTATCTATACCAACATCTCTTTGATCAATTATAGATCTTTTTACAGGATATATATGTTCAACAGGGTCCTCAATAGTAACAATGTGTGCCGCTCTCTTTTCATTAACAATATTCACCATTGCAGCGAGTGTTGTAGATTTACCTTGACCAACAGGACCAACAACTAGAAAGAATCCTTGGCGAGCAAGTGCAAATTGCTCTAAAATTGGTGGTAATTTTAGATTTTCTAAAGAGTCTATTTCTGGTATTAAGCGAAGGGCAACAGATATGCCACTTTTTTGATAAAAAAAACTTCCACGAAGACGAAGACCTTTTGGTGTATCAAAAGCAAAATCAAGTTCTTGATCTTCTAAAAATTTTTTAACTCTTTCTTTAGTAGTTAAAACTTCCAAGATTGAAAGCATGTCTTCTTGTAATGGTATTGTTTTTCTTTCTAAAAAAACAAGTTCGCCAGATATACGTATCGCAGGATATCTTCCTGTAGACAGGTGAAGATCAGAAGCACCTTGTGTGTGCATATCTTCTATTAAATCTAGAACATATTCTTTATAATCTTTCATAGATTATTTTGATTGAGTAAGAGAAACAACCTTAGACACAACTTCTGATGGAGTTGCATTTGCTTTTACAATATAACCTGAAACACCAAGAGCTTTACCCTTTTCAATATCTTCTGTTTGTCCAAGATTTGAAATTATAATCTTTACAGTGTTTGGAATTAAATTTTCTTCGTTTATTTTTTGTAAAAGTTCAAAACCATCCATAATAGGCATAACAATATCTGTTAGTAAAATATCTAAAGACGTTATTTCTTTTAATTTTTGTAGTGCCACTGTTGACCCAAGAGCCGTGTCAACGTCAAATCCTGATTGACTAAATTTTAGCGCATACATATCTAGCAAAAAACTATCGTCATCAACAATTAAAATAGATTTCTTTTTTTCTTCCATAATACCCAGTATAACACGTATACAATTTTTTCAAGTGTGTGTATTATTCTCTGTTATCTGCCAAGCCGTAAACTTCAGACATAGGTGTTTCACCTTTCAAAGACTTAATAAATCCATCCTCTCTCATAGTAAGCATTCCTTGTTGTTTTCTAGCAAGTTGGTATATTTGATCTTCTCCCGGAGATTGAAGTATTAGTTTTTGCATTTCTCTATCTATTTTAAACATCTCATGAACAGCAATACGTCCTCGAGTACCAGAAGGACAATCTGGAGTACTAACGGTGTCATATACCACTTCTGGAATAACTACATCTTTTTTATATTCTTCAGGCAAATCACTAAAATACTTATTTAATTGCTCTTTCAAAACATCGGACATCGGTGTTTCTTTTTTTGATGTAGGACAAGTATGACGAACGAGACGTTGTGCAACAGACAAAACAAGTGTAGGCGCAATCAAGTACGGATCAACACCCATATCAATAAGACGAGGCACAACACCAGCAGCATTATTGGTGTGAAGAGTTGAAAAAACAAGGTGACCCGTTAGAGCGGCTTGAATTGCTAGCTGAGCTGTTTCTTTATCACGAATCTCTCCAACTAGAATAACGTCAGGGTCTTGACGAAGAATAGAACGTAGACCAGAAGCAAAAGTATAACCAATTTCTGCCATAACCTGTGATTGATTAACTGATGGAATATTATACTCTACAGGATCTTCAAGAGAAACAACATTCATCTTTTCACGATCAACTTCATTTAACATTGAGTATAGAGTTGTTGTTTTACCAGAACCAGTTGGACCGGTAATCAAAATTAGTCCATAAGGTCTATCAATAGCGTCACGTACTAATTTTAAATTTCTATCAGTAAATCCAAGAGCTTCTAATGGTTTAATACCCCTTTCTGAATCCAAAATACGAAGCACGACTTTTTCACCAAAATATGTAGGTAGAGTTGATACACGAAAATCAATTTTTCTTCCATCAATTTTTGTAGAAAAAGAACCATCTTGAGGTTTTCTTTTTTCATCTAAACGTAATTTTGAAAGTATTTTTATACGAGCAACAACACCATTAAAAGCACTTAGAGGGAGTATAAGAGATGTATGCAAAGACCCGTCAACACGAAAACGCACATTAACTTTTTCACCGTTATTTTCTATGTGTATATCAGAAGCATTACCTTCAATAGCATGACGCAATATAACAGCCACAATTTTAATTACAGGAGCATCTTCAACTATTTTATTTTTAGAATCTTTTAAATCTTTATCTTCTCCATCACTAATAGCATCATTTGCATTTTGAAGCTCTGTATCCATTTCTTGAAGAGCCTCATCAACTTCACCTGTAATACCACGATACGCTTTTAAAGCTAACTGAAAATCTGAATATGATATAGCACAAAGTTTAAAAGGAATGTCAGCTTTTGCAGTAATAAATTGTAGAGCATCTTTTGCTTGCGAATTATCCGGATCTATTATTCCTACAATCAAAATACCATTTTCAACAGCTATTGGTGTAAATTTATATAAAACAGCAGATTCTTCTGGTATATATTTAAATAAATCAGAATTCATTAATTTTAAATCTACGTTTCTTGCAGGTACACCAAAAAATTCTGCTTTTACATCACGAAGAGAAGCGTCACTCAGTCCAAGTGATAGTAAGGCTTCTTCAAAACTAATCCCCTTTTCATCAACAAGTGAACTTGCATCAGTAATCATTTCTGGAGATATTAGTTGTTTTTCTTGTAGTAGATCAATGTATGTTCTCATAATTTATAGATTATAGTCCATTTAATAATGAGTCAATTTCATATATAGATGAATCGATTCCTGCATCTGTTTGTGTTGATGTCTTTTTATTATCTTTTTCAGAAGAAATTGTTGGTGTTTCTGTTTTCTTAATTATTGAAATATCTTCACCAATAATAGCAAAAGGGTTAGGTCTTCCAGAAGGAGCATTTTCTGGCAAAATAGTTCCGTGATTAACAAGTGTTTGAAATGCTTTACTCTCTATAAGAGATGTATCTAAAGTTATTGATTTTATACTTTGGAGTAAGGAAACAAATTCTCTACTTGGATCAGGGCTATTTATAGGAATATTAACATTTGAAGGAAGATTTGTTGTTGCTGATTTTGAAACAAGAGAAGATTCTGGTGTTTTTTTAATTTTTGGCAACAAAACAACCGCTACAGCTATAGCTATCAGTATTCCTAAAATTATCAATAATTTTTTAACATTTTTTGTCATAAATTAATCCTTTAACCAATAAGTTTTTATTGTTACATTATATTCATAAACATTCTTTATATTTGAAACCTTTTTTGGATCTTTTTCAACAGCATCAACAGATGAAAAAGTTATTGATGTTACATCTACAATTCTAAGACTCCTTTCTAGGGTTTTTAGAAATTGAATAAATTGATCATAAGGACCTTGTACAGTAAAAGAAACACTAAAAGAACCATATGGTTTATTGTCTTCTGCAACAGTTCCAAGCCTTGTTGGTTGTGAAGGGGCTGTTGGTTGAGTTGTTGGTGTATCTTGAGATGTTGTTTGTTTCGGTGCAACCTGAGGAGTTGTAACTGTTTTTGCTTTTATACTTTCTTTTGCATCATATGTAACCTTTTTGAAAACAAGACCTGAGTTTTTAGCTATATTTTCTATATCTATTACAAGCCTTACATTATCTACAGTATCAGGTAGAAGTAATCTTAAGCGTTCAATATCTTCTCGTGAAAAAGACTGGTATCTTGCATTTATAGCGTCACGAGCTTGTTCGAATTGTTTCGAATTATTTAAAGCTTGTTCAAAAGTACTACCATTTTGTTTTAGTAAAGAAACTTCTTTAAATGTTTTATTGGTATACAAAAAAAACACAGCTACAGCTATAATTATTAAAATAAGTGATCTAATGTTTGCAAACATATAATTTATTGTGTTGTTTCAATGTCATTTTTAATATTCTCTACAAAATGCACAAATTCTGAAGAAACATTAAAATTTAAATCAAATAAAACTCGACCACTAGTATCTAAAGTTAGGTTTGAAAAAACAGGATCTTGAATTGATTTATTTTTTGAGAAATTATCTGACTGTAAAGCTATTGTTGTATAACTATCAGCAATACCTGAAATAATTATTGATACAGGCTTTTCAGGAGATTCTAATTTGTATGTAAACTTTGTGTACTGAACATTTTTTAAAGTTAATTCACTTAATAATTCAAAGATTGGTGTAGTGACTACATGTTGATTCAAAACAACTTTAGAAGCTGAAAGTCTCTTATCTATTTCTTTGAATTCTTCTAGAGTTTCTGGTTCAAATCTTCCTTTTGATATTTCTAAACTATTTTTTTGAACATCAACATTTTTTGATATGTAACCTTTGTAAAAATAAACACCTCCAGCCAGCAATACCGATAACAAAAACAACCCTACAGATATTATAGACAGTAATCCAAAAGAACTAGACTCTTCTGCATATTCTGGCATAAGAGGTTTTTTTGGTATGAAAGTTGTTTGTGTTGGTAATTCCATTATGATTCTAGTTTACGAAGCGCTATACCTAGAGCATTAACAAATTCTGGTCCAATACTTTCAAGAGTTGGTATCAAGAAAGCAGGAGCATCAACTTTAACAAAAGGATTAGACAAGAAAACTTCTGTACTTAGTTTTTGACTCGCTTCTTGTAAAAATCCTTTAAGAAGAGAGCCTCCACCAACAAGAAAAGCTTTTCCTATTGTTTTATTATGCTTCTTCTCATAGTGTATCATTACACTGTTTACTTCTGAAAGAATAAAATCTGTGGAAAGTTTAATTGTTTTTGAAATAGCTCCATCCATAACATCTCCAACTAAACCATATTGTCTTTTTAGTTGTTCTGCTCTTGCAAAAGGAACTCCGAGAGCTGTTGCTATGTTTTGAGTAATATCAGAAGCTCCTTTATTAATAATGTGAACCTCTCTTACAACACCATATTCAACAACAGATAACTTTGTTTTTGAAGCTCCCATATCAATAATCATCACAGGAGATAATTCATGAACAATTGCAGATCTTACAGCAGAAAAGGTTTCGACTTCAAAAAAACTAGATGGCAATGTTACAGACTTCATAATTTCTTGATATTTTTTAATAACTTCATTATGAATTACAACAACCAAAACTTCTGTTGGAGAAATTGTTGTACCTCCATCTTCATCAAGTGAAGAAGTTTCTCTCCTTGGAATTACAAACCAATCGAGAGATACTTCATCTATTGGAACTGGTATATATTTTTTTGCTTCATTAGGAATAACTTCTGAAAGAGTTTTTTCATCAATTCCACTAGGAAGTGACAGTATAAAAACGAGTGAGGATTGAGCAGGAATTGTTGTTGCAAGTTCTCCACTTACAATTCCTGATTCTTTCAAGACATCATTCATTGATATTGCTAAGGTCTCTGAAACAAGATTAGTCACCTTTCCAACATCTGTCTGAGCATAAGGTCCAAGAGCTATTGTCCCATATGTTTCTAAAATAGCACGAGAACCATCACGACGAAGTTGGACAACTTTTATACCAGAAGTACCAATATCAACACCTATAACACTCCCTTTTAAAGAAGGTCCGCCGAGAATATTTGATAAAAATGATTTTATTTTTTGCAGTATTTCATCCATAGTTTATATTTAAATTATATCATAAAATACATATATGAAGCTGTGGGCAAAAATACTAAATATCCTTTTTCCAAACAAGTGTATTTCTTGTAATAAAATAGGAAAAAGTCTCTGTATGGAATGTTTGCACAAAATACAGAGGAGTAGTGAAAATAATAAAAGTATTCATAGTTTATACAGTTATAAAAATATATTTATAAAAAAACTTTTACTTGAATTTAAGTACAAAAACAGAAGAAGTATAGTAGAAGATTTGTCCCCTATTATTGTAGACGAGCTTACAGAAATAATTTCTGAAAAATATGGTTCTATAAATACAGAAAATATACTTATAACAGATATCCCTATGTCTTTTAAAAGACTTAAAAATAGAAGTATTAATCATAGTGAGATAATTGCAAAAGAAGTTTCAAATGAATCAAGTAGAAGAAACATGCTTATAAAATATAAAAAAATACTTGGTAAAAAATTTGAAACAACACCTCAAGCAAAAATAAAAAACAAACAAAATAGATTAGATAACATTAAAGGTAGTTTTTATTATTTAGGTAATAAAAAAAATATGTCATCAATCATAATAGTGATTGATGACATATCTACAACAGGTGCAACTCTATTTGAAGCAAAAAAATGTTTAGAGAAAAATGGATTCAAAAATATAATATTATTTTCTATTGCTCACTAGAATCTTGTCTTACATCTTCACTAGAATTAAAAGCTGCTACTGATGCATTACCCCCTAATTGATCTTCCATCTCTCCAGCCACGAAAGTTTCTAATTTTCTAGACATGAACCAAAAAATTAAAACTATAGATAATATAATAAGACCTATAATAGCTGCATTTGATACTTTACCAGAGTTATATAATTTCTTCATACTTACTATTGTAGTATTTTTTTAAGAAATTAGTTGTGCAAAACTAAAATAAATTATTTTTGGTATAAAAATAATAAGACCTATAACCCAAGAAATAACACCTGAAATAAGAACGGCTCCCGCTGCTACATCTTTTGTATCTTTTGCATATGGATGATAGTTTGGTGAAGTAAGATCTATATCTATTTCTATTGCTGTGTTTACAGCTTCCGCAACAAAAACAAATCCTATAGAAAATACAATTGCTATCCATTCAATAATTTGTATTTTATAATACACACCCAAAATAACAGCGAGAATTGCTGCTAACATATGAACCCAAAAATTATGTTGAGTTTTTAAAATAATAGAAATTCCACGAACTGCATGAGTCAAACTTTTTGCACGTTTTATAATACTAAAATCTTTTTTGTTCATATAATTATTTTCCTGGTATAAATTTCATTGATATGGAATTTATACAATGTCTAATATTTTTTTCTGTTAATTGTTCACCTATAAATAAATGTCCTAAATGTCCACCACATTTTGAGCAATTTATTTCAGTGCGTACACCATCAGCGTCCAAACTTTTGTGTATAGCTCCAGTTATCTCATCGTCAAAACTAGGCCATCCACAAGTCGATTCAAATTTATCTTTTGAGTTATAGATCGGTGCTTCACATTGTCTACATACATAGACCCCAGTTTCTTTGTTGTTTACATATTCTCCAACAAAAGGTGCTTCTGTCCCCTTTTCTAAAATAATTCTTTTTTCTTCTGGTGTAAGCGTGTTCATTATTTTATTTTACGTTTTATTTATTTGTTGAGCAAATATTCAAATTATTTATTTAACAATTTAAATATTTTTGTTTCTACAACCTTTTCACCACAATCATTCTTGGAAATAATTCTTAAGCTTATTTTATCAACACAAACCACATTCTCCCATTTTATTTCTTTTAATATTTCAGAGGAATTTTCCATATTATCAAATTGGGCAATTGTCATATGAGGACTAAATTCATCTTTACAAAATGGGTATCCATATTTTTTTGCATAAAATAATTCTTTTTCTGAATAAAATTCAGCCTTCTCAGTATACTTACTTTGCAACATACCTTCTCGGAGAGGGTTTAACAAATCAATGATTTTATTTTGTAAATTTCCAATCTCTGAAGTTTTTTGAAAAACAACAGAAATAAATTTTGATTTAATATTTATACGTTCTGGCAATAAATTTATTATTGAAATATTTTCTGAAATATCTTTTATAATCCTCTTTAAACCTTCCATATTATATTCTGGAAAATTTGAATTGTATAAAGATATGTGCGCATAATCTTTATTCCCTTCTTCAATTTTTTGTAGAGGAAATTTTTTACCCAGATCTTCATTTAATCTTAGAACACTATCTTCTACTCTAGATTCTGGTATTAGAGTTACTGATATAAATACTTTTTTTGTTTCCATAAAACTTATTTTTAATTAATATATAGCGGAAGTGGGTTCATGGTCGCTTCACTCCTTAAACTACACTCTCGCAAAATATGGTCGCGCAAGCGCTCCTTAATTTGCGGAGGCAGAATATTGTCGCACTTCATGCTCGTATTCTGCACTGCGCAAAATATGGTCGTCACTTTCAGTGACTTCCTATTTTGCGGGCCATGTGAGTTAAGTACCCGTACACATAAGTATTATAAGGCTTTTTGAGAGCTTTTCCTAGTAGGATTTTGATGTAAGTGAGTCGGGGCTCAAATGCCAACAAATGCCAATTTTAGAGAAAAGGTGCTTATTCAAAATAAAACTAAAAAATGTTAAAATACAAGGTATGATAAGAGATTTGAGCAATCATTTGACGGATCAAGAATTCTTCACCTATGTGAAGTTTTTTGACATGATTCTCAACAAAAAGAACATTGATCAAAATTTAAGTGGAGAAATAAGTACACATTATCTCTCTATTGGAGACGAGGATTCGTTTCAAAGGTTTTCAAGATTATATGATTTTGTTGAGTATAAAGATTTACCAGTTAAAATAATTGAATCTCATTACAGTAGCGGGAAATTTTCAGTCGAATCATATAACGCAAAACCAGGCAATCCTACGAAAGAAGAGATTTCTAAAATATATAGCAACATTGCAACAGGAAAAAATATAAAATACTCTGAATCTGGCAGAATGTCTTGGGCATGGATTAATGTATATGATGCTACTCGTTTCTTACCCTATGAATACGAAACCTCTGAAGAAATAAAAAAGGTCTATAAGGGAAAAGTAGATACATACCTTCAAAATTTAATAGATGGGAAACTCTCACTTGTTAAAAAGAACTACTACACTTTTCCTGTTCTAAAAGAAGCATTCATTAGATTGATAGAAGAAAGAGGCATGATTCAACTTTTTGGGAGAAATTTTGTTATAAAAGAAGAGGTGTATGAGTCAGGAAATCTTAAAAAAGATTCCAATTTTTGTATTATACAAACAGCATATGCACTTGAATATCTTGGTTATTTAACCGTTAACAATGTGTGGAGAGATGATGTATATGGAGACTCAAACACAAAATATTATGTGGCATTAAATATCAGCGTGAATGATAACTTTGTGGATGAAATAAATAACAGATACAAAAAAGCAAACCCAAAAAATATAATAACTGGCTTTGACAAATCTAAAGGTGTTCTCAAGTTTGCTGGAGAAGAAATAAATCTTTCTCTAAAAGGAAAAGAAACTGATGCGTCTTTACTTATGAACACTCTTTTTAAAAGAGATGATACAGATTGGGTCTATAACGATGAGATACTTGCAGACTGGCAATTCAACGATGCCGATAAGAAAAAAGCTCCTAAAAATAAAGTATATTTTGCTGCCAAAAAGATAAATGAGAAAGTAGCAATGAAAACCAAAATTGAAGACCTTATTGAATTTACAACTGAAAAAGCAAGAATAAATCCTCGCTACAATCAAATTGACGAATAATTTATAAATCGCAATAAATTTTTATAAATAGCTCTCATATATCCTGAAGTTATCCTTCGGGATTTATTAGTTTAACTATAAAAGTTTATATGCAAAAGCAAAAACTCATATGGTCAATTACTACTCGCAAAGTAAGTGACCTTATAAAAAATGGATACAATCCGAGAAAAATAAGCGAGAGTGAGAAGCAAGATTTAGAAAAGTCTGTTAAGGAGTTCGGGACAGTCGTACCTGTAATTCTTAATATTGGTTTGAGAGAAAACGTCATCATTGGAGGTGAGCAAAGAATCAAGATATATGCCGATTTGGGCATAGAAAGTGTCGAGTGTATGGTACCTTCCCGGGAACTTACCCTCAAAGAAGAAAAAGAACTGAACCTGAGACTCAATAAAAATACAGGATCGTGGGATGAAAATTTACTCAAGGAATTCGATATGGACATGCTTTTGGGTGTTGGTTTTGGTGATGAGGAATTGCAAAATTTATTTGACGATGTAGATCTTGTTGAAGACGATTTTGATATTGAAAAAGCTGTTAAAGAAACAATAGTTGCAAAAGTAACGCTTGGAGAAATCTGGGAACTTGGCAAACACAAACTTCTTGTTGGTGACTCCACTGATCTTATCTTTGTTCAAAAACTCATGGATGGCAATCTTGCAGATATTGTCTACTGCGACCCTCCATACAATATCGGACTGGACTATTCGAAAGGTGTTGGTAATAAAGAAAAATATCAAGGGTCGTATTCTGCAAAAGATGATTCAATGAAAGATACAGAATATCTTTCATTTATAGATAAAAGCGTTGAAGTAGCAAAAGCGGTATCAAAAAAAGATGCACACTTCTTCTACTGGTGTGATTCTTCGTATTTATGGATGAATCAAACTTTATACACAAAGCACGGTATAGAAAACAAACGTGTCTGTATGTGGATTAAGAATAATCAAAATCCAACTCATAAGATTGCATTTAACAAAGTATATGAACCATGTGTTTATGGAACTGTTGGTAAACCATATCTCAATACTGCAATGAACAATGTAAACGAGATTTTGAATCAAGAAGTAACAACTGGTAATCAAGTACACGACGAAATATTCGATATGATTGATATTTGGATTGAGAAAAGAGACAACGCTAAAGATTATCAACACCCTACTCAAAAACCAGTAACTCTTAATGAGAAGCCTCTCAAAAGATGTAGTACCCCAACGCACATAATTTTTAGTGGATTTGGAGGAAGTGGAGGTGATCTTATTGCATGTGAAGAATTAAACCGTGTTTGGCGTGGAGTCGAGAAAGATTTAATTTTTGCAACCATCATCATAGATAGATGGGAGAAATTTACTGGACTTAAAGCAAAGAAAATATATGAAAATAAATAAAGGAGATATCTACAAAATTGGAGATCATATTGTTGGTTGTGGTGATTCTACTGATAAAGCTTTTGTGAGTAAAGTTATAGGGAAAAATAAAATACGAGCAATTATCACAGATCCTCCATATGGTGTTGCGTATGTAGAGAATAAAAAAGGTTTTGCTAAACTTGGAGTTAAAGAAGAGAAAATAATCGCTGGTGATCACCTACAAAGTGAGACTGAGTATGAAGACTTTACCAAGGGTTATCTTGGTGCTGTTATTCCATATCTCGAAGATTATAACGCATGTTATGTGTTTAATGCTGATCCTATGTACCCAGCACTACGGAAAGGTATGAAAGATGCAGGTTTCTATTACAGCCAAATGATTATTTGGATAAAGAACCAACCAGTCATGAGTCGCAAAGATTACCTCTCACAATATGAACTCATTGCATATGGATGGTTTGGTAAACATAAGATGGAACGATCAAAGTCAAAGAATGTTATATATCATCCACGACCAAACAGATCGAGGCTTCACCCTACCCAGAAACCAATAGGATTACTTCGAAAAATAATTCCAGATTCAACGCGTATTGGTGATTTTGTATATGACCCATTCCTTGGTAGTGGCTCAACAGCCATAGCGTGTGAGCACTTAGGTCGAAGGTGTATTGGTATAGAAATTGACGAAATATATATTTCGACAATTCTTGAAAGGTTAGAAAAGCTCACTGGTGAAAAAGCTGTAAAGATATAGTTGTATGAAGGAAGAAGACTTTATTAAAGATCCATACAAAAAACAAACATATGAGACGTATGCTCTTTGGAAGTCTCTTCCTTCATTTTTAAAGGGACAACCAAAAGTGGCATTAGAAAAGTTTGGTATCAACGAAGAAGTAGTTTTCGAGTTACTTACAATAAAAACTCAGGCAGAATTCTCAAAGATATATAAAATAGACGTAGGCACACTTACCGATTGGAATAAAAGACTAGAGAAAGACGGACTAGCTAAAGACATCAATAGTTGGGCAAGAAAGTTAACACCAAATGTCATTTTTGCACTCTATAAAAACATTACTAAGCATGGTCGAGCACATGAAGTACGAGCGTGGTACGAATTAATTGAAAATAACTAGTATGCAAAATATTGATTTAAACCAAATAAATATCATTCTCTCTGATACTTTACTGAAAGTAGTTAATAGAGAAATATCACATAAACAAGCAACTATGATTGCAAAAATCGCATCCACACTCTCTAAGAACATCGTAAGCACTGAGCTTAAAGATAGAGTCGAATTTCTTGAGCAAGCACTTAAAGCAAAAAGATAAATATGAAAAACTTAGCAAATATTTTAAGACGAGCAGATATCACTCCACAAGAAAGAGTTATTACTTTGGTGCAAAATGACGTTTATCGAGAAGAACATGGTAAGAGCATTCTTTCTGAATCAGAGATATATTCCTTAACACAAGGATGGAAACCTAAAAATTCACATGAAGTAAATGCGTACAATAAATACTTAGATCTTTCTCGTATTGAAAGATCAATGAGGATGGATTCACATCTATTGAGTTTAAGATCAGAAAATTCTCTACTGAGAGCTGGTATGTTGGTCGATTCCTTGTTTGATGAAGAATTTCAAAAGAAAAATATATTCGATAAACATATTTCAAGAGAAGATGTGATCAAATCAATTACCGAGAATACATACATTGAATACAATAAACTGGTCCACTTAGTTACATTCAACAATATTTCAGATGATTTTAAAAGAGATTTATTGTTAATTGATGAATATGTAAATCATGATCCAAAGTATTTTGAAGATGAGGTATTTTTATACGAACTTTTTAATGATTCAAAACCCTTAACTCATCAAAATAAAAATCTCTTAATAAATCGCATATATTCTTGTATTTACCATGAAGAATTTAGAAAACTTAAAAATGGATCAGAGAAAGATGGTTTTTTGCTATTCCACTTTTTTGCTGAATTACCAATGAATTCAGTTATAAAAAAATGGGGTGAGTATGTGGGCATTGATTGTCATGGTAAAAATGATGCAGATATTCTCAATGAGCTTGAAAAATATGCAATAGAAAAAGATAAAACCATAGAAAGTATAATTAAAGATACATTATCAAGATGGTTAAATGAAGGTTTGTTTGTAAAAGAATACACCCCGCTATTTTTTAGTAATGGTTATGATACATGGAATGGTAATACAAAGCTAAAACATAAAGACATATTTAATGAATGGTACCAGCAACTCAAAAACACAGAAAAGTATATTCACGAACTTAGTAAAGAAGGGTCCATAGAAATAAAAAAGTTTAACAAGAAAATATTAAACTCAACGGAAACAGTCGAAATTATTACAGGTACAAGTTTGAATAATTGTGTATTAGACATACCATTTGTTAATGATTACAAAAAGCAAGTCGAACTACTAATTCCTCTGGCGTATACTTTTCTTTTTATTGAAAGATATACAAATCCATTGAAGAATTATGCGACCCTCACTTCTTTCTTGGAGTTATCAAAATTCTTTTCCCAGATATTTGATATAGACATGGTAGCTAGATATAAAAAGAATATCGAGTCTTTTGAACAAGATTTATATATCCTGAACAGAACATTAAGTAAGTGTATTGATAAAATAAATGAACTAATTTTTACAAAAAATGATATATCTTTCCCGATGGAAATAGATATAGAAAAGTTTTTATTTAAAATGGATAACCCTCTTGAGTGTGATGCTGATGACATAATAAATGACTATAAAAAAGAGGTAAGGAAGTGTGGTTTTAGTTCAATATAATTCACCCTTGACACCATTGACAAAATGATGTTTATATGATAAGATACTTAAGATAACGATACCCGACCTCTATCTAAACAAATAGGGCTGGGTGTCGGGACCCAGTTCTTTCAAATCAAAAAAGGAAATAAGATGATGACTGAAAAGATCACATCGAATCAACGTAAACAAATCGTTCGATTCGTGGAGGATGGCATTGATGCCATGAACCTTCAAAAAGACGGCGCACAGCGCCTTATCGAAAACGGAGGAGAGTTTCAAACCGAGCTGAAGAAGCTCGTTGAACGCTTCTCCATCACCAAACAGTATGCAGAAGAGGAAGTGGAGTCGAGCTATGGCTACTTGTCGGGTTACAAGCCCAACAGCAAAAGTATGACCGAGCAGACCAACCGCCTCCGTGAACTGTTCCCTGGTATCGGCTACGCCAACGAAAA
>DALYDY010000004.1:0-74242 GCA_031972855.1 Minisyncoccota bacterium
TGTGACCCTACAGGGAATCGAACCCTGCTTCCATCCTTGAGAAGGATGTGTCCTAACCGATAGACGATAGGGCCAAAATACTCAATTACTATAACATATCTTTTTATTTTTTTCATTACCAAAATAAAAGCCCTTGAATTATTAATGTAATTCAAGGGTAATATTTATTTTCTAATTTTTTTTATAACTCCACCTAAATGATATTGTACATTGGCTCCATTGCGAAGGACTAACCCATTAATTAACATTACAAAATCCCAATTGCGTTTAATTCTCCTACTATGAATTTTATTTAATGCATCTTGAAAGGCTTCTTCTTTTGTTGAGCCAAACCCCATAACTGAGACTTCTTTTGAATTAGAGTATACATTTATTTCATTAGGAAGAATATCTTCTGAATCTACAGACCAAGCAATTAATTTAGGGGTTTTTTCTTTACCCCAATACATTGACTGATAATGGTCTAGAGTGGTGTTTTCATTTATTTTTGGAATAAAGCCAAATTGAGATATTAACTCATTTGCTTTTTTAGACAGTGATAATAAGTTACTCATATTTAATAAATTTTATTAAATATACTCTTTTTATTTTTTAAAAACAAGTTATATTTATTTTAAATCAAAAGCCCTCTATTGAGGGCTTTTGATTTATTCAACTATTTCTTCTACATCTTCTTGTGGAATGACTTCTTCTGGAGGTAATTCTTCTGTGGGAGGATTTTCTGGTGCTACTTGTTGATTTGGTTGATTTCTTTCTTGAGAAATTTGATATAGATTCTTAATATCATTTTCGCTCAAACATATTCCGTCAGTAGTACACAATTCCTTCGTCTCCACCCTATCACTATGAATAACTTTAGCATAGAGATCTGTAATAGAGTTAGAAGCATTTCCGATGAATTCTTTTGCTAGGTACCCAAATGATCCTGTAAGTGTAGTGTCTAGTGATGAGAGTTGATTAACCTTAATATCTAGTTCTTTGATTGCTCCAACAAGTGCAAACGGTATAGCTGAAGGATCAAGACGGTAGAGACCATTATTTTCATCTATTGAGACTAGATATTGTTCAAGCTGTGTACCTATTACATCTTGAGCAATAAGACCCACGTATGTTTTTCCATTATCTGGAGCTGTTGGATATAATCCATTATATTTAAATGTTACAGGATTAAGTGAATTAATAGCATCAAGACCAAGTCCTAGACTTGATATATCTTTCTTAGCTCTTTGGTCAGATGTTGCTGTAAAAGAACCTCCTCCTGGCTTAAAGGCATTACCGTCACCTGTAAATGAAGCTACTTCTGTACTATTAGCAACGAGTTGAAGAAGATATGTCCCACCATTTGTATTAACTGTACGAATAACAACACCACCTGCCCCAGTGGAGTTTGTTGTGTTCTCAAAACCAGCAACATACTTTGCACCAGTTGATGCTATTTTCCAAACAATTCCAAGATCGTCAACGTTTCTAGAACTAGCAAAATCTACTATATTTGTTGTACTGTTTGATAAGCGAGAAATAGGAACACTAGTTCCAACACCCACGTTGCCAGTAGAACTAATTCTCATGCGTTCAGTAAGAGAAGTAAGGAAAGTAATCGGCGCTGAAGCATTATTTACAATGTTCATACTATTAGCACCACCGAGAGATGTATTATTGGCACCATTTAATATTATTTGTCCAATAGTATCTGTAACAAGCACCATTCTAGATGAAACACCAGTACCAGCAGAAGGGTTCTCAACTTTAAACATCAAAGCATTATCTATGTTTTGATAGACATGTAATTTTTCTGTTGGATTTGATGTTCCAATACCTAGATTCCCAGTAGTAGCAGCAATGCGCATATTTTCTGTACTTCCTTGTCCAAAAATTATTGGTTTTGAATTACCTGAATGACCAATAAACAGACCATTGTTTGCTCCTCCAGCCATTATAGACATAGTATTAGCAGCTGCGACTCCAAATATTGTTGAAGCGTAAGTTGAACCATATGATTTTAGAGCTATATTCATTCCAGAATTATTTTCTACATACAAAGAAGCAACAGATGCTGTATCTCTACTGTTTTTAATCCACTGCCACACCTCGCCAGAACCTCCAGATGGTTCTATATGTAGATTAGCAGACGGTGTTATTGTACCAATACCAACATTTCCAGAAAAATATCCAGTACCTATGACTTGTAATTTATTTCCATTATCAGTCAATCCATGAGCGTTAGATGCTATAAGAAAATTACCTGTATTCCATAGAGTCATTTTACTTTCTGATGCGGCTGCACTTGTTCCTATTTCAAAAGACATTGAGGGTGTGATAACATTGCCCACAATTGAATCAACCCAAGTTCTAATAGTTGTAAGTCTATCAAAACCTGTACCATTATATCCATTAACATCAAAAGATCCTGCAATATCTGTAGCAACCAAAGCAGTAGGAGAAGCTTGGGTCCCCCGAGCTTTATATAATTCAAAACGTGGAGAAGTTTGTGTTGTTTGATATCTGTATGCCTGAATAAGTCCTGCAGTATTATCACCAATAACAGAAAGGAGGGCATTACCTGAATTAGAACCTATTGTTACATTTCCAACACTACTAACTTTAAACTTACTTAGACCAGCGACTTGTAAATTCATCAAATCCCCAGCATAACCAGAAGCTTCATTTATAGCAAGAGATGTTCCGTTTGTATTTGAAGATGAAGCTGTTCCAAAGTATCCTGATGTTGTTCCGTCAAAAGCTCCAGAACCAAGTGAGAATGTTCCGTAGTTTACTGAGGCTGTTGGAGATGTTGCGATATGGAATTTTGAAACAGGAGATGTTGTGCCGATACCAATATTACCACTTGTACCAGAGATTCTCATTCTTTCTATATTATTAGTACCGAAAATTAAAGGAGCATCACCCCCATAAGTACCTATACCCATAGCAATATTTGTAGCACTTTGAAGTAATAACCCTATTGTACCTCCAGCATATCCAAAACGAGTATTTCCTGACTGTCCTATATATATATTAGTTGAAGAGTTTGCTATTGAAAGAAAATTATTACCAGTACCATCTCCTATTGTTAATTTGTGGCCTGGATTAGTTGTACCTATACCAACATTACCATTAGAATTTATTTGGAAAGGTATTCCTCCATATGTCTGCGAATAAGCAAAAAACTTATCGCTATATGTTCCAATAGTCCATTCTTTTACTTGGTCATAAAACCTAATACTTGATTCTTGTCCGGAGGCACTGCTTTCAATACTGAGAGCTCCTCCATAAGTATCTGAGGGTGCTTTAATCCTAACTAAATTAACAAGTGAAGAATCTGTAATATCTAATTTGTATCCTGGCGTACTCGTCCCCACCCCCAATCTCCCATTCACACTATCCCAAGAAAGAGCAGAAGAACTAGTCCAAGAAGGATTAGTACCATTAGTAAATAACAAAGAACCAGAGTTAGATGTTTGGTCAGGTAGTAGAGATACATAACAACCAGAGTCACCTGGTGCACAACTAGGGTTAGTTATGTTGTCTGTAGGATAGTATATAGCTCCTACCTTTAGTGCTGTGTATGTGAAGATAAATAACACAATAGAGATTATTGTGTATATTCTTGTGAAGAAGTATCTTACAGTCTTTAACATTCTTTAATTATATATGTTTTGTATGTTATTTTTAAGTTTTTTTGGGGAAAAATAATTTTTTTGATAAAAAATAAAAAAAATGCTATAGTTCATACAGAACCCATTCAAAAATAAACCCCGAATAACCTATTCAGAGTCTATTTTTAAATGAGTTCTAATTCAAACACTCGCGAGAGCGTTTTTTAATTTTTAATAAATTTAAATATAACAATGACACCTCACAATAATTTAGGAGAAGAACTATTACAAATAGTAGACGAGAACACTGGAGACCTTATTGGAAAACAGCTCACAAGAAAAGAAGTTATCGAAAACAAACTTTGGTGCAGAACAACAAATATCTTTGTAATGAATACAAAAGGTCAAATTCTTTGCCATCAAAGATCTCTAAACAAAGAACGTTTCCCAGGCTGGTGGATGACACACTTTGGCGGACATGTTTCTGGAGAAGAAACATATGACGACAACGCAGTAAAAGAAGTTGCTGAAGAAATCGGTATAACTGTAGAAAAAGAAGAACTTCTTCCTTGGCGTACAAGCAAGAAAGAAGAATCTCGTCTTTGGGTTCGTGATTACATAACAATCTTTGATGGAGACAGTAGTGAACTAACAATCCAAACAAGCGAAATAGAACAAGTAAAATGGTTCTCTCCAGAACAAATATACAGAGAACTTGATAGTGAGGATACTGAAACAGGAAATGGTTGGAAAGCAGGAACACATAATTTTGAACAAGATTACAATTGTATGAGAGCTGTACTCACAGCAGCAATGCATATGGGACTATTCAATAATAGTTTTCATCATATGAAAAAATGGAGTCCTTCAAGTAGAGAACTTTAGAAAATAAAAATCTCCTTTAAAAAGGAGATTTTTATTTTATCTATCAGGAGCAACTTCATAATAATTCAAAAGAAATTTTGCATTCTCCATAAAAACAGGTAATACGGATTGAGATGCATATAAAGCACCTTTTGGATTTTTTACATATAAATAGATAAGGAATTTGGGTTGATAAGCTGGAAAATATCCAAAGAATGAGTGAGTGTGCTGGTTTTTATAATAACCACCATTCACAAGGTCTGCAACTTGGGCTGTTCCTGTCTTACCTGCAATAGAATAATTGTTTAATTTGTAAGAACCTTCGCCGTAATTATCAACAACATTCACAAGCATTCTTGTTATTTCTTTTGTTGTCTCAGGTTTTAATAATTCTAATTGAAGTGCTTCTTGCTCTGTCTTTTTATCTTTATTCATTGAATAATCTATTCTATTTACAATATGTGGATTTATTAATTTCCCTCCATTTGCAAGAATAGAGAAAGCACGCACCGCTTCTATTGGAGTAAGTGCTATACCTTGACCAAAAGCGGCGTTTGCATATTCGACTTCACCAGGAGCTTTAAGGTTAGAAACTATTCCAGCAACTTCTCCAGGCAAATCAATACCAGTTTTCTCACCTATTTTATAACCGAGCATGTATTCACGGAA
Source organism: Minisyncoccota bacterium (assembly GCA_031972855.1). GTDB lineage: Bacteria > Patescibacteriota > Minisyncoccia > Phycocordibacterales > UBA9973 > JAIXRY01. Next base: position 5,130 of record DALYDY010000004.1, read on the forward strand.
TTTTTGTTTTCCTAATTTTTGTTCAACAAAAACCATTCCTGTATTCAATGATTGATTCAAAACTTCTTGCATATTAACTCTACCTCTTCCCTTTTTATCAAAATTATTTACAACTTTATCAGCAACCTGAACAAATCCATTATCCATATATGTTGTGTCAGCTGTTACAACGCCACTATCAATACCTGCAGCCATAACGAGAGGTTTTATAACGGAGCCCATTTCTATAACACCTTCAACAAGAGGGTTTGAAAAAGAAAAACCTGTCTTTATTTTATTAAATTCATTTGGATTAAAATCAGGAGTCGCCGCCATAGCATAAATTGCTCCTGTATTTGGATCTATTATTATTATTCCAGCACTATCAGGATTCCATTTTGAATGTAAATTTTGTAAACTTTTTTCAGCAAAAACTTGTACTGTTGGCTCAATATTCATTACAACATCTCCTTCTACATCACCACGGTCAAAAAAAGTTTCTCCAATATTTGAAAAGACTTCTGCAAAGAAATTTATATAAGGATCTTTTTTACCTCGAGAAAGAGCTTCGTTGTATGACCTTTCTATACCATATCTTCCAAGTAAATCGTCTCCCTTGAAAGAAACAAATCCTATAACATGTGAAGCTAGAGTTCCTCCTGGATAAAAACGCCATTTATCTTGATATATGTATACTCCTGATATTTTTAGAGCCTCTATTTTGTCAGCGACTTCTTTTGTTAAGCGACCTTTTATTTCTTCATAAGGGTCGTTTTTCTTTTTTGTTCTTTCAATAAAATCTTGTTTATCTATTGGTGTTATATCATTTAAAAGTTCATAAACTTTTTCTTCGTCTATAATTTGTTTTGGATTTATAGCTAGTTTAAACCCAGTCATTACAGTTCCAGCAGAAACAAGTGTTCCGTCTTTTTTGGTAAAAAATATTGTTCCACGATCAAATATAGAACCCTTTGGTGTTGCATACTGTCTATCAGCTTTATCATTATAAATTTCTTTATTTATAACTTGCAAAGAAAAAAGTCTTGCAACAACAAGACAGCCTATAAAAATCACAGAGTAGGACAAAAAAGTGATTCTTCTATTGTTTTTAATTTTAGAGGGATTCATGAGCTACAAGCATTGCTAGACCTTCTGTACGGTTGGTATATGTTGGATTTTTTACTTCTGTATAACCTAGAGTTTGTACATACGCCATATCAATAGTATTTGCTTGTGCTAAATAAGATAATTCCAAAGAAGCAATATCGGAACGAAGTTGTTTTGTTTGTCCTTCTACAGTTTTTCTATGAACAACACTAAAAGTTATAAGTCCCACCAAAACAATATAAGCAAAAAACAAAACAGCAGAAATGACTATCATAGAACGAACAAAACGTTCAAAATATCCATTGAAAATTTCTACTGCTTTTTCTTTTGTTTGGGATATAAACATAAAATATAAATTATAACTTTTTGATAATACGTAACTTAGAACTTCGTGCTCGAGGATTACTCTTTATTTCCTCTTCTGTTGGGACTATGGGCTTTTTTTGTATTAAAAATGCATTACCTTCTTTTACTCTGTCTTGAAAAAAATGTTTTACAATTCTATCTTCAAGAGAATGAAAGCTTATTACAGCGAGAGTGCCCCCTGGTAAAAGATGATCAAAACCCTTTATTAAACCTTCTTTCAAATTTTCTAGTTCATCATTAACAGCAATTCTGATTGCTTGAAATGTGCGTGTGGCTGGATGTATCTTTCCAAAACGATACAGCGCAGGAACAGCTTCTTTAATGATTGCAACTAATTCAAAAGTGCTTTTTATTGGCTTCTCATCTCTCTTTGAAACTATATTGCGAGCAATACGACGAGAATATTTTTCTTCACCATAATACCTAATAATAGTTTCTAAATTATCCTCATCCCAAGTATTAACGACGTCATATGCAGTCATTTTTTCTTCTGTAGGGTCTTTTTCCATAGTCATCAAAAGTGGTTCATCTCTCATAAAAGAGAATCCTCTACCTGATGTATCTACGTGAGGAGAACTTATACCTAGATCGAAAAGAATTCCGTCAACTTTTTCTATGTGCAATTTTGAAAGCACATTGTCCAAGTTGCGAAATTCATCAAGAACAAAATGGTGTTCGTTTGGAAGATTTTTGAAAGTTTCTTCTGTGCGAATTATTGCATCAGAATCACGATCAATACCAATAATACGAATCGAGGGGCCAAAGCGCTCACACACTAAACGCGCATGACCTCCAGAACCAAGTGTTCCATCGAGATATGTGTTTCCTGGTTTTAAATCAAAACCAGCGATAACTTCTTTTAAAAGTACAGGAATATGTGTCATATTCCTTCTATAGGATACCTATGGTTCCAAGCTTTTCAGCAAGGTCATCTGCACCCTTTTCTATTTCGTCACGATATTGTATCCATGTTGTTTCATCCCACATTTCGACACGGCTTTGAACGCCGATAAAAACAACATTTTTACCTAAACCAGCTTTTTCTTTTAGACGTTCTGGTAGTAAGATACGACCGTTTGAATCTATATCTACAACTGAAGCTTGTCCAAAAAAATGACGATTAAAACTTCGTGGGTCTTTTTGAAGAATTGAAGTATCTGATAACTTAGAAGATATTTTTTCCCATTCACTTATTGGAAAAACGAAAAGACATTTATCAAGTCCTGGTGTAATAACAACTTCACCTCCAAGTTCCTTTCGAAACTTTACTGGAAGCGAAATTCGTTTCTTTTCATCAAGAGTGTGTGTATATTCGCCAATAAGCATATAATTCTTCGCAAGATTTGAGAGAAAATTGATGCCGTCAAATTTCCCACTTCATCCCACTTATTACCATTTTACACCACTTGTACTCCACTTTCAAAAGAATCTGTGTGGATAAGTGGCGCTCGGCCACTCCTCTAGAAGGACGCGTATATTTTGTTGCTACAAAATTACTATTCTCGCCTGCCCGGCTACGAAATGTCGTTCTAGAGGAGTAGCCTCGCTTGATAGTAAAATACAAACATTCATTTGACAAAAAATATATAAAATATATGATTAACATAGAAAAATAATAGAAATGAGAACACTTTTAAAAAGATCTTTAATGGAAACAAATTTTTCATTAAGGATAAAAGATCCTCATCAAAGAGAACTCATAATCTCTCACATCAAAGAAGAATTTCAAATATACGTAGATAAAAAATATAAAGATATCCGTACTTTTTTTAAGAAAAAAGAAAAAAAAGACGAAGATGTTTTTATTGGTTGCGTTGAAGAAGAGATTCAAAAGGCTGAAGGGAGAAACAGCGAGGAAAAATACTTTGAAGGATTTTAAAGGTCTGAACATTTTGTTTAGGCCTTTTATTTTAAAAACCTCCCGATTGGGAGGTTTTTTGTTATTCATCACTTTTTGGTTTCATTATTGGGAAGAAAATTACATCTCGAAGATTTCTCTGTTCAGTAAATAGCGCTACCAATCTATCAATTCCCATACCAAATCCTGTCATTGGAGGCATACCATGTTCCATTGCTGTAAGGAATCTTTCATCAACAGACATAGCTTCGTCATCACCTCCTTCTTTTGCACTTGATTGAGATTCAAGGAGCTTTCTCTCCAACATTGGGTCAACAAGCTCAGCATATTGATTTGTGATTTCAGCACCAGCAATCACTAACTGTGCTACACGCGCTGTTCCATCAACATTCTGTTGTGCGAGAGGCTTCAAATCACTTGGATAATCTAGAACGAATGTTGGTTGAATAAGTTTTGGACGAGCTGTCTTTTTGAAAATATGATCAAGCAAATTTCCCTTTCCTGTTTTTAGTGCTTCATTTTTATCAAGACCAAGTTCTATTGCTTTATCACGGATTTCATCAAGATTAGCAGTAAACATATCAAACTCTGCATATTGTTTCAAAAGATCAGCAAAAGTTATACGTGTCCAAGCTCCATCAAAATATACAGTATGTTCATTTCCTTCTTTATCAAAAACTGTAAATGTTGTTTTTCCAACTATATCTTGAGCAAGATATCGGAGAAGCTCTTCTGTCCAATTCAAATTTTCTTCAAGAGTTGCGTAAGCTGCATACCATTCCATCATCGTAAATTCTTGAATATGAGTTGGATCAGAACCTTCATTTCTAAAATTTTTTCCTATTTCATAAATACGTTCATATCCTCCAACAGTCAAAATTTTGTGATCAAGTTCAAGAGCTATACGAAGCACCATTGGAATTTGATAATCATTGTGATTTGTTTCAAAAACACGTGCCATCGCACCACCTGCTTGTGATTGCAATATAGGCGTTTCAACTTCCAAGAACCCAAGGTCATCAAAATATCCTCTAATAGCCTTTATTATTTTTGAACGAATAATAAATCTATTATGAGATGAGTCATCCATCAAAACATCCAAATATCTTTTTCTGTATATTTCTTCAACATCTTGAAGGCCATGCCATTTATCAGGGAGAGGGCGAAGAGATTTTGTAAGCATCATCCAATCTGAAACTAAGATTGTTTTTTGACCTGTATTTGTTTCAAATAATGTTCCTGTTACTTGTATAAAATCTCCAATATCAACAGTATTTGCAAAAAGACTCATTAGAAGCTCTGAAATTTCATCTTTCTTTATACAACATTGAATAGTTCCACTTCCGTCTTTTATATTAAAAAACATAATGGCTCCTTGACCACGTAATGCCATCACCCTTCCAACAATACAAACAATAGAAGAAGTAGAAACTAAGTTATTAAAATTTTCTAAGACTTCAAACGTTTGATGAGTTCTATCAGTATTACTTGCATATGGAGCCATTCCAGATTCTTCTAGAAGAGCTTTTTTTTGTAAACGAATTAAACGTAATTCTTCAAGTGATGCCATAATAATTATTTTACCTTATTTCTTTGATTTTATATATAGTGATTCCTTTTGGTGTAGTGAATTCAACATTATCTCCAATACGTCCTCCAAAAAGAGCTTGCCCTAAAGGAGAGTGGTGGGATATTCTTCCAAGCATCAAATCAGCATCTTCTTTTCCAACAATTTGAAAAACTTTTTCTTTTCCGTCTTCTGCAACAACAGTAACAGTAGAACCCATAACAACCATATCTGTAACTCTGTTTTCAGACATAACAACAGAATTTCTCAAAATATGATCAATTATTTTTATACGGTCTTCATTTTTTCCTTGAAGCTCACGAGCTTCATGATATTCGGCATTTTCAGATAAATCTCCAAGTGACTTTGCATATTCAAGTTGAGTCAAAATTTCACGTCTTTTTGTACTACGCAAAAGTTCAAGCTCTTGTTCGAGTTCAGCCTTTTTTTCTTTTGTTATGTAATCTCTTTCGTATTCCATAGGAGTATAGTACCTTAAAATGAGGTCAAATTCAAATGTAAAAATACCCTGATTTTACTTCACGAAATCAGGGTATTTTTACATTAAATAAATATTTTTACTTCAAATATTCTGGAGTATGGATCTGCATCCACTCCATAGTGAACTTCATTGCATTAGAAGCACTCGCAACCTGATTTGTCACCCCACTTTCCATTAAAACAGCAAAAGCATATTTTGGATTCTCATAAGGGAAAAATCCTATTACCCAAGAATTAACTCTATTTTTCAAAATTCCAACTTGAGCAGTACCTGATTTTGCAGCAACAGAAAATGCTTTCAACGATTGTCCTGTACCCTCTGTAACAACCATTCTCATTCCCTCTTGTACCACCTTATAATATGTTTCATTATCAATTAAATTTATTTTTTGTTTTGGTCTTTCTTTATTCAAAACAAATCCAGGCGTCACGAGCTCCCCACCGTTTGCAATTGCAGCTGTAGCTCTCACCATCTGAATTGGAGTTACCTGAAAACCATATTGTCCGATTGATGTGTGGTATGTATTACCTATTCTCCATGGATCATTTGGAAAATTTTTCTTCTTCCATGCAATATTTGGGATTATACCTGATAATTCATTTGGCAAATCAACTCCTGTTTTTTCGCCAATACCAAAAGCTTTAGAGTATTTCTCAATATTTACAATACCTAAACCTTTTTGATCTTTATAACCTCCACTAATTTCATAAAAATAAACATTAGAAGACACAGCTAGAGCCTCTCTCATGTCAACATATCCATGAGCCTTATTATCCTTAAAAATACTGTCTGGTCCTCCATATATATTTGGAATAACTATTTGCCCAGTACTCAATATTTGTGTAGATGGATCAATAATTTTTTCATTAAGAGCTCCTATTGCCAAAAATGGTTTTACAATAGACCCAGGCGTATAAACACCAGATAAAACACGATTAATAAAAACCCTTCTCGAATCTTCTAAATAATCTTTAATAATACTTTGGTTTTCACCTTTGGATAATATGTTTGGATCGTATTCAGGATAACTAGTCATTGCGAGTATATCTCCGTTTTGAATATCCATAATTATTCCTCCACCACCACGATAACCAGAACTCTGCGCAAGACCTTCTATTCCTTTATATAATCCCATCTGCACTCTTGCGTCAACAGACACCATCAAATCTGTTCCGTGCTCTGGTGGATTTATAGTATTTTCTGAATAAACATTACCATAAACATCTTCTTCAAAAATCTTTACACCATTTTTTCCTTCTAGAGATTTATTATATATTTTTTCAACACCATCTTTTGCAACAAAAGAATCTCTCCAAAAATTTCCAGAACTATCTTTTTCTGGATATTTTATATATCCGAGCAAATGCGCAAATCCTGGATTTTTGTAATACACACGATCAGCAAAAGGCTGTTCTGGTATTAGTCTTTCATTCCAAGCAAGCTCAACTTTATTTCGATCATATATAATTCCGCGATCAGCAAAAATTGGAGTAGTATTTAAACTATTTCTTTCACTTTTTGCCAAATAATTATCACCTTGAATTATTTGAACATAAAACAATCTTCCTATAAAAATAAAAAATACAATTGAAACAAAAAATCCAAAAACAAAAAAAGGTTTTTCTTTTATTGCTTTTTCCAATCTTCCCTCAAATTGTTGGGTATTAAAATTTGGAAGATTTTGAGCGTCAATCAATATTTCATCTGGATCAACTTCTAAATATCTTCTTTTTTTCTTTTTAAATAAACTCATATGAATTATTATTCTTTCTTGTATATTTTTTAATAATAAAAATAACAGTAGATATAGAAACAATTATTAATCCCTCAAAAAGATAAAATCTAGACCCGTCTGAAAAAAGCAAAACCCTAACCAAAGCAAACAAAAGTGCAACAAAGAAACCAAACCAATTTAAAATTAGCCCAACAACCAAAAAAGAAGCACCTATATAAAAAGGAAATGAGATTCCCAATAAAAAAAGTGTAATTGTGGTTATTATAGATTTATTTAAATTTAATAAATTATTTTTCATCTTTAAAAACAGAAGACACAGCGTCAACAATACGTTCATCAAAGACTCCTGGCAAAATATTTTCTCTACTTGGATTGTCTACCAAAGAAGATAGTGCGTGAGCTACTCTCAAAAAATGTTCGTCTGTAAATTGGGTTAATTTATTTTCTAAAGCACCTTTAAAAATACCTGGAAAAGCAAGGACATTATTTATTTGATTTGGAAAATCTGACCTGCCAGTAGAAACAATAAAAGCTCCAGCATCAATGGCTTCCTCTGGAAAAATCTCTGGTATAGGATTTGCTAGTGCAAATATAATAGGATCTTTTGCCATTGTTCTAATCATATCTTTTGTAAGAACGCCTGGCTTACTAACACCAATAAACACATCAGCACCTTCAACAATATCAACAAGCTCACCTTTTGCCCATGGCTCACCTATTTGTTGTAGAAGTTTTTTCTTTTCGTCATTTATATCATCTCTTACAGAAGATAATATTCCACCACTATCAACTATAGAAATATATTTTACTCCTGCAACAATAAGAAGCTTGGTAATAGCTGTACCAGCAGCGCCAGCGCCAGAGAGAACAACTCTTATATTTTCTATCTTTGAATTTCTTATTTTTAAAGCATTCAAAAGTCCAGCAAGAACAACAACTGCTGTACCGTGTTGATCATCATGCATAACAGGAATAGAGAGCTCTTCTCTCAATCTTCTTTCAATTTCAAAACATCTAGGAGCTGCAATATCTTCTAAATTTATTCCACCAAAAGAAGGGGCTATATTTTTTATTGTTTGTATTATTTCTTCTGTATTTTGAGTATCCAAACATATTGGAACAGCATCTATATCTGCAAATTGTTTAAATAGCGCTGCTTTTCCCTCCATAACAGGAAAAGCTGCTTCTGGACCAAGATTACCAATTCCAAGTATTGCTGAACCGTCAGTAACAACAGCAACTACCCTATTTTTCCATGTGTAATCATTTACAAGTTTTTTATCATTTGAGATAGCTAAAGAAACAAGAGCCACACCAGGAGTATAGGCAAATGGAAGGTTCTCTTTTGTTATTGGCTCAGTAAGAGCTATTTTTATTTTTCCTTTATTTTTAAGATGAAATTCTAGTGGGTTCATAATTGTGGATTATCTTCTAATTTTTCTGTATACAAATCGTAACAGTAAATATGAAATTAAAATTAATAAGCTAAAAAATATAACTTTTATATTAAACAAAAACAGAAGTACAGTGAATAAATAATATTTTGCAATTGCAAATGGATTGTCTGGAATAAAAGAAGCTTTTTTTGTTTTTACAGAATCATCTTTTACAATAACTTTGTCTTTTTCTACTTTTGCAATATCTTTTTGTTTTTCAAAAAATAGAGATGAGTCATTTCTTGCTGTATCTATTTTTGTAAAAATATTTGAAGCAGTTTTTGGAATATCTGTAGCTATATTATTACCAAAATTTTTAAAAGTTTTTGAAACATTTTCTGTTCCACTTTCTTTTATTTTTTCTTCAACTTTAACCAACTCAGGTTCTTTTACTTGTATAACATTTTCTTTTGTTTCTTGAGAAATATCTATAGTTTTTATTTCTACACCTTTCAAATCTACAAGTCTTGAATTTTCTAAAACAGCTCTCACTCTATATGTACCTGAGGTCGGCTTCCAATCAACAGAAACATCTTTTACAGTCTTACTCGGGACAATAATTTCTCTCCTACCTAAAACGACTTTATCATTATAGAAAACAACCATTCCTTTTAATTGTTCAGTACTGCCATTATATATAAGTGTATATATTTTTACACTTTCACCGCCCACAATAGAATCTTTTGAAAACCATATTGGATTTTCTATAAAACCTACAGGAGTATTATTGTCTGCATAAATAGGACTCCCTCCCAAAAAAAATGATATAAGAATAGCGGTTAAAATAAAACGCATAATATATAGTATATCACAAGAAAATTTTATGAAGGTAGCACAAAAAATCCTAAATAAACTGCAATAAAATTTAACACTGAGTGAAGTATTGATATCAAAACAATATTAGGTTTTTTGTAATATATATAAGAAAACATAAGACCAGCAAAAAAAGCAAAAGGTAGCATTATTTGTTTTTGAGGATATATTATATGCAACAATGTAAATAAAAATGTATTAGACAATATAACTGTCCACATATTTGTAAATAGACTTTTTAATTTGTGCATCAAAAAACTTCTATAAAGAACTTCTTGCAAAATAGAGACAGGAATAAATAGAGTTAGAAGTCTTTTGTTTTCCCACCAATGCATACTTGGACCTATTGGAAGTATTTTTTCCGAATAAATAGTACACAACAAACCTACGGCAAAAGCTCCTAAATACCATAAAAAATATTTCCACCAAGGATCAGTAAAGCCAGCATCTTCATGTGAAAATTTTTCATGACGCATTATACCAACAACCAAAAGTGTTACAGAAAAAAGAATAATGACTCTAAAATCTACAGGTAAAACACCAAAATAAATAAGTAGTACAGGTACAACAAAAATATAAATAATTTGAAGTAATGCCAATCGCATATTTTTACACCAAAGATTCTTTTATTGCTTTTTCTATGTAAGACAAAACATCTTTTGGCTCAACATCAGATTTGACCAAATAATAGAAAGCGCCAATATCTAAAGCCTTAGAAATTCTATCGAAATCGCCATAATTAGAAAGGATAATGACTGGAACCTTTTTACCCCAAGAATCCTCTCTTAATTGTTTAAGAAATTCAAATCCATCCATTATAGGCATAGTGAGATCTGTAACTATAACATTAGGATGAGATTCTATTGCTAATTTTAATCCCTGAGCTCCATTCTCAGCGACTTCTATATCAAAACCGGCATCTATACATTTATTTCTTAATAAATCTATAAAAGTTTTATCATCTTCAATTAAAAGTACTTTGTATTTATTGTTTGTATCCATAATGTTTTTATTATAGCTATTTTTTGGGAATAATAATAGTAAAAATTGACCCCTCACCCTCTTTAGAATCTATTTTCAAAATCCCTTTATGATGATTGATTATTTGATAAGCAAGATACATACCAAGTCCATGACCTGTTGTTTCTTTTGTATTTAAAGCCCTATAAAATCCAGAGAGGATCTTCTTCTGTTCTTCTTTAGGAATACCAATACCTGTGTCTGATATAGATATTTCAAAATTATTTTTATTTTCTAAACTAGAAACAATAACCATACCTCCTTTGTGACTATATTTAATTGCATTACTTATAATATTTTTTAAGGCTAAAAGAAAATAGTATTTATCAACAAAAATATTTAAACCTGTTACTTCATTTTTAAAAATAACATCTTTCTCTCTAAACATAAATTCAATTTCTTCTCTTATTTCTTGAACAAGACTACGAAGATTAACGTCTTCAAAATTTAAAGACAGTTTGCCAAATTGTATTTTTGAAACATCTAATATTATTTTTGAGAAATCAGAACCTCTTATAGATTCTTCATATGCTTCTTTTATATGCTTATCTGCTTTTGGATCATTAGATACTAATTCTTCACGCGCAGCAGACAAGAGCCATCGAATACGGGCTAGAGGGGTCTTCATCTCATGACCAACAAGACCTATAACAAGAGATTTTTCTTCATCTAGTGCTTTATTTAAATTTTCTTTTTTTATAAAAACAAGAATAAACAATATAAGTAAAAAAATTACGGAACCAAGAACAACAAAAGAAAATACAAAAAATAGCTTTGAAATATTACCTACAATAGTATCGAATGTTGTATCGCGAATATCTACAGCCAATACAGCAACAGTCTCTCCTTTATCATTTTTAATTGGAGCATATCCTGTAATAAAACTTCCCCATTCATCAGTATAAAAAGTATTATCAATATAAATATCTTTATAACCTTCTTTTATTGATGTTATTGGAGCGTTTTCATATTCTTCTGTAATATATGTCAGCTCATCATTTTCATCAACAACTCCGTCTTTATTTATATCGACATCATTTGTTGTATCAGAATCAGTGTTTGCATACGGATCAACAGACCATCCATCAGCTAAAAATACAACTCTTTCTACACCATCAACTTCTTGGATTTTTTCTATATAAGCAAAAGAAACTTCAGGATAATGAGTCACTATTTTAGAAAGAACACTTGCAACATTTTTGTATTCATCAGAAACAAACATTTCTGGACTTGTGAGTTTTTCTATATCTTTATAATCAACATCTTCAACATAACTTGAAACAATAGAGTCAATAGAATTAAACAATTGGTCTTTTAATATTTTTTGAGTATCTTTGTACAAAAAGAAAACACCAACAATAAGTGAGCTAAGTATAAGTGAAGCAATAAATACATTAAGAAAAATTACCTTTTTTAGAGAATTGAAAAAATTAAAATATTTCATAAGACTATTATAGAACAATATTTAATTAAATATAAATTAATTTTAATAGTGAGGATAAAAAATAAAATTCCTCTTATTGAGGAATTTGTTCTTTTTCAAGAGATTCTAAAACTTCGATAATCTCATGATAAAGAATAAAGTGTTTTTCAGCAAAAACTAAATAGTGTAATCTAGTCTCTTTAATTTTTCTCTCTTGTTTATCTTTTGGACAAGACTCGAGAGTAAACAAATTATGAAACCTGTCAGAAAGTTTAATAGAAAAGAAATCACGTGGAGCATTGTTGAATCTATAGTGATAAACATGTTCACGTTCTTCTTTTTTAGGATAATCTACTTTCGATGGTTTTGTTAAATAATCAACCAAACAAGCAACTCTATCGCCAAATAGAGTGCGAACCCTTTCAATTGTCCAGGAAGGACAGTCTTCAACAATATCGTGAAGCAGAGCTGCAATTATCAATTCATAATCATTTACTCTTAAGTAATCAATAAGAATTAGACAAACAGCCCTGATGTGTTCAAAATATCTATCACCACCTTCTCTTTTTAGATCCCTGAATGCATCTTTTGTAACATTGTAGGCTTGCTCTATTTTCTTATATCTATAATCAGATTTTGGGAAAAATAAAGAAATTCTTCTAAAAAAAGATTCTCTGTTTTCTCCTGCTTTTAGAAAAGCAAATTTTTCTTGTATTTTCATTTTTTTATTCTCCTTTGTAATAGCATAATACATAATATCTATATTGTCAAAAATAGATATTTATATAGTTTTATAATAAAATTTATCTTATAATATACACATAGATGCATCATCACAAATTTTTTAAAGCGTTCTTGATATTGTATGCTGGTGTTTTAATATTCCACGCAGCAGAACTTCCTTTTTTAAACCCATTAGTAATTATTGGGCTTATTGCTGGTCTTACTCTCGCTCTTATATCTCATTCATATCATGGGAAAATAGCTCTTTTTCTATTGATAATACATATGGGTGTAGACATGATAAATCATGGATTATATTTTGAGAGTTATAAATTACAAGATTATCTATTTGGAATTCTTCACCTTGGAATGGACGTAGTATTTCTTTATGAAGAAAGTCTAGCACACACAAAAAAACCAAAAACAACACTTCTTATAACAGGCCTTATTCTAATTGGAATATTTATAATTTCAAAAACTGTTGGGTTAGAAATTCCAGAAAACACACATGAACCTATAGAGGCTTTAGTTATGAGTGGAATTCTAGGATGCGTTGTTTATCACTTTTGGAATAAAAAGAAGCATTTGCATAAATAAAAAAGCTGCGTCACAATGACACAGCTTATAAAAATCAAACAGTAATAATGTTTTTTTGTTGCTTTTTTATTTTGTATACAGAGTATACCCCTAAACAAATAGCTGCAATAATTAAGTAACCAATTCCAGATAATGGAGCATCTTCTACATCATCATCAAAACCTGGCTGAGCACGTGATTCAGCAACAAACAAAACAAAAAGAACAAATAAAGCAAAGATTTTTTTCATAAATAAAATATATTTTTAAATTTCTATACAATTTTAACACATTAAGACAAAAAAGCAAGTTTATTATAAAAGCCGCAAATATGCGGCTTTTTAGTGGATTCTTTCCACCTTCCTCCCCTTTCTCATTTTAGGATTAGGCATTATTTTATTTTGCTTAAAGATAAACATAAATAAAAATATTCAGAAAAAAAGTTTTGTATAGTATTTAACTTTATTCATTTGATTATTGATTTGTTGTTCTCAATAATTTTATCATGGAAAAATTTCTGATTTTGAAATAACTGTTGAAAGAAAAATCCCCTCGAGGGGATTTTTCTTTCAACAGTTGTTTAATTTAATTCTTGAGGATCAATTCTTGTTAATATATATTTGAATGTTTCCTGCATTTTATTAAACATATCAACATATTTTTCCTTTTCAATAGAGTCAATAGTTAGATTAGTTATAGAATCATTGATTTCTTTAATTTCTTTTTTAATTTTATCAATTTTTTCTTTTATTTCTAAAATATGATCTTCTGAATATTTTTTAATTGCAGGTTTTTCATAACCCTCTTCTCTATGCATTTCATTTAAAAAATCAGCCATATCATTAGAATCTGTAATATGTTTAAGATGGTCTATATCATCTTGCAAAAAATCAAGACCTTCTTTTAACAAAACAAATGCCTCATTTTGAAGTATTTCATTTTCTTTTACATGTTTTTGTAAATCAGCAATATCTTTATCTAATTGTGGATCATTAATACTGTGTTCACTGTTCTCTATAGACATAATTTTCTTATTTATAATGATTTTGAACTCTTTCAATAAATTCTTCCAAACTATCAATATGGATTTTCATATCTGAATAATTTCCAGACTTACCTTTAAAGTTTAATCCTCCACCTAAATTATAGTCTGGCTCTGTACCCTCTTCTCCATCTAGAAGACTTGCAATATTTTTTATCTGTCTTCCATCGAATTCGGCACGTGCGTCACCAAGTGAAATATATCCTTCACTATCTGCTTTTGAAAAATATTTTTCCTTAAGACTTTGGTTTTGGTTTTCTATAGACATAATATTAATTATAACAATTTATATGAGTAGTGAGAACAGTTCTTGCTATATATAATGTTTTGTGACTCTTTCGATTGTAGTATTTAAACACTTCTCTAATATATTATTGTTTTATATACCTCTTTAATTCTATGGGGATCAACTTTTTAGTATCATTTTTTATCCAATTAATTACAGCTTTTTTTACCTTACTATCTTTTACCAACTTTAAGTATTGTTTCGCCGCTATTTTTCCAACATACTCTTTACCAACAAATTCATATTCTTTAATTTTATCCCACTCAAATGGTTTTTCTATTTTTATTATCTCTATTGGTTTTACTGGAAAAAAAGAAATCCATTCTTTATATCTATTCCATTTACCGAGTTGAAATATTTTGTATGTCATTTCAAAAAAATTAAACCCTTCAAGAATATAAATGTATCCGTGATGTTTGCTCCCTAAATGCAAAGTCCTGCCTTTATAGGTTACATTGTGATAGATACGACCCGGTATGCTTTTGCGAGCTTTTAGATAATCAGAAGAATACAATTTACAGAAGTCGTCAGTTGGTTTTGCTCTTGCAAATATAACAGGACTTCCAAATTCATATCCTCCTTCACCATACACGTTTTTATTTTTTTGAGGGTCAAGAATGGTAAACTTTTTCGGAGATGCGTGAAATAAATATTTTTGTTTTGCTGGTTTAATAGAAATAATTTGAACGTCCGTATCTGTAGGAATTAGATTTTTTTCAACAATATCATTTTCTGTATTCCAAATTATTCTATATCCATCTTTTGTTTTAAGGATAAATTGAGGTGATTGGTATTTTTTCATTTTTATATTATATCGCAAACTAAACTATATTACTCTTCAATTAAAATTATTGGTCTTCCTAAGTCTTTTGATAAAGTTTCCAAAAGCTCCCCACCTTCTTTTGAATAAGCCCAGGAATAAAGTGGGAGAGTTTTACCATCTGAAATCTTTTCTATAGAATCTTTTAATAATTTTAAAGCATGGCCCATCCTACGATATTCTGGAAGAACAAAAACCCCTGAAATATATAATGATTCGAAATTCTTTTCTTCTGTCGCCATATCAAGCAATTCTCTTTCTGTAATTTTTTTATTAAGAAAACTATTCATTACTCCAACACTTGTGGGTACAACCACAGCCCAAGCAATAGGATTATTCTCACCATCAAATATATATGCGAGAGTGTCAGGATGAATACTTCTAAGCTTGTCGGCAGATTCGTTTGTAATAGGCATTTGATCTGGATCATTCTCAGTTCCAAAAAACTCTTCAGATATTTTTAGTATTTTTTCAAAAGCATCTTTATTCATAAATTATTATTTAAATTCTTTTATCTGTTTCATTCTAAATTTTATAATCTTTACTATTAGACTTTTTGGTAGTTTTTTATCAAAAGGAAATTGTATTGCACCTTTTGATTGTTTGTAAGAAATAAGCTCTTCTTTAAAAGCGACAATTGGACCAGGTGTTGGATAGAATCCTATGTGAGACTTTTGACCACCAAAATATACCAGTGGCTTCCCTTCGAATTTATATGCTGGCATTCCGTAACTAATAGACTCTTCTGACTTTGGAGACACCTTTCTCACAATATCTCTTAGTTCTATCAATTTAACTTGAATGTCTTTTGGGTAGCTTTTTATATAGTCATCAACATTTTTAAATGTTTTCATAGATTTAATATTTTAGAAATTTCTTCTGAGGGTAAAAATGGACGATTTCTTCTAGATTCATAATTTTGTTATTACTTCCAAAATATTCTGATTATCTTTGTTTTTAAAAAATTAGAACCAGTCGCTCCTATATATTCCAAAAAATTTTCTGTTGAATATTTAGATCCAGCGATAAATTTTTTAAGTTCATAATAATTTAAGATATAATTTACTACATTTTTAGGAGAATTTGACACTCCGTAAGATATATATATCCATGCACCATGTTCAGGTAAATCTTTTTTTAATTTTATTGTAATTATAAATGGTTCTATAAAATTTTGAGGTGCAAAACTTTCACCATCTTTAAGTATAATATTTAATGCTTCATTTCTCATATTCCACCCCTTAAAAAGGATAGTTTGAGGTGTTTTTTCTAAATGTAAATCAAATCCAGAAGAAGAGAAATTAATCCAAAAATCTTTAATGATTTCGTCATTTTTATTTTGGAAAATTGGTCCAAATTTATACTCAAAGTAATCATTATTTTCAGTTAATATCTTTGAATATACTCTCCATGCACAGATTATTTTTTTACTCCTTTTACTTTTTGAAATCTCATTTCTTATCCATTTTAAAAAACCTACAGCCCAAGCAAAAATAATTGTTAATATAAAAATAACAACTGATACAACCCCTTGGTTATTATTTAATATATCAATCATTTTATTAATTTTTTAAATGAATCTGGATTATTTTTTGCAAGATCTTTAATGTATTCATAATTAAAACGTCCATATCCAAAAGTTTGTTCTTCTTGACTGTTCCCTTTTTCTTCTTCAAAGTCAAAGAAATTAATAAAATCTAAAATTGAATTTATTAGATTACCAATTATTTTTATTGGTTTTTCATATTTTTCTGCCATATCAAAAATACTTCTATCTTCATGTTTCATTAATGTGGCAACTATATCTGCTTTTTTATAAAGCTCCTTCCATAGATACTTAATTATTGCCTCCCAATTAAAAACATTTTTCCAAAAATAATTAACAATAAAAATTGATCCTAATATAATCATTAAATACCACATATATTTTATTATATCGTTAAACAATATAAATTAATAGGTTTTAATTTATATTGAGTGCAATAACTTAAATAGTGTTTATTAGTAAACTAAGTCTCTCCTCTCGCTCTGCTGAGCTCGAGACCTTCATCCTCTCGACGAGAATTGCGGCCCGCGGTTCGAGTCTCTGTTCCAACAATATACTATATAAAAACACCCACTTTATTGCGGGTGTTTTTATATAGTATTGCTGGGAAACTAGGACTCGAACCTAGATAAACGGAACCAAAATCCGTTGTCCTACCATTAGACGATTTCCCAATATTTTTAACGTAACTCCACTATAATACAAGAATTACGGAAAAAACTCAATATGCTACAATATAAATATAAAATATTATATTTATGAAAAACAGTAACAGATTAAACCTTGCACAAGAATATGTTCGTAATGCTCACTCCCATATTGTTGGAACATCAATCTCTGGCATTAAAAAACCTCAAATTCATCACATACAGGAAGTTGCTGATTTGGTATGGATTTCTGGTGGGACAGAAGATGAAATTATTTCTGCATGGCTTCATGATAGTGTAGAAGATACTGAAGTAAGTTTTGATAATATTGAAGAAATATTTGGAAAAGAAGTTAGAGATATCGTTTACGGACTAACAGATCATGGACACTACAAAGATTTACCTTTACAGGAAAGAAAACAGTTACAGGCTGACAGACTTAAAAATGAAAGTGTTAGTGTTCGTAGAATTAAAATAGCTGACCAGACATCTAATATAAGAGGTCTTACAATCGACCCAATAAATAGCATGACTGAGGAGGAATGTTATTATTATATTCGAGGTGCAAAATTATTAGCAGACGAATGCAAAGGCGTTAGCGAACTTTTGGATAATATTTTTGATCAAGAATACATCAAAGGATTAGAAAGATTTCCAAATATTTTAAGATAATCTCACTACCATACAAGACTTGGAGTTTTTTCAACCCTCCAAAAATAGTATATTGGGTACAAATAAAAAAAGAACCTGTCACTCCATAAGGAGATTGACAAGTTCTTTGGTTTCGTTGGCTTTGAATATCTTCATTTGTTTTTCTCCTGATCTTATGAACAAATCTCCAGGAAGAAAATCTATAGCCCATAGACCTTTAGACTCTAAAAAGAAAATCATTAATGGACCTTTTTCAGTAGAGATTACATTAGCAATATCTTTATTTAGATAGTTGCGATTTTGTGAATCTTGTATCAAATAATACGCAAGACTCACTCCAACATCAAAAGTCATTATGTCTGTTGGTTTGGTAATAATTTCTTGATATGGCTGATATGTGACGTAGCCCAATATCATTTTACTGATATTAGCTTTTAGAGTTTTAGGTTCGACTTTTTTGAAAGCCGGCATTTTGTAAACATTTTGACCAAAGAGTCCTGTACTAATAAGTACAAAAAGAATTATTATATTTTTCATGGTTCTATTATTTTATATATTATATACTAAATAATATATTTTGTCAATACTTATTACAAATTCACAAAATTATTTATGTTATAATCTCCCTTATGAAGATACAAAAATTTGAACAATCTGGGTTCATACTTGAATCCACAAGTGGCTATAAAATAGCGATAGATATTGCAGGATTTACCCCACTCGAAAAACTTGAGAAATTGTCAGTAGACGCAATGCTTGTGTCTCATATTCACGGAGACCACTTCTCTGCTGAACACATAAAAGCACTTTCCCCTCTCAAACTATATTTGAATAAAGAATGTATTGATTTACTCGCAGAAGAAGCTGTATTTTTTGATATTGAAGAAGTGAAGGTTGGAGACCTATTAGAAACACCGGATTTCAAAGTCTTATTCTTCGATGTTGATCATGGGCCAAATGCGACAGTGAGACCAAAAGAGAATTTTGGATTTCTTATAGAATTCGATGGAGAAAAAATATACTTCGCAGGTGATATGTTCTACCCTTCTGGGATAGATGTGAATACGCTTGAAGTAGATACGGCTCTCATACCTATCGGAGGATATTACACTTTCGGGCCAAAAGAAGCGATTGATTTCATAAAACAATTCAAGTCTATCGGACAAGTCATCCCTATGCATTTTGACAAGACTCCAGAAACAGAAGTTGAATTCAAAGTATTAGCGGAAATCGAAGAAGTTAATATTTAGATATGGAAAAAATACAAATTTACTTAGCTGGACAATCAAACGAGCACGATAATAACTACAAAGATATTTTTCAAAATACAGAAGATTTAAATTTTTATGATTGGGAAATACATTCTGACCAATCGTCACCTGATACTTTTTTTCCTGATGATTTAAATGGAATTAAAAATTCTCAATTTCTCATAGCAAATCCTGGAATAGCACCATCGGAAGGTACCTGGGTAGAAATTGGTTATTTTTATGCTAACAATACAGAAAAGCCTGGGGATTTTTGTAATAATTTAATAATTATATGGAAAGAAGAAAGGAATCCTAAATGGTCTATTGAGTTTATTAAAAAGACTGGACACATAGTTGGTTCTGTGGAAGAAGCAAAAGAAAAATTATTTGAGTTAATTAAAAAATAATTTTTAAATTATGAAAATATTAAAAAATGTAACTCTCATAGCAATAGATTGTGTAGATGTCGAAAGAATACAAAAAGCTTTAGACATATCAACTCAAGAAATTGAATTTGGAGAAGTAAAATTACTTACATCTCTACCAACAGAAGATGGTAGAAAAATAGAGATTCCTCATATTGGATCAATAGAGGAATTTTCTCGTTTTTGTATCGAAGAATTATACAAATATGTAGACACAGAATATGTATTACTCGTTCAGTATGATGGATTTATTTTAAATCCCGACAGTTGGACAGACGAATTTATTAAATACGATTATATTGGAGCTCCATGGCTTGTTGCAGATTGGTCTGTAAAAAATTTCGACTTCCCAGAATCAACCCTAGGCACACTCATTGTGGGTAATGGTGGTTTTAGTTTAAGAAGTAAAAAGTTTTTAGAAGTATCTGCAAAACTTTCAAAAGAAGGTAAAGTACCAAAATTACACCCTGAAGATGTGGCTATTTGTGTTTGGTACAGAAATGAATTTGAAAACGAGAATATAAAATTTGCACCACCAGAAATTGCAGAAAAGTTCTCAATAGAAGGCACAAACAATATTTATGAAAAACAATTTGGATTTCATGGTTTGAAATGGACAAATATTTCTAAATGGATAGAAGAAAATCCTAAATGGAATATCAAAAACTATTTCTAAAAAAATATTACTCAACACTCTCTTCCCTATATATAATAATAAGTTCGTTTAAGAGGCTTATTGCTAGTGGTCCGATGATTATTCCAACAGGACCCATAAGTATAATACCTCCAAGAACTGAGAGTAGTATTAGAAGTGGAGAAATCTGTATTTGTTTGCTAACAATATAAGGACTCAAGAAGTTGTCTATCATTCCCACAAAAGTTGCAGACCAGACAGCGAGACCTATAGCATTCCCCGTTTCTCCAATACTGAATAAATAAAGAATAATAGGTATAGATACTAAAGCTGTACCAATAGTCGGAATTAAAGAAGCAATTCCTCCAACAAATCCCCAAAGCACAGCGTGAGGTACACCAAATATTGCAAGTCCTATACCCATAAGCAATCCTTGAACTACTGAAATAATCAAGTAGCCCTTTATTGTTCCGTTGATCGTATTAGCGAGTGTGTTTAAAACCTTTTCATTATACTTTGTAGAGAGCGGGCTTATACGTATACATTTTTTTCTCCAAGAACTTCCTTCTTTGAGAAAGTAGAATATGATGAATAAAAATATTATAAACATTAAGACAGTTTTAGCTGTTGCAGAAAATATACCTTGTATATTACTTGAAAAAGAAGAAGTGATAATACCAATTTCTTTTTGAACATCAAAGGCAATCCCATTTGGAAGAAGGTTGTTCAATGAGTTACCTACTGTCGTCAAAATTGATTGAGCACTTGTTGTACTAAGAGAAGAATAAAGACTTTGAAATTGATTGAAGAGTATTGAGCCTAATATATAAAGAGGAATACAGAGACCAACAAGAAAAACCAAGGTAGTCAGTAGTGAAGGAATCCAATTGTATTTTTTTGAAGTGTGTTTCTGAATCCATAAATACAAAGGATAAAGAACAACTGAAATAGATATTCCAATTACAATAACCCTAAAAAATGGAAAGAGTATCATCCCCACAAAAGAAGCCGTGGCAAGAAGGAGGAAAAAGAAGAAGTATTTCTCGATTATTTTTGAACCATGCATATGCGAAGTGTAGCACATACCAAGACAAAGCAAGTATTTATTAAAGTTGTCAAATTATATTGTAAATATTTTTTAAAATAAAAATCCACACTAGGTGGATTCTGGTTCGAATATGGGAATAATATTAAACATCATTCCATCAAACATTGGGTTTAATAAAATTTCTAATTTTTCTTCAATACTAGGATCATATTTTGAGAGGAGGAATATGCCTCTATATATTCCCCAGTATAAACCCCTAAAATAACAAGACGCTTGGACAAATCTTTTCCTTGTACTTTCTGGAAGGTTTTGATAATCTACCAAATATGACTTTGGTTCTTCTGGTTTTTTATTACCAAATTCATCTTCTTCTCCTTTTCCAAAATAATTATTATGTTTTGATCTATAGAGAATTTCTGGTAATAATTTCAAAACAGTTATCATTGTCTTTTCAAGATCTTCTTTTGAAAGAATAAATTTTAAGTTAGTGTAAACCATTGAAACTATTGATACAAAACATAGATAGACAGCACCTGAATGATTTTGATAATAATCAAGAACAAAGTCGTCTTTTATTGCTTCTGTTTTTATTAGAATCATTTCTTCTATATACTTTGCATTATTTAGAAAAAAATTAGGTGTTTGTGATATTGACTCACTTAAGTTGTCTAGGGTCAATTGTACTTTTTCTCCTTTTTCATTATAAATGTAAGAGAATTCTTTAATCAAAAGATCGTCTATTTCATTTTTCATTTTTTGTTAATTTTCTAAACTATACACTTTTTAAAAATAAAGTAAATATAACAAATTTTGAAATAAAACTACATACTTTAGCGTATAATATAATAAGGCTCATAAAAGCCACTTAATAACATTAATTTATATATATGGAACAAGAACACACAAACACTTGCGACTGCAAAGGTTGCACATGGATGAAAAATTCTAAAATGATGCACTGTCATTTTGGAAAAACAATAATAAAAATAATATTAGCTTTATTTATTTTCTGGCTTGGAGTACAAGTAGGAATGATAAAGAGTTTCCGTCACAATATGAGAGGAAATGATATGGGTGGAAAAATGATGAAAATGCAAAAAGGAAATTTTGAAAAAAATATGATGATGAGAGATATTCAAATCAAGGAATCAGATATGAAGCCAGCTGCTGTGGATACAAATATTCCTCCAGTACAATAGATTGGAAATTATAAATTAAAGAGCGGCGCCTTAGGGCGCCGCTCTTTAATTTATTTATCTTCTTCCAATATTTCCATCACCAATAAATCAAAAAGTGTCCAAGGGAGAGAAATTTTTCTAATTCTCTCATCTGTATCCAAAAATAGACCAAGTGACTTTGACACAAGAACAGAACTCTTCTTCTCCGAAAGATTCTTCAATACTTCTTGATCGGTCACACTATAACTCCCTGCAAAAGTCTTCCCTGTTTGTGGTGCGATGCGGAGCAATAATATTGTACGGAATTTCTCAAGAGAAAGACGTAAGAATAATTCTGGATTCATCTTATTGTTCTCAGCTTTTTTCACAATAGAAAGTGCACGTTCTTGATCACGGTCTATAAGACTTTCTAAAAATTCATTTATAAGAGACTGGTTTGGTGCACCTGTAATAAGAGTTACTTCTTCGGGATCTATCTTTTTATCTTTTGAGATTACAAGGATTTTTTGCAAAGTTCCAAGTGTGTCACGAAATGATCCATCACCTAGGAGTGCGATTGTCTCGGCTGTGCTTTGATCTACAACGTAGCCTTCTTTCTCTGATACAGATAATACAACTTCTTTTAAAATTGCAGTTGTTGGAGTTTTGAAACGATAAGATTCACAACGTGAAAGTATTGTATCTGGAACCTTATCGAGTTCTGTTGTAGCAAGAATAAATACCACATGAGCTGGTGGCTCTTCGAGAGTCTTCAAAAGTGCATTGAATGCTTCTGTTGTAAGCATATGTACTTCATCAATAATATATACTTTGTATTTTGAAGAAAAAGGAAGAGTGTTCACTCCATCACGAATTTCGCGAATATCATCAATACGACGATTTGAAGCCGCATCGAGTTCAATAATATCCTCAGGTGCTGTACCGAGCTCTTTTGCAAAGATGCGCGCAATAGAAGTCTTACCTGTACCACGAGTCCCAGAGAAAAGATATGCGTGCCCTACCTTGTCATTCTTAATAGAAGTCTCAAGAACAGAAACTATATGCTCCTGACCAAGAACTTCAGAAAAAACAGATGGACGATATTTGCGATAAAGTGATACGGATGACATAGGTTTATATTATACCAAAAAGAAAACCCTCGTACGAGGGCTAGTCTGACAAGATAATAAAATATCTTCCTTTTAAAAAACCTTTTTTAAAATAACAAGAATCAAAAACATCTCCTTCTTCTGTTATAAAAATTGAAGGTATTTTTCTGTCAGTTCCAAAAACGTGTGGCAGATTTTCCATTTCATCAAGAGAGCGAATGTAAAAACCTTTTGGAAGATTGTCTTTCACTGAAAGCATTGCAAAAGTAAGAGCCAGAGAATTCCCCAATATTAAACCTTCTTTTTTTATTCTTTTGACAATCTGAGGAGTATTAGAATTAATCAAAAGTTTAATAATAACAAGTCTCTTACCCAAGCTTATTTGGTCAAATAAATCATCAAAATTTTTACTCAAAAATTCTGCTCCCCAATGTTTTAGAATAAATTCTTTTATAGATTCTTTAAATTGAATTCCTTCGGGAATTCCTATGACGTGACTTTCAAAGACCATCTCAAAAAGTCCATTATTTTGTCCTGTATTCATCTTTTGTTTTTTCTATACTTTATAGATTTGAAAATAAATGTCAATAAGTCAAATTAAAAAAGCCCTTACAGGCTTTTATGGAGTTTGTGGAGCTTCCGGAATCTTTGATTCTAAATATTTTACCCAATCATTAATTAATTCAAAAGCTTCAGACCAGGAAGATATTCTTTTTCCGTCCGTTATACCAAATGTTGAATTTTTAAGCATTTCCATATCATCTATCGAAAATACTTTTAAAGAAAATTCAGTATCTCCCTTATAATTAAAGAATATTTGAAATTTATCACCCATCAAGTCAGGGTTAAATAAGTGTTCGGTATTTACTGGAATATCACAATAAATTGGAGAATTCGCACTACCCCAACCCTCAAATAAATGAACCTTAATATAAGGATTTTTCTTAAGTTTTTCCGCCCAACTTTCAATTCTCTTTTTAATTTCTTCTGGACCAACAAATTTGAATTCGTATTCTGGCGCTTCTGTTATATTTGTTTTCATTGTTTATGTATTTCCTTATACTTTATAGATTTGAAAATAAATGTCAAATAAAAAACCCTCAAGACGATTGTCTGTGAGGGGTTTCCAATTGAGATTCTAGAATAGTAACTCCTGCTTCAAAATAAAAAATATTTTCATTTTTTATTTCAAATTTTTGGATATAGACAATC
Source organism: Minisyncoccota bacterium (assembly GCA_031972855.1). Classification (GTDB taxonomy): domain Bacteria; phylum Patescibacteriota; class Minisyncoccia; order Phycocordibacterales; family UBA9973; genus JAIXRY01. Next base: position 30,061 of record DALYDY010000004.1, read on the forward strand.
TTTGTCTTAATTATTTTAAAACTATCTTGATCACAGTCTAAATTATTCAAAAAAATTAAAGACTCTTTCCATTCTCTACTATTACTTACAATAGTAAAATCATTAGAAGATTCTGTTTGATACGCTACAAGCACATCTTCTTTTGGCCTAAAGAATGCAATATTCAAATTTAAAGTTTTACCTTCTTTATTATCAAAAGAAATAGAGACTTCAAAGACCCTTAATTCTCCAGAAGATTTAGGTAAACACATATCCACCAAAAATCCAAGACTCTCAATAAGAGATATTTTTATATTTTTCATAGTTGGAACTTTTTTTAATTAAACTCCTACTAGAAAAATAAGTCAAATTATTTATTTAAAAATTTCTCTACTATTTGCTTTACAGCTTTTGCATTATTACCATTATCCATAAGTTCTGTGCGAAGCTCTTTTGCACCTTTAAATCCGTGAGCATAAGCTTTGAAATGTTTTTTCATTATTGAAAAATGTTTTACATCTCCGAGTAATTTCTCAAAAAGTTCTGAGTGTTCTATTAATACCTTTAATTTTTCTGAAAGTGGAACAGTCTCTTCTTGGTGGAGCCAATATTTGTGAGCGTTTGTTTTCAATCCAAAACGAAGCAATATTCCTCCGATATATTCTTTTATTTTTGTATATTTTGAAACTGTATTTTTTGTTTGTCTTCTATCGAATATCCATGGATTACCAAACACGGCACGCCCTATCATGATTCCATCACAACCTGTATTTTTTGATTTCTCTATACCGTCTTCTATATCTCTCACATCACCATTCCCTATAATTAAAGTATTCACACCGAGAGAGTCACGAAGTTTTACAACTTCTTCTATATAATTCCAATTTGCAGGAACAAGAGAAAGATCCTTGCGGGTACGTGCATGTACAGTAAGTACAGCGACACCTTCTCTAAGAATTGTAGGTATCCATGTATCTATTTCTACTTTATTGTAACCAACACGAGTTTTTACAGATATTGGAATATTTTTACCAGCATCTTTTATACCATCTTTCGTGGCGCGAATAATCTCTACAGCAACTTCAGGAGTCTTCATCATACATGCACCAGCACCTTGCTTCTCTATAGTTCTATCAGGACAACCCATATTAATATCAATACCGTCGAAGCCAAGACTTGCTACTATCTGCGCAGCTTTTCGCATCTTCTCTGGATGAGCAGAGAAAAGCTGTGCCACTATCGGACGTTCTTTATCTGTATAAGCAAGATCACGAAGTAAGGATTCTTTACCAATTTCATGAGTAAGACCATCAGCTGAAACGAATTCTGTCCAAACCACATCAGGACCGCCATCATCTTGTCCGTGGCGAGAATATTTACAAATGATTTGACGAAACGCAGGATCAGTAACATCAGCCATTGGCGCAAGTACAAAAAACGGATTATTATTCCCTCTTTTATCTTTTGTTAAATTTTCCCAAAATCCTAAATTGCCCATATTATTTTAATTTATAAAATACTTTATTACCAAAACGTAAATCAATATAACTAAAATCTGAAATTTTATTTTCTTTAAATATTTTTGTATTTAAAGCTGCTGCAAGATTTTGAGAAATAATTATTTGATCATTAATATCTTTTAATTTTATACGAGGAGAATTTAAAAAGTTGTATTGTCCATCACGAAGTAATATTTCATATTCACCATCAGGAAGAACTAGTACAGCATATGGAGATAATTTTAATTTTGAAATAACATCATAAATTAAAATTATATTTTTAAAATCATTTTGATTTAATAATTGTGTTCCAAGTATTTGGTCTTTGTTTTTTTCACCCCCCAAAAATAATACAAAAGGTGTTCCAGAAAAATATGGGGCTTCACTAAAAATAACACCTTCTTTGTCTACAAAAAAACATTGATTGTCTTTAGATATAACAGATATTGTCACATCATTACCACACCAAACATAAGCACCTTTTCTTTCACTTAAAGAAACTGATAATTTATTTGGAAAAGATCTTTTTACTTCCAAATAATCAATTTTTGGAAATTCTTTTTGAAGAGATTTTTTAATTGTATTAGGTAGAACGAATATGGTGTTATTTTTAGGTATAACCCAAAGATATTTACCTTCATATTTTTTATTTATAAAATTCTCAATATCTTTAGATTCCAAAACTACATTTCCTTCAATATTAATAGAACTAAGCTGAAAAGATTTTATTCTCAAAAGAAATACAATCCCAACAGATAATATTATAAAAACTATTAAGAAAAATATACCGAAACGTTTGTTTTGTTTTTTTCGCTCACGTAAAATCTTTTCATTAGAGACTTTAAAAAGTTCATGCCGGTTTGTTGTATTCGGCCTGATATCCATAGAATTATTTCTTAATTATTTCCTTACCTCCCATATATGGACGCAAAACTGTAGGAATAACAATACTTCCATCTGAAAGTTGGTAGTTTTCAAGAATAGAAATCAAAATTCTTGGAGTTGCTACAAGAGTGTTGTTGAGTGAGTGAACATAACGCATTTTACCGTCTTCGTCACGATAACGAATATTCAAGCGTCGTGTTTGGAAATCATGAAAATATGAACAAGAATGAGTTTCTCCATATTTCTCTACACTTGGACGCCATACTTCAATATCATATTTTTTAACTTGTCCAAGTCCAAGATCTCCTCCACAGTTTACAACAACATGATAAGGAAGGTTTAATTCTTGCAATAATTCTTTTACATTTTCCGCAAGCTCTTCGTGCAATTTTACACTTTCTTCATGACTTGCTTCACAGAGTATTACTTGTTCGAGTTTGAAGAATTCGTGTACACGATATAGACCTTTTACATCCTTACCATGACTTCCGGCTTCACGACGAAAACATGGAGAGAAAGCAACCATCTTCATTGGTAAATCTTTCTTGTCGATAATTTCACCAGAAAAATATGACATTGTTGCAACTTCACCAGTTCCAGCCAAATAGTCACCATCTTGAGTCTTGTACAAATCATCTTCTCCTTGTGGTAAATACCCTGTCCCGAAAAGTGTCTCACGATTCACAAGTGATGGAACAATCATTGGGCTATAACCTTTCTTAACTAATTTTTCCATAAAATACTGCCAAAGAGCAAACTCTAAAAGAGCTCCTTCATTTTTCAAAAAATATCCACGGAACCCTGAAACTTTTGTTCCACGCTCAAAATCAGCAAGATTTAAATTCTCCATTAATTCAATATGATCTTTTGCTTCAAAATCAAATTTTGGTTTTTCTCCCCAAACGAATACTTCGAGATTTTGTTCGTCACTCTCTCCATCAGGTACAGACATGTCGGGCACGTTAGGAACTTGAAGCATTAGAGATTGCCATTCTTTCATTATTTCTTTTAGTTCATCTTCTTTTTGTCCTAATTCAAGTTTCAAAACTTGCATTTCACTAAGCAAAACATTACGACGTTCTTGGTCGGCGTTTGGAATTTCAACAGTTGCCTTATTTTGACGAGCACGAAGAACTTCAACTTCTTCAAGCATAGAAACGCGCTTGGAATCAATCTTCAAAAATGCATCCACATCAAATGACAGATGCTTCTTTTCTACTGCGTGTTTAATAAGGTCGCTATTTTCTTTAATGAATTTTATATCCAACATAATATATAGAGTATACAAGAAAACAGATATTTTTTCAAAAAAATAAATAACCCCTAAAATGGAGTTATTGATGTGTTGTAAAAAACCTTTTATGAAACTTTGTTGGATCTGGCACAGCTCTAGCTAAGAGTTTCTTGTTTTCTTGATTAATCTTTAAAAAAGATTTTAAAATTTTTGGGTTATTAAAATTAATTATTTTTGAAAACCCCTTTAAATTGATTTGTTTTGCCATTATTTTTTTATTTAGTGTACACAATATAAAAAAGTATTACAATATAAATATATGGAAGACATCTACAAATTAGATCCCTCCGAATTCCCTCCTTCGCTTTTAGAAATTCCAGAACCACCAAAGAAACTTTTTATTCGTGGAAAATTACCAGACCCAGAAAAATTTATTTATTTAGGAATTGTTGGTTCACGCAAATATACATCATACGGAAAAGATGTTTTAGAAAAACTCATAAATTCACTTAAAGGGTATCCTGTAGTGATTGTGTCTGGACTTGCTCTTGGTATAGACAGTCTTGCTCACAAACATGCATTAGAAAATAATATTCTTACACTTGCGATACCAGGTTCGGGGCTTGATAAAAATGTTTTGTATCCTGCAACAAACTTCAGACTTGCAGAAGAAATAATTGAAAAAGGAGGATGTCTTCTTTCAGAGTTTGAACCAGGTATGCGTGCAGCACTTTGGAGCTTCCCAAGAAGAAACAGAATAATGGCTGGACTATGTAAAGCAATTCTTATAATAGAAGCTGAAGAGAAATCTGGGACACTTATTACAGCTCGTCTTGCTGTGGAATATAATCGTGATGTTTTAGTGGTGCCTGGATCAATATTTTCTGATAATTCAAAAGGAACAAATCAATTTTTGCGACTTGGCGCCACACCTATCACTTCATCTGACGACTTACTTGAAGCGCTTGGATTTGAAAAAGATAACCAACAAAACGAACAAATAGAATTAAATCTAAGCACTGAAGAAAAATTGGTTTTACAGATACTTAAAGAACCTTTAACAAGAGATGGGCTTGTATATAAATTAGGTATGGAAACTAGTAAAGCAAGTATTCTTTTGTCGCTAATGGAGATTAAAGGATTAATTAAGGAAGAATTTGGAGAAATTAGAAAAATATGATTAAATCTTAGAAATTAATTATATGGCTTTAATATATTTTTTATTATTTAGTCCTATTATCTTTTGGTTTTTTTATATATTAATAATCGCAATAAAATCCATAAAACTTAAAAATGTTTTTTTAAAGAAAGAAGAGTGCTTTAGAATATCTAAAGAGTACTTAGTTGGTTATGATATTCCAGAATATTCACCTTTCTATAAAGATGTTTCAGAAAAAGCGGATGAGCTTTATGAAATATATAAAAAAATAGAAAGATTAGGTGGTGACAAAAATGTTAAATCAGCTATAAAAGAAAGATATTTTGATTTTTTAAGCAGAGAAAACAAAGGTGATTTTATTTTAGGAAATCAAAATCCAACAATTTTTTGGATATTATTCTTTTTGATTAAAGAGTATATAAAAAAACAAAAGAAGAATAGTCTAAAGACTAACAAATAGTTAGTCTTTTTTATTTTTAAAATTTGCATTAAAAATATATTTATAGTACAACTCACAGATTGATGTTTTGTATAAACATACATATATATGTAATACTAATATCTATAAACATTATGAAATTACTCATCGTTGAATCACCTTCAAAAGCAAAGACTATCGAAAAATATCTAGCTGGCGCATACACAGTGCGTGCATCTGTAGGACATATTCGTGATCTTCCAAAATCAAATAAAACAGCTATCGATATAGAAGGTGGCTTTATTCCTCGTTATGAAATTTCAAAAGGCAAAGAACACGTAGTACAAGAATTACGTGATCTTGCTCATTCTGCAAAAGAAATATTACTTGCTCCCGACCCGGACCGCGAAGGAGAGGCTATTGCTTGGCACATCGAAGAGCTCTTGAAAGCTGACAAAAAAGTGAAAGCTCCTATCAGTCGTGTAACATTCAACGAAATTACAAAAGAAGCTGTAACAGAAGCACTTAATCACCCACGAGAAGTTGATACGAATTTGAGAAAAGCTCAAGAAGCACGCAGAGTACTAGACCGTCTTGTTGGATATGACCTCTCTGGAATTATCTGGAAAAAAGTTCGTTATGGACTTTCTGCTGGACGTGTTCAATCACCTGCTCTCCGTATTCTCTGTGAACGCGAAAGAGAAATAACTGCATTCATCCCAGAAACATATTGGGTGCTTGAAAGTGAATTCAAAACAAATAAAAAAGTGACTTTAAATCTTTCTTGTACAGAAGAGCCTACAGATAGAAGTGAAGTGGATCGTATACTAAAAGAAGGTAGAAATGGAACTTGGATAATCAAAGGTGTAAAACAAAGCGAGGAAAAGCGTTCACCTCGTGCACCATTCACAACATCAACACTCCAACAAACAGCATCTTCACGTCTAGGGTTCTCACCTTCTCGTACAATGCAAATTGCACAAAAACTCTACGAAGCTGGACATATTACATACATGCGTACAGACTCTACAAATATTGCAGATACTGCAGTGGGATCAATTACTAACGCTATAGAAAAAAACTTCGGTAAAGAACATTTAGAAATTCGCAAATATAAGACAAAATCAAAAAACGCTCAAGAAGCCCACGAAGCTATACGCCCTACTCATGTAGAGAAAAAATCTCTAGGTATGACTGAAGAACAAAAAAGATTGTATTCTCTTATTTGGGAGAGAACTGTTTCTTCTCAAATGAAAGATGCTATTTTGTCTCGCACAAAAATCACAGCAAATATAGAAGAAGGAAATATTCCAGACTTCACAACTACAGGCTCAATAGTTCGTTATGCTGGATGGCTCCTCGCTGAACCTGACGCTCGCGGTGAAGATATAACTCTTCCAGAAACAACAGAAGGAGAAAAATTGGCTCTCATAGAACTCAAAGACATAGAGAAACAAACACAACCACCCAACAGATATTCTGAAGCAGGACTCGTAAAAGAGCTTGAGTCTCGAGGTATCGGAAGACCTTCTACATATGCATCTATTATCAAAACTCTTGAAGACCGCGAGTATGTAGAGAAAGTAGGAAGATCTCTCAAGCCTACAGACACAGGTGATGTTGTATCTCGCTTCATCGAAACAAACTTCGAACAATATATCAGTGACACATTTACAGCGGAAATGGAAAACGAGCTTGATGAAATCGCTGATGGAACACGTGAATACAGTAAAACACTCAAAGACTTCTATGGACCGTTCCAAAAACAAGTAAAAGAGAAGGAAAAATTAGATAAGGCTACAACAATTGAAGAAGCTGATGAAAAATTTGTCTGTCCAAAATGTGGAAACAAAATGCTCGTAAAACTCGGACGCGGAGGAAAATTCCTCTCATGTAATAACTATCCAGAATGTGATGGAGCTCTCATGATTGACGGTACAGAAATAAAAAAAGATGAACCTATCGGAAATGACCCTGAAAGTGGACTACCTATATATGTTCTCATAGGACGCTTTGGACCATACGTGCAGCTCGGTGAAAAACCAGTGAAAGCAGTAAAGAAGAAAAAAGGTGAGAAAGTTGAAAAACCAAGAATGGCTTCTATTCCAAAAACAATTGATCCAAGTAGTGTGAATGTTGAGATGGCTATGAAATATCTTGCTCTCCCCCGCATACTTGGTATCAATCCAAAAAATGATATTGAAGTGATTGCAAACGTAGGACGTTTTGGACCATATGTTGGATGCGAAAGAGATTTCCGTTCTATTAAAACACCTCTTGATCCATACACAATCACACTTGAAGAAGCTCTCGCTCTTCTAGCGACAGAAAAGAAGCCTCGCGGTTTTGCAAAAAAGAAAAAAGTTACAAAATAAAAAACCGCCTAAGCGGTTAGAAAGGAAGGTCATCTGTTGAACCAGAATTTAATATTATTGTTTTTTTACCAGAAAAATAATTAAAAATATCTTCTCCTATAGGTATAATCTGTCTTGGTAAAAATTCTTTCAAATCTTGCTCAATTTTTATCTTACAAACTCCCCCTTGGTAAGAACATGGAAAACTCCATATTCCTGAAATTTCATTACCAACTTCTGCTTCAAAGATATTTTCTTCAAAAAAATATTCCAGTGGAATTTTTGAAGCATTTGTTACTTCAGTAACATACCGAGCATACACTTTTAAAAAATATACTCCGTCTAAATTTATTTGTCCTTCAATTTCAGCAATACCATTTGAATCAATTTTGACTCCAAAAAATTGATTTGCTTGTATATCGAGAATATAAATTTTGAAATCTCCTGACTCCTTTCCTTGAAACCAGGTACCTGTAAAATCAGGCTTTTGTTGAGCTAAATTTATCATTGTTGTTTAATTTTTAATTTGTTAAAAGAATACAACATACAAATACAAAAGTAAAGTGGGGCCCGAAGGGCCCCACTTTTTATTTTGTCTTAACTTTTGATTTCTTAACTTCTTTAACTTTAATACTTGGAACTATTTTCTTTTTCTTCTTCGTTTCAACAACAAGTTCACCTTTTGAAATTGTTACATAAACAGTATCATCTTTATTTGATCCATTCTCTATTATGTATGTTGCGACAGGATTCAAAATTTTGTTTTGTATCAAACGATTCAGTGGTCTTGCTCCATAGTGTGGATCATACCCTTCCTTTGCAAGAATATCGAGAGCTTCATCACTTACAATCAAATCTATTTCCTTGTCTTTTAGACGAGTGGCGACTTGGTCAATTCTTAATTTTACAATTTGTCTAATTGATTCGGGTGACAATATATCGAATACTATAACTTCATCAAGACGATTCAAGAATTCTGGACGGAAATGATTTTTTAACGCTTTCAAAACATTTTCTTTAGTTCCTTCATAAGTTTCTTTTTCATTTTTAACACCGAAACCTAGAGACTCCATTTGTTCTATATATTGAGAACCAATATTTGAAGTTAGAATAATAACTGTATTTTTGAAGTTTACAATTCTACCTTTTGAGTCGGTAAGTTTTCCTTCATCGAGTACTTGAAGCAATACATTAAATACTTCTGGGTGAGCCTTTTCTATTTCATCAAAGAGTACAACAGAATAAGGACGATGACGTACAGCTTCTGTAAGTTGACCAGACTCTTCATGCCCTACATATCCAGGAGGTGAACCAATGAGCTTAGAGACACTATGACGTTCCATATACTCTGACATATCAACACGTATTAGAGATCTATCATCATTGAACATAAATGAAGCAAGGGCTTTTGTGAGTTCTGTCTTACCTACTCCTGTTGGTCCTAAGAATATAAATGAACCTATTGGACGATTTGGATCAGAAATACCAGCACGACTTCGTCTTATTACCTCACTCACACTTTTAATAGCTTTTTCTTGACCAATAACTCTTCCTTGTAATTCTTGCGCCATACGTGCTAATTTTGCACGTTCTTCTTCAAGCATTTTTGTTAGAGGTATTCCTGTCCAGCGAGCGACAACATCAGCAATATCTTCTTCATTGATTTCTTCTTTCAAAATACGTCGAGTCTTTTGAAGTTTTTGCAACTTGTCCATTTTTTGATCAAGTTCCTTTTTCGCTTCTGGAATTTTTCCATAACGGATTTCTGCAGCAAGAGTAAGATCGGCACGACTCTCTGCATTTTCTGCTTCTACACGAAGAGTGTCCAGCTCTTTCTTAAGCGTACGGATATCTACTAAAACACTCTTTTCATTTTGCCATTTCAATTCTAGTTCTGAAGTCTTTTCTTTTAGATTTGCTATTTCTTTTTCAACTTCTTTAACACGAGATTTTGTATCTTTGTTTTCTTTTGATGAATTTGAAATTTCTTTTGTTAGAGCTTCCTTTTCAATTTCTAAACGCATTATTTTCCTATGAGTTTCTTCTAGAATCGCTGGTTTATTTTCCAGAGCCATACGAAGTGATGATGACGCTTCATCTATCAAGTCTACAGCTTTGTCAGGAAGGTATCTGTTTGTAATATAGCGAGTAGACAGATTTACAGCAGCCAGTATCGCATCATCTGTAATTCTTACGCCATGGAATAATTCATACTTATCTTTTAGTCCACGAAGGATAGCGATTGTATCTTCATTGCTTGGTTCTTCGATATATACAGGCTGAAAACGACGAGCAAGAGCTGGATCCTTTTCTATATATTTTTGATATTCTTTGAGAGTTGTTGCACCAATAGCTTTAAGTTCTCCGCGAGCAAGAGCTGGCTTCAACATGTTTGAAGCATCCATTGAGCCTTCAGAAGCTCCCGCTCCAACTATTGTATGAATTTCATCAATAAACAAAACTATTTTTCCGTCAGCTTTTTCTATTTCTTTCATTATTCCACGAAGACGTTCTTCGAATTCTCCACGATATTTTGTACCAGCAATAAGAAGACCGAGGTCAAGAGAAACCATTTCTTTGTCTTTTAGAGATTCTGGCACATCTCCTTTTGAGATTCGCATTGCAAGTCCTTCTACAACAGCAGTCTTACCTGTTCCTGGTTCACCGATGAGTATTGGATTATTTTTTGTGCGACGAGAAAGGATCTGCATAATACGCATAACTTCTACATCACGTCCAATAACAGGATCAAGTCTATCTTCACGTGCAAGCTTTGTTAGATTGCGAGTGTATTTAGTAAGAAGGCGAAATTTCTTTGGTCCTTGAACTTGAGCATTTTTGTCGTGTTTAAAATTCTCTATTATTTGTTTAACAGCATCAGCTTCAATACGAAAACGTTTTAATAATTCTTGAGCACCACCTTCTGTTTCAACAAGAGCCAAAAATAAATGTTCTGTTCCAACAAATTCATCACCAATCAATTTTGCAATTCTTGGAGAATCTTCAATAACCTTTGCAAGATCAGGTGTGAGATACATCTGATATGAAGGAGAAATAGTGTTCTTAGATTCTGGTCCTTCTATACTTTCAATAACAGAATCAGACAGAAGTAGTGTATCTACTTGAAGAGAATCAAGAATAGAAATAACAACACTCTCCTCTTGAAACAGAAGTGCTGTGAGTAAATGAAGTCCATTGACGTGATTTTGACCACGTTCAATAGCGAATTCATGGGCTTTCTTAATAGCTTCTTTAGCTTTTGTTGTAAATTGGTTAAATCCAGGCATCATATTATTTTATTATACCAAAATCTAAAATTTTGGTGTTGCTTATACATTATTTTTTGAGAATGTCTAAAGTCTGTCGCAGAGTATTTACAAAATTTTCTATATCACTAATTTTTGTCTTTCTTCCAAAAGAAATTCTAATACTTGAGAGTAATTTATTTTCTTCTAAATTAAGAGCCTTCAATACATGAGAAACTTCTTCATCATCTGTTTTACAAGCACTTTTTGATGACACAGCAAAACCTTTTTGATCTAGATATAGAATGACAGTCTCGCTATCAAAATTTGGAATAGTAATATGTAATATATGTGGAGAGCAAAATTCACTATCTATTGTAGTGTGTGCTTCAGGTACTTTTTCTTCCAAAAGTTTTCTGGCTACTTTTTGAATATTTTCTATTTTTGTATATTCAGAAATTCTATTTTTATCCGCATTGATTAATACCTGAGTAAATCCAACAATCTTACCAACATCTTCAGTCCCAGCGCGAAGTCCGTATTCTTGAGATCCTCCAAGGATTATCCCGTCAATCATTTCTCTATCTTTTACAAAAAGTATTCCTGAAGATCGTGGGCCATATATTTTTGAACCATTCAAAGTTACAAAATCAACTCCTAAAGAATCTATATGAATTGGAAATAGATTTGGCGCCTGAGCAGAATCAGTAAAAAATAATGGGTATAAACTTTCTTTTTCTTTTCTGTATTTTTTCACCACACGAGCAAGATCTTTTATTGGCTCTATAGTTCCTACCTCATTATTTATATAATGGACACACACAAGAACGGTATTTTCATTTATTGATTCTCTCAAATCTTTTTCTTTTACAACACCTTTTTCATCTACAGGTAAAATTGTGAGTGTAATTTTATTTTCTCTTTCAAGTGAGATACATGTGTCATATACTGCAGGATGTTCTATTGCACTTATTATAATATTCGGCTTTTCTATACCATTTGCAATTGCTTTGTGTAAGACTCCAAAAATAACTAAATTACAACCTTCTGTTCCTCCGCTAGTAAAAATAATATGTTCCATTTGGGTGTGAAGAATATTTGCAATATCTTTTTTTGCACTTTCTATCATTTTCTTTGCCACAACCCCTTCCTTGTGGATACTTCCTGGATTTCCATATACTGTAAGGGTTGTAATAAAAGAACGAAAAAGCACCCCAAATGAAATCGGGGTAAGAGCAGCATAATCTAAATAGATTCTTTTCATATAAGAAGTATACACAAAAATGAGTATTTATAAAGTCTTAAATTTGTAAAAATCCTTATTTTGTAGTACAATGTTTTTACATGGTATTACCTATTTCCAGTGTATTTTTCATTGTTTTTGGGATTGTGAGTATCTCTTTACTCATATGGAATTTGAAGCTTGAGAAAAGATGGCAAACACTTTTTAAAGAAACTGAGAATGGTAGTGTGGATGAATTATTGGCACTGGTTCTAAAAAGAACAGAAATATTACACAAAGACTCATCAAATCATGATATCCTTCTGGATAATATAGAAAAAAGACTGAAGCAAGCAATAAAAAGAACAGATATTGTTCGCTTTAATGCTTGGGGAGATACTGCTGGCGCACAGAGTTTTGCAATCGCTCTTGTTGATGAAACAGGTACAGGAGTAATAATTTCAACACTCTATGCACGAGATAGGATGACTGTTTTTGCAAAAAAAATTACCAACTGGGAAAGTGAGAACGAATTAACAGATGAAGAACAGACAGCTCTTCTTAATCAAAAGAAATTAATATGAGTATAAAAATAACAACAAAAGAAAGAGCTCCTGTAGTAGTAATCATGGGTCACGTTGACCATGGTAAATCTACCCTACTCGACTATATTCGTAAAACAAACATAGTAGATGGCGAAGCTGGAGGAATCACTCAACACTTGTCTGCTTACGAAGTTAAGCATAAGACAAGTGACGGTAAAGAACGTGCAATAACATTCATCGACACACCAGGACACGCGGCTTTTTCTGGTATGCGTTCTCGCGGTGCTCAAGTTGCTGATATTGCAATACTTATTGTATCTGCTGAAGATGGTGTAAAAATGCAAACAATCGAAGCAATAAAAACTATCAAAGAAAATGATGTTCCTTTTATTGTTGGAATAAACAAAATAGACAGACCAGGTGCAAACATAGATAAAACAAAGATGGATCTTGCTGAAAACGAAGTGTATCTCGAAGGTATGGGAGGAACTACACCTTTTGTACTTATTTCTGCAAAAACAGGAGAAGGTATACCTGATCTTTTTGAAACAATAAGTCTTGTGGCTGATTTGGAAGAGTTTGTTGGAACTCCAGAGATTCCTGCAAACGGACTTATTATTGAATCAAAAAGTGATTCAAAAATTGGAGCACAAGCAACACTTATAATTAAAAATGGAACAGTGAAAAAAGGACAATTTATTGTTGCTGGTAATACATACGCAAGTACAAAAATGCTTGAAGACTTCTTGGGTAAACCTACACAAAGTGCAAGTTTTTCAAATGCAATAAGAGTTTCTGGATGGTCAAATGTACCAAAAGTAGGAACACGTTTTACAACTGTTGATACAAAAAAAGAAGCAGAAGAAATAATATTAGACTGGCAGGACGAAGCAACTTCTCCTGACACTATAGATGTAGATAAAAAATACATCCCTCTTATAATAAAAACAGATGTTCTAGGAACAGCGGAAGCAATTGAAAAAGAAGTAAAAAAACTTTCTCAAGAAAAAATCGCTTACAGAATAATAACTTGTGGAGTTGGAAATATTTCTGAAGGAGATGTAAGACGTGCTGCAAGTGATAAAGACACTGTTATAGTTGGTTTTAATGTAAAAATAGACCCTGTAGCTCGTGATACAAATGAAAAAATTGGACTAACAATTGAACTCTTTAATATTATCTACAAACTTACAGAATGGCTTGAAATAAACCTCGAAGCAAAAAGACCTCGTGTAGAAACAATTGAATCAATTGGCCAACTTAAAATAATAAAAACATTTTCTCAAACTCGTGACAAGCAAGTTGTGGGAGGAAAAGTTATTGAAGGACGTATTGAATCAGGAAGTATTGTAAGAATAATTCGTCGTGAAAATGAAATCGGACGTGGAAAAATTCTTGAAGTACAAAAAAGTAAAGCTAAAACAAAAGATGCTATAGAAGGTGAAGAGTGTGGACTCTTTGTTGAAGCAAAGCTCGATATAGCCGCTGGAGATATTTTGGAATCGTTTATCATAGTACAAAAATAATATGGCACATAGACACGAAAAAATTTCAACACTAGTAAAAGAAATTGCGAGTTCTTATATAGGAGCAAACTCTGGAAATACTTCCCTAATCACTATAACTCGTGCAGAAATTTCTGACGATGGTAAAAATGGAATTATATATTTCACTTGTCTTCCACAAGACAAAGAGCTAGCTGCTTTTGGATTCCTAAAACGTCATAGAGGAGAGATTCGAAAGGAGCTAAAAAAGAGACTTCAAACTCATACTATTCCTTTCTTGGATGTATCAATTGATCACGGAGAACATATGAAGCAAAAAATTGATCAAATCCTTCGTGAAGATAATTTACATGCAAAAGAATTTTCAGAAGAAAATACAGAAGTGACAAAAGATTAAATAAGATATATTATATATTACACATATATAATATCGACGTGGTGGCGAAGTGGTAACGCTGCGGTCTGCAAAACCGCCATGCGCGGGTTCGATTCCCGCCCACGTCTCAAATTTTCCAAAAAAGTATTTTGGAAAATTTGAGACGTGGAGCAAGTAAACTGCTTTACTTGCGTGCGGGAATCGAAAAGCTTTTGCTTATTTATGAAAATCTATGATTTGAGTAAATGCAAAAGGTGTACTGATCCTGTAAGGATCGATTCCTTACTATTTTGAATAGATTCGATATGCTATAATTTAAAAAATAAATATTGCCCGGATGGCGGAATTGGTATACGCGCACGACTTAAAATCGTGTCTCGCAAGGGATGTGGGTTCGACCCCCACTCTGGGCACAAAGTAAATAAACCTTCTGGGTTTATTTACTTTGTGCCCAGAGTGTCGCAAGTATTTTATGAAATAAAATACGAGAAAGGGTCGAAGCCTTATTGAGATTTTTTATGAGTTATACGAAATAAAAAATCCAATTAGGGTACTGGTCCTGTAAGGACCGACCCCCACTCTGGATTTATATTTATAATCCCTCATAACTCAGCTGTAGTGGTTTCAACAAAAGAATTGTGAGGTAAAAGTAAGTTTTAAAATATAATACAGACCCCCTCATAACTCAGCTGGTAGAGTAGCTCCCTCTTAAGGAGAATGTCGTAGGTTCGATCCCTACTGAGGGGACAAAATTAAAAGACAGAACATTGTTCTGTCTTTTAATTTTGTCCCCTCAGAACAAGCAAATTGCTTTGCTTGTGTTAGGAATCGAAAGGAGTTTCATTATCGAGTTTACGAGATTGAAACTCACCCGCGACCGTAGGGCGAGATCCCTACTGAGGCTCATATAAAAATTGTGCGTTTCGAACAACGTGAGAGGCGATCCCTACTAAGTCTTATATTAGTAAGAATTTTAAAACAACATAATTAAAACTTAAATTTACTAACAAATGTGAAATCGTAAGTAGATAAATATTTCTAAATTTTAGAAAATGCCAACCCCAAAAATAACCTCCAAAAAAAGTAAGTCCGGCAAAAGCAATTCCTACACTAGACCAGGTATAAGGAGCAATCAAATGTAATATTACAAAAATGACAACACTAATCCATAATGCTTTTTGTTTACCAAATTTTTCTAGCCAACTAACCAATAATCCTCTAAATATTATTTCCTGTAAAAGCACTATTACTAATAGTGGTAGAAATGGATCCCTATCCACCATCCAATCAGGAAGATTTATAAATTTATAAAAAAGAGTTAATTGTATTAAAGTAAAAACACTAATATTAAATAACAAAACTTGCCACCAACCATTAAAAAATGATTTAGGTTTTAATCCTAATTTTTCCCAAGCAATATTTTTTATTAAAAGAACTAGTGTCAGTAATACTATACTGGTTCCAAATATAAATATATTTTCTGTGTAAGTCATATTTTTAATTATACATTATACATAAAAAACAACCAATATTTCTTCTCTTTGAAAAATTTAAAACTTATGGTAATATTTCTATACAAAATCATTATTGATATTGTATATGCTCGGGTGGCGTAATTGGTAGCCGCGCCTGTCTTAGGAACAGGTGGAGTGATCCATGGAGGTTCAAGTCCTCTCCCGAGCACAAAAAAGTCCCTAATAGGGACTTTTTGCTTGGGAAGCAAGTAAACTGCTTTACTTGCGTGAGGACTTGAAAGCCGGAGCTATGATTTTTCAGCAGAAAAATAAGCGAGGCGGGGTCGAACAAAAATTTCTGCAGAAATTTTTGTTCGACCAAGTCTCCCGAGCACACAATAAAAAGCCTCAAAAATGAGGTTTACATTATTTATAAACCTCGCGTAGATATGACTGATATCGAGCGGAGCAGAAAATTAAGCATAATTTTACGCGTGTTTAGAAATAATGTGAACCGAATGTCTATTGACTTTTTTATATAAAAAGTGTATAATATATACAAAATTAATTGACAAAATGGAAATAATAAACACAATCATTTGGGCAGTAATTATCACTGGGTTGATAATTGGAACGCCACTCTTCTACTTCTACTACTTTCCCCTATTAAAAGAATACCTTTCAAGAGAAGATTTTAGTAAAGGTATAGAAAGCAGATTTTTTACTACAGTTCCAGCTGGAGCTGTAATCG
The DNA here is from genome assembly GCA_031972855.1 of Minisyncoccota bacterium. Lineage (GTDB taxonomy): Bacteria > Patescibacteriota > Minisyncoccia > Phycocordibacterales > UBA9973 > JAIXRY01. The sequence continues at coordinate 46,687 of DALYDY010000004.1, forward strand.
TTATTAAAAAAGGAGATACACCAGTAAAATATATTGGTAATATTTCCGGTAAAGATGTAAATCCTGACACAGGAGAAATTTTTCAAAAAAATGATCCTAATAAGCCGGTTTTTACTCCGGCTTCAAACAAAGGCTTTGTATGGATGAATCTATATCCAATGTATCGTAAACACACATACAACCACAGTTGGGTGAAGTATGCTATTAAAGATAAGACAACAATGAAGTATGAATTTATTTCTCGCGATGAATCTGTATCTCAAATCAAAGCACTTTATCCTTATGCGGTAAGAGTCAGTGAGTGTGAGACGAGTAATGGTATTGCTATTGATATGGATTTGGTTATTGGAGTGGAACTCACTCATGCTGGAGTAGCATTGTTTGGATCAAGTAATTATCTTGCTCTTCTAACTGGAAGAGTCTCGGACGTGGTTCGTGAATACGTGGGAAGAAGATCATTAGATGATGTAACAAAAGAAACAAAAGCTGAAACAAAAAACGAAGTAGCATTAGATGATCTTATTGGTGGAATTTTATCTATCAACGAAGATCATTCAAGCGAAGGAGGAAATCCAAGTATTACAAGTACAACAGGTGTAAGAATCAATTCGGTAAACTTTATTGGCTATCAACTTGCCCCAAGCTTTGAAGCAGTTAAAAAGGCTCGTATTGATCTTGATGCAGCAAAAGTTCAAACAGACATTGCTGAAGAAGGTTTAAAGAAAGCCAAGAAAGATGCGGACGGTGAAGCTTATCATGAAGAAACAGTTGGTAAAGCTAAAAACAAACCTAAAATTGAATTGGCCAACGCAATGAAAGAAAATCCTCACGCCAAAACAATTCTGATCGCTAACGCCCTTGAGAACACAAAAATCAAAACATTAGTATTAGGTGATAAAAGTACAAACATTCTTTTAGATGGAAAGGATGACAACAATGCTTAGTATTGCAATTATTCTTTTTTTGATACTTTGGGGAATAATTTTTTGGATTAATAAAATAATCAAAAAACCAACAATCCAAACAGTGCAAGGTGGTGGTAATCAAAACACTACCAACACAACGGCAGGGACAGGAACAACAAACCCTGCACCCGCCCCAAGACCAGCACGTACACCAACAAATAAATTTTCTTTATGGAATATAATTGTTAGTTTATTGATTATTGTTTTGCTTGTTGGGTTTATTGTGAGAATGAATACTTCTTATTCCCAAAAGATTACACTCAAAAAAGGGCAAGATTACACTTTCGATGTTTACAACGAAAGAGTAGTAATCAATCCCCAAGTTCATTGTGTTCACGTCATTTATCCAGACCATGCAGAATACACATTCTGTCCAAGTATTCCGGTTAATGCTGGAGAGCACGGTGTTGGTTTGTATCGTTTACAAGCAACAACTGATTCACAAATAGTAATAATATCTAAAGAACCTTTGACTTTTACTAATAAATTAGGTTTTTGGATAAGACCAACGAATTGGAATCTTTTGTTCGATTAGCTCTTTAGTTGCACCACTTGCAACAAAAAGCCCCACCTTATGGCGGGGCTTTTTTATTTATTTTTATTTTGTCGAGCGAGGAATAAGTAAAAAATATTTTTACATTATTCGAGTCGAAGACAAAACATAAATTTAAATATTCTAATCTTTAAATTTCTATTTCCCTATACTTTTCAAATCTACAGTATGTTCTGGTGCTTTAAAGTCAAAAGTATTTACAATAAGACGTATAATGCCGTATACACTCATCATAATTACAAGACCTATCAAACCCCACATCATATGCTGACCTCCTGTTGCTCTTGCGTCACTCTTTTCACCGTCTTTTAGGTACATAAAGACACCCCAAAGAAAATAAATCAAAGCTGCAACAAATAGAAGAAAAACTAGCGGATTAATAACCTTGTCGAGAAGTCTATTAATCAAAGTTTCAGCAACTCCTGCGTGAACTATTTGTGTAAAAGGAATTAACCACATGTATTATTTTAATAACAACCAGTACTAGATATTCCATTAACTGGATTAACAACTGTTCTAGGACTTGTTCCTGGAGGACAAGTGATTGCACCGGTTCCACCTTGACCAGCTTGTGTTGTTTGACGAAGAATACCTACAATTCCCCATATAGAAGTCATTATAAAAAGACCAATAATTCCATATATCATTTGTGTACGAGCGTCACCCTTTTTTGCTGGGTCTGCTCTCATAAAAGTAATCACTGTCCAGAGGAAGTAAACAAAAGCTCCAATCATAATAACATTAATAAGTCCACCAAGAGCACCTTTACCTGCATTAAATACATTATTAATGTAATCAAAATTTTGTGCAAAAGCTAGAGCTGGAAGCGCAAGCATACTTGCAAGAGGAATAAATTTTTTCATAATAAAAAATTATTAATAAATAATAAAAACTAATAGTACATAGACACGACAGCGCCTACTTTATATATTATACAAAATATATATGTAATAGTGCTAGTTTGATTTTGGGGATTCTACTTTTGGTATATAAGTCCCATCAACACCGAGAGTGGTTGTAGCAATTTTTACAATACCCCAAACAGAAGTCATTACAAAAAGCGAGACAATTCCATACCACATAAAATTAAGACCTTCTTGACGCTTTGTTGTATTGTCGCCATTTTTCATGAATTTAAATATACCCCAAAGAAATACTAAGAAAGCAAGAATAAATATTATAGGAATAACCATTCCAGCCAAAACACATTTCACCAAAAGAAAAATATCATTAATGGTTGATATTCCAGAAGGACAACCGTTTGATGATGCACTACCATAAGAAATATTCTGCACTTGAGGACCTGTTGTAATAAAAGCTCCACCACCTCCAGCAGTTGGGCCAGTAGATATTGCAGGACCACCTCCTCCTGCTGTTGGGCCAGTGTTTACTACTCCACCAAAACCACCTACTCCTCCTCCACCTCCAAGAGCGCCAAGGGCGTTCATAATAGCAGAACAAGCTGAAGGGAGTTTTTGACAAACTTCTGGATAAAGTTGAATGAGTATATACAAAGATTGAGAGCTAATCTGTCCTGTCGTACGACATGTTTGTCTAACTTTTTCACGTTGAGCAACTTGTTCTGGTGTATCAGTAGATACTGGTACACCTCCACAAATATACGGAAAAGCCATAGTAATAGCAGTAAACGCTGCTGTCAAAGCAATGTTTGTTTCTTGTTCAGTCAGCGCTTCAGCTTTTTGTGGAATGGCTGGAAGTATAAATGAAAGTATTAATAGTGAGGAAATAATTATTTTTTTCATAATTTTATTAATTAAATATATCTTTTATTGTTGCAATAACAACTTTTGCAATTGTATATGCTCCTAAAAATAGTACTGTACCTATAACAACATTAAGAAGATTTTGACGAGCTTTTTTTAATTTTGTACTATCCCCACGAGCCTCAATAAAAAGAAATCCAGCCCACAACAAGAAACAAACTATTATGGGAACACCTATTAGGTATACCAATTTTAAAAGTCTTTCAATCAACTCTTGTAGATTGGTGGCTTTGATAGGATTATCAATCTTAAATGAAAGTTTAAAAGATTTTCCTGATTCTGTAGATGAATTTGATGTTCCTGTAGATGTTCCGCCTCCAGATGTAGATGTACCAGTAGAAGTTCCTTGAGCATAAGCTGTATTTTGATTATTTGAAATTGAATTAGAAAATCCTCCAAATAAAATTATTCCCAAAATTCCGCTAGTAAGCAATATTTTTTTCATATAAATATTATACATTATGAATTAAAAAAAGTTTTAAACACTGGATCAACTCCGGACAAAGCATCTTCTCCAACTAAGAGCATAATAACAGTCTTTATAAGAAGCCAAGCTGCAAGCGCAATAGCATATCCGATAACGACAGCAAGTAATCTTCTCTTTGCTGTTGCCATTGCAACAACATTCCCTCCTGCAGTAAAGAATTCAAAAGATGTTTTAAATAACATCCAAAGCATAATAGGTGTAGCTATTAATGTAAGGGCATAATTAATAAATTTATTAACAGTAAGCATCAACATATCAAAATCACAAGCAGGTTGTCCTGGGCGACCACAAAGAACAAACCCACCTGTTGGAACTGTTATATCTTCACCTATACCATCAAATATTCCTCCACCAGTTCCACCACTGCCACCTTCTCCATTTTCACCGCCTGTAGACCCTCCTAAAGTGTCGTCGGGACTAATCTTCTTTACGTTCTCTGTTTCAAATTCTTCTGAGACTCTCTCTAGTCTACCTTGAGTATTTATAAAAGGAGTACCGTCTGGATGTAGAGGTCTTACTACAGCATTGTATACACCTGTTGCAAGATCTCTAAACTTTGCACTCACAACAAAAACTCTATCTGTTGTAGAAAAACCATCCATATCTTCTTGTTTTGGCAAAATTTCATTAAACGTTCCCTTTTTAACCAAAAAAATTGTAACTTTATCATCAGGTGCTAGATTTGTAACTTTTCCGGTAACAATAAAAGCATTATTTTTCTTTGACCATACTGTAGTGATTGAAGAATCAATTACAGGTATACGATTTGGATTTACTCCTCCAATAAACAATCTTTTATATTCCTCTCTGTCATTTATATCATTATAATCAAGACTCATTTTAAAAACATAGTTTCCAGGAAGAATAGTTCCAAAATTGGAACAATAATTTCCTACTTTTGTACTAGTATTATTTTGTATATTAAAATCAGTTCCTTTTTTTATTATTGTTGTATTATCATAATCTGGTCTTATTGTAGGAGTAGAACCTGAAGTATCTAGAACACCTCTTGTTAAAGATATTTGAACATTAGCAATTTTATCTGTTTGATCAACAATTCCACAAACATTATATGTATTATCATTTAATTTTGCGGCTGTTATTTTTGAAGATTCTCCAACAGGAGTTGGTGTTGTGTTTGTAATTTTTGAAATATCGGCTCCATTTCCATTTGAAAAAGTTTTCATTGCAAGTTTAATACTGAAGGGAGTCTTCTCTGCTGTCTCAGCTTCCTCTGTTGCAGGATCATCTGTTACCAAAGCTTCTATAGTTACGACATATTCTGTATTAGGAATTAATCCGATTATTTCCGCACATCTGTTTTGTTTTCTGGTTAGAAGATCTAATGTTTCTCCAGTAGATAAATCTTTTGTTGTAGAAAATGCTGGTGTTCCAGGAACCATAGCTCCATTTGTATATGTTCCTCTAACAATTGTTACTTTTCCATTTGCTGCATATTTTTGGAGCACAGTACAAAATTTGTGTCCAATGTCTGTTTTTGTTAATTTAGCACTTACAAAAGGCTCTATGAGTGCAATATTTGAACCTGTGTCATTTGCTTGGACAGGAGAACCAATATTAACTAAATTTGATCCATAACCTTTATTTACAAGAAGTATTTCTGGTATGTATTTTTTACCTTTTTCAAGTCCTGAAAAAAATATTGTACCTTCATTTGATGGTGTATTTATTTTGAGTGGAACTTCCTGCCAAGATACAAGTGTTCCTTTTATAAGATCATTTGGAGTATCTATTTGTTTTGGAACAGCATTATAAAGAATTATAAAAAGAGAATTTCTTTTTGTAACCTGTTCACTACCAACTTTTTCATAAAAAGATTTTCTGTGGTATGGTTCACTACCATTTGTACCCCACCCAACATCATCATAAAATTTTACATAAGTTGTATTTGTATCTTTTAATTCTCCTGTACTTTCAACATCATCTTTCGTAAGAATTTTTATAGTAGAAGTCTTTGTTGTACCAGATACTGCTGTTGAAGAATATTTAAAATATAATTTTGTACCATCATTCCCAGCTTTTGTATTTTCTGCAAAATCAGAAACTATTGAAGTTGTAAAATCAAGAGCTGCTTTTGTTTTTATGGGAAATAAAACAAAAAAACTAACAGCTATAATTGAAAATGATATTTGTAAAAATTTTTTCATAAATTATTGTGACAAAAGGGTGTTAAGTTCGTTGTGAGCTTCTGAAACACCTTGATCAACAGAAGATTTTCCTCTATTAATATTAGTAATCATATTTTTAAATATTATATTTGTCATATCTTTGTTTGGGTCAAACCAATTTCTAGAAATCAAAGATGATCTTAAAAATAGATTCCCATAAGAAGATGTTGTAGCTTGATTTAATGTGTCGCGACGAGCGCTCGGAAGACCAAGAGTATCAGAAATAACTCCAGAAAATTCAGACCCCGACAAAAGAATCATAACAGCATAAGCTGCGTTTGGATTTTGTGATGATTTCAACATAGAAACACCTAAAACATGTGAGAGTGTCACAGGTCTTTCTGTTCCTCTTATTTGAGGAAATTGACTTGGTGCAAAGTTGAGGTTTGGATTCTTTTCGCGAAGTGCATATATCTCACTAGCAAATCCCGGATAAAAAGCGAGTTTCCCTACCAAAAACATGTCTCGAGCTTCAGGAAGAGCTCTATTCCAAGAATATGCATTTGATATAGGATCACTAAATGATGTAAAAAATGTAACAACTTTTGAAACACTTTCTACATCATTTAAAGTTGAAACTTTTGAAATACCACTTATATCAACTATTTTATTTCCTGATTGAAGTATTAGAGTTGTTAATATATCTTTGGCGTGAAAAACATTGTCGAATTGTCCAAAAGGAATTAAAGAACGAGTTATTGTTCCACTTATATCTTTGAGAGTTATCAAATCATTCATCAAAAATAATTCATCCCAAATTTGAGGTGGCTGTGAGAAACCAGCAACAGACAATATGTCTCTATTATAAAAAAGTACAAAAGGGTCAGTACTAACAGGTAAAGAAATAATTCCCTCTTTTGTTAAGAATGTTTCACTTGCCTCCATAAAAGATTGTCTAAAAAGACTTTCTGGATAACTTGTATAAGATGTCTCTTTAATAAAAGAACTAATAGCAAAAATTGTATCGTCTGGAGCAAGTATAAGGTCTGGTGCAAATCCTCCAAGTGTTGCTTTTGTAAGTTCAGATGAAAATACAGATGGGTCTTTTTGTATATATGTTACAGAGATTGTCTTTGTAGACATATTTAACTTGTCTAAAATATCAGAAACTGAAGATGATGGTAGTGTTCCCCACATAGTTACAGAACCACTAGGAGCGGTGTTTGATGCAGACTTACCAATCTTTATTGCTCCAGAAAACAACAAAACAGCAAAGATTGCTCCAATAATAAATACAATAATAAGGATGATTGAAAATTTCTTACTATCCATGTTTAAATATTATACCATAATGATGACTTCCAGTATGTATTCTTTGTGAGTAAATAAGGCCACAGCTCTCAAAAAGTTCTTTTGCTTTAGATTCAGATATTACATGATCTTGTTTTGGACCAAGATTACCAAAACTCTCTGACCAATCTATAAGCACTACGAATCCTGTTTTTTTAAGAACCCTTAGTATTTCTTTTGCAAAATTTTCTTTATGTTCTATTTGAAATAAGACATTTGAGATAAGAACGACATCAATACTCTTTTCTTTTAGATGAGTTCCATTATGCTGTTCGGCATTTCCCCACAAAATAGATATATTTCGAAGGCCGAGAGAATGCGCATCTTTTTGAATACGAGAAAGTAATTCTCTTTGAACATCTACTGAATAAACTTTTCCAGAAGAACCTACGGCTTTTGCAAAAGGAATAGAAAAGGCGCCACTTCCCGCTCCAATATCAGCAACAATCATTCCAGGATGAATGGGTAGTGAATTTACAATATCGCTTGGATTTATGAACATATATATAGTATAGCAAGGGATGAGTGAATAGCGAAAAGCGGATAGTGAATACAAAAAGCCGCGCGTTCCTTCGGAACACGCGGCTGTGATTCATTCAAACAAAATATTTTTCCTGGAGCTTTTTTAGTTTTTCACCAGCAACCATGGCTTCTTCTTCAGTCTCATAAGGATAGTAATCTTCTAGAAGCGACTTCAAAACATGTTCTTTTTCATAAATCATTGTTATGTCTGGAATTATTTTTTTGACCGATTCCCGATTATCTTTGTAGTGTAAAACATATTCGTTTCTTCCTTTACATGTTTCAATAAAAGAAAGTTTGTCGCAATCATCAATATTAGTCGAAGTAGTCAAGAAATATCCTCGATTCATCTGTCCTTCAAAATAAGTAACATTGGGATCGTATTTATTCTTATCAGGTATCTCTTTATATTTCTGGCATAGCTCTGTATTTCCTATATATACAAGCGATATCAAATCCCACCGTATTAATTTAAGAGCTTTTTTTTCAAGTCTTTTAACCTCTTTCTGAGAGTGTTTGAGTTGCTCGAGTACATTTTTTGTTTCTTCTTTCATAATATATTCAGTTTTTTAGATGTTTATTTAATACAACATTATACCCATGAAGCGTACTTGTCAACAAAACAGCGACGCCTTCGGCGTCGCTGTTTTGTTGTATTTCTACATTATTACTCTTCACTTTCAGCACTGGGTAAAATTACTTTGTTTGCATTTTCTCCAAGACGCTCTTCCGGATGAAGCGCATTATGTATATTCTGATATTCTTTGCTTGCGTTTTCCCATCTTGTCTTCTTCTTAAAAGAATTAAACTCATCAAAATCCTCCGCTGAAAAATCAACATCGTTGAATTCTTTTTCAGCTTCAAGATACTCTGTCTCCGCATTTTTCAAATCAGTTTCAGTATACACTTTTGATTGTTCCACTTCTTCTTTCTTTTTTCCAAATTCAATTCCAAACATAGTTATCAATATTTATAATTTATAATAATTTTATTATACCACACTTACAAAAAAGCCAGTGACGCAATCGAATCTCCGTCGCGCATTTTCATAATAGTCACACCTTGAGTGTCGCGTCCTGATGTTGAAATACTCTTGATTTCAGTACGAATGATTTGTCCTTTTTGAGATACAGCTACAAGTTCTGTTGCTTCGTTCACCACTGCCGCAGCAATAAGTTGACCTGTTTTAGCTGTAATCTTCGCAGTCTTCACCCCACTACCACCACGTTTTTGAACTTTGTATTCTTTGAGGGGTGTTTTCTTTCCAAGACCATTTGCAGAAAGTACGAGAAGTGAGCCATCTTTTTCATCACCATTAATAGCAGCAACTCCGATAACTCCATCACCTTTTCCAAGCTTCATACCTCTTACTCCACCTGCAGCACGTCCCATTTCACGAACGTCAGATACATCAAAACGGATTGATTGACCTTGCATTGTTGCAAGCAATACTTCTGTATTCTTTTCGGCTGTTACTACTGATACGAGTTCATCACCTGCTTCGAGTTTGATTGCAATAATTCCAGAACGACGAACATCTTTAAATGATTCTGCTGAAACCTTTTTAACTTCACCGTGTTTTGTTATGAGGACTAGCTGACCAACACTAGCTTTCTTTTCTTTTGAAATTGGGAGAATAGATGTAACCTTCTCAACATCAGAAAGCTGTAGGAAATTCATAATTGATTTTCCTTTTGTTGCACGTTTTCCTTCTGGAATTTCATACATTTTGATTTGGTATGCTTTTCCAAGGTTTGTGAAAAATAGAAGTTCACTGTGAGTATTTGCTGTTAGAAGCATTGTTACAAAATCTTCTTCTTTTGTTTCAATATCAATAACTCCAACACCTCCACGTTTTTGTGAACGATATTCTGATGGGTCAGTACGTTTTACATAACCACCTTTTGTATAAACAAGAAGACTTTCTTTTTCTGGAATCAAATCTTCATCAGAAATACTTGCAACACCCCCCTTCATAACACGAGTACGACGTTCATCACCATATTTTTCTTTGATTGCGACCAATTCTTCGGCAATAACTTTCAACATTTTCTTTGGACTTGCGAGAAGTGCTTCACACTCTGCAATGAAGGCTTGTTTTTCTTTAAGTTCAAGTTCTACGGCTTTTCGCTCAAGGCCTGCGAGTTTTTGCAAACGCATTTCAAGAATAGCAATTGTTTGTAATTCACTAAATTTGAATTCTTTCATCAAATTCACCTTTGCAAGAGCAGCGTCTTTTGATTCGCGGATGATTGTAATAACACGGTCAATATGGTCTAGAGCTTTTTTCAAGCCAAGCAATATATGCTCGCGTTCTTTTGCTTTACGAAGGTCAAATTCTGTACGACGACGAACTATCACTTGTCTATGACTAATGAATTCTGAAAGAAGAGATTTGAGTGAAAGAGTTTGAGGTACACCATCAACAAGTGCTACCACATTGAAGTGAAAAGTATTCTCAAGTTGAGTATGTTTGAAAAGATAATTCAAAACTTTTTGTGGATGTACCCCACTCTTAAGTTCAATAACGATACGAATATCTTTTGCAGATTCATCGCGCATATCCTTGATACCTTCGAGCTTCTTCTCGTGAACAAGGTCTGCCATATTTATAATCAAATCCTGCTTGTTTACACGGTATGGAATTGAAGTAATGATAATATGAAAAGTTCCATTTTTTGCTTCAATGATTTCTGTTTCTCCGCGACAAACGACACCTCCACGTCCTGATGCATATGCGTGCAATATGTCTTGTTTATTATAAATAATTCCACCTGTTGGGAAGTCTGGACCTTTTACAAATTCTGCCAGGTCTTCTGTTGTTGCGTCTGGATTCTCTATCAAATGACTACAAGCATCAATAACCTCTCCGAGATTGTGGGGAGGAATATTTGTTGCCATACCAACAGCAATACCAAGAGTTCCATTCAAAAGAAGGTTTGGAACAGCTGTAGGAAGAACTGTAGGCTCTTTTTTTGAACCATCATAGTTTGGACGAAAATCAACAGTGTCTTTTTCTAGATCTCTCAAAAGTTCACCTGAGAGTTTTGACATACGAGCTTCAGTGTAACGCATCGCAGCTGCATTATCTCCATCAATAGAACCAAAGTTACCTTGACCAATAATAAGAGGATAGCGAGTTGAGAAATCTTGAGCAAGGTTTACCATTGCATCATAAACAGATACGTCACCGTGTGGGTGATATTTTCCGAGCACGTCTCCGACTACTGCTGCAGACTTGCGAGCCTTAGAAGAAGCTGTGAGTCCCATCTCATGCATTGCAAACAATATGCGACGATGAACAGGCTTCAATCCATCACGAACATCAGGAAGTGCACGTTCTGTAATAACAGACATGGCATAGTCGATATATGCAGTCTTCATTTCAGTTGCAATATTTACTGAAATAACTCCTTCGTGTTTTGGTACTATAGGTTGTTCTTCTTTCATAATATATTTGTATTATAGCATTTTTAAAAGCTTATTCCAAAGGATAAATTGGTATATTTTATTTATTTTTTTAGAGAATCTGTAATATTTTTAACACCAGAACCAACCTGATTTGTAGTATTTGAAAAAGAATCTTTTAAAACCTTTAGTGGTGAAATATTTGCTTTTGCTTTTGCTTCTATGCTTTTTGAGTTTATTGATGAAATAAAACTAAAAATCCAAATAAAGAAAATGATTGAACCAATAACAAAAGTAATACCTATTGCCCAGTTTTTTCTTACATGTTCAGGTTTTTGTCTAATCCTTCTAATGTATTCCATATATAATTTATTTTACACTTTCCAAAACAAAGACAACAGCTTCTTTTCCATCTAAATCTTTTTTCTTTAGAGTTAGTTTATCTTCACCACTTACTCCTTCTTGTCCCATTTCTTTTAGGAACTGAGGCAATGATTTATCTGTGCGGTCTGTTCCATAATCCATAGGGATTACAATTTTTGTATCTGTTGATACTGCGAGTTTTGATGCTTTTTTGAAATCAAGAGTTCCTTCTCCTCCTATTGGAACAAACAGAACATCGGCCGTGCTTAATAACTCGCGTACATCTGGAGATATTTCAGAATCTTGTGACATATGTCCAATAAATCCAAGAGTAATACCATCAACTATAAGAGTGTATACAGTATTTATATATGTCTTTTTATCAACAATGGTTTCTACACCTACCCCATCTATTGGTATATTTTTGATTTCATATGATCCTGGACCATTCAAAACGAAAGGTTCTTTTTCGCCAAAAGTTACCATCTCTATACCATTAAAATCTTTGTGGTTTGTTGTTACTAATACAATATCAGCACCAAAACGTGATTCTTTGTGGTCTGAATCTTTTGAAATTGGATTGATAGCGATAGTTAAATCGCCTTGAGTAATTTTGAAAAATTGTTTTCCGAGATATGTGATAACCATAATAGAAGTATTCTAACAAAATTTAAAGAATAAAAAAAGCCGAATTTTCCCAAAGGGGAAAATTCGGCTTTTTTTATTCAATTAAAACAATAAAAAGTCCCGCCAAAGCGGGACTGCAATTTTTATTTAACAAAATTTAGGATTATTGTTAAATAAAAATTTAAAATAATTTTCTGAATCTTGCTGGAATTTAAACATCAAATCATCGAAGGCTGTCCACATACATACCACCTTTTGGCTTAGTGTGTAATGTTTTGTGAAAATAAAATTAATTCTTTTTATTAAAATTGAAATTGCTTTCATTTTTAATAAATGAACCCGGGTGAGGAATTTTTTTGCAAAAACATCTCCCTTTTTACATAATTGCATAAAGCAAATTGATAGACTTGGTCCGAAGGTTTTTTCAAAACTACTAATAACTTCTTCAGTTTCGATTGGTAAACGATTTTCCATATTATTTTGTTTTAATTGTTCATACAACATTATACAGATATTATCTAATATAGTCAATCTATTTTATTGCAAAACAAATAGACTTCTGGTATAATCTCTCCATTACAAAGTCGTAATTGAAATAACCCCCGGAATCCCTAATTGACCTTATAAAATCCAGGAAATCAATTACACCGCAGTATGTGCGGTATTTTTTATACCAATATGAAACAATTTGCAGAAAAAATAATTGATAAACCAGTTCTCGAAGCACTAGTTGAAGGACCTGTTATATCAATTCAAAAATCATCAGTTTATGTTGATCTTGGACCACAAGGAACAGGTATCATCTATGGACGTGAATTTATAAATGCTCGTGATATTATCCGCAAGATCAATCTTGGAGATACAATCAAGGCAAAAGTAGTAGACATTGAGAACGATGAAGGTTATGTTGAGCTTTCTTTGAAAGAAGCAAAACAAGCTCTCATCTGGAGTGAAGCTGAAAAAGCTATCAAAGCAAAACTTCCTATCGACCTAATCGTTAAAGAAGCAAACAAAGGTGGACTTATTCTTGAATGGCAAGGTATCCCAGGATTCCTTCCTGCATCACAATTGAAAGCAGATCACTACCCTCGTGTTCTTGATTCAGACAAAGACAAAATCTTGAAAGAATTGAAAAAACTCGTTGGACAATCTCTTTCTGTTACTATTATCTCAGCTCTTTCAAAAGAAGGTAAACTTATCTTCTCAGAAAAAGAATCTGACTCAGGAGAAAGACAAGAAATGGTTGGAAAATACAATATCGGTGACGAAGTTACAACAACTGTTGCTGGTCTTGTTGATTTCGGAGTATTCTTGAAAGTTGAAGAAGGACTAGAAGGTCTTGTTCACATCTCAGAAATTGATTGGGGTCTAGTAGAAGATCCTCGCCAAATGTTCAAAATCGGTGACAAAGTTCAAGCAAAAGTTATTGATATCAAAGAAGGAAAAGTTTCTCTTTCTATCAAAGCTCTCAAAGAAAATCCTTGGACATCATTCGAAGGTAAACTCAAAAAAGGAGATACAATCTCAGGTGTTGTTATCAAATACAACAAACATGGTGCTCTTGTATCAATCAAAGAAGGTGTTGCAGGTCTAGTACACAACTCTTCATTCGGTGGAGATGCAGAACTCAAAAAACATCTTTCTCTAGGAAAAACATATGACTTCACAGTTACATTGTTTGAACCAAAAGAACAAAAGATGACACTTACACTCGTAGAGAATAAGTAATCACAGAATAAAATAGCGGGACCCTTCGGGTCCCGCTATTTTATTATTTAGCCGTACTCTAATCGACATATCGTACGACACGATTTCGCAAAATCAAAAATAAAATCCTAATTCAACCTTAGAGGTTAAATCAGGATTTTAAAATTTTAGAAAGCATACAGACGATATTCTTCACGTTCACCAACAATGGCGGACATGAAGTCTCCCCAACCTTTGTCATGACAATGTATTTCGATTGTTTGATTACCAACTGTAATCATCTGAGGAAAACTCTTTCTCACTTCTGGAGCTCTTTTTTTGAAAAGATTTGGATCGCTTTTTACTTTATTTTTGAAAGCTATCAAAAATTTCTTGTATTCTTTTGGGCAGGTGTCGATATATTCTTCCCAAACAGGAGGAACTCCATCAAAACCACCAGACAAAGAAATTCTTTCTTTTGAAAAAACACTTCCAGTATTAATAAGATTAAAATTAGTTAATTTATTAAGCTCATGCCTATCATTAATAATCTTAAACATCTTCCCAAAAATGATTGGTGATACAAACATTGCCCCACCCAGTGACGAAATAATCATCGGTATTAAAAGGGTCTGATTGCTTTCATGTATATTTTTAGCAAAAGCTAAAAATATCCCAATAAATCCTATAGAAAGCGTTAGAGGGACCCAGTGATTATTTTTTTCAAAGAAAATAATCAAAGGTAACATTCCTGCTATTCCATAGAAAACTGTGATAAATATATCAAGAGGTATTTTACCTATGAAAACATTATCATCATAGTGAGTTAACAGAGTAACTACAATAAATGAGATTACACCAACTATGATGCGGTAAATAGATGTCGTTCCGAAAGCAATAGCTTTCCTAAAAATTATATTGTTTTTCATGTGCGTTTGTTTATTTGCATGTATTATAGCACAATTAAATACATTATGTCAAATTAAAACACCTTATAAAACAAGGTGTTTTTAAGATGGTATTCAAAATTAACGAATTATATTATTACGGAAATTATTGATTATATAGATTCATTGCTTTCTCTTTTCCTTCCACTACTATAGTATCAATTACTTTGTGGAAGTGAGGTGCAAGAGTTACGAGCGCCTCTGATTCAGATTCAGAGAAATTCCCCATAACATCTGGTTTGCGAAGTATTCCACCCTCATCAGTAATCGCTACACCCACGCGCACGCGGATGAAATTCTTTCCACCATAGTGTTCAATAATAGATTTTATTCCATTGTGTCCTCCACTACCTCTGTCATAAGAAATACGAATAGTTCCGAGCGGTAAATCTATATCATCTTGAACGACAACTAATTTTTCTAAATCTATTTCATATTGTTTTTGCAAAAGAGATATAACACTTCCAGAATCATTCATAAAAGTTTCTGGTTTTACAAACAATATTCCCTCTCCAATATTTGCTCTTGCAACAAGTGAATTTACATATTTATTCTTTTCGAATTCTACATTAGAAAAAGCCTTATCAATAAGTATCCACGCCACATTGTGACGAGTATTTTTATATTCACTTCCAGGATTTCCGAGCCCGATGATTGTATACATGATTTTTAAATTTTAGCACAAAATATTTAAAAATATCTAATTTGTGTCTAATCTTTTTTTCTTGTATAATAGTGGGAATATATGGAAAAAACCGAAGAAATTAAGGACGAAATCAAAGTAGTTGAAGTCGAAAAGAAAGAAGACTGGCGTGACGTTTTACGCTTCATTATTATTTCACTCTTAATTGTTATTCCTATAAGAATGTATGTTGCAAAACCTTTTATTGTAGAAGGCACTTCTATGTTCCCTACTTTCCACAATGGTGATTATTTAATAGTTGACCAAATATCTTATATTATTTCAGGAAAAGTAAACCGTGGTGATGTTGTTGTTATAAAACCTCCAATGGATGAAAGTAAATATTTTATCAAACGCCTCATAGGTCTTCCTGGAGATACAATAATGATTAATGGAAGTGAAGTTAAAATAATAAACAAAGAACACCCTTTGGGTGTAATTTTAGACGAACCTTATGTAGAAAATAAAGGAAATGACAACAACCTACTATTCGTTGTTCCAGAAGATCAATACTTCGTTATGGGAGACAATAGAACAGCATCTTATGATTCACGTGGTTGGGGTTTCCTTCCAAAGAAAGATTTAGTAGGAAAAGCATTAGTAAGACTATTCCCACCAAAATCAATAGATTTACTTCCTGGTAAATTTGATCAATCATTAAAATAATTCAAAATAATATGACAACCGTAAAAAAAGTATCAAAAAAAGATGAACTCGTAAACCCAAAAGGAATGCGAGACATAATGAATGAAGAATATTATGACTTCCAAGGTTTTTTTGAAAAAGCACAAGAAGTGGCTGTATATTACGGATTTAATCCAATAGAAACACCAGTTTTGGAGTTTGAATCTATATTCACAACTTCTGTTGGTGAAGGTACTGATATTGTAGACAAAGAAATGTATTCTCTTCGCACTAAAGGTGGAGACAAACTCGCTCTTCGTCCAGAACACACAGCGTCACTTATGCGTTCATACATATCCAATGGAATGCAGAACATGCCACAACCATTGATGTTCTATCAATATGGACCATCTTTCCGTCACGACAATCCTCAAAAAGGTCGTTATCGTCAATTTTATCAATTTGACCTTGATGTTCTTGGTAGTGAAAAAGCTATAATGGACGCTCTTGTCATAAAAGCAACAATGGTAATACTCGAAGAAGCTGGAGCAAAAAATCTATCTGTTGATATAAACTCAATCGGAGATAAAGACTGTCGCAATACATATGTTCGTGAACTTACAAACTACTACAAAAAACATGCAGACAAACTTCCTGCAATAGACAAAGAGAGATTAAAAACAAATCCACTTCGTATTCTTGATTCAAAAGATGCTAAAACAAAAGAAATAAATGAAAATGCACCAGAAGCAATTTCATATCTTTGTAGTGCTTGTAAAAAACACTTAAAAGAAGTGTTGGAACACTTAGACGAGATGAATATTCCTTATACAATAAACAAACTTCTTGTAAGAGGACTTTCATACTACACTCGTACTGTATTTGAAATAATTCAAACAGAAGGAGAAGAATCAATAACTATTGCTGGCGGAGGAAGATATGATTATTTAGCAAAACAACTAGGAAGCAAAAAAGATGTTCCAGCTATTGGTATGGCTCTTGGTGTTGACCGTGTAGTATCTATGCCTTGGTACAAAAAACTTTCTCCTCGCATAATGAAAGCTCCAAAATACTATTTCATCCAACTAGGAGCTGAGGCGAAATTAAAATCTCTTAGTGTTATTGAAATACTCAGAAAAGCACATATTCCTATTCATCAAGCACTATCAAAAGATGGCTTAGGTGCACAACTTGGTGTTGCAGAAAAAATCGGTATTCCATACGCTCTAATATTTGGCCAAAAAGAAGCACTTGAGAATTCAGTAATAGTACGTGATATGAATACTCGATCACAAGAAACAGTTCCTTTAGAAAAACTTTTGGAATACTTAAAAAAATTAAAGTAATTTATGATAGAGATTGTACAAAAAGGACATCCTGCACTCTCAAAAGAAGCTTTATCTATACCTACCCAAGAAATAACAAGTGAGAAAGTACAAGGAATAATAAGTGATATGAAAATAGCACTAGAAAGCCAAGATGACGGTCTTGCTATTGCTGCACCACAAATAGGAGTTTCTTATCGTATTTTTATTATTTCTGGAAGACTTTTTACAAAAAAAGATGGACCAAGAAAAGAAGATAGAATATATATAAATCCAAACTTTATAAAACTCTCAAAAAAGAAATCTTGGAAAAAAGGTGAAGGATGTCTTTCTGTAAGATGGCTATACGGAACAGTCCAAAGACACACAAATGTAACAATCGAAGCTTACGACGAACACGGAGAAATGTTTACAGAAACAGCTGGTGGAATGCTTGCTCACATCTTCCAACATGAAGTAGACCATCTAAATGGTATATTGTTTGATAGTAAAGCAAAAGATATAGAAGCTCATGAACCAGAACATCAACACTAAAAAATTTGTTTTTTTCGGCACACCACAAGAAGCGGTGTATGTTTTAGATTCTTTAAAATCAAAAGACATATTACCTAATCTTATTGTATGTTCTCCAGATAAAAAAGTTGGAAGACATCAGATATTAACTTCCCCTCAAACAAAAGTTTGGGCAATAGAAAATAATATCAGAGTATTCCAACCAAATAAAATAAATGATGAAGCAATAGAAGAGATTAAAAAATATTCTTTTGATTTCTTTGTTGTTGCAGCATATGGGAAAATTCTTCCAGAAAAACTTCTTAATCTATCTAGTATTGGAACTATAAATGTGCACCCTTCTCTACTCCCAAAATATCGCGGACCAAGTCCTATAGAATATCCTTTTCTTTCGAATGACAGAGTAACAGGTGTAAGTATCATGGAACTCGACAAAGAAGTAGATCATGGACCAATTATCTATCAAGAAACATACGAGATAAAAAATGAGGACAATAGTGAAACATTAGCAAAAATACTCTTCACTCGCGGAGGAGAAATACTTGCAGATATTATTCCAAACTTAACAAAAGACTTCCCTGAAAGAAAAGTACAAAATCATAGTGAAGCAACATTCACTCATAAACTCAAAAAGGAAGATGGTGAAATAAAATTGAGTGATAACGGGCACGAAATTTGGAACAAATTTCGTGCCTACACCCCATGGCCTGGAATATTCTATTTTGATGAAAATAATAAAAGAGTAAAAATTACAGATATGTCTTTTGACGGAGAAAATATGGAAATAAAGAAAGTAATCCCTGAAGGCAAAAAAGAAGTTGATTATAAAATATTTTTGAATAGTAAATAAAAAAATCGGAGTTTTAATTCTCCGATTTTTTGAATGATTACCATTCTACAGGCACCCATTTACTTTTGTCTAATTTTGACAAGAGGGTTTCAACTTTTTTATTATTTGGATTTATCTCTTCACACAACAACTTGCCGTTCTTTATCTCACAAAGCATGTACCCACGCTTTGGATCGCGACAAGCCCAAATATTATGTACATTTGTCGTATCCCAAATACCGTAATCAATACGTTGGACCCCATATTTATTTTTTGGGGCCTCATTAATTTGAGACTTTAAAACAGTAGGTGAAATGCGCTGTTGTGCAGCAGCATTATTAGAAGATATTCCTATTGATAGGATGAGTGCAAAGACAATAATGAATTTTTTCATGATGGTTTTGGTTTTTTAAAGTTTAAAATATAAATTTAGTTGTTACCCTTAAGAAATTTTTCCGAAGGAAAACAACTAAACTTATTCCAAAATCATCCATAAATCAAATAACTATCTATTAATTATTATATCATAAATATATATGTTTTGTCAATAGTTAGACAGACTCACTATAAAAACATTATTTTACAAGTTTTTTTAGAAAACTCTTTCTATGAAGTACTGTTAATCCGTTCTTTTGTATTGCTTCATAATGAGATTTTGTCCCATATCCGGCATTATTTTCAAAGCCATATTCTGGGAATTCTTTGGCATACTTTTTCATAAGAGTATCCCTAGAGACTTTTGCCACAATTGAGGCAAAAGAAATTACAGGATAAAGTTCATCCCCTTTTATAAAACTTTCTTGATTTGTGTATTCACTCGGTGCTTTCAATCCTCCATCCAAAATAATCTTCACAGAATTATCAGGTGCAACTTTTTTCAAAGAAGTAGCAAGTGCCTTTTTGATTGCAGGAACTATTCCATGTGTGTCTATATCAATAGCAGACACAAGAGAAACAGAGAAGTCACACTTCCCTTCTTTTTTACTTTTAATTAAAAATTCATACCATCGGTCACGCATTTTTTCGGTAAGTTTTTTGGAATCACGAATTGGAAGTTTATTTTCTTTTGAAAATATTTCAACTTCTTTTTGAAAATTTGTATTTGATAAAAAAGCACACACAGCCACAGGACCAGCAATAGGACCTCTTCCTACTTCATCAATACCAACAAAATATTCATTCATTTTTTAACTTTGGATTTGCTCATGAAGAAATTCTGTGATAACTTCTTCTGTATAAACTTGTTCAAGAGCATTAAATAATTGAAAATTTATTTCTTTAAGTTCTTTTAAAGAATGAACCTTACCATCTTTCAAAAGCCCCAATTCTTCAAAACAGTCTTCAAAAAGTTTTCTTTTTAAACTATTAATACCTAATATTTCTTCTGCTTCTTTTTTTATTTCTTGTTTTGCAATATCTAAAAGTACAGGTTTTTCATTTTCTGAAAAAAAGTGATTATTATAAAAATCAGGCTGTGGTTGTATATTTTCATTCATATAAAAAGTATACCAAAACAACAATAAATTCCAAAAAAATCAATATTTAAAAAGATTTTTATATATCATCAATATTGTTATAATGTGAGGACATGGAGCAAAAATTTATTCATTTACATACACATTCACACTATTCCCTTTTAGATGGACTTTCAAAGATTAGTGATCTTGTGGAAAAAGCCAAGGAAGATGGTATGGAGGCTATTGCTCTAACCGATCACGGAGCAATGTATGGTGCAATAGATTTTTATATGGAATGTACAAAGGCCGGCATCAAACCGATTATTGGTGTTGAGGCATATATGGCCGTCCGTAATCTTGGAGACAAAGAAGCCGGAGTTGATAACAAAAGATATCACCTGACTCTGCTTGCAAAGAATTTCGAAGGATACAAAAATCTCATGAAACTTGTCACAATTTCTGAAATTGATGGCTATTATTACAAGCCAAGAATGGATAAAGAAATTCTCAAAGAACACAGCGAAGGAATAATCTGTCTTTCAGGTTGTCCTAGTGGAGAACTTGCAAAAGCCTTATTCAATAAAGATTTAGAAAAAGGACGTGAAATAGTAAAAAGTTTTATTGATATTTTTGGAAAAGAAAATTTCTTCCTAGAAGTCATGGGGCATTTTGAAATGGAAGGTTATGACAAAGTAGTAGAAGATATAAAGACACTTTCAAAAGAATTCGACTTACCTATTGTCGGAACTTGGGACGCACACTACATGCACAAAGAAGACTGGGAAGCTCAAGAAACTCTTGTTGCAATCAATACAGGCGGAGATGTGCAAAGTAATAAAATGAAGATGAAAGGAAATTATTCTTTTATTACATCAGACGAAGCAAAAAAAGCATTTGCAAATATTCCTGGAGCATACGAAAACACAAAAAAAGTTGCTGATATGTGTAATCTAGAACTTACACTTGGTAAATTTGTCTTCCCTATTTTTCCACTTCCACCTGATATTACTCCTGATATGCGTCTTCGTGAACTTTGTGTTCTAGGACTTACAACTCGAGGTCTACAAGATGATGAAAAATCAAAAGAAAGATTAGAATATGAACTTGGTATTATTGCTTTCAAAGGTTATGCAACATATTTTCTCGTGGTGCATGACCTAATTCGCTACGCACGCGCTAACGATATCTATTACAACATTCGTGGATCTGTTGCAGGTTCGATGACTACATATACACTCGGTATTACAAAAGTTGATCCCCTCATCTACAATATTCCTTTTGAACGTTTTTTAAATCCAGAACGTCCTTCTGCTCCTGATATTGATATGGACTTCGCTGATAATAGACGTGAAGAAATTATTGAATATGCAAAGCAGAAATATGGTGAGAAAAAAGTTGCTCAGATTGGAACTTTTGGAACAATGGCTGCACGCGGATCTGTGAGAGATGTGGCACGCGCTCTTGGATATCCATATGGTGTAGGAGATAGAATATCAAAAATGATTCCGATGGGAGCTCAAGGATTCCCTATGACAATAGAACGCGCCCTCAATGAAGTCCCAGAGTTAAAAGAAATGTATGATAATGACCGTGAGACCTCTATTATTATAGATATGGCAAAAAAGATAGAAGGTGGAGCAAGACACATTTCTGTCCATGCTGCAGGTGTGGTTATTGGACCAACAGATCTTACCGACTATACTCCTTTACAGTTTGATCCTAAAGGTGGAAAACTCATCACACAATACGACATGTATTCTGTTGGTGAAGATGGTGCTGGGCTTACAAAATTTGATTTCCTTGGAATTAGAAATCTTTCAATATTAAAAGATGCTGTAACTCTGGTAGATAAAATTTATAATATAAAAGTTGATATTGATGATATTGATCTTGCTGACGAGAGAACTTTCAAAATGCTTGCACGTGGAGAAACAGAAGGTCTCTTCCAATTAAACGGTGCTGGAATGACAAAATGGCTAAAAGATCTTCGCCCTTCAACAATACACGATATCAATGCCATGGTAGCACTCTATCGCCCAGGTCCAATGCAATTTATTCCTGATTATGTCGCTCGAAAACACAATCCATCACTTATTTCATACCTTGACCCTGCTCTAGAAGACATTTTGAAAACAACTTATGGAATTCTTGTTTATCAAGATGACCTTCTTCTTATGGCTCACCATTTAGCTGGATATTCTTGGGGTGAAGTTGATAAATTCCGTAAAGCTGTAGGTAAAAAAATCCCAGCAGAAATGCAAGCTCAAAGAGAAAAGTTCATCAAAGGTTGTGTAAAAACAAGTAACTGGAGTGAAAAGAAAGCTACGGAAATATGGTCATGGATTGAGCCTTTTGCGGCTTACGGTTTCAACAAAGCTCACTCAGCTTCATATGGACTTGTGGCATATCAAACAGCATTCATGAAAGCAAACTTCCCTGTGGCTTACATGTGTGCTTGTATGACAGCTGAATCTGGCGATGTGGACCAGATTGCAATATATGTTCACGAATGTGAAAGAATGAGAATAAAAGTTCTTCCTCCAAATATAAATGAGTCTTTTGGTGTATTTACAGTTATAAAAGAAGAAGATAAAACAATTGAAGAATCCAGAGTTATTCGTTTTGGACTATACACAATCAAAAACCTTGGGACAGATATTGCTGACGCAATCATCGAAGAGCGAAAAAAGAATGGACCCTTCTCTTCTATTGGAAATTTCTTAGACCGCATAACTCACAAAAATCTTAATAGAAAATCTTTAGAATCTCTTATAAAAGCTGGAGCAATGGATGAGTTTGGTGAGCGTGGATTGCTTATGGCTAATAGTGAAGCCCTTCTTGAATACAATAGAGCTTTCGCACAAAAAAGTGATTCTCAAGCTTCTTTATTTGGTCTGGGGGGTATGTCTGCACCAGAGCTCAGACTTCGCCCAACAGAACCAATTGATTTAAAAACTCGCCTAGCATGGGAAAAAGATTTGCTTGGATTATATATTTCTGGTCACCCACTCGAAGCCTACAAAGAGAAGCTTTCAAAGTGTAATAGTATTTTAAGTATAAAAAGAGAAGGTAAAAAAGACGCCCCAATAAAAGTTTGCGGTGTTGTTGAAGAAGTTAAACGTATTACTACAAAGAATAATGATTATATGCTTTTTGTACGTATTACAGACCTTACAGGAAGTATTGAGACAATCTTGTTCCCTAAGAATTACAAGGATTTTGCACCTATTCTTATTGAAGATGCTCTTATTGTAATTGCCGGAAAAGTATCTCTAAAAAATGATGAAAAAAATATTATTATAGAGGCTGTAAAAAATATTGAGTAAATATTAACAGGTTTGACTTAATGTGTCCAAAAATAGTAAAGTATATACGAACAATTAAAACAAAATAACACATGGACCCTATAGTTAAATCCCTGACTATAAGACTATATGCCAGGTACTTTTCTTTACAAGAAAAGTTATTAAAAAAAAGAGAACCCCAAAAGAAGGAGCTTCGTGAAATTTATGTAAAGATTTTAAAAAAAATAATCAACGAATCTCATCTTGAATTAAGTGATGTTAGTCATTATTTAGCAAAAACAAAAAAATATTGGAAGGACAAAAACCCCAATAAAGAATTAGAAGAAGCAAGAATAAGAGAAAGAACTATTCTTGTTGATGAAGAAAAACAAAAAATTGCTAATGATGAAAATTGGAATATATATATGAATTCTCTTATAAATATTCCAATGAAAACAAATCTTATTCAAGTAAGAAATGTTGAAGAAATTACAAAAAAACATGAAGCTAAACCTCTCGAAGAAGTTAAAATTGATTCAATTGAACTAGCATTAGAAAACATTAAAAATATTGGAGGACCTGACTGTGCTCATCCTGATATTTTATCAGAGTATGAATTTGATTTAGCTAAAAGAATTGAACACGACTTCGAACTTCCGGAGGAAGAATTCCCAATCCAGCCAATTCCCAGACAACTGGAAAGGGTTTCAAAATGGATTCAAATGAATTTGTTTTAAAGGTTGATTTTATTTAATCAGCCTTTTATTTTACAAAAAAACCTCAAGACATATGTCTTGAGGTTTTTTTAAATTAGGCTTCGTTAGAGATATCGTAATTTTCAATACGTTCCATAACACTTCTAATTTTTTTGTTGTATGTAGGAATAACAGAATTGTATGATTTTAAAATACCATCTAAATCCTTATTTTTATAATAAGAAGCTGTTCTTGGATTATTACCACCCAAGTTTCTACCTACAGTTTCAATTGATTCATTGATATTATCAAAAGCTATCTTACATGAACCATATCCAAAGGGATTATTAGCACCCTCTTTACTTTTACAGATGTTCTTACCACCAGTTGTTTCTATAACAGAAATAGCTGGGATAAGAGTCCAATCGATATTGTTCTCTTCTGCAACCTGGACCATTTTCATACCATATCCTTCGAGAGGCATGTTACGGTCACGGAAATACGCATCGATTTTATCGGCACGTAGACGCATTGTTATTTGTTCTTGCGTAGACGCTTGTATTTCCTCAGTATT
Source organism: Minisyncoccota bacterium (assembly GCA_031972855.1). Taxonomy (GTDB): domain Bacteria; phylum Patescibacteriota; class Minisyncoccia; order Phycocordibacterales; family UBA9973; genus JAIXRY01. Next base: position 71,491 of record DALYDY010000004.1, read on the forward strand.
TGATTGTGATGAGATAGCGAGTACTTTAGATTGCATGCCGGCCGTATCAATAGAACCGAAAGAAAGTGTTGAAACCAGAAGAGGAGTAATCATCACTGATCTAAGTACATCGTTTTTATAGTTTTTATACATAAATGACAGTTGTGCTCTGTCAAACGCCATATCAGTAATATTTTCAATTAATAAACTTTTTTAGAAAAGACTCTTAAAAGAAAAAATCCTTTGTACAATGAAGTACTTGGGACTTCCTATATAGTATCACATCCGTCCACAAAAGTCAATAGTTATACCACTATTTTTATATACGTCAAGCACAAAAAACCCTTATAAAATAAGGGTTTTTTGTGCTTTATTCATTGACAAATTTTTATAAAAATTGTCCTATTTTGGCTCTAATTAAGGGTTTTTAAAAAACTTTGACTTTAGTAAAAAAGGTTGTCTAAATTTGCCTATTTTTATTGAATTTTTTGACTTTCTAACTGCTCTACCCTAGTAAAAAACTCTTCAACAATTGATTGTTCCATTAATTTAAAGTGTTTTAGACCTTCCTTCTTATATTCAACCAATGGCTCATGTTGACCATAAGCTCTTAAGTTTACTGAAGATCTACTATATTCCATAAGTTCCAAATGATCTGTCCAAAAGACATCTATAACATATAGCATCAATTTTCTAACATGTTCCAAGAGATTTTCACGTCCAAATTGCTCTATTTTTGTTTTCAAGATATTTTTATACAAATCACTACTTTCAGATAAAGTAACCAATTCTGACTCAACATCATCTAATGTTCCGAAAATAAACTTTTTACGTCTAGTGTATATAATATTTCTTTGGTGAGACAATACCATATCGTATTCGAGTGTATGTTTTCTTGAATCAAAGTGAAATCCTTCGATTTTTGATTGAGCTGTTTCAAGAGATCTTGAAACCCAACTATTTTGAATTGGTTGGTCCTCTGGTATACCAAAACGTCCCATCATTGTCTTTAATTTTTCAGATCCAAAAATCCTCATCAGATCATCTTCCAGAGAAACATAGAATATTGTCTCTCCATTATCTCCTTGACGTCCAGCACGTCCACGAAGTTGATTGTCGATACGGCGAGCTTCATGGCGTTCAGTACCTAGAACAAATAATCCTCCTAGATTTTTTACTTCTTCTTGCTCTTCTTTAGTGCTTGGATTACCTCCAAGCATAATATCAATACCACGTCCTGCCATATTTGTAGCAACAACCACACTACCCCTTTTTCCTGCTTGAGCGATTATTTCTGCTTCGCGTTCATGGTTTTTTGCATTAAGCATTGTATGGTGTACACCTTCTTGTAAAAGATAGGCTCCAAGAAGTTCATTTTTTTCAATAGAAACAGTACCAATTAAAACAGGTTGTCCTTTTTCTTGAAGTTCTTTTGCTTTTTTTGCAATTGCTTGAAATTTTCCTTTTTCTGTTTGAAAAATTAAATCATCATTATCAATACGCTTTATTTTTCTGTGAGTTGGTATAGTTATTACATCTAATTTATACACTTTATAGAATTCTTCTTTTGAAGTTTCTGCTGTACCTGTCATTCCAGCAAGAATTTTGTAAAATCTAAAGAAATTTTGATAAGTAATAGACGCAACAGCGCGAGTCTCTCTTTCAATTAAAACATTTTCTTTTGCTTCAATCGCTTGATGAAGACCATCACTCCAACGACGTCCTGGTTGTAATCTTCCTGTAAAAGAATCAACTATAATTATTTTTCCATCTTGAACAACATAATCTTTGTCGCGAACATATAAAGATTGAGCACGAACCGCTGTTTCGAGATGATGAACATATTTAATACCCTTTTCGGTATATATATCACCAATACCTAGAACTTTTTCAGCTTTGTTTATTCCTTCATCTGTAAGTTGTATTGCTTTTAGTTTTTCATCAATAGTATAGTCAATATCTTTTTTCAGAGAATTTGCTATACCTGAACATGTTTTATATAAATTTCCAGAGTCTTCATCTGCAGATGAAATTATAAGAGGGGTTCTAGCTTCATCTATCAATATAGAGTCTATTTCATCAACTATTGCAAAATAATGATCACGTTGATTTATTTGTTCTTTTTCTGTAACTAAATTATCTTTTAAATAATCAAAACCAAATTCACTATTTGTTCCATAAGTTATATCACACTGATATGCTTCTTTTCTTGTTATAGGACGAAGTTTTTCGTATACAACATGAAAAATTTCTGTATCATTTCCTTTATCATCTTCTTTTGTTATATGAGAACTATCATATTGATAAGATACATCTTGTCCATTAATAACAGAAATAGTTAGTCCAAGATAATCAAAGACTTGCCCCATCCATGTAGCATCACGACGAGCTAGATAATCGTTAACGGTAACAATATGAACACCTTCACCTTTTAGAGCGTGTAGATAAGCAGGTAGAGTTGATACGAGAGTTTTACCTTCACCTGTTCTCATCTCAGCAATTTTACCCTCACTAATAACCATTCCACCAATTAGTTGAACATCATAATGTCTTTGACCTAAGGTTCTCTTTGAAGCTTCACGAACAAGAGCAAAAGCTTCAGGTAAAATTGATTCCAAAGTAGATCCGTTTTTTAATTTATTTTTTAAAATTAAAGTTTGTTCTTTTATTTCAGCATCTGAAAGACTCTCAAAATCTTTTTCAAGATTATTTATAAGGTCAACTCTCTTTTGATAGAGAATTCTAATCTTCTCTTCTTTACTTCCAAACAAAC
>DALYDY010000005.1:0-52315 GCA_031972855.1 Minisyncoccota bacterium
TGGGAAATACTTCATCTACATACACAGCTCAATTTCACAATTCAACAGGTACAAATAATGCTTTAGTGATTCGTGATGATGGAAGTATTGGTGTTGGAACAAGTACTCCGTCATTTCAATTTCATATGGTTGGGAGTGCTCCAAATATGACAATTCAAAGATATAGTGATTCTACAACACCTCCTGTTTTTCGTGGATGGAAATCAAGAGGTACAACATCTGTTCCTAGTGCTGTTTTGTCTGGAGATGGTTTAGCGTCTTTTATTGCTGGCGGTTATGATGGATCTGGATCTTTTGATACTGCAAGTATTCAAATGATTGCTGAAGAAAATTTTACAGGCTCTTCTAATAGAGGTACTTATATTTCTTTTAATACAAATGCTGTTGGATCAGCAGCAGCTTCTGGTGGCTATGAGCGTATGAGAATATCTTCTGCTGGAAATATTGGTATTGGCACAACATCACCCGCAACAACTCTTGATATATCTGGTGGTGTTCAAATCAAAAAAGTTGATACAAATACTTCTCTATCTATGTATGGTCTTAACAGTGGTTCATTTGGTTTTCAACAAGCTTTTTATAAATCACGACAAACTTCAGGAGTTGATGCGATAGTTCAAAACAGTGACAGAACAATGGAAATACGCACTTATGGATATGATGGGTCAGTGTATCAAACTTCAACAAAAATTATGGCAGAAGTTGATGGTGTAGCTACTCTAAACAGTGTCCCTGGAAGACTTACTTTTTATACTACAAAATTAGGAGAAACTACATATGCTGAACGTATGCGTGTAGATAATGCTGGTAATGTTGGAGTGGGAACAACAAATATTTTTGACAGACTTAGTGTTTCTGGATTAAATCAAACACTTGATGCTGGTAGGGGTCAGATAGGTGTATATAGTAATGATGAAATGGCTATAGATAAAGGAGGTCAGATAGTATTAGGAGGTTCAGATACTACAGGAGGAATACCTGTTCGTAGTTTTGCTTCTATTGCTGGAAGAAAATTAAATAGCACTTCTGGTGATCGTTCTGGGTATTTGCAATTATCAGTTCGTTCTGATTCTAGTGGAGATTTGACTGAATATATGCGTATTGTAAGTGGTGGAAATGTAGGTATTGGCACAGTTACACCATCATCTCAGCTTCATGTTAAATCAGCTTCTGGTGTAGATAGTGCTATAATAATAGACACAACTACAGCCGATATTGCTGGTTCTGATGCTTCTATATCTATTCGTGAAGCAGGTGTAGAAAAGTGGAAAATAAGAAATGTTGGTGATGATGATGATAGTCTTAAAATAGGAACATCTTCTAATAATTGGGTTAAATTAAAAAAAGATACTGGTAATTTTGGTATTGGAAATAGTATAAATCCAGCTTACAAACTTCAAGTAGGTGATGGCTCTGTAGTCGGCATCGTCTCCCGTTTCCAAAACTCCACCGGAACATGTGACATCAACCCAACAACAACATCACTATCCTGTAGTTCAGACAGAACACTCAAAACAAACATAACAAACCTAAACAACACAATACTCAACCAAATCACTACACTCCAACCTGTAACATACACATGGATAAACGATAACACTAACCAACAACAAACAGGATTCATAGCACAAGACGTAGAAGCTATCTTCCCATCTCTTGTATCTACTGACCCTACAACAAACCTCAAGTCACTAAACTACATAGGTCTCATCCCTTATGCTATAGAGGGGATTAGAGAACTAGATATTAAACTCAACCAACAAGCATCACTAGACACTACACTTCAAGGATCATTTGGATACCTAGCAAAAGAATTCCTGGCTAATGTTAATTCTTATATAAAAGATTTAACTGTTGGAAAATTAAAAGTAGACGGAGATGTCTGTGTTGACGATGTGTGTATTTCAAAAGAACAATTTAAACAAATGTTGATTGATCAACAAAACAGATCTGGACAAGTAAATAATGTTGTTCAAGAAAATAATCCTGAAATTATTCCAGATAATCAAAATAACGAAGAAGAACCACTTCCAGACAATCAAGAAATTTCTATACCTCCAATAGAATAATAAATTGATTTTAATTTAAAAACTGCTATAGTTATAGCGGTTTTTAATTTTTCACAACTAAATAAAATAATAAACATGGAAAGCGTTGCGCAAGAATCACCCAAGTTAACTTCTGAAAATTTTTCTTTTGAAAACTTAATGAAGTGTTTTGATGAAAGAAAAATAAAATATACACATAATGGAAATGTTTTTATTTCTCATCAAGAAGGAATTAGTTTCAAAGGTAAAAAATATTCACTAAAGTTAACTGTTAGAATTATTGATAAAAAATTCACAGGAACAGTTGATGGTTGTGGTTCCAGAATACCTCAAGCGCGTGCTATTGAAACTGTAGAAGCCTTTTTCAAAAGGTTAGAGTCTACAAAAAAGAGTGAGTAACCTTATATTTATATAAGGTTTTTATTTTATCCGAACATTTTAAAAATGTTTTAAGGTTTTGCAAAAAATAGATTGATAGGGTAGTATAGATATACAAGCAATGAAGGAGATATCACTCCGGAGCTTTGGGAAGAACCATTAGACTACGTTCATGGCGAGCCTTATGCAGTAGAACCCTCGACCGACTGAAAAGTTTAGGTCAAAAAATGAGACCCTAAAACAATTTTTATTAAAAACTGTTCGGGTAAAACTAAGGTGGTACCGCGAATTATTTATATACAAAAAATAAATCGCCCTTGGAATAATAATCAGAAATGATTGTTATTCGAGGGCGGTTTTTTTGGTTGACTATGTTTTATCTTTAAATATAAATATAAAATATATAAGGTAAAGTGGCCAAAGTAGGAATGCAATAATTTTTGTCACACTACCTAAAGGTTCTTTTGATGGAGTTTCTATTTCTCCAACAATATTTATTGTTAAACCAAATCCTGTATAACAAATTCCTATTAAGATTAATAATAAAGTTTTTATTTCCATGTCTATTTAATTTTTTATTAACTATATTATATACCAATTAACATAATCTGTCAATATGTCTCAAAATCAAGAAAATAAAAGTAAATCTGCAAACGCACTTCCGCAAGTTAGAGAAGGCTCTAACGCGGCACAGCGCGAAGAAGAAGTTTTAAAATTCTGGAAAGAAAATCAGATTTTTGAAAAGTCTGTAGAGAACCCTGCTGGTAGTAAGCCTCGCGCTGACTACGTATTTTATGACGGACCACCATTTGGTACAGGACTTCCACACTACGGACACTTGCTTGCAGGTACTATCAAAGATGCTTTTCCACGCTATCACACAATGAGAGGTGAGTCTGTTCGTCGTACTTGGGGATGGGATTGTCATGGTCTTCCTGTGGAGAATCTTATTGAAAAGAAACTCGGACTTAATACTAAGAAAGATATTGAAGAATACGGTGTAGATAAATTCAACACAGAAGCTTGTAATAGTGTTCTTGAATTTAGTGATGATTGGAAAAAGATTATTCCGATGACTGGACGCTTTGTGGATATGGAGCAGGACTACAAAACAATGGACGCTACATATACAGAGAGTATTTGGTGGATATTTTCTGAACTCGACAAGAAAGGATTGATCTATCAAGGATATAAACCAATGCATCTATGTCCACGCTGTGAGACAACACTTTCAAACTTTGAAGTGACTCAAGGATACAAAGACATTACAGATATTTCTGTATATGTAAAAATGCAAATTAAGAATGAAAATACATACTTCTTGGCTTGGACTACAACACCTTGGACTCTTCCTGGGAATGTTGCACTCGCTGTTGGGAAAGATATTACATATGTATATATAAAAATAAAAGATACAGACGTAGGTGACGCTCAATTTATTCTTGCAAAAGATAGAATTGAAAATGTTCTAAAAGGAAAAGAGTACGAAATTATAAAAGAAGTGAAAGGTTCTGATCTTGTTGGTATAGCTTACGATGCGCCTTTTGATTATTACCAAAAAGATAACAATCTAGAAAATCATGAAAGAGGTTGGAAGGTGTGCGCGGGAGAATTTGTAACTTTGGATGCTGGTACTGGTATTGTGCATATTGCACCAGCTTTTGGTGAAGACGATATGAAGCTTGGTCAATTAGAAAAGCTTCCGTTCGTTCAACACGTGAAGACTGACGGACACTTCAAAGAAGAGGTAACTCATTTTGCTGGGATGCAAGTGAAGCCAAAAGATAATCACCAAGCGACAGATATTGAAGTTATAAAATATCTCGCACACAATCATCATCTTTTTGAAAAGGAAAAAATAATTCACTCATATCCACACTGCTGGCGTTGTGATACTCCACTTCTAAACTACGCTTCAACATCGTGGTTTGTTGAGACAACAAAATTGAAAGATAAGCTTATAGCTGCAAACCAAGAAGTGACTTGGATTCCAGGACACGTGAAGGATGGACGTTTTGGAAATTGGCTTGAGAATGTTCGTGATTGGGCTATATCTCGTAGTCGTTATTGGGGAGCTCCACTACCTGTATGGTTTGGTGAAGAATCAAATAAAAAGTACGTTATAGAGAGTGTTGAAGAACTAAAGAAGTACACAAAGAAGTCAGGGAATAAATATTTCGTTATGAGGCATGGAGAGGGCGAGCATAATGTCCTTGATATGTGTAGTTCAAATAAAGACAACCCTCATCATCTTACAGACTTGGGAATTGAACATGTTAAAACAAGTTCAGAATTTCTAAAAGATAAAAACATTGATATTATTATTCGTTCTCCATTTGTTCGCACAAAAGAGACAACTAAAATAATTTGTGACGAGCTTAGTTTCAATGAAGATAATGTTATAGAAGATGAGCGTATAGCAGAATTTAATTTTGGTGATTTCAATCTGCGCCCATTTGAAGAATATTTGAGTTATAGACAAGGTCATGAATATGACATGGATTATGTTATCCTGGGAGGAGAAAGTCTTCAGCAAGCGAAGAATCGCTTTGCAGAATTCTTGTATGATATAGAAAAAAGATTTGAAGGAAAAAATATTCTTGTAGTAACTCATGGTATTGGTTTTCAAGTAATACCTTCTATAATTTCTGGTGCAACAAAAGAAGTTTCAGGACATATTTTAAGAAATAAATTTAAGAAAATTCCAGATGCTTGTATTGAAGAATTTGAATTCGTTCCTCTCTCTCATAATTCTGATTACGAACTCGATCTACATCTACCATACATAGATAGAATAGAACTTGTAGATAATGGAGAGAAGCTTATTCGTACAAAAGAAGTGTTTGACTGCTGGTTTGAATCAGGAGCAATGCCTTATGCTTCAATCCACTATCCATTTGAGAATAAAGAATTATTTGAAACACAATTCCCAGCAGACTTTATTGCAGAGGGAATGGATCAAACTCGTGGATGGTTCTACAGTCTTCTAATTCTAGGTGTAGCACTCTTCGATAAGAGTCCTTATAAGAGAGTGGTAGTAAATGGAATTATACTTGCAGAGGATGGACAGAAAATGTCTAAGAAGCTTAAGAATTATCCAGACGTTACTGAGGTCTTGGAGAAATATGGAGCAGACGCGCTTCGTTACTATATTCTTTCATCACCTGCTGTGAAGGGGGAAGAGCTTCGTTTTTCTGAAAAAGATTTAGCACAAATATCAAGTCGTGTTGTAGGTAGACTTCTCAATGTATTTTCTTTCTATGAACTTTATAAGAAAGATGATATTGATTTAGAAATACAAAGTACTAATGTGCTTGATCAATGGATACTGGCGCGTTCATATCAGCTTCTTTCTGAAATAGAAAGTGGAATGGAAATATATGAATTAGATAAAGCTGTGCGTCCGATAGATTTGTTTGTAGATGATCTATCTACATGGTATCTTCGTCGTTCACGTGACAGACTAAAAGATGGAGATGGTGAAGCTGTTGCTACTCTCTATACAGTTCTCAAAACTCTCTCTCAAATGATTGCACCGTTCGTGCCATTTATCTCTGAGTATATTTGGTTGAGATTGAAATCTGAAAATTCAGCAGAATCAGTACATCTGTCAGCGTGGCCAATAAAAGGCACTGTTGATGAAAAATTAATTGAAGAAATGGTAAGTGTTCGCGAAATAGTAACTGTAGGTCTAAAAGAAAGACAAAAGGTGAATATTCCTGTAAGACAGCCACTCTCTAAAATAAAAATTAAAACTGAAAATCTAAAGAATGAATATCAAGAAATCATAAAAGATGAGCTTAATATAAAAGAAATTTGTATTGAAAAAGATATTGAAAATGATATAGAGTTAGATATAGAAATTACTCCCGAACTCAAAAAAGAGGGAATGTATCGTGAACTCGTTCGCTCTATTCAAGATCTAAGAAAAGAAAAAGGCTTAAATCCTTCAGATAAAATAAATCTCTTATTGAGTGAGAATTCTAAAGTAATTGTAAATGAGTATCTGGAAGATTTACAAAAAACAGTTGGAGCAGAAAGTGTAGAATTCAATGCAATAGAAGGTAAAGAAATTAAGATTGACGAAGAAATATATTTTATAAATTTATAAAATAATAAAAATCACCCTTTGGGTGATTTTTTGTTATTTGCATAACCTCTCTTTGATAAATTAAAAGGTAAACAAAAAACTTCAATTAATGTTTTTTTCATGTCTTTTTCAGAAAACTCTTTTAGGTAATGACTTGTTATTACTTCAACCAATTCTTTTGCAACAGTATCCATAACCTTCTTTGTTCTTTTTGGTTTCAAATCATGAATAACTTCCACAATAATATTGTTATCATATGGTTCTTGTGTTTGAACAAAAACTAATGATATTTGTTTTTCTGATTTTAATTCCAAAGATTTATTATCTAAGAAAATTTTTTTAATACAATCTTTTAGATCTAAATCTCCTCGAACACCACAAGTGTTCTCAAATTTCTTGTGTTTGTAGATTTTTATTAGTGGCATATTTGTACTTATTTGTATGAACAATAGAGAATTTAAGATGTTTTGTCAAATAAATTATCTGCTATACTAATGAAATGATCGATCGCTTAAAACACCAAACAATTCAATTAGAAAACAATATTATAGTCCATTATCTTGCTGACACTGACGCAGGATATGGTGAAGCGCGGATAATTGTACCTTTTGGACACGCTTACAATAGAGGAGATATTCCACAGGGCTCATTTCACTTCTTAGAACACATGGTTCTGAATCGTTCAAAACGTTATCCAGAAAAAGATGCTTTTGAGAAATTTGTTGCTGACAATGGTGGATATAGAAATGGTGGTACTGGTCTCGATCTGACATCGTATGAAATATCTATTCCAACAGAAACTTTTGATGAAGCATTCAAAGGTCTTGTAAGTCACGTATTTGAACCTATTTTTACAGAAGAAGATTTGGAAAGTCATAAGCAAATAGTTCGAAATGAACGTATTCGCTCAACACCGTTTTATCCAGGGAATACAGAACTTGGAGAATATATTAAAAAATATTGGCTTGATGTTGAAGAAGTTTCACTTAATCAAAAATTTGGAAGTGATGAAGATTTAAAAAATTTTTCAATTCCATTTTTAGAAAAAATACATAAATACTATTTTACAAAACCAATTACTGTAATTGTGGGAGGAACTATTAATATTGATGAAGTTTTGAATACTTTAAAAAATATTTCTATAAATATAGAAGAAGAAAAACTCCCTATTTCTGTAAAACCTATCTCTATAGCAAATAAAGAATTTCATGAAAAAGGTTTTAAAGAAGTTGAGAGATATGAATATAGATGTGCTTATTTGATAGATGAGTATTCTCATGACTTTAATTTTGGTTTAATGTTTTTGAAAGGGTATTTATTAAATGTTGTGGGGCCTATTTATAAATGGCTTCGTGATGAGAAATCTTGGGTATATGAAGTTAATGCTATTTCTTTTTCTTCTAATAATTCAAATAAAACATTTTTTGGAATAAAAGCCCCTTTATCTGAAAGATACCAAGTTGATATTGTCCGCACGGAATTAGATAAAAGAATTATTGAGGGATTGAGTGATAATGAACGAATCGGAAGATATTTTGAAACACTTATAAAAAAAGAAATTTTTATAAATGAAACAGTAAGTGATAGAGTGGAAACTTTGGAAAGTCGTTATTGGGATTACAAAAAAACTTACACCGGAGAAGATTGGCTAAAAGTCGTTGAAAAATACAGACAAGAAAAAGCACTTCTTGATCTATATAATTACATAAAAGAAAAAGGGGAGTTCACAGAGTTCTTGGCAAAACCTTTGGAAAAATAATTATATATGAAAAAATTCCTTATTAATATTATGGTACGTCTAAAGAAAATATTTCACGTTAAGACATATATTATCGAATATGTGTTTGTCGGAATAATTCTCTCTACTATCGCACTCATATCTGGAAAGGGAATAGTTGAATGGGTTGGCGTACTTGCTGTGCTTATTAATTTTGGTCACACACAAATTGCAGATAGATTGAAAGAAAAAGAAGAAAAGAGATTCCATAATAATGAAGTTGTAAGTGTGGACTGTTATTGGAAACTTAATTATTACTTTTATGCAAAAGAACTTTGTTGGTTTCTATACTTTTTCTTGATAGGAGCATGGTCAGCACTTGCAGGTGTCTTCATTTTCCTACTATATCCGCTATGGAGAAAAACTTGGAGAAAATAAAAAAACACCCCTGTGGTTAAGGGGTGTGTGAGAATGTTGAAAAGTTATTCTTTTCTAAAATCTCCAATTGCGTTTGACGGCTGATTTGATGGAAAAAAGTCGTGCTTTACTTTTACCTCGGCAGCTTGCTTTTGAACTTCGATAGCACTTTGAATTATCCTCTCGTGCTTGCTTTGGCCACGGCTCAAAACCTTCTCTTTTTTCTCGATTTGCACAATCGATTGTTTTTTTCTTGGCAACTCCAGAATCCTTTGTTTTTTGAGTTCATAGAAAACGTGATAGTTCACATATTCCGGTGTCTCAAATTCATTCAGATCTGTGATTGTTTCGTAAAGATCTTTTACGTGTTCGAAAAGGTCTTTAGGAATAAAATCAAGAGAAGTTCTCTTCATTCTTCTTGCAATATCATCTACGATGATTGTTCCGGCGGGGTTAAGTGGAATAAATACTCCACAAAACATGGTGGCAAAGAAAGATACTCCATTATATTGGAATAAAAAACTTTGGAATGCTGGGTTTTTTAACCTCAAGCAGCCATTCTTCCTTAAAGGGTTGTTGTTCGCGCTCATTTTTATTCGGTTTTTATTGTTTATACTATTATATACCATATTAAATATTTTGTCAATACTATAAAAACCCTTATATTTTATGATATAATCTATCTCTAATGTCTTCTGAAATAATAAAAAAAGCAAAAAAGGTATTTTCTGGTGTAATCTGGGATATTTATCAATGGGAACAAGAAATGTTTGATGGAAGTTTCAAGACTTTTGAAATGGCTTATAGACATAATGCTGTTGCAATCATTCCTATAGTTGGAGATAAGATATTGATGCAAAAAGAAAGACATCCTCATTGGACTGAAGCAAAGCTCGCAATACCGGCAGGTGAGTCAGATCATCCTGGTATTCCTCCAATTGAAGACGCAAAGAGAGAACTCCTCGAAGAGACAGGATATGTTTCTGATAATTGGATATTATGGAAAGAGACTACAGAAAGTCAAAAATTACATTGGCCAATACGTGTATTCATTGCGCGTGATTGTGTTGACACAGGCAAGACGAATCCAGACGCGGGTGGTGAACAAATAGAGACAATGCTTGTTGATTTTGATGAGTTTCTTAAACTCGTTGTTTTTGATAAAAGTTTTAGAAACAAAGAAATTGTTCCTGACTGTATTCATGCTTTTTATAATAAAGAAAAATATCAAGAACTAAAAGAAATATTTTTTGGAAAATAATGCATCATATTCATCATACACATGCATTTGTTATTTCTCACAAAGATTTGGGTGAAGCAAATCGTCTCTACACTATTTTTACAAAAGAACTCGGAATGGTTATTGCTACCGCTCAAGGCGTAAGAAAAATGTCTTCAAAATTACGTTTCACTCTTCAGAGTGGTTCCTATGTAAAAATAGATTTTGTTAGAGGAAAAGAAATGTGGAGAATAACAAGTGCTCAACCAATAGAATCTTTAGACACAAAAGATACTTCTAGAATTATTGTCTGGAATAGAATTCTAGGACTTCTCTCACGTCTTACTCAAGGTGAAGAATCACATCCACAAGTTTTTTCTCATATATTTAATTTTTTTGAAAATATAAAAAATATAAATGAAGAAGATTTAGCAAATTTTGAAATTATTTGTTTTATAAAACTTCTTTTCTCTTTTGGATATTGGGAAATAATAGAAGGGGATGAGCTTATTGTGACTAGTTCTTATAATAAAGAAATTTTTGATTTAATAAATAAAAAAAGAGTGGTTCTTGTCTCTCGAATTAATAATTCACTAAATGCTTCACAATTGTAATTGTCTTGTCGTGCTATAATTCATAGTATTATGGCAGACAATTTAGATCATATTGAAGAATTAAAAAAGAGGCTTTTTATGGCGAAAGACGAAAAGTCTATCCCTGAACTTCGCGAACATACTCTTCATAATCCACGTTATCAAGTTGCCAAAAAATGGACCAAAGAAACTATTAACACAACAACCAAAATTATGTCACATGGCTCAATGTTCAAAAAGTTTTTTGTAGTATCACTACTCTTGTTTTTGGGTGCAGCTTCATTTTTTGCCTTCACCTTTCTAAAAGGAAATAATACTGTTTCAAATGATAATATAGAAGTTTCTATTTTAGGAAATGCTTTCACAAAAGGAGGTGACCAGCTGCCTATAAATGTATCTATTACAAATAAAAATAAAAGCCAAATTTCTGGAGTTGATTTGGTTGTTTCTTATCCAAAAGGAAGTGGAACAAATGACACTTCTGAATATGTCAGACTTAGAAAGACAATAGGAACAATAGAATCAGGAGAAACAAAAAGTGAGCCATACACACTAGTGTTGTATGGTGAGCAAGGTACTGTAAAAAATATAACAGCATCTATAGAATATCGTGTTTCTGGGTCTAATGCTCTTTTTATAAAAGATGCATCATTCACTGTTACACTTTCTGAAGCACCTCTCTCACTTTTAGTTGACGCTCCAGAAATGATTGGCTCAAATCAAGAATACAATCTATCAATAACAACAACTCTAAATGCAGATACTTTAAGTAAAGATATGGTTTTGGTTGTGGCTTATCCACCAGGATTTTCTTATACAAATGCAAGTCAAAGTCCAATGGTTGGGAATAATGTTTTTGATTTGGGAGATTTGAAACAAGGAGTTCCAAAAACAATAACAATAAAAGGCAATCTTGTGGGTCTTGATAAAGAAGAAAGATCTTTCCAGATATATGCAGGTGAACAAAATAAAGACAATCAGTCTGCAATAGGTGTTATATATAATTCATTGCTTCAAAACGTGATGATAACTAGACCTTTTCTAGATGCGCATCTTACTATAAATGGAGAAGATAAGCCTGTTTATTCTGTGAGTGGTTCTACTCCAATAAATGCTCAAATAGTTTGGTCAAACAATGCAATAACTCGTATTACCGGTGCTCAAGTCAGTCTTCAATTTAATGGACAAGCTTTAGATAAGGATTCTGTTATAGTTCCAAATGGTAGATATGACGCTCGAAACAATCTTATAGTTTGGGATGCAGATACAGTACCAGAATTTGTTGCCCTTGAACCAGGAGCAACAGGAACTCTTCCTTTTACAATTAGTGCAAAAAATATTTCAGGAACATCACTAAATTCAGAAATACAAATGACTGTCGGTATAAGAGGTGAGCAATCAGGTGATGGTATTGGACAACAAACAATTTCAAGTGTAGACAAAAAGACTCTTCGTTTTGGTGTTGATTTTCAAATTGCACAAAGTGTTAGTTTCTTACAAGGTCCATTCAAAAATTCAGGTACAAATCCTCCAAAGAAAGGAGCTGAAACAACCTATACTGTTAATTGGACACTCTCTCCTGTAGAAAATGTTGTGACAGGTGCCATAGCTAAAGCAGTACTTCCTATTGGTGTGAGATGGGTTGCTAAGACTTCTCCAGCTTTGGAAAAAATATCATTTAATCCAAGTACTCGAGAAGTTATTTGGGATATTGGAACTGTTAAAAAATCTACAAGCAATCTCGTTCGTCAGGTTTCTTTCCAGGTTGGGGTAACACCTTCAGCTTTTGATACAGAAACAACCACTCTTTTGATGGGTGAATTAAATGTTACAGGCACAGATACATATACAGGATCATCTGTTAAAAATACAAAAAGAGAATTAAATACTAGAATTGTCGATGGGAAAACTTCTAATTAATATGGTATAAAAGAAAGATATGGAAAAAGATAGTGTTTTAATGGAAAAGATTATATCTCTCGCAAAGCGCCGAGGCTTTATTTATCAAGGTTCCGATATATATGGAGGTCTTGCTGGTACTTGGGACTATGGCCATCTTGGGGTTGCTTTGAAGAATAATATAAAAGGCCTTTGGTGGAAAAAGTTCGTAGATGACCGTCGTGATATGTATGGCGTTGATGCTGCAATTCTTATGCATCCAGGTGTATGGAAGGCTAGTGGCCACGTGGATACATTTACTGATCCTCTTGTTGAATGTACAAAATGTAAAAAGAGATTTCGTGCAGATACTTTAATTGAAAACATGAATGATTTTATTGAATTAAAATTTTCAATAAATAATTTTATTATAAAATTTCTTAATTCAATGGATCCTGATTTTGAGGAACTTTTTTCTGATATAAATTCAATAAAAAAACTAGAAGAAAAAAAGTTAACAGATGAAGAAAAACAAAATTTAGAGATTGCTCTAACTCCAATAAGAAACGATGTCGATAACAGAATTAAATCTATAAGAGAAAAATTAGATAAAGTTAAATATATAAATGAAGAATTAGATAAATCTAAAAAATATACTGGAAATGTTGTTAAGATATATTTAGATAAATTTGTTCTTTGTCCTGAAAAGACTTGTAAGGCTCATGAATCTTGGACTGTTCCTAGGGATTTCAATATGATGTTTCAAACACAAATTGGAGCAGTAGAAGATTCTTCTGCGACAGTGTACCTTCGTCCAGAAACAGCTCAAGGGATGTTTGTAAACTTCAAAAATGTTGTAGATTCATTCCATCCAAAACTTCCTTTTGGTACAGCTCAAATAGGTAAGGCTTTCCGCAATGAAATCACTCCTCGTGACTTCATCTTTCGTGTACGTGAATTCGAACAAATGGAAATCGAATATTTTATCCGTGAAAATGATTGGGAAAAACAATTTGAATATTGGAAAGATGAAATGATTGAATGGATGGATATTGTAGGTATTGATCAATCAAAAGTTCACGAGCTCGAAGTAGAAAAGGAAGACCTTGCTCACTATTCACGTAGAACAGTAGACTTCGAATTTGATTTTCCTTTTGGAAGAAAAGAATTGTACGGTCTTGCATATCGCACAAACTTTGATTTGAATATTCACAAGCTTGAATATGTTGATGAAGAAAATGCTCAGAAGATGACACCTCATGTAATCGAACCATCGTTTGGTCTTGATAGAACAGTCCTCGCAGTATTACTCAGCGCTTATAATGAAGAAGAAAAGGAAGAAGATACTCGTGTATTTTTGAAACTCAAACCAAGTGTAGCACCTGTGATTTGTGCTGTGTCTCCACTTTTGAAAAATAAACCAGAACTCGTAGGAAAAGCTGAAGAAGTTTTTGGAACACTCAAAAAAGAATTCGGACGTGTAATGTGGGACGATAATGGAAACATAGGGAAGCGCTATCGTAGACAAGATGAGATAGGTACACCGTGGTGTATTGTTATCGACTTCGATTCTCTCACAGATAATACAGTTACAATCCGCGACCGCGATACTGGATCTCAAATCCGCCTCCCAGGTTCTGAATTGGTAGGGTATATAAAAGATAAATTAAGTTAAACAAAAAACTCCCTTTTGGGAGTTTTTTGTTTAATAAATATAATGGTATTATAGATATTATGACAGATCGCCCAATAAATATATCTATTACAACAGGAACAGTCGTAAAAACGATTCTTATTATAGGTCTTTTTGCAGCTGCTTTTTTATTAAAAAATGTTTTACTTGTTGTTTTGACTGCTATTGTCATAGCTTCTTTTGTAGAAGTTATTTCAAACAAACTAAAGAAAAAATATAAGATTCCAAGACAAGTTGTTGTTTCTGTGGTTTTCTCTTTAATGCTTTTGATAATAGGTACTCTTGCATACTTTATCGTACCTCTTTTCTTGGACCAAGTTTCAACATTACTAAGCCAAATCTCAAAAGCTCTACCAAATGTAGAATTTCTAAAACCATTTCAAAGTAAATCTTTTATTCTTGGGGCTCAAAAATTTGTTGATGGTATAGGAAATGATGCTCCTATAACAGATGTTATATCTGGTTCAAGAACTTTTATTACATATATATCTACAACTTTATTTGATTCAGTTTCTAGTATTTTTGGAGGTCTTGTAAACTTAGTAATTCTTCTTGTAATATCATTCTACTTATCTATGCAAGAAAGAGGAGTGGAGAGTTTTTTGAGACTTGTAACGCCTTTGAAATATGAACCATACGTTCTCGATCTTTGGGAGAGAACAGAAATAAAAATTGCTGGTTGGGTGCAAGGTCAACTTGTCCTTGGGCTTATTATCGGAGTTTTGACTTTTGTAGGACTTTCTATTATTGGTGTTCCTTATTCACTTCTACTTGCACTTATTGCCGCTGTAATGGAACTTGTACCTTTTGGACTTATATTTGCTGTTATTTCTGCTGTAGCTGTCGCTCTCATTGAAGGTGGTTTCTCTACAGGATTTATAGTCTTGTTGTTTTATATTATTATTCAACAATTAGAAAATTATTTGATCGCTCCAATTCTAACAAAAAAGACAACAGGAGTCTCTCCTCTTATTGTTATTATATCTCTTCTTGTTGGAGCTCAGCTCGCTGGATTTTGGGGAATAATACTTGCTGTACCAGGTGCCGTACTTGTTCTTGAAATATTAGACGATTACGAAAAGAAAAAGCTTCCTAATAGAACTTAATAATATGAGTGAAAAAAATAAAAATTTTTATATAACTACGACTTTGCCGTACGTGAATGCTGATCCGCACGTTGGTTTTGCTATGGAATTTATTCGTGCTGATGTTATTGCGAGATGGAAAAAATCACAAGGATATAATGTATTTTTTAATACAGGTACAGACGAACATGGTCAAAAGCTTTTTGAAGCAGCAAAAAAAGAAGGTGTAGATGTAAAAGACTATGTTGATAGTTATGCAGAAAAATTTAGAGGACTTAAAGATTTACTTGGAATAACACAAGATGTTAATTTTATAAGAACAACAGACCAGAAGCATATACAAGCGGCACAAATATTTTGGAGATTGTGTAATCAAAATGGTTATATCTACAAGAAAACATATCAAGCAAAATATTGTGTAGGATGTGAACTTGAAAAGACAGATAGTGAGCTCGATGATGATGGGGAATGTCCTCTTCATAAGGGACGTAAGTTAGAGTTGATAGATGAAGAAAATTACTTTTTCAAGTGGAGTTCTTTCCAAAAACCCCTACTTGAATTCTATGAATCAAATCCAGATTTTGTTATCCCAGATTTTCGTTTTAATGAAATAAAATCATTCGTAGAAAGAGGCCTTGAAGATTTTTCTATTTCTCGTTTGAAATCAAAAATGTCTTGGGGTATTCCTGTTCCAGATGATGAGAATCATGTTATGTATGTATGGTTTGATGCTCTTGTAAATTACATATCAACTCTTGGTTGGCCAACTGAGTCAGAATTCAAAGATTTTTGGATATACGGTACGCCTGTTCAATATTGTGGTAAAGATAATCTACGTCAGCAGTCAGCTATGTGGCAATCAATGCTAATGGCTGCTGGAATTCCAAACTCTCACAGGATTATTGTGGATGGATTTATAACGGGGGATGGAGGTATTAAGATGTCTAAGTCAATTGGAAACGTTATCAATCCTTATGATGTTGTGGAAGAATATGGTACAGATGCCCTCCGATTTTTCTTGCTAAAAGAAATATCATCATTTGAAGACTCACCATTTACAATGGATAGATTTAAAGCTTCTTATAATGCAAATCTTGCAAATGGTATAGGTAATCTAACATCACGTCTTTTGAATATGGTTTCTTCTTATGGAGTTTCTATTGATCATATAAAGTTTGAATCACTTGCAAATGATGAAATAGAAAAAGCTTATAATGAATTTGATATTGCAAAGGTGATGAATATTGTATGGGCTGAAATAAATGCGCTTGATAAATTTATACAAGAGACAGAACCCTTTAAGACTATTAAGACAGACGAAGATAAAGCACGTAGTGATCTAAAATACGCAATACTTCGCTTATCTCATATTGCAGTAACACTCGCTCCACTTCTTCCAGAAACATCAGAAAAAATAATAAATTTAATTAAAGAAAACAAAAAACCAGAACAACCTCTATTTTTGAGGAAAGAGTAAAAAGTAGATAGTATACTAGAAAATACAACAAAAAAGTGGGACCCGAAGGGTCCCACTTTTTTGTTGACACAAATTTTATTTATTGGTATAAATAGACAAATCAAAATTAATTGAAAAATGAAAAAAATACTACTAATTCTTGCAATTTTCATAGTGATTATTGCGAACGCAAAAGAAGCTCCACTTTTGGTAAAAACAAAAGTGCTTAAGGTTATTCCTAGAATTGAAAAAGGACAACTTTGGATTTTCCACAATATCCAAAGAGATATTGTTTCAGGAGACTCAATTCTTCATGAACAGCCTTTTACTAAATTGGTAAAAGTTGTTTATTGTGATAAAGATATTTTGTCGCGAGGCCCAATCATCCTTGCAAAAACTTATCGTAAGGGTGAGTGTGCTATTGGTGAAGAAGAAAATATTCATGTTGTTTTTAATCAAGAAGATAATTTCAGGAGTATAACCAAAACCTGGAATGAGACACATCTTGTTTATAATAAAAAACAAAACAAGATACACTCACAAGTTGTTGATGCTTCAAAGATAACAAAAGATGATTTTATGGATTTTTTATATATTTTGTTAATTATTATTACAATAAATTCTTTTTTTCCAAAAAAAGAATTTCCATTTGTAATAAACGCAACTATAAGTGGGATCAGTGCTCTTTTTGCTCTTAGTGAGTACTTTATGAATGATTTTTCATTTATATATGTTATATTTATCTTTTTAATATTTGCGTCAAACATTTCTATAATTAATTCTTTACAGAAAAAAGAATTTGAATTGTATAAAGTATTACCAGCAAATCTTGTACCATTTGTTTTGGGTATACTGTGTTGTGCATTTAGTTTATTTCTACATACAGAATCAATGTTTATCACAGCAAGTATACTACAACCATTTGTACTATTATTTCTTGGAACCTTCTTTGGTTTAGAGATTTATAAGTATATGAAGAAGAAAAATTTGATTTTTTCATTCTAACCGCCTCGTGCGGTTTTTATTTTGTTTGTATATAATACATATATGAATTTTAACTATATAGACATTCACTCACATCTAAACTTTAAAGATTTTGATGAGGATAGAGAAAATGTAATACAACAAATGAAAGATGAGGAAATCGCTACAATATCTGTGGGTACAGATCTTGCTTCATCTATAGAGGTAGTAAGGCTTTCAGAAATGCACGAGAATCTTTTTACTTGTGTTGGTGTGCACCCCGCAGATTTACTATCGAAGATCCCGAGTATTGTCGAGGGGCAGACAGATGTATTGGAATCATCTTTTGATTATGAAAAATTTTTGGAATTAGCAAAACATCCGAAAGTTGTTGCAATAGGTGAATGTGGTTTTGATTATTTCCGTGACCAAAGCGAAGAGCTCAAGGTAAAGCAAAAAGAAATTTTTGAAGCTCACATAAAACTAGCAATAGAAGTAGGGAAACCTCTTATGATCCACGCTCGCGCGAGTAAGGGTACGCAGGATGCATACCATGACACGCTCGATATTCTAGAATATTATCAAAAAGAGCATCCAGAACTCTGTGCAAATTTTCACTTTTTTGCAGGTGACGCTAGTGTGCTTGAGAGAATACTTAATATTGGCTGTACAGTCTCTTTTGATGGTCCTATTACATTTGCGAGGGATTATGATGAAGTTATACAAAAATGCTCTTATATGAGTATTATGGCTGAAACTGACAGCCCTTTTGCAGCACCCAATCCGTATAGAGGAAAAAGAAATAATCCTCTTTATGTAAAAGAGATATATAATAAAATAGCTGAAATTAGAGGTGAAAATGAGGAGCAGGTGAGAAATCAAATCAATCAAAATGCTCAAAAATTCTTTAATTTGCCATAGTATTGTCTAACTGAAAAATCCTTTACAAAAAAGGATTTTTCAGTTATTATACATCCGTAGCCCCGTTCGATGTACCTCCCACAAATATAGGTATGTTGCATTAGTCCGAAACGTGGGTCTTAAAAATTAATATTATTATGTTAGAAAATGATAAAGCGCTTCGCGTATATGAATTTTCTTACCTACTAGTACCTTCTATTCCTGAGGAAGCTTTGGAAAAAAAGGTAGAAAGTATGAAAGAAAAAATCTTTGCGCAAGGCGGTGAGCTTATTTTAGAAGAAGCTCCAAAATTTATTACTCTTGCTTATGAAATGTCTCGTACAATTTCAAACAAGAAAACACCTTTTATAAATGCATACTTTGGATGGATAAAGTTTGAAACAACTCCAGAAATAGGTGAGTCTCTAACTGCAATGTTTGAAAGAGATGAAGAAATAATTCGTTTCCTTTCAACTAAAACAGTTCGTGAAAACACTCTTGCTCCAAAGAAATTCACTGAAAAAGGAAATCCTCGCAAAAAAGAACAAGTATCTACTGATTCAGTAGAAGTTCCAGTAGAAACAGTAAATGAAGAAGCTCCTGTCGCACAAGAAGAAGTTTCAGTAGAAGAAACATTACCAACAGTAGAAGAATAATTATTACTCTATATGTACATCAACAAAGCAACAATTCTCGGTAACTTAACTCGTGATCCTGAAGTAAAATCAATTCCAACAGGTACAAAAGTAGCAACATTTTCTTTGGCAACAAATCGCACATGGAAAGATGCAGGAGGTGCTCGAAAAGATGCCTCTGAATATCACAACATAGTAGCATTTGGACGCCAAGCAGAATTGATCGGTCAATACGCAAAGAAAGGTAGTTCACTATATGTAGAAGGACGCTTACAAACACGAAGTTGGGATGATCCAAGTGGTCAAAAGAAATATCGTACAGAAATAATTTTAGATAGTTTCCAATTTGGACCAAAATCTCAAGGGGGAACAGTCACTGATGCAGGTTCTAAACAATCAGTACAAAAAGAAATTCCTGGAACAGATACAGAAGATTCATTTGATGCTATAGAATATCCAAACGAAGATATTAATGTTGATGATATTCCATTTTAATTTATATGAAACAAGATTTTTTCTCTTCAAACAATATAAAGCACATAGACTATAAGGACACTGAAATTCTAAAGAAATTCATTGGTCCTTCAGCAAAGATACTGTCACGTCGCCGTACAGGTCTTACTGCAAAAAATCAAAGAGCTCTTACAGCTGCTGTAAAACGCTCAAGATTTATGGGATTACTTCCA
The DNA here is from genome assembly GCA_031972855.1 of Minisyncoccota bacterium. GTDB lineage: Bacteria > Patescibacteriota > Minisyncoccia > Phycocordibacterales > UBA9973 > JAIXRY01. The sequence continues at coordinate 19,759 of DALYDY010000005.1, forward strand.
TATGTTGCTAAATAATATTGTTTAGAAATAAAACACAAATAAAAACGGAACCCATATGGGTTCCGTTTTTATTTGTGTTTTATTATTTTGCTCTCTCTACGTATTCAGAGTTTTCTGTATTTATAACAATTATTTCTCCCGCATTAATGAATAGGGGAACATTGATACTTGTTCCATTTTCAAGAACAACTTGTTTGTTTCCTCCTGTAGCAGAATCTCCTTTGATCGATGGTGGAGCTTCTTTAACTGTGAAGTTTACTTTTATAGGTAGTTTAACGCCTATAATCTGTTCTTCGTCATCGTATTCAAACATTAGTGCAATCGCTGTACAGTTATCTTTTAGAAATTTCTTTGTATTTCCATCCATTAGATTATCTTTTACTATAAAGCGATTTTTTGGATCTGTTGGGTCACAGAACCAGTATTCACCTTTGTTTGCATATAAAAATTTGATATCTTTTTTTGATACCTCAGCTTCTTCTATTTGGTCTGATGCATGAAATGTTGTTGTAACAGCGCGTCCTGAGATGAGGTTACGCATCTTTACTTGGTTTTGAGGCTTTCTTTGTTGAGTGCGGGCAACGTGAGAATCTGTTACTTCATAAGGTTCTCCCTCATAAACTACATATTTTCCTATTTTAATTTCGTTGTAATCGAGTAGTGACATAATAATAAAATTTAATGAATACATGAACAGTATATCAAAATTTCCTATTATTTCAAGGGCTTTTATTTTATATATTTGACATTAACATTAATATGTTTTATAAGATAAAATAATATTGCGTCTTAATTTAAATAGTGTAATAATAACACTAAGTAATATAGTGTAGTAAATACATTAAATAAGTTCGTTGAAAAATCAATAATATAAACTATATAAAAATGAAAAACAAATTTGAAATTAAAGGTGGATCGATTCCTGGAGTTGATCACACATTACCCGGTGCGCCGGGTTGGAAAAACAATCAAGATGCATTTTTTGTTTTACAAAATGAAAAAATAACACTTGGTATTGTTGCTGATGGTTGTTCAGAAGGTGAACATACTGAAGTTGGTTCAAAATTAGCAGTACGACTACTTGGATCTCTAATAATGCGTTTGTATCCTCGTTATGAAGATTCGTTATCTTTGTCACTAGAACAAAACACAGAACCATACTTCTTTACTCGCATTAGAGAAGACTTACTTTCTACTCTTCGTCTATTAACAAATCAGATGGGAGATAGTATGACAGAAATTGTTAAATCATATTTTTCCTTCACTGTTGTTGGTATTCTTGTAACTCCTAAGCGAACATATTTTTTCTCTATTGGTGACGGATTAATTAGTGTAAATGGTAACCATAAAAATTTGGGTCCATTTCCAAAAAATGAACCGCCATATCTTGGATTTTCATTACTTGGGGAAAATATTCCTTTTGTAGTAGAACAACATGATACTGAAAAAATAGAATGCGCTCTAATTGCTTCTGATGGTATTGATTACTTAATGAAGGCAGAAGGAACCAAAAATCCAAATGGTGTATGGACAATTGAAAACATATCTCTTTTTTGGGAAGATGATTCTTTCTTAAAAAATAGTGACGCAATTCGTCGTAAACTCGCTCTTTATAATACTGAGCATGTTACAAATGAAGGTGGGTCCCCGTGGATTAAGAAAGGTCAATTAAAAGACGATACAACACTTATTGTTGTTAGAAAAATTTCACAAACAAATTAATACGTAGAAAATGAAACTTACTATTAATAAAAATACAATCGAGACTAATAGTTTAGGCTTAATTGGAACAGGAGGAGAAGCAGATATTTATCAGTTAAATCAGACACATGTACTAAAAGTTTTTAAAGATTCTAGGCATCCTGATTATACTGGTAATATTAATGCTCAAGCTGGTGCTCGCGAAAGAATTCGTGTTCACCAAGAAAAGTTACTACAATTTCCTAAAGGACTTCCATCACAAGTGATAACCCCTTTGGAAATAGCATACGATGTTAGGGGTGCTGTCAGAGGATATATGATGAAACTTATACCTCAAGGGGTAACGCTTTGGCAATATTCTCAACCAGGCTCATATGTTCGTGGATCTGATGAAGGAAAAATAATATCTTTTCTTCGTTCTATGTATGAAGTTATTATTCAAATTCACTCAAAAAAAATTGTGATAGGAGACTTCAATGATTTAAACATACTTGTTGATCAAGTATTTCATCCTTGGTTTATTGATTCAGATAGTTATCAATTTGGTAAATTCTTGTCAAAAACTTTTGATGAACGTTTTGTTGATCCGCTTTTGTGTATTACCGCAACAGTGGCTACTCATCCTGATATTTGTTCTGATGGGAAAAGTCATATTGTACTCAGTAAACCACACGGAGAGAAAAGTGACTGGTACGCATTTGCTTCAATGGTCATGCAGACTCTTTGTTCTGTTGGTCCTTATGGTGGTGTATATCGTCCAAAATTAAATACGTCGTCTGTGTCACAACACTTACGTCCTATGCACCGCATCTCTATACTTCATCCTGAAGTAATCTATCCTAAAAAAGCACGCTCTCTTGATTTGTTGCCAGATAATCTTGTTTCGTATTTTGAAGATGTATTTAAAAATGATGTTCGTGGTATTATGCCAAAATCACTTTTAGATACACTTCGTTTTACAACTTGTACTACTTGTCATACAGTTCACGCTCATGCTGTTTGTCCAAATTGTAACAAACACGTTTTACAACCAATTACTTCTATTTTTAGAGGTAAGGTTAATGCAGAACGTATTTGGAACACTCGAGGAATTATAGTTACTGCTTCATATGACCATGAATTAGTGTATATCTATCATGACGGTATAAGCTATCGCCATAGTAATGGAAATGAAATTCTTCGTGAATCTTATAATCCGTTCATTACATTCTATGTGTCAGGATCTTACACAGTTTATGTTCGTGGAAATGTACTTTCAGTATTTCACTCTGATAATACTAGAGCAGATTATCCTATTGATGGTAAAACAGGAAATAGGGTAGCTCTCTCTGGTAATAGATTAGTTTGGATTTCCGATGGGGTTATTACGACAGAAGAAAATATTCTTGGCGTAACAACAACAAAAAAACTTGGAACAGTTCTTGGTGGAAACACCGATATTTGGACAAGTGACAATGTTGGGTTTGGAAAGTATCGCGCAGGTGAAATAGTTAGATATTTTATTTTTTCTCCAACATACAGTTTTGAATGACAATATTACATTACCTCCAATTGCTGGAAAAGTAATTGAAAGTAATGTTTATTTCAGTCAAACATATATTTGGTACTTTATTCTTGTTCAAGAATTAGGTATTCAAAAAGTACATACATATCTTATTGATTCTAAAACAGGAACACTTATTGCAACAGCTGTAGGCCAAGCAAATGATGGGTCGTGGATAGGGTCAACTAAAGGTAAACTTGCCTCAGGTAATTTTCTTCTTTCACCATCAGATGATGGTATTGTAAGAATAGAAGCAAATGGAGGAACACTTCATGTTGCTAAAAAATTTCCTGACACGTATGACATAGTTGATTGTCATACAAATCTATTTCCAGGTAAAACAGGGCTTTCAATTATTTCTTCTCAAGAAATATGGCAAGTCTCAATTAAATAAAACAATTCAAAAAACACTTTTAATTTTAAACAAAATGTCAAACAAAGTTTTTCATGGGTATGATCCCAAAAACGCAGAAGACTTCTCTTACAATCCCAATATGGCATTGGTACAAGAAGCAGCTCTCGCATACGCAAGAGTTAATAATTTACATCCAGGAACAAGCGATAAAATAAAGCTTGCATTGCTGTTGATTGATGCACAACGTGACTTCTGTCATAAAGAAGGAACGCTTTACGTAGGTGGCCGAACTGGTGATGGTGCTATAGATGATTCAAAGCGAATTGCTGAGTTCATTTATAACAATGTCGGAATCATTTCAAAAACCATTGCAACACTCGATACGCACTTTCCGTGGCAGATTTTTTTCTCTAATTTTTTCGTAAATCGAAAAGGAGAAGAATTACAGCCTCATACATTGATCGATGTAGCAGTTGATAATGGCCGTGACATTCTAGTTAATCTTGATTTGGCAGGAAATTTGCTTAACAGTGATATTCTTCCTAATCCAAAGATTGCTGGTGAATTTAAGGTTAATCCAGCATGGCTACACAGTCAATGTTTGCATTATTGTAAAAGCTTGAAAGATCCAAACAGTGGTCGTTCGAAGTACACATTGTATCTGTGGCCGTTACATTGCCTTATTGGCAGTATTGGACACACTCTTGTTGGTGTTATTGATGAAGCTCGTCAGTTTCACTCTTTTGCTCGTTCTTCACAGCCAGAAATTGAAATAAAAGGAGGTAATCCTTTAACTGAAAATTACTCAATCGTCCAACCAGAAGTGTTGACTCTTTTTGATAATTTAAACAGTCCTATTGCACAACGCAATGTTTCATTTCTAAAGCAGTTACTCAACTATGATATGGTTGTAATTGCCGGACAAGCTTCAAGTCATTGTGTGGCTTCATCAATCGATGACATCCTTGCAGAGATTAATGCTAAAGATCCTTCTTTAGCAAAGAAAGTATATATCCTTCGTGATTGTACTTCCGCAGTGGCTGTCCCTGATGGGAATGGTGGATTTTTTGCAGATTTTACTGATCAAGCAGAAGCAGCTTTCAAACGTTTTGCTGATGCTGGTATGAATGTTGTAAACTCTACCGATCCAATTAGTACTTGGCCTGGTGTTGCTAGTACTTTATATTCATAACACTTGCCCAGTGTGACAAAGCTTTAAAAACTTTGTCACACTTAATAAAATAGTTTTAAAATCAAACAACAATTAAATAAAAAAAACATGTCAAACAACACAACACTGCTCAATGATGCAGTAAATAATGGAAATCTTTCACCTGATGCTTTAGTTGCAATGAATAATATTCCTGATTTAGGATTAGCATTGCAACATGCAATGGGGGTGAATATTGATGACATTAATTCCAGTGAAATTACATTGGTAGCAATGCTCATCGATGATTCAAGCTCAATCAGAAGTGGTGGAAATGAACGCATTGTTTGTGATGGCCATAATATGGTTATCGAATCTATTAAAGATTCCAAACAAAAAAACGGCGTTCTTATACTAACAAAGTATTTGAATGGAAAAGTTTTATGTCCTTGGGCTCCTATAGATCAGGCGGTGATTATGGACTCACAAAATTATCACGCAAATGGTAGTACACCACTTTATGATCAGACCGTTGAATTCCTTGCATTAATTGCCGCGAAGACCGAAGAGTTTGAGCAAATGGCCGGTGTTCCTGTTCGTAGTATAAGCCTTATCATTAGTGATGGTGCTGACTATGGTTCATACACACAAAAGCCTCATAATGTATCTGCTGTAGTTAAGAGTATGTTAAAAAGTGAAAAGCATATCATTGCAGCTATGGGTATCGATGATGGCTCTACTGATTTCAAAAAAATATTCTCAAGTATGGGATTAGAAGATTCATGGATCCTTACACCAGGTAATTCTGAAAAAGAAATTCGTGCATCATTTAGAATGTTTTCTCAGAGTGCTGTCCGTGCAAGCCAAAGCGGTGCAGGATTTAGCAAAACCGCAATGGGTGGTTTTGGAAATTAAGTTTTAAAAAATAGTTCTTTCTGTTCTTTTTACAAAGCGATGATATATTCATCGCTTTTTTTATTTTTAATAAATAAACAATAAAAAAAGTCCCGCATTAGAGCGGGACCTGTATGAGGTCCTTATACCTCACATTTTTTACTGTAGGTTTCGTGATACTGCAGAGCTTTTTTGTAAGCCTCTACTGTTTCAGGGTGACCCATGGCTTTGGCGGCATTGTCTGAAATTTTCACACAATATTTGCCGTCAATTGAGTAGGGTTTCGAAACGATTGATAACTGCTTCAATCCCAAATTGTTGGTCAACTTTGTGCCCCAACCAAATGATATTTTTGTTTGATCAGCAAATTTATTTGTTATATTGATCATGTCAGGAATATCGAGCCCGTCACTTGGGACCGACATTTTTCCTTTAGGATCAATATTAAATGATTTGTACTTTTCAAAAAGACTTGGAATTGCTTCCATTGGATCTTTTGAATCAATCCTAAAGCCTTTCCAATTATGGAAGACTTCTTTTGGAAGAAACTTGAAAGCAAAATCTGTACCATATGTATCAGGTAGGGAAATTGATAATGCATAGCTATATTTTTTCCACCACGATTCATGTAGTTTTATGAATGGTTTTTTTATTGATTCGATTGAACCATCAAATTCCATTGCAACCATTCCCATAGAAAGTTCGTGGGCACAAGTACCAATCGGCATCAAGTCATACTTGGAAGCCAACGATACTTTTGAAGTACCGACAAACTGCGAACCCAATTCTTCAGCACAGCGTGATATAACAAAATCGTGCCACATAGTTCCAAAGCTTCGGCGATTACCGAAGTCTGAGAAGAATATTTTTGGATTATCTTTGATAATCTTAATATTTTTACTCAAACGTTGAATACCTTCCGCATATACCGCCTCACGTTCCATCCGGGACATTTTTTTGAGTTGTGCTCGGTAATAAAGACCATTCACAATTCTTAATGTTGGAATTTCTGCATGTTTTGAGTGTATCCACGGGCCCTTGGTTCTTATATCAAGCTGGCCGTTTTCAATGCCGAACGTAGGTTCGGGAATCCGCAAGTTTGCCAAATGATCCAAATATGGTTCATCAAACATTCTTGTTTCGTATTCATTTACACCACGTAAGTAATGTAACTCCGTCCTGGTTGCTTGTAATGCTATAACATGAGCATATTCAGCCATAAAATCATCTTCAGTGATGAATTGGGCTAAATGTACATCTTTGGTACGGTTTTTGAATCTCCATTCCATTTCAGCATTAGCTAGGTGTGGGTGATCAAACAGAAAATTTCCCATTGAAAATTTGTAGAAGTCATCTTCCAAAACAGAAGTGACTATTGGCTCCTCGAGCATTGATTGGTCGAGCAAGTCCAAGTTTAGAGGAGGTAATCGTTTGATTGGTTTTTCTAAATGATTTCTTTTGATTGGTTGCTCACAAACATCAACGGTTGTTGTTTGGATTGCGCCACTCATTTTCATCAAATGAATAGCGTCTCTTTCATCGTTCATCTTTACATTCACTGCTGCCATTGCATCAACTAGGAAAAAGGTTTCAAAACCATTTTTAATGGAATCTAAAACTGTTGCTTTTACGCAATAGTCTGTAGCGAGGCCTCCAATATAAACTGTTTTAATTCCTTGGCTTTTTAGGAAGTCTTCAAGGTTCATACCTTGTCCTTCTACTGTACCGTGTTCATCGAATGCAGAATATGCATCCTCGTTACCCATACCTTTTGAGAGTATGTATGCAGTTGAAGGGAAGATTAGATCTTTGTGAAATTCGGCACCATGCGTATTTTGCACACAATGCTCTTTCCATTTTATGAAATGACTTGTATCTTTTGGATGCCAGTCACGAGTGAAAATTATGAGCCAGCCACTTTTTTGGGCATACTCAATCATTTTGTTCCAAGTGCCGATTAAAAGATCAGCACCTTCTACTCCCAAGGCTCCGCCAGGGAAGAAGTCTTTTGCAAGGTCAACCAAGACCAAAGCTTTCTTTGTTTTCATAAATTTACTTTATTTAATTGTTTTTCAATGTTCTTTATTAGTGTCTTTATTACACTATATCATAATGTAGATTTAGTGTATATATTTTTATTTATTATAAACCATATATTTAAATAAGTCAATAGTAGTATAATTATCTATATATTGTATTTATTACACTATATGATATACTGTATTTATGAAAGATAATCATAAACATATAGGACTCTTGTTTGGATCATTCAATCCTATTCATGAGGGGCACATCGCTCTGGCAGAAGAGGCTCTTTTAGAAAAAACTGTTGACGAAGTGTGGTTTGTTGTTTCTCCTCAAAATCCTCAAAAAGACAAAAAAACACTCGCTTCATTTGAAGATAGGGTCAATATGGTAGAGATTGCAATTGAAGGGCTTTCAAATATATCTGTTTCCAAAATTGAAGAATATTTATCTGTACCTTCATATACTTATCACACACTTGAGTTATTAAGAGAACAACATCCAGAATATATTTTTTCTATTATTGGTGGTAGTGATATTTTAGAAACACTACACACTTGGAAAAATTCAGTTGAAATTATTTTACATCACGACTTTATTGTACGTTCTAGAAATAAAGAACCTATAATTATTCCTGAAGGTGTACGAGTCAAAGTTCTTTCTGGAATAAAAGAACTTTCAGCAACCCTAATTAGACAAGATATTACAGATCAGATTTTAGAAAAAGAATCTATCAATCCACTAGTTATAAAATATATAAAAGAAAATCAACTATATAAATAGCGTTATTGTTGTATCCACAAAACAGCTTCTTCTAAAGTTTTTGCTTGGTGTATTTTATATCGTTCGCAAATAATATCTATATTTCCTTTTCTCCAAAAACCTTCAGGACAGACCACAATCATTTTATTGGGTTTTGTACCAAATAAACCAAGTTCTAAAAGACTGATAGGGGATTTTGTTTTGGGATCAAAATATAAAATAACTTTATGTGCTTGTTCAAGTCCATCAAGTTCCCAATTTACTTGATTATAAAATTCATAATTTTCTTTTTCTTGTTTCCAATCGCTGTTCCAAGAATCTCGTCTAGGATTAAATATTGTCCACTCTGTATCTTTTAGCATATAAGTCACACGATCTTGCCATTTTTCTGCTATATCCATTTCGATACTTCCAGCAAGGAATACTGAAGGATGTGTTTGGTCTGGAATATTTTCTGGTGGCTTAATCATTCTCATAATACTAATTTTATTATTTAAAAATTTTTTATTTCTAGTTCTTTTACTGCACGAGTATAAAGCTTTGCTGGACGTTGTCTCATACCTGTTAGAACGTGTTTTGTTTCTTTTATAAAACCAAGTTGATCTATTTGTTTTCTAAAATTTCTTTTATCAAGTTTTTTGTTTAGAATAACTTCATATACTTCTTGTAGTTGTGATAGTGTAAAGAGTTTTGGTAATACATTTATACCTATTGTTGTGTACTCAAGCTTGCCTCTAAGACGTTTAATACCATAATTAATAATATCTTTATGGTCAAATGCTAGTTGTGGAAGTTTTTTTATATCGTATAGTGCTGGGGCTTGAGCCTGACTATTTTCTTTTGAATAAGTAAGTGGAGAGGGAATAAGAGCTATATAGGTAATTGAAAAAACTGGTCCACGTGGATCACGGCCTGGTGTATAAAAAGTATATAACTGTTCAAGATATGAAGGTTTTACACCTGTTTTTTCTTCTAGTATACGAATGGCTGCAATTTCTGCTGTTTCGCCAGCTAGTAAATAACCTCCAGGAAGTGCATGTATACCTTGGAATGGTTTACCTTCACGCTCAATCAGAAGCACTTTTAAGGCTCCGTCTTCTATTGTTGCTAGTATTATATCTACAGTCACGGTTGGATTTAAAAACTGTTTTTCTTTCATAATTTATATTATAACTCTTTTAGCCATGTATCAGCTAGAGCGTCTGAAGGCATACGCCAGTCGCCACGAGGAGAAAGTGAAACAGATCCTACTTTTGGTCCGTCAGGCATTACAGAGCGTTTCCATTGATTTTTGAAAAATCTACTAATAAATGATTTTAACCATTTTTTTATAACATCTTCACTAAAATCTCCTTCGAAAGCAATCGTCGCAAGTGCTAGTATTTTTTGTGGACTACTACCCCAACGCACAAGGTGATATAGAAAGAAATCATGAAGAATATATGGTCCAACAACATCTTCTGTTTTTTGAGTTACAACATCATCTGTCATTCTTGTTAGTTCTGGAGATATAGGTGTTTCAAGAATATCAATAAGAACTTTTTTAAGTTTTTCATCACTCATTTCTGCTACATGACGAACAATATATTGAACAAGAGTTTTTGGAATACTTCCATTTACATTATAGTGAGCCATTTGATCACCGTTGAAAGTACACCAACCGAGAGCACTTTCAGAAAGATCTCCTGTACCAATAACCATCCCGCCGACTTGATTTGCTTTGTCCATAAGTATCATTGTTCGGTATCTAGCTTGGCTATTTTCAAAAACAACATCTTCGTTTTTTGGGTCGTGACCTATATCTTTAAAATGTTGCAATACTCCATCACTGATTGATATTTCTTCTAAGGTTACTCCTGTAGACTCTGCAAGAATAACGGCATTATTCTTTGTTCCTGATGTTGTACCAAATCCTGGCATTGTTATGGCTACAATATTTTCTTTTGGAAGATTAAGAGCTTCACAAGTTTTTAAACAAACAAGAAATGCAAGAGTAGAATCAAGACCACCAGAAAGACCTATAACCATTTTTTTAACTCCAGAACTCTCGAGGCGTTTTGCTAAGCCTGTTACTTGGATATTAAAGATATCGTCAACAACTTCGATTTGCTCTGCTTTATTGTCAGGAAGGAAAGGAGTTTTGCTTACTGTACGTTTTAAAGGTAGGTCTTTTACACTTTGTATATTAACGGGAATTTTTTGATATTTTTGATTTTCTACTGAATATTGATTGTCGGCAAAAGAATTTGTACGATTTCTTTCTGTAACTAAATGGTCTATATCAATATCAGCATAAGTTATTACTGTTTCTCTTTTAAAACGAGGTGATTCTGAAATCATTATTCCATTTTCCGCAATGATTGAATGTCCACTAAAAACCACATCAGTTGTTGATTCATCAACTCCAGAAGAAACGTATGCGTACGCACTTATTGTTTTAGCGGATTGCATTATGCTTAGATTTTTTCTATAAGCAGCTTTTCCAACAAGTTCATTTGAAGCTGAAAGATTTAAAAGTATTGTGGCACCATTTAAAGCATGTAGGGTTGATGGGGGAATAGGCATCCATCCGTCTTCACATATATCAATACCAAAAGTAATTTGTTCATTTGTTGTATCAGAAAATAATAAAGAACGACCATAAGGTATATCTTCATTATTTATTTTAATTGTATTTTCGTGAGTTTCGAATCCAGAAATAAACCAACGTTTTTCATAAAATTCTTTATAGTTTGGAAGGTGTAGTTTTGGAACAACTCCAACTATTTTTCCATTTGTATATATAACAGCTGCATTGATAATTCCACGAACTGTACGTATTGGAGCGCCGACAACAATAGTCGCTTCTATATCTCTAAGTTCTTCACTCAATTTTTCAAGACCTTCTGCAACATCTTTGTGCAATGATTCATTAAGAAACAAATCTCCAGCAGTATAGCCAGTCAAAGCAAGTTCTGGAAGAACTATTAGTCTTGCGCCTTCAAAATAAGCATTTTTAATACTTTCTAGACAGATAATGATATTTTTTTGTACGTCTCCAATCGAAAGACGGGGACTAATGGTTGCAATTCTAACAAATGTGTAAGGAGTCTTGTGTTTTGATGACATATAATATATAGTGTTTATAGTACACTAATACTTTAGCAAATTCATTTGTCTGAGTCAACTAGTTTTGTTCATTTATAAAATTACATATACAATAATCATATGAATACTTTAATTACACACAACGGGAAGGAAATTCCTGTTCTTGGTGAATTTGCAGAAAAAGCAATTACTTCACCAATTTTTATTTCTTGGATTAATAATATTAATCAATCTTTTATTCTCCATTCAATAAAAATTCAATCTCTCGATACTACACATTCTGGTTCTAGAGTTATTTTTATTAAAATTATTGCAAGTGTTACATATCCAGGAGGGAGTGAACACAACACCGTAATTTTTCTTCGTGGTAATGCTGTTGTTATTCTTCCTGTACTTATTTGCAATTCAAAACGTTATGCGCTTTTAGTAAAACAAGCACGTCTACCTGTTGGTCAAGAAATATTTGAACTTCTCGCTGGGATGATGGATGGATTATCAGATCCAAAAGAAGTTATTCTACGCGAACTCGAAGAGGAGGCAAATTTTGTTTCTAAAGCAGGAATTGTTAAGGATGATATACGCCAACTTTCATCAAAAGGTATTATGTCATCTCCTGGTATCTTGGATGAATGTACATTTCCATTTTTTCTTGAAAAAGAAATTTCTAAAGAATTATTTGATTCTTTAGATGGTAGTATGGGTGGTCTCGAAGAAGAAGGGGAGCAAATAAGAGTCAAGATTGTACCCTATGAAGATATTGCTAATTATTGTACAGATTCAAAGACTTTAGCCACTTTATACCTTTACGAACATCGTTAAAGATTTTTGTCCCAAAGCACCTTTTAAGCAAAGGTGTTTTTTTATTTGACATATTAATAAATATATAATACAATAATTTCAAACAAATTAACAAAAAATGAACAATAAGGACACAATTTATGTGTGTGTTGTTGGAAACAAACATGCATTACAAAAAGAAATCATTGAAGCTCTTAAGAAGATTCACTCACAAGTTGTTGAGATTCATAACGACATATTCCGTTTTGAAAGTGGAGAACACAAACCTGTAATTAAAGAGTCTGTTAGAAATAAAGATGTTATTGTTATCTCTACTTTGGAAGAGAATATTGATACTGAAGTATTAAAACTTCTATTTACTATAGACGCTCTGAGACGGGCAAGTGCCAACAGAATAGATGTGCTGATGCCATACCTATATTATGACAGGCAAGATAAAACCAGTGGTAAAAGAGAATCTATTAGTTGTGCTATTCTCGCAAGATTTTATGAATTGTGTGGTGCTAGTAGTATGACTACTGTCCATCTACATAATGAAGCAATCGAAGGGTTCTTTCATGGACCTTGTGACTCTATAGGAACTAGGAAGCTTTTTTGGAATCATCTGAAAAATTATTGCATTGCTAAAGACGAATATTTTGACCCTTCTGAATGGATGATAATTTTTCCTGACGAAGGTGCAAGTAAAATTGTTAGAGACTATGTAAAGAGAGCTGGTGCTGGAGGTTATGCTGGATTTTCAAAACAGCGAATTGTTGCAAATGATGTTGAGTGGATGGATTTTTTTGGTAAAGTTGAAGGGATGCGTTGTTTTGTATTTGATGACAAAATAGATACTGGCGGAACTTTGGTAAAAGCCGGCAAATTATTGATAGAACAAGGAGCTAAAGAAACAATAGCTGCTTGTACTTACGGATTACTAAATCGTACAGCACCTACAGATCTTCAAAATTCAGCATATTCAAAAATTTTCATTACGGATTTAATGAATATTCCAGAATCAAAACTTTTTAACAAGCTTGAGATTGTTGGAACGGCAGAATATTTAGCTGAAGTCCTTATCAAAAAACACCACGGAGAATCTCTCCGTGAGGAATATTGGTAGTTCTTTAAAAGCCCTTTTTTGGGCTTTTTCTTTTTGGCTTATTTATGTGTTAGGATTTATATATAATAATAAATTAAATTTAATCATGGCCTATCTTCTATTTCCTGGTAGACACCTTCTTAATACAAAATTCCAAGAGACCTATTTATGGGACATTCTTCGTTTGCCAGTAGGTAAGCTTGATCTTGTTGGGCAGACATCAATTTCTTCAGAAGAAAGAATTACTCACATAATATTTGCGGTTACATCTTCCAATCAATCCAATTCCCGTTACAATCCAATTCCATTTTTTGAAAGAGCAATTACTCTTGACCGCTTTGCCCATCAATACAAAGAAGCTCTCGATATTAGTTATCAGATAATAGGTATACCTCATTTTAATCCTACAGATAATTTTGCTTCATATATATTAAAAGAATTACAAGAACAAGAAGAAGATATAGTTCGTCTCGATCCTTCAAATACTATTGTACTATGTTCAACTCATGCTTTGATTAAACAATATAAAGATTTGGGATTTGCAATTCTTCCTGCAGAGTATGATCTTGAAAAGAATGAATACACAAAAGAGACTCCAATTAGTACTCTAAAAAAATTCGTAAATATTGGTGAAAATTGGAAACAAGATAATACACTGACTGATTTTATGTCCAAAGCAACAAGAGAAGTTTGGACTGATTTCCCAACAATTCCAAGAAATATTTTACGTTTGTGGAATGACCCACTTCTAACAGAGAGCGGTAGTCTTACTATTGATAGAAATTATAGTACTTATGCAATAGGTATGGGTCATCAAGTATTGCTTGATATGAAGTATAAAGATATTAAAGGTGCTGTTAAGTCAGGGAAGATTGTTGATGAAGGTTGTGCTGATGGCGCTCTCATGGTGCGTTTGGCGGAAGATTTTCCTGATTCTGATATTGTAGGTATTGAACTTACTACAGAATTTACAGCACGTTGTCAGGAGCGTTTGCGAGCTGGAGAATTTGGCGGTACTTATGTACACTTTCATCAACGCAATCTGCTCGAGCCTATTTTTGATGAAAATAGTATAGATACAACTATTTGTAATTCTACAACGCATGAATTATGGTCATACGGTAACAAAGAAGAAAGTCTTATTGGATATCTAAAAAATAAATACACTCAATTGCGTAAAGGGGGACGAATAGTTATTCGTGATGTTGTAGGTCCTGAAAATAAAGATCAAGAAGTTTATGTATCTTTAAATAGAGAAGACGGTTCAAATGATGATGTTTTGAAAGATTGTAGTAGTCATCAAGAATTACAAAATCATATTACTAATCTTTCAACATATGGAAGATTTGTTAGATTCGCACAAGACTATCTTATAGATATGAGAAATGATGGACGTAGAGGAGAAGATACAAAAATCTCTTTTAGAGAAGAAGAAATTGATGGTAAAAAATACATAGTTACTACATTGAAAAATATAGTTGAATTTATGACCAAAAAAGATTATGTCGATAATTGGCGAAGTGAACTTAATGAAGAGTTCGCATATTGGAGTTTTAGTGACTGGAAAAAAGCACTAAGCAATCACGGATTTAAAGTTATAGAAAATCCAAATGAAAAAGAAGGAGTCTCTGTGAGTTATAGAAATGATTGGATTGTAAAGAATCGCTGGGAAGGTAAGGTTGAACTTTTTAAAAATAAAAATGGAGAACTTATACTTTTGGAATATCCTCCAACACACATGGTATTAGTTGCCGAAAAATAAATTATGTATAAAAAAATCCCCTCAGTATGTCGAGGGGATTTTGTCCACCTATTTAAGAACAGGAGACATGGCAAAACTTTTAGATATACCAGAAATGTATGTTCCAATACGATCAGTCTCTGTTACTAAAGGGTTTTTAAAATATTCTGCTACAGCATAATTGATTGCGTCGCCTTGGTCTTTATATCCCATATGGTTAAGCATCATTGCTCCAGAAAGGATTAAAGCTATTGGACTGGCAATATTCTTACCAGTAATACTTGGTGCGGTGCCGTGTGTTGCTTCAAAAATAGAGAATGTATTACCTGAGTTTACACCAGGGCAATATTGAACACCACCAATTAGTCCTGCCGCCAAACTGCTTAAAATATCACCGTACAAATTTTCTGTAACGATAATATCGAAGCGCTCAGGGTTGGTGACCATAGTTTGAGCAACATCATCGATATGCATGCTTTCAAGTGTAAGTTTTGAATCCACACTTCTCTCATTGTTAAATATTTGCTCACATACTCTTACAAAAAGACCGTCAGTCTCTTTCATAATATTTGCTTTTGCAACTACTGTGATTTTTTTTCGGCCGTTTTCTTCCGCAAACAAGATTGCTTTACGCATTAGGCGATGAGTATTTTTAAATGAAATTAATTTTAAGCCCACAGCCGTTTTTGTCGGGTCAAAATAAGTATTTACTCTTTCATTAACAAATTTAATAATATCGTTAGTACGACTATGTTCTGGCCCATATTCGAATCCTGCGTACAAGTCCTCCATGTTTTCCCGGAAGATTATCATATCAATCTTACTAGGATCTTTGAGATTGCTCGGCATACCCTCCATATATTTTATAGGGCGGATACAAGCAAATTGTTCGAGTAAATTACGCAATTGTACATTTACTGAACGGTAGCCTGTACCTTCAGGTGTGTTAGCTGGACCTTTGATTGCAACATTGAAATTTTCTTCATCGTGATGAAGGAGTACTTTCATTGTTGCGTCAGGAAGGGGGCTTCCATGTTTGGCAAGCGCTTGCTCACCAATATCAAGATCAATCCATTCAATCACAGCTACTTTTTCCATAGCAGCTTCGATAACTTTTTTTGTTGCGGCCATAATCTCGTCCGAGATGCCATCACCGTTTAAAACGGGAATCTTTATTTTTTTCTTCATCTTTATTGGGTTTTTAGTTTGTTATATTATAGCACTTATATATTATATAGTCAATAACTAAAAAACCTCATAAAATATGGGTTTTTTAGTTATCACTTTCTTAATTTTTTTAAGCAGTTTGGTCTTCGTTTGATATTTCTTTTTTTAACTCCTCTTTTGTCATTACACCTTTTGTAATTTCTTTAGTGATTTTTTCATCTGCTTCTTGTTCGAGTTCTGTATCTGAAGGTATATCTTGACCCATTAAATAAGAATAATTATATTCACTACGCTCTGGTTCTGTTTTGAATAATCTTCTAAGTAAACCTCTAAAACCGCGCTGTTTTTTATTTTCAGGAATTGTTTTCAAATTATCTTTTCCAGCAACTCCACCATATACTGTTTGGTCTATATCTCTTGTTTGAAAAGGAATATCTGACCAAGTTCTATCTTTATAGTGCTGATTCATTGATTCGTGTTTTCTAAATTCTTCAGCATCGTGTTGTTCATAGGCTTTTCCAATAGCATCACGTAGTCCTTTTGTATCTGGTTCTATATTATATTCTTGATATCTTTCGGCAATTTCTTCATCAGTTAGTTCTCTGTATGAATCTGCCTCTGGTCCTTTGTATTCGCTTTCAACATCTTCAGCTATCTCTTTTTTATTATCAATAGTATCTTCAATAGAAGGTGATAGGTCTGCTACTTCTTTTTTATTTTTTCCATCTACAGCGTCTTCATATCTATCAAAGTTGTCTGGATTGTTTGGGTTAACTCCTTTTATAAAATGTTCTTCTTTTTTCATAAAAATTTAAATTAAGTAAATAATTACTCACCACTTGATTCCATTACAACCTCTTTCATACGTGTGCGAACATTTTTCAAAATTTCATCACGAAGTTTTGGATTTTCTTTCATAAATGTGCGAGTTGCATCATATCCACGTCCAAGCTTCACTTCTTTTTGTGTCTCAAATGATTCTTCTGTAGATTCTGTTTTTTCAGTCTTAGATTTCTTTCCAGATTCTTTTGGAATAACTTTTATATCTTCATCTGGACGAGTGTATGTATAGCTCACACCTCCAGCTTTTGAAATAATTCCAAGCTTTTCTCCAAGAGCAATAAGTTCACCTTCAAGTGATATTCCTTCGCCATAAATAATATCAAATTCTGTTTGTTTGAATGGGGCAGCGACTTTATTCTTTACAACTTTTACACGAGTACGGCTTCCTACAACCTCTTCACCTTTTTTGATCTGTGCAATACGACGGATATCTAGACGGATAGAAGTATAGAATTTAAGAGCTTTTCCTCCTGGAGTTGTTTCTGGATTACCAAACATAACACCGATTTGCATACGGATTTGGTTGATGAAGATAACAACAGTGTTCGAACGAGCAACAATAGCTGTCAATTTGCGTAGAGCTTGTGACATAAGACGAGCTTGTTTACCCACATGTTGAGCACCCATATCTCCTTCAATTTCATCTTTTGGAGTAAGAGCTGCAACAGAGTCTATAACTACAACATCAATTTTTCCAGAACGAACAAGACTTTCTGTGATTTCAAGTCCTTGTTCTCCTGTGTCTGGTTGTGAAATAAGGAGGTCATTAATCTTTACTCCAAGATTCTTTGCGTATTCAGGATCCATTGCATGTTCAGCATCTATATAAGCACACACTCCACCTTTCTTTTGTGCTTCTGCAACAATATGTAGAGCAAGAGTACTCTTACCAGAAGATTCTGGTCCATATATCTCAATCATTCTTCCACGTGGCATTCCTCCCACTCCAAGAGCAATATCAAGACCAATTGATCCTGTAGGAATAACGTCAACATTAACTTTTGGTGTTTGACCAAGTTTCATGATTGCTCCTTCACCAAATTTTGTTTGTATCGAACGAATAGTATCTTCAATTCCAGCAGTTCCTACTGCTTCTTTCATTACTTTTACTTTTGTAGATTTTTTTAGTGCCATATAGGTATTTATTAATTAATATTTTGTACTTCACTTAAATTTGGAGGACTATCCAGTGAGTGAATATTTTTACTGTCGTTTATTCCTATTGGGGGAGATGTAGATTCTTTTTCTACTAGTAGTTGATATATTTTTTTATTTGATTTACCAAATTTATCGTAAGCTTCCACTGTCACTACTGTATATCCAGGAGGTAGACCTATAGCTGTTTTCCAATTTCCTTTTTGGTCTATAGGAATAGGGTTATTATTTATATATAGTTCCTTTGTGTTTTTTGTTGTTCCAGATAGATTAAATGTGTCTGATATTGTTATTCCATTTTGTAAATCATTAGATGAGAATCGAGCACCTTCCATAATTGGCAAAAATCTAGATACAGAAAATACAACTATTACAGCAAATAGTGCTGTAAAAGCTCTTTTCTCTATTGTTAGATTTTTCCAAGTTTTCATATTATATTTCAGTATCAGGATGTTCTTCGTTTCCTCGACCACCAATAACTTCACGAGGTTTAGCTCCATTTCCAGGACCTACAATACCTCTTTCTTCTAGAATATCTATCAATCTAGCCGCACGAGCATATCCAATAGATAGTTTTCTCTGTAGGAATGAAGTAGAAGCTTTTCCGCTTTCAATAACTATTTGTTTAGCTGTTTCGTACAAATCATCGTCATCGTTATCTCCTTCGATACTACTTTCGAATATTGATTTGTCACTACTTATGTTTGTTCCAGATATATCTATAAGTTCAGGAATTTCGTCTGCATATGCTTCACTTAGATATTTCACAACCTTCTTAACTTCTTCTTCTGTAATATATGCAGATTGAAGACGATTTGGTTGGCCTTCACCACCAGAATAAAGCATATCTCCAGCTCCTAGGAGTTTTTCGGCACCAACAGTATCAAGAATTGTACGAGAGTCGATACCTGTAGGTACACGGAGAGCAATACGAGTTGGAACGTTTGCTTTAATAAGACCTGTAATAACGTTAACTTCAGGTCTTTGAGTAGAGAGAATAAGGTGAATACCAACAGCTCGAGACATTTGAGCCAGGCGAACAATTGCAGCCTCTAGTTCTCTTGGGTAAGCTTGCATAATATCAGCCAACTCATCAATAATAATCACAATATAAGGCATCTTATCTGGACCTGTTCCTTCTATAGCATCTTTTGGAGCTTTGTAATTTTTCAAAATATTGTCGTGATATGATTCGATATCGCGGACACTTTCTGATTGAAGAATGTCATATCTTCTTTCCATCTCTTTTGCTGCCCATTTGAGAGCAAGAATAGCTTTCTTTGCGTCAATAATAACAGGAGTTAGTAAGTGAGGTATTTTGTTATAAAGTGTAAGTTCAACACGCTTAGGGTCCACCATTATTAGTTTTAGTGCGTCTGGTCCGTTTCTATACAAAAGTGAAGCAACGATAGAGTGAATAGTTACAGACTTACCAGAGCCAGTAGTTCCAGCAATTAGAGCGTGAGGAGCTTTTGCTATGTTTACATAGTGAGGTTTACCAGCAACGTCACGTCCAAGAGCAACAGTCAGTGGTTTTGGAGAAGTTCTGAATCTTTCATCAGAAAGAAGAGCGCCAAGCCCAACCATAGCTTTTGTTTTGTTTGGTATTTCGATACCCACAAGAGACTTCCCAGGGATAGGAGCTTCAATACGAACAGGGTGGGCTGCAAGTGCTAGAGCTAGGTCATTTTGGAGACCAACAATACGAGAAAGTTTTACTCCAACAGCAGGTTTGAGAGCATAACGAGTGAATGTTGGACCAATAGTAATTTCATCCATCTCAACTTCAATACCGAAGTTTAAGAGAGTACGTTTTATTATATTTGCATTTGCTTTGATATCACCAACATTTGCTTTTCCTTTGTCAGCCTCAAGAAGTGATAATGATGGGGGAATGTATGTTGTGTGTTTTGTAAATGAATTTTTTGGAATTTTTAAGTCACTAACATCATCAGTAAAATCAGAAATTTTTGTTTCTGTTTGTTTCTGTCTATTAGAAATTTCTTCAACAAGATTTTCTGATTTTATTTCTGGAGACATACCCTCAACAACGCTTGGAATTTTGTTTGGATCAAAAGTTTGACCAGCAACAAATTCTTCAAACTCTTCTTTTTCATCTCTCTTCTTAAATTTATTTTTAATCCATTCGAGTAGTGGGGTAATGTGTGGGCGTCTATCAAAAAGAACAAATAGAGAACCTGTTAAGATTGCTGATAAGAAAATTACAGAAACATAAATATCAAAAAGTTTAACAAATGGCCACAAAATAATTTCACCAACATATCCACCAGAATTTTTATTTACAATATCGAGAAGTCCTAGAGATGTTAAGAAAAATATTGTTGCACTTGCTGTGTGAATTCTTGCAAGATTCGGCCTCTCTGGTTTTAAGAAAGAGAACCCAAGAACTGTTCCAAGTATAGGTAGTAGGAAGTATCCATACCCAAAAAGAGAGTACAAACCTTTATATGTGTAAGTACCCACAACGCCTGCTTTTTTAAGTGCAGCTAATGTAAAAAACAAAACCAAAACGAAAGTAATTAATGCGTAAATTCCGTGTCTTGTTTCGTCTTTCAAAAAGCTTTCTTTAGGTTCATTTTGGTTATTTTTTGAACCTCTACTTTTTGTAGTTTCAGTCTCATCTTTTTTTGATTGCGTGTTCTTTTTGGCCATAGAAATATACATATATTGTAACATGTATATATATTCAAATCATACAAAAAACCTTATAAAACAAGAATAAAATATTCGCAAGTTGTGTAATGTCTTTTTGAGTATATAATAAAGACATCAATATTTATTCACTTGTCCGATAAACTTAAAAGACATAATTACAGACATATGGAAACCTTAAAAGACATACAAAAAAAGACTCAAGGAATAGTCGCTGCGGTCTACATGGTTTCTGATTTTATAGATGGTAAAGACCCTATAAAAATAGAGATTAGATTATCTAGTGTTGGTTTAATAAAAGACGTATTATCTCTACAAATGTCTGATAGAGGAGAATATTACAAAAATATAATATCTGTCCGTTATAAAATTTCTGAAATCCAGACACTCATATCTTTAGCAGAAAATCTGTGTATGGTGTCCTTGATGAATGCAAAAATTATAAATGAAGAACTTGTAAAACTTTCTAACTCCTTAGAAAATATTTTTCCAGAAGAAAATATAAAATCAAAATCTTTTATAATACCAGAATCAATTTTTAAAGAAGAGTTTGTAAAAGAAACAGTACTTACAGATCAATCTAGTTTAGGAAGAGATAATACGAGTAATTTGATAAAGAGCCATATAAATTTATCTTCATCACATGTAAGAAATTATTCTTACAATAAAAATATTGATAACAAGAAGCAAGACAGTACATCTTATAATAATGACAATTTTGAGAATAACAAAAAGACAGAAAGTCTTCAGTTGGCAAAAGTTGATATAAAGGACAGTAGAAAAAAAGACATATCAGACCTAATAAAAACACAAGGACATTTATCGGGAGTTAGTATAAAAGACATATCAAAAATATTCACAAATATAAGTGAAAAAACAATACAGAGAGAAATAACAGAAATGCTTTTAAAAGGACAAATAAAAAAGACAGGAGAAAAACGTTGGAGTAGATACTACCCTATATAAAAGTCGAGAGCTTAAGCTCTCGACTTTTATATAGGGTAGCAAGGTACTAATTACTGGTTTTTAGTCATTAGTTAGGTGTATTGAGGTGACACAAAAAATAGGACTCTTTTGAGTCCTATTTTTTGTGTCACCTCAATTTGAAAAGTGTTTAACACCTATGTACTAGAACCTAGTCACCAAAAGTGATTGCAGACTACTTTTACAGGTTTTCCACATTGATTTTTCTTCCTTTTGATAGGTTGTTTCTGTATACTTAGATTTGTATATATTACGTGCATTTTTTTATGTATTGTGGTATTATACAAGTGTCCCTCCAAGAAGTGAGCTATCGACACAACTTGGCTCTCGATGTTTTACATAGAGTGAAAAAGGGGATATATCGAAGCGGAACGATCATTGACAAATGAATAGGAAATACAAAGTGATGCCGACTGCGTATTTTCGCTCGTTCGTTTATCAATATCTTCCGTGTATCGGCCATGTCGACACGGCAGATTCAATCTTTCCAAACCCACACAATGCTTTTACTTTAGTGAACGTATTGTGTGGGTTTGGAGAACCCTAACCGCATACATCTTAGTTTGTCGAAACTAACTATCAAGTATGCAGTATTACAAAATTGATAACTCATTAAAAAGTGTTATCAAAATAATACAAAAGTTTTTTAAATTTAATTATGAATAAAATCTCATCAACAACTTTGAAAGTTGTTGCTGCTGGAGTATTCGCTTTCGCTATGGCTTTCGCGTCATCAGCAAGTGCTTATACTTTCACAACAACACTTAAACAAGGTTCAAAGGGTGCAGCTGTTCAAGAACTACAAAAGTTTTTGAATGCTTACTCTTCTGAAACTGTAGTTGCTACATCTGGAGCAGGATCTCTAGGTAAAGAAACTACAACTTTCGGTCCAGCAACTAAAAAAGCAGTTCAAGCTTTCCAAAAGAAAAACGGACTTGCTCAAGTAGGTCAAGTTGGTCCAGCTACTCGTGCTCTTCTTAACGGAAGTACAGGTGGTGAAAACCCATTACCAACAACTAACGGTGTTTCAAAAGCTGCAACAAGTCCAGCTTCAGGAACTCTTATTGCTACACAAGCTAATGCAAAACTTCTTGATATGACTTTTGCTGGTAACTACACAGTTACTAATGTAAAACTTATGAAAGGAGGTATCTCAACAAACTCAACACTCTCAAACATTTACTTGTTTGATGGTGCTACACGTTTGACAGATGCTGCAACAGTTAACTCAATGGGAGAAATCTCATTCAACGCTCCATCAGGTCTATTTATGGTAAATGGTTCAAAAACTATTTCTGTAATGGCAGATGTAGCTTCAGGTACATCAGGACAAACAGTTTCTGTTCGCTTTGCTTCTGCTATGGCAGGAACAACAGCTGTTACAGGATCTGCAGAAGGTAGTACATTTACTATAGCTGCAAATCCTTCTAACATGTCAACAGTTTCATTTGCATCTTCAACTGTTACTCCTTCAGGAGCAACATTGAACACAGGTTCAAATGTAACTCTATGGCAATCATCAGCAACTATTGGAAACAATGATGTTTACTTTGATCGTGTTGCTTTCCGTCAAGTTGGTTCAGCTCCAGCATCAGCATTCGCTAACTTCAAACTCTATGTAAATGGAACACAAGTTGCAACAGCTGCTGGTCTTGATTCAAATGGCTACGTAACATTTATTCCTTCATCTCCTGTTCTTTTGCTTTCAGGAACTCGTATTATGCGTGTTGACGCAGACGTTGTTTCAGGAGCATCACGTACAGTACAGCTTTCTCTTAGAACAGCTGCAGATGCAGGATTCCGTGATTCACAACTTGGTGTAAATGTAACTGCTGCAGGTCTTCCTGAAGTAGCTTCATTAGCAAGTACAATCGCAGGATCAACAGGTGGTACTATTACTATCGAAAAAGATGTAACATCACCTTCACAAAACGTTGCTCTTTCAAGTAACGATGCAGTACTAGGTATCTTCAAAGCAACTGTATACGGTGAACCTATAAAAGTTGAAACTCTTACAGTTGGAGGAACATACTCTACTACTTCTACTATCCGTAACGGACGTCTTTTGATTAACGGTACACAATACGGTTCTTCAACAACTATCGTTCCAGCAGGTACATCATTCACTACAAACTACACAATCTACCCAGGTACTCCTGTTATGATTGAAGTTCGTGGAGATATCTACGACAATGACGGATCACAAGATTTTGTTGGTGGAAGTACAATCCTTACAACAATCGTTGCAGGTTCAACTAATGGTCAAAAAATGGATTCACTTGGTTCAGTAGCTGTTCCAGGTTCATCTGTAAGTTCAAACTCATTGACTGTTGGTACAACAGCAATGACATTGTCTAAGAACACAACTTACACAAACCAAACAGTAGTTCTTCCACAAACAGCTTACAAAGTTGGTTCATGGAATCTAGTTGGTTCTTCAATCGAAGATATTCTTTTGACAACATTGTCATTTGATATTGATAACGTTGCTGTATCAGCAAACGACTTTACAGCAGCTGACATGACAAATGTTTACGCTGTTATTAAGTCAGGCAGTACAACAGCTCTTACAACTTCACCAGTTGGAACAGCTTCTGCAGCTGATAACAATGTTTCTGTTAACTACACACTAGCAAAAAATGCAAGTGTAACAGTAGAGTTCTATGCAACTCTTGGTTCATCAGTAACATCAGCAGAATCAGTTAAAACAGACCTTACTGTAACAGGACAATCACTAACAAGTGGAAGTTCAATTACAGCAACATCTGCTGATACTGATGGACAAACATTGACAGCAGGTGCAGGAACATTGACTATTACAGCTGATGCTTCAACACCTACAAGTCCAATCGTTTACTCTGACAACCAAACAGTTCGTACAGCAGCATTCAAATTTGCTTCTGTAAACGCTGGTTACAAAGTTACAGACATTACTTTGACAATCCCTGCAGCTGGTGCAACTATTGCTAATACAGTAAATATTTCATCATCAACAGGTTCATTCTCAGCTTCAATGACTGCAGGTGCTACAATGACATTCTCTGGTCTTAACTGGAATATTCCAGCTAATACAAATGCAGTATTGAATGTAGACCTAGTTCTTGGATCTGTTGGTTACTCAGCAGGTACAACAGGATCAAGTCTTGTAACTACTTTGACAGCTTCAACAGCTATCTCAGGAGCTACAGGTGTGTCTGCAGCAGCGACAGAGTCAAACCCAGCAGGAACAACATTCTACGCTTACGCAGCTGTACCAACAATCACTCAAACAGATCTTTCTTCTTCAGAAAGTTTGCTTGGAACAGGTACAAAGAACGTTGCTAAATTCGCTGTTTCTTCAAACGGAGGTGAAATCTCTTGGAAGAAATTGACTTTCGCAGTTACTCGTGCAATTTCAGGTACTGATACTCTTGCAACACCAACACTTTGGGATGCAGATACAAATACAGCTATTGCAGGTGTAGCAGCATTCACAGGATCTGTGGAAGCTGATGGCGGAACAGCAGGTACAATTACTTTTGTTGCTACTAACGAACAACAAATCAATGGTACAAAGAACTACATATTGAAAGTAGTTGTTGCAGGTACAATTACAGATGGGGATAACCTAAACGTAAGTATCGCACAACCAGATTCATATGCAGCGTCTGCAGCATACGCTACAGTTGCAGCAGCAAACTCTGCTCAAGCTACATTCGTATGGTCTGATATGTCAGCTTCAAGTCACTCAACTACAACGACTGACTGGAGTAATGCATTCGGAATTAAGACTCTTCCAACAAATACTTGGACTCTTTCAAAATAAGGTCTAAAGTCTTCTTAGGATGATTTAAAAAGAAAAACCCCGAAAGGGGTTTTTCTTTTTGTGATATAATACAAAATATGGAAAATAAGAAAAAAATAATCATAATAATCATATCTTTACTAGTAATTGCAGGGTTTGTTTTTTTGTATACAAAAAATAACAAACAAGAAAAAGTGGTTCAAGAAGATAATTCAAAAAATGAAGAATTAAATTTGGAAAACACAGACAAAAAAGATGTTATTGAAAGTGTTGAAAAGCAAGTAGACACAAAAAAATACCAAGAATTTATGGATTTAGGTGATAGTTCTGTTAACAAAAAAGATTATAACAGCGCTATATCTTATTACAATAAAGCTCTTTCTTTTGGTGAAAAAGATGTTGTTTATGCAAAGATTTATAACGCTTATCTTGCTAATAAGGATATAAAAAACGCCACAATAGCCTTAAATAAAGCTATTACAATAAATCCAAGCTATACTCTGTATCACATATGGTCTCTCGAATCTCAAAGTTCTATTGTTTCTTATGATAAATTGGTTGAAATTTATAAAAATGGATACTCAAAATCAATAAAAGAATCTAAAATTAACCTAATAACAACATTTGCTAGAATGTCAGAAAATTTGGGTAAAAAACAAGAAGCTATAGAATTGTGGAAAGACGCTCAGATTGTAAGTCCAGATAAAAAAGATATGTATCAGTTAGAAATTGATCGTCTATCTTCAAAAAATTAGACATAAAAACCGCTTTTAAAAGCGGTTTTTATGTGGATAAAACTGTGGATAACTCTGTTTTTGCAAGACACATAAATACAATGATATAATATATACATTATGAAACAGATATTCGATCAAATTGTTGCATGGGTGAAAAAGTATAAAGATAATATAATCCCTATCTTGGTACTCATACTCGTATTTATTATTGGAGCTACTCTCGCTCGTTATGATTTTTCAAATAAAGATTCTTATGAGCCAAGATCGCCAGAAGAAATAACTTTAGAAGATGAATCAGATTCTTTTCTTGAGGCTGAAAAATTAGAACTAGGAGAAGATTTAGAAGATGAATCTATATCACAAAATAATTCTGTTGTAGTAAAAAATGTAGAAGAAAACTCTTCTGCTGTAATGAAATTTAATTCATCATGTTTGCCAACAGAAAAAGAACTTAGTGTTGCTCCTGGTACAAAAGTTAAATTTGAGAATACAGAAGGTGAAACAAAAAGTATTAAAATTGTAGAAAGTATTTATTCTATTCCACAATACAAATACCGTACATATACTTTTAAAACATTTGGAAATTTTGAAATTTCTTGCGATGGTACTATTGTTGGTACTATTGTGGTAAAATAAAAGAATGAATAAGCGCCTATTTAAAATTCTTGCTGGTTTTCTCGGAATGATTTTGATAGGTCTTACTTCTCTTTATTTTGTTGAATATTTTAGTGAAGATAAGTCACAAAATGTTATTGCAGAGAATAAATAAAAAATATTAAAAAACACATAAATTTATGTGTTTTTTAATTATAAGCGAACCACGTTAGATATTTTGCGAGAATTATCTCACGTGGCGAGCATATTTGCCTAAATACGATTTCTTTGTTACTATACAAGAACTTGCCGTAGACAGAGGGTTGTCATAAAAGACATAAAACCTTCCGAGGTATCTCATCCAATTTTATTGGAGATACGGTAAAAGTAAGGTCGAAGCTAAAAAACAAAAAAAATATGATCACAAAAGATAAAAAGAGTCTTATTATTAAAGAACTTGAAAATTCTTTAAAAGATACAAATTCTATCGTTTTTGTAAATTTCCATAAAATTACTGTTGCTCAAGTAAACAAGCTCCGTCGCACACTAGGTGAAGAAGGAACTGGTTATAAGGTAGCAAAAAAGACTCTTCTAAAAAGAGTTCTTGATGGAAAATACGAAGGCGAATTACCAGTACTTGATGGCGAAATCGCTATTGCGTATGGTACTGATTTGATTGCCCCAGCTCGTGGTGTAAATCAATTTGAAAAAGAAAACAAAGGTTCTCTAAAGATAGTTGGTGGTGTTTTTGAAGGGAAGTACATGAACGCACAAGAAATGCTTGCTATTGCAACTATTCCTTCTCGTGAAGTGCTTCTTTCACAAATCGCATACCTCCTCAAGAGTCCTATGCAAAGACTTGCTATTGGCGTAAATGCTGTAGCGCAAAAGAAAGCTCAATAATAATCTATAATTTAAAAAACTATAAATTATTATATTAAAAATTAATTTTAAAATATTATGTCAAAATTCGATTCATTTCTTACAGAACTCGAAAATGCTTCAGTTCTAGAACTCAATGACCTTGTAAAGGCTATTGAAGAAAAATTTGGTGTTTCTGCAGCCGCTGTTTCAGCAGCTCCAGCAGCGTCAAGTGCGTCAGAAGACGTTAAAGATTCATTTACAGTAGTACTTGCAAGTGCAGGTGAACAAAAAATTGCTGTTATGAAAGTTATTAAAGAAGCTCTTGGACTAGGTCTTAAAGAAGCTAAAGATTTGGTTGATGGTGCGCCAGCAACAATCAAAGAAGGTGCGAAGAAAGAAGAAGCTGAAACAATGAAAAAAGCTATTGAAGAGGCAGGAGGAAAAGTAGAGTTAAAATAACTTTATTTTAACTCTACTTTTCCGGAAGTACTCGAATTTCTTTTCTTAGAGAAATTCAGAGTGCAAGGAGGAAAGTAAATATAAAACTCGCTTATAAGCGAGTTTTATATTTACCAGCCGTGTCCATTTGTCCGCCCACAAAGCGGACAGGGACCAACGGAGGAAAAATTTAACTTCGTTAAATTCCGGAAGTACTCGAATTTCTTTTCTTAGAGAAATTCAGAGTGCAAGGAGGAAAATAGCAATAAAAAATCCCCAAAAGGGGATTTTTTATTGCTTGCCCCTTTTTCTTTAAAAAGAGTATAATATAGTCATTATTCGGTCCGACTGTTCGGAGTTAACTTTTCTTAAACGATGGAAATCCTTTCAAAATTATTTGGTAGTAGTGTTAGAGTAAAAATAATGAGACTTTTTATATTAAATACTGATACGGTATTTGATATAAAAACACTTGCATCAAAAGCTCGTGTACCAAAAACATCACTTAGAAAAGATTTAAACGTTCTTGTTTCTATTGGTTTTGTTAAAAGAAAGACTTCAAAAGGTAAGTTGATTGGTTTTGTTTTTAATCAAGAATTTCCTTTTATTAGTCCAATAAAAGAACTTCTTCTAAATCCTGAATTTATGAAGAAAGATGAAATTGCTAGTCGTTT
This sequence comes from Minisyncoccota bacterium, assembly GCA_031972855.1. GTDB lineage: Bacteria > Patescibacteriota > Minisyncoccia > Phycocordibacterales > UBA9973 > JAIXRY01. The sequence goes on from DALYDY010000005.1 coordinate 48,812, forward strand.
CAAACAAGTAGGGAAAGTAAAGCTTCTTGCTGTTTCTGGAATTTTTATTGACAACAAACAAAGCCGCCTCGATATTCTTCTTGTTGCTGATAAGATAAAACGTTCTGTTTTTGATCAAATTATAAAAAATTTGGAAGCCGAACTTGGTAAAGAACTAGCCTATGCACTCTTTACTCCAGATGAATTCTTCTATCGTCTAGATATGTATGACAAACTTTTGTCTGATATGTTTGATTTTCCTCATGAGAAATTAATAGCAACTCCTGAGTTTTCCACATTTACTCTGAAGAAAACCTAAAAAATGGTATAATGTATTTGTCCACAGGTGTCGAACCTGTCTGGTCTTTTAATAAGATTTTTAGATAAATTTCCATATGTTGATTCAAACATGGGGTGAGGTGTTCACTACATCTCTACAAGGGCTCTGGATAGGATTTATTCAATTTGTTCCATTGCTTCTTCTCGCAATTATAATTTTTATTATCGGTTGGGTTGTTGCTTCTGTAGTAGGTAAAGCTTTCTCTCAAGTTATAGGTGCTTTGAAGTTAGACAAACTTCTTTCATCAGCTGGTGCAGACCATGTGTTTGAAAGAGCTGGTATCAAACTTGATATTGGAGGCTTTATCGGATGGCTTGTAAAATGGTTCATCATACTCGCTTTCCTTGTTGCATCTCTAAATCTTCTTGGTTTGAATGTAATAAATGAATTCATCCGTGATGTTGTTCTTGCTTACATTCCACAAGTAATAGTTGCAGCTCTTGTTCTTATGGTTGCAGCTGTAGTCTCAAACGGTGCAAGAAAAATAATAGTTGGTAGTGCTCGTGCAGCAAATGTGCCTTCAGCAGGAATGCTTGGAACTATTGCTTACTACGCTATCTGGATATTCGGATTTATCATCGCACTTTCACATCTTGGAATTGCAGAAGGATACATGCAATCACTTTTCACAGCAATTGTAGCAATGCTTGCACTTGCAGGAGGACTTGCATTTGGACTTGGTGGAAAAGAAGCAGCATCTCGTGCTATCGACCACTTCCGTTCAGATTTGAAATAATATTAGTAATTATTCAAATAAAAAAACTCGTTTATACGAGTTTTTTTATTTGAATTTTTATAAGTATTTTATGTCCTAATATTATTTTTTTCCTTATAAAATAAGTCTTTTTATGATGTGCTATAAGTCACAATAAAAAAGTAGTAATTTCCCCTTGACTTTGAATATTGATTGCGATATACTCCCTCTTGTATTCTTTGATAAAAGTAAATCACTTTCCGGACACCCATTTTGGGGTCTTTTACGTCCGAGAAAGGAGTGGTTTAATATACGATGGAAGCGGTTCCGGAGTATAACCACGACAGTAGTTTTTAAATTTCCTGATAGGAAATAAGAGCATATGGTGGATGCCTTGACTTTGAAAGGCGATGAAGGACGCGAGAGGCTGCGATAAGCTTCGGGGAGGTGCCTATAACCTTTGATCCGGAGATCTCCGAATGGGGAAACCCTATAGAGTAAACCTCTATAATTCCAAACTAGACTTTTGGAAAGCGCACCCTGGGAAGTGAAACATCTCAGTACCAGGAGGAAGAGAAAAAAATGTTCGTATGAACGACATTTCCTAAGTAGCGGCGAGCGAAAAGGAAACAGCCCAAACCGAATGTGCTTGCACATTCGGGGTTGTAAGATTATCACGTCAATTATATGAGAAGAGTCAAAAAAGTGTTGTATAGATTAATGTTCTGGAAAGAACACCCATAGACGGTGATAGGCCGGTGATCGAAATGCAATACTCTCTTTTGTGATAACTCTTGAGTAACTCAGGACATGACTAGCTTGAGTGAATCCAGCAGTACTAACTGCTAAGGCTAAATACTTTCAAAGATCGATAGTGAACAAGTACCGTGAGGGAAAGGTGAAAAGAACCCCGAAAGGGGAGTGAAATAGACCTGAAACCGTATGCTTACAAGGAGTCAGAGCGGGTGATTTATCATCCGTCATGGCGTGCCTATTGAAGAATGAGCCAACGAGTTTATTTGTGCTGCATGGCTAAGTGGACAACCCACGGAGCCGTAGGGAAACCAAGTGTTAATAGCGCGACAATATAAGTAGTACAAATAAGACCCGAAGCAAGGTGAGCTACCCATGAGCAGGATGAAGTCTCGTGAAAACGAGATGGAGGTCCGAACCGGTGATCCGTTCAACAATCTCGGATGACTTGTGGGTTGGAGTGAAAAGCTAATCGAACCTTGTAATAGCTGGTTCTCTCCGAAATAGCTTTAGGGCTAGCGTATACTGTACCCTTGGGGGGTAGAGCACTGGAAGATTTCGACAGGGAGCAATCTCGCGACATCTATCAAACTCCGAATACCCAAGACGAACTAGTATGCAGTTAGACGGTGGGGGCGAAGCTCCACTCGTCAAAAGGGGAACAGCCCAGATCTCTGGTTAAGGTCCCTAAATCATAGCTGAGTGCATCTTAAGGAGGTGAAATTTCTCCGACAATGAGGATGTTGGCTTAGAAGCAGCCATCATTTAAAGAAAGCGTAACAGCTCACTCATCAAGAGATTTTGCACCGAAAATAATCGGGGCTAAGCTATGTACCGAAACTGAGGATGCGTATCGACCTACGGGAAGATATGCGTGGTAGGAGAGCGTTCTCTTCGCACAGAAGCCAAAGGGGTGACCCATGGTGGAGCGTAGAGAAGTGAGAATGTTGGCACAAGTAACCGCAAGCAGGGTGAGAGCCCCTGCCGTCGAAAGATCAAGGTTTCCTGAGCAATGGTGATCATCTCAGGGTTAGTCGGGCCTAAGGGGATGGCGAAAGCCGTACCCGATGGACACATGGTTAATATTCCATGACTTCTTTTATATGCGATGGAAGGACGAAGGGTTGTATATCGAGCATCTTAATGGATTGATGTTTGTGCTGTGAGGTTGGTACGTAGGCAAATCCGCGTACATGATACCAAACAGAGCAGAAATGCTGGGGTTCGCCTCGGTAGATTCGATAGAGCACGCTTCCGAGAAAATTTTCTAAGCTTCAATATAAAAGAAACCGTACCGCAAACCGACACAGGTGATCAGGTCGAGTAGACCAAGACGAACGAGTGAGTGGTCCTCAAGGAACTCGGCAAAAAAGCAGCCGTAACTTCGGGATAAGGCTTGCCGGCATAGAAGTATGTCGGCCGCAGCGAAAGTTTCTCTGGCAACTGTTTATCAAAAACACAGCTCCCTGCGAACTCGTAAGAGGATGTATAGGGGGTGACACCTGACCAATGCCAGAAGGTCAAACAACGCCGTTGAGATTATATCAAGGTGAGTGTTGTAAGCCCTGGTGAATGTCGGCCGTAACTATAACGGTCCTAAGGTAGCGAAATACCTTGTCGGGTAAATTCCGACGCGCACGAATGGTGTAACGACTGGAGAACTGTCTCGAGGATTAGCTCGGTGAAAATACAATACCGGTGAAGATGCCGGTTACCTGCAGATAGACGAAAAGACCCC
>DALYDY010000006.1:0-36738 GCA_031972855.1 Minisyncoccota bacterium
GAGGACCTTCGCTTTACAAAAGCGTTGCTCTACCAACTGAGCTAAAGCGGCTTATTTGTTTTTAATAAAGTGCTATGCCTCTAAATTTGTTTATTCTTGATATCTACCAAGACAGCTAAAGCGGCGTACCAAAAAGTAAAAACTTTAAAAAAGGTTTTACTTAATAGTCTTAATATAGTATCAAAAACCATCTATTTTTGCAAGAGGTGTTTAAAAGGGTATATAATAGGTTTTATGAAAATAATAAGTCTAAATACTTGGGGTGGTAGATTGAAAAATGACCTCCTTTCTTTTGTTGAAGATAATAAAAATATCGATATTTTTTGTCTTCAAGAAATATATAATAATGCTCCATTGCAAAGTATTATAAAAAATTCTCTCCAAGATAGATTTGATTTGTTGTTAGATATTAAAAAAACACTCACTGAACATGATGGCTATTTTCGTCCACATGTAGGTGAACACTATGGTTTGTCTATATTTATTAAAAAAGATATAAAAATTATAGAAGAAGGTGATTTTTTTGTATACCAACCATTAAATTATGTCGGAGGAGGGAATCATGCTCGCAATGTTCAATATATAAAAATAGAAGATGGTGGAAAAATAAAAAACATTATAAATTTTCATGGTCTCTGGAATGGTATGGGAAAAGGAGATACAGATGATAGAATTCTGCAGTCACAAAATATCTTAGATTTTATAAAAACACTTCAAGGTGATATTGTGTTGTGTGGAGATTTTAATCTTTTACCAGAAACAAAGAGTTTAAAAATGTTTGAAGAATTTGGTTTAATAAATTTGATTGAAGAATATAATATACAGTCAACAAGAACTTCTTATTATACAAAACCAGGAAAGTTTGCTGACTATGCTTTTGTAAGTAAGGGTGTCAAAGTTGAAGATTTCAAGGTGCTTCCTGACGAAGTTTCTGATCATAGTCCTTTATATTTAGAAATAGAATAATAAAAAGCGTGTTTTTACATAAAAACACGCTTTTGTCTGGTTGTAGAAACCCTGTCACGTCTTGATTGCTCTTTTTGAAATTCTGGTAACCCTTCGTTTATCCTCCTGTATATCTTCATACTTTCTTTAAAAGAATATACTTTTATGTCACCATCTTTTGCCTTTTTAATCAGTAATTTTTTTAGATCAAAAATATCTCCCATAATTATTATTTTTTTATATTATAACATACTAAAAACACCACAGTATATGTGGTGTTTTTAGTATGTATCTTATTGATTCTCTGTATCTATATTCTCTTGTATAGTCTCTGACTGTTTCTTTTCTTTTTCTTCTTGCATTATTTCATGTTTCATTGTTTTCACTTTGTACTTATACTCAGCAACACTTCTCCAGAAGAATGATGTTTGTACACTCTTAGCTTCCTGAGCAGCTTGTATGGCGTGTTTTGTTGAGAATAGGGCATAGAATTTTGGAAATTTCTTTTCAAAAAAGTTTGAAATTTTTCTTCCAAGAAGTATGCGATATCTAGTAAATTCTAAGAATGTAATATGTAGAACATTTCTTGTAATAATAAAACTTTTTTTAGTAATTTTTCTTACAAGTTTTCTGTCTAGGAAAATAGGATCTGTCGAATGTTCACTGTAGTCTATTTTTTCAAGTTGCTTTGATCTAATCATAAGCAGAGCTATGATACCTATCAAACTTATTAAAAATAAAATAAAAGTGAGTAACATATATGTTTTTAGATTGAATATTTTTCAACCAATACTATAGACGCACTAGATTCTTTTAGTAATTGAGCTATTGTTTTTGATGGGTCTTTTATGAAAGATTGTTCCATTAGAACTTGTTCTTTTATAAAGCTATCAAGTTTTCCTTGAAGCATTTTTTCTTTTATTTCTTCTGGCTTATCTGCTCCATTTTCTTCTACTTCAGCACGAAAAACTTCTTTTGCTTTTTCTGTGTCAGCTTCTGTAACTTCTTCACGTGTTATAAATGTTGGACGCATTGCTGATACATGCATTGCAATGTCTTTTGCAAGGTTTTGATTTCCACCAGATAAAACTACCAAAGCGCCATTTTTACCGTTGTGTACATAACTACCAAGAACTTCACCACTTACTTTTTGAATACTTCCAAGTTGGATATTTTCTCCAATTTTTTGAACAGCTTCTGCTATTGGTGCTTGTGCATACTCTTTTGTTTCTTCGATGTCGTGACTTAGTGCATATTCTGCAATATTTTCAGAAAGCGCCACAAAGTCAACATTTCTTGCTACGAAATCTGTCTCACAATTAAGAACCAACAACACAGCTTCATTAGAATTTTCTTTTATAACTACAAGTCCATCAGCCGCATTCCTATCTGCCTTTTTTAGTGCAGCTGCTCCTGATTGTTTGCGAAGAATAATTAATGCTTTTTCTATATCTCCTCCAGCTTCTTCTAATGCACGTTTACATTGCATTACAGAAACACCTGTTGTCTCTCTAAGTTCCTTGATAATATCCATTGTGATTATACTCATATGTTTTTATATAACGAACAAATTAATTAAATAATAATTTATTTACAAGCAGCACCGAGAACTTCGATAATTGTTTTGATACTTTTTACAGAACCGTCGTTTGCAACGATAGGGTAATTGATATCTAGGATATTACAGTCTGTATTTGCAAGCGCTACAACAGGAATTCCCATTTTTTGAGCTTCTGTAACAGCGATGTGTTCACGTTTTGGATCAACAACAACCATTATGTCAGGAACTTTATCCATAGACACAAGTCCTGAGAAATTTTTGTCCATTTTTTCTATTTCACGAGAAATTAATAGACGTTCTTTTTTTGTAAATTTTTCAAGTCCACCTGTTGCTGTTTGTTCGCGAAGGTCAACTAGACGAGCAATACGACGCTTGATTTCTCCGAAGTTTGTAAGAGTACCTCCAACCCAACGGTTGTTAACGTAAGGCATACTAAGCATTTCTCCAACTTCAGTAATAATTTTTCTACTTTCTGGTTTTACACCAACAAATAGAACTTTTTTACCTGCACCAGTTGATGTCTTTAGAAATGATTCTGCTTGAGAAAGCATTTTGATTGTTTCTTCAAGATCAACAATGTCGATACGGTTTTTTGTAGTAAAAATAAAAGGCGCTGTCGATGGGTGACGACGAGTTTTTGAATACCCATAGTGTGCTCCATTTTCAAATAGAGTTTCTATATTCATAAAATAATATATGATTAATTATAATTTGCGAACTTTCGATATTCGCATTTTGTGCTCGTTTTTAAGCATTCCAGCTTATTTCCACCTTCTGTAGAGAAGGCACGAAACACAATCACTATAATACCAGAAAATCTTGTTTTTGCAAAGCACTTTGACTTATTATTATTTTCCTTTTACAATGCCTAAAAACCAATAAAAATGCAAAAAATAGTAATATTTTTAGTTTTTAGTTTTTTGGCGAAATCTTCTTTTTCTCAAGTCTTAAATGATACAAATTATATACCTTGTAATTATTACCCTTACTTTAAAGGAATTTGTTATGATAGTATTCATATAATCAAATTAAAAGCTTTAGGAGGTACAATTTTTTGTGAAGTTTGTAATGAAAACATAAAACCAGACAAAGAAAAAGATATTGATAAACAATGCAATAAATTAATATTTACTAAAGACTCTCTTGAAATAGTTTTGAATCACAATAAATTAATAAAAACAAGAATATATAGAGTTATTGTTTTTACTGATTGTAGAGATATTGAACCAAAAAACTTTCGCATAGACTGCGGAAAACCACCAGACTAAAATGGTGGTTTTAATTTGTAAAAACAGGGTTTTTGGAGTATTATGGTCATATATGGACACACCTTCATACGAAAAAAAGATAACTCCAAGAGCTACTGATTACAGTGAGTGGTACTTGGATATAATAAATGTTGCAGAACTTGCTGACTATGCTCCTGTAAAAGGATGTATGATTATCAAACCTTACGGATATGCTCTTTGGGAACGTGTTCAAGACGTTTTGAATATTGAATTCAAAAAGAAAGGAGTTCAAAATGCTTACTTCCCATTACTTATTCCAGAAAAACTTCTCAAGCGTGAAAAAGATCATGTGGAAGGATTTGCTCCTGAGGTATTTATGGTGACTCATGCAGGAGGAGAAAAGCTCGAAGAACCTCTCGTTGTTCGTCCTACATCAGAGACTATTATGTACGAAGTTTTTTCTACTTGGATTCATTCATATAGAGATTTACCTCTTCTTATAAATCAATGGGCGAATGTTTTGCGTTATGAAAAAAAGACAAAACCATTTCTTCGTACAAGTGAATTCTTGTGGCAAGAAGGTCACACTGTTCACAAATCTATAGAAGAAGCAGATGACTTCGCAAGAGCTATGCTTGCTGTATACGAAAAATTCTTCCGTGAATATATGGCGATACCTGTTGTTATGGGTACAAAATCTGAAAGTGAAAAATTCGCTGGAGCACACTCAACATATACATGTGAAGCAATGATGCAAGATGGAAAAGCTCTTCAAATATCTACATCACATAATCTTGGTGATAATTTTGCTCGTGCTTTCAATATTTCTTTTACAGACGAAAACAATCAACCAGCTTTCCCATTCCAAACAAGTTGGGGACTGTCTACGCGCTCTATTGGAGGTCTTATTATGAGTCATAGTGATGACAAAGGACTTGTACTTCCTCCACAAATGGCTTCTATACAAGCAATAATCGTTCCTATATTTAATGCTGAAAATAAAGAAGAAATTTTAAATTTTGCTGAAGGACTTAAAAATACGCTTATAGAAAACAATATTAAAACCTCTGTTGACTCTAGAGATTTGAGACCAGGAGATAAATATTTCACTTGGGAGAAAAAGGGTGTACCTCTTCGTATTGAAGTTGGTCCTAAAGATATTGCAAACAATCAAGTTGTTTGTGCTCGTCGTGATACAGGAGAAAAATCTTTTGTAAAAATAGAAGAACTCACTTCTTCTGTAAAAGATATTCTGGAAAATATCCAAAAAGATTTATACGATAGAGCTCTTGAAAGAAGAATTCAAAAAACAAAATCAGTTGATTCTTATGATGAATTCAAATCTACTATTGAAGAAGGGAATTTTGTTCTTGCTCATATTGATGGTACAGCAGAAACTGAAAAATTAATAAAAGAAGAAACAGGTGCAACGATCCGTTGTATTCCTTTTGATATGCAAGAAGAGACTGGAGTTTGTATTAAAACAGGTAAAGCCTCATCAAAAAGAGTTCTATTTGCAAAAGCTTATTAATTTATGTTTAAAAAAATACAAGCATTATTTTCACATGATATAGGTATAGATTTAGGTACCGCTAATACTCTTGTATATGTAAAAGGTTATGGTATTTTGATTAACGAACCATCTGTTGTTGTCCTCAATCAAAAGACTGGTCAGATTGTTGCTGTTGGAAAAGAAGCAAAGGAGATGCTAGGAAGAACTCCGGCTCACTTGAAATCAGTTCGCCCGCTTGTAGATGGTGTCATTTCTGATTTTGAAGTTACAGAAGAAATGCTTGCTTATTTGATTGGAAAGGTCGAAAAAATTTCGAAGAAATTTTTTCGACCACGTGTACTCATTGGTCTCCCAACAGGTATTACTAATGTAGAATCAAGAGCTGTTTATGATGCTGCTAAATCAGCAGGTGCAAGAGCTGTATATCTTGCAGAAGAGCCAGTACTTGGAGCTCTTGGTATTCATATGCCAGTGGACGAGGCTGTAGGGTCTGTTGTTGTTGATATTGGAGGTGGAACAACTGATATAGCTGTACTTTCTTCAGGGGGTGTTGTGCGTTCAAAAAACGTAAAAATTGCAGGAGATACTTTAAACAATGCAATAATTACATATCTTCGTGATGAATTCAAATTGCTTGTTGGAGAAAAGACTGCTGAAGCTGTAAAAATAGCTATTGGTTCTGTTGTTCAAAAAGATTTTATGGAAGCAGAAGTTCGTGGTCGTGATTTGCTTACAGGACTTCCACGTGAGGTTATCGTTACTGATACTGATGTTAGAGAAGCTATTCTTCCTTCTGTACTTCATATTGTTGATGCTGTTCGTGAAGTATTAGAAACAACACCACCAGAGATTTTGGCCGATGTTTTAAAGCGCGGAATAGTATTGGTTGGTGGTGGTGCGTTAATACAGGGATTAGATACTCTTTTGTCTGAGTCTATAGGTATACCTGTTTATGTTGCAGAAGATCCACTGACAGCTGTTGCTCGTGGTACTGGAGTTATTTTGGAAAATCTAGAAAAATATCAAGATATTTTAATTGATGCAGAATATGTTGTACCAAAGAACTAAAAAAAATAAAAATAATTTTTTCAATAAAAAAATTATTTTTGGAATCATATTTTTATTTTTAATTTTTTCTATAAATTTATTTTTTACAAAATCTCAAAATCTATCTCGTTTTTTTGTTAAACCAATATGGATATTTGAAAAAAATATTTCAGAAAATTTTTCTTCATTTATAAATTATTTTAAATCAAAAAAAAGTTTAGAAAATTCCAATCAAGTTTTAAATAATGAAAATGTTCGTTTGCAATCACTAATACTTGAAACAGAGGCATTAAAAAAAGAGAATGAATATTTCAAAAAAATACTAGGAAGAGAAGAATCTAGAAATATAGTTGTTGCTTCTGTATTAGTTAAGCCAAACAAGTCACTCTACGATACTCTTATTATTGATATAGGAAGTGAAAAAGGAGTTTTGCCTGGTAATATTGTTTTTGCAAATGGGGAAATTGAAATTGGTGTAATTAGTACTGTTTACAAAAAAACATCTATAGTTACTTTGTATTCAAGTCCAAAATACAAATCCTCAGTCGTATATTCAGAAAACAATATGACAATAGATCTAGAAGGTACGGGCGGTGGCGGATTTTTCTTTATTATTCCAAGAGATATTGATATAAAAGAAGGAACTGTTTTCACTTCTTTAAACATTACACCTTACCCTGTGGCTGTTTCTGGAAAAATAGTTTCTTCACAAAGAGATTCATTTAAGAAAATAATTGCTCATAGTCCTATAAATATCCAACAACTAAGATTTGTTGAAGTCGCAATTTCTTATTAATAAAATTAAACCAGAATGAAAAAAATTAATTTTTCTATTGTAAAAAAGTTAGAAAATGATCTCGGCCGTGCCGGGGTTATTTCTACTCCTCATGGAGATATCAATACTCCATCTTTTGTTACTGTTGGAACAAAAGCCACAGTTAAGGCACTTACTCCAGAAATGCTTCTTGATATTGGTATACAAGTCGTCCTTGCTAATACATATCATCTCTATCTTGAACCAGGAGATGAGATTGTAAAATCTTTTGGAGGATTTACAAAATTTATGAATTGGAATGGTCCTTCAATGACAGATTCTGGAGGTTTTCAAGTTTTTTCTCTTGGTGCTGCTTATGGTAAAGAAATCTCAAAGGTTGTTCAAGTTACCGATCCCTCACTACTTATTCCTGAAAGATCTAGAGATGAAGGTGTAGAACCTCTCGCTTCTGTCGGTAATGATGGTGTTTCTTTTAAGTCTCATTTAGATGGAACTCTCCATTACATTACTCCAGAAAAATCAATAGAAATTCAACATAATCTAGGTGCTGATATTATATTTACTTTTGATGAATGTACATCACCAGCAGAAAATTATGAGTATCAAAAAGAGTCTCTTTTACGTACTCACACATGGGCTAAAAGGTCTTTAAATCGTCACCTAGAGCTTGAAGCAGAAAAAGATGACACAATACCTAAACAAGCCCTTTTCGGCATTATTCAAGGTGGACGACATGAAGACTTAAGGAAAGAGAGTGCAAGAGAAATCAGTAGTATGGGGTTTGATGGTTTTGGGATAGGAGGGTCTTTTGCAAAAGAAGATATGTCTACAGCTGTAAAATGGGTGAATGAAATTCTTCCAGAAGACAAACCAAGACATTTACTTGGTATTGGCGAACCATATGATCTATTTATGGGTGTTCGCAATGGAGTAGATCTTTTTGATTGTGTTGCTCCTACTCGCAATGCTAGAACAGGTGGTCTTTATACAAAGAAAGGTAAGATTAATATGATGAATGCAAAATACAGAACAGATCATACAAAAATTGATGATGACTGTATGTGTTATACATGTAAGAATTTTACAAAAGGATATATAGCACATCTTTTTAGAAGTAAGGAAATGTTAGCAGGAACTCTTGCTTCTATACATAATCTATATTTCATAAATAAATTAGTTGCTGATATGAGACAATCAATCTTAGATAATAGTTTTGATGAATTTGAGAATAAGTTCATGACAGATTTTAACAGTAATTAATAATTTTTTTATTAAAAGTGATATAATATATTTTATGGAAAATCCCAATGACAAAGCTTTTTTTCAAGAACTCTATCGTGTAACAGAGGAGAATAATATTCTTCTCAAAAAAATAAGAAGAGGACAAAAAATATCTCAAATAGCTCAATTTTTACCAATTATATTTTTTGTATTGGTTGGTATCGGATCTATGTATTTTATAAAACCTTATTTGAATCAATTGCTTGGAATGTACGGTGGGGTACAAGAAACAGTGGGTGGTTTTGAAGATTTATTAGGTACTTATTCTGATTTGCAAAATTTTAATAATTAGGTTACATTATATAGACGAAATGTGGTTTTTAATTGCATTTTTGTTATTTAATTTTAATAAAAATATTAAAATGCTCGGGTAGCTCAGTTGGTAGAGCGCTCCCCTGAAGAGGGAGATGTCGGCAGTTCAAGTCTGCCCCCGAGCACAAAATAAAAATCCTCCATTAGATATAGTGGAGGATTTTTACTTTATTATTAAATAATTGTATAATTAAAAACGTTATTAAATAAACTATGGAAAATAAAATTAACTATAAATTAGCTATTTTACAGCAACTTCTTGATAAAATAATGTGGATATTATTTTTATCTTTCTCGTTGGGTATTGCAACATCTGTTTTTATAGGTAGTTTATGGATTAAATTTATTAAAAATAATCTTGGTGGGATAGATTTTTTGAAAATATATCTTATTTCTGTACTTATAACACTGCTTGTTCTTATATTTTTTTATGCTGTTTCTTTTTTGCTTTCTATAAAAAACTTTTCCTTTTATTTAGAAGATACTTTTATAAAAATTCGCAGAGGTGTGTTTGGTAATACTGAAATCATATTACCTTATTCTGATATACGTGTTCTAAATATTAAAAAAGGACTAGGTATAAGTTCATATAAGATTCAAATTGAGTTTCATGGAATATATAGGTCAGAAGAATTAAATACTCTTTTACTTGGTGCAAAAAAGATTCAAGTAATCAAAGAACAAATCTACGGGCTTAGCAAGGATGATGCTGAAAAATTAAAAAAAACCATTTTAAATAAAATTGACCCTGCCACAAGAAAAATTTTAGATAATCAGAATAATAACATTTCACCTGAAGAATCTTTAAAATATGAACTATACAGTAAGAAATTAAAAGCAAATCGCCTACTAGCCATTAAACAGGGATTGTTTATTAATGCTATTGGATTTATTGCTTTTATAATAGGGATATATTTACTTAAAAATATTTCTCACCCGATATTGTTAGGTGGATACAATATAGGATTAATAATTATAGTTTCTTGTATTGTGTTTACATTTTTATTTATACATATAATTACTTTAAAAACCGAATATAATTGGAATGGAGTATTTCCTCTAACAATAAATGGAGAAAATAACATGACACAATTTTTTAGATTTAGATTCAGTTATTTCTCTTATAGATTGAGTTTAGAGGAGACTTTTGCGTTATTGTTTTCAATGTGCACTATGTATTATTTTAGTGTTCGGGATATAAGTGTTTTTTTACCTATCATAATAGGTTTAGTGATAATAATAATACTTCTTTTAATTCTTCTTCCGTTAGCAAAAATTACGAGAAAAAATTACTTTTTAGATTCCCCTGAAACTAAAAAACTAACTAAAATAAACTTCTTTGTATTTTTCTATTTTATTACTCACTTTTTATTTTGGGGTGGATGTCTGTTTTTTGCTGGTTTAATTTAAAGTTATACAACCACACATAAAAATAAAAAGCCTCCATTAGATATAGTGGAGGATTTTTATTTTTTATAAGATATTTCTATAGAGATTTTACTCTTATACTTGCTTGTTTAGATTTATCTATCTTTGGAATTTTGATTATAAGTAGTCCATGTTTTTCGATAGCATCAGCTCTTTCTGGTTCAACTTCTGCTGGAAGATTTAGAACTCTTGAAAAAGTTCCCCAGTAGAGTTCTTTTGCAAAAAATGTGTCAGCTGGAACACCTTTGTTTTCTTCTCGCTTACCACGAATTGTTATTGTGTCACGAGTAATATTTATAGTTAGATCTTCTGGGCGAACTCCTGCTACCATTGATTGAATAACTATCTCTGTTGTTGTCTCATATGCATCAACAGTAAGTTCACCTTCTTCTAGCTCAGGTTCTTTTTCTTTTACAGCTTGGTTCTCCCAAGGTTTCTGATTGTCATTAGGATGAATAGTTACAACTTTTTTTTGTTCTTGTTGTTGAAATACTTCCTTTTCTTTTTGAGGTGTATTTTCTGCAAAGTCTGTATCGTCAAGACGGATACCTCCTGTAAGTCTTTCAAAAAATGATCTTTTTTTAAGCATAAGTGTTGTTTGTGTTTTGTGGTTTATACATGCGGCGTAATTTTTCAAGGAGAAGAACAACTATAACGCCTACAACCCAAATAAATCCGAGCGCGCTCCAGATACTTCTACCCTCATCTCTCATTATAAAAAAGTTAAAGACTGTATGCAAGACAATTGCACTAATAAGTCCGAATAGTAGATAAGTTTTTTTCATAAACCAACCTTCATAATATGAAAGACCTATAAAAATCCCAAGTGATCCAGATGCGATAGCGTGTAAGAGTGTTGATCCAATAAATCTTAAATTTCCAGTTATTAAAGTAAGAGTTGTTTCTCCTGCACCAAGCGGTTGAAGTAAGAAAAAAGTATTTTCAAGTGCCGCAAATCCAAGTGCTCCTGCAATAAGATACATAGGGTAGTCTATTGGCTCATCAAGATAACGACTTCCAAAAGCAATTATTACAACAGCTAAATATTTTAAAACCTCTTCTATTGTTGCCCAGATTGTCATTTGGATATTTGAATCAAATCCAAAAGTAGAGACGAATTTTTGTAATGGTATAGCCAAAAGTACTGACCCTGCACCCATTATAAAAGATAAGAAGATAAGTCCAGCTGGCTCTGGATTCTCTTTGTCATTTTTAAGCCAAAACCATAACCAAAATAGTGTCGGAATAATTCCTCCTAAGGAAGCGTACACTATTGTGATAATTTTTGATTCGGCCATTGTGTGATGATAAGTGGTTTTTTATTCTCTATTAAAATTTGTCCATCAATATTTTCCCAGATAGCTTCTGTAACGAAAGGCATGAACGGGTGAAGAGTTGTAATTGTTTCTGTAAGTATTGTTGCAAGTAGTATACTTCTAGATTTTCTTAAGTTTTCATTTTTAAGAATATCTTTACTCTCTTCTATTATTTTATCAGCAAACGTATGCCAAATATAGTGGTATAACTCTTCACCAGCCATATACAAACGATATTTTTCGATGTGTGTTGTTGTTGATTCACGTTGTTCTCTCCATTCATTTAGAATATTTTTATCATCTTCATTCAGCTCACTTTCATTTGGAATAGAAACAGGTTCTATTGATGAAAGTACAAAACGTGTAATATTCCATATTTTGTTTGCAAAATTTTTATATCCTTTGATCTTGTCCTTTGATAGTGCAATATCCATTCCTGGGGTATTACCAATAATAATTCCCATACGTAGAGCGTCTGCACCGTACATGTCAGCAATTTCAATAGGACTTATAACATTACCTTTTGACTTACTCATCTTCTGACCTTTTTCGTCATTTACCATTCCATTGAAATAAACATCATGAAAGGCTACTTCATCTTTCAAATAAAGTCCAAAAATAACCATTCTAGGAATCCATTTGAATATTAAATCACGCCCTGTTTCCATAACAGATGTTGGGTGATATATTTCTACATCTTTACTCTCAGGATATCCGAGTGCAAGTAGTGTCCATTGCCCAGATGAGAACCATGTGTCGAACGTATCAGTATCTTTTATGAGGTTTCCTCCACAATCACAGTTAGAAAGAGTATCTTCTAAATCACTAAAACCTTTTTTACATACTTCACAAATTTTTGCAGGTATTGGAATACCCCAAACAATCTGGCGAGAAATATTCCAGTCTATAGTATTTTCCATCCAATATTTAAAAATCTTTTCGTAATTTTCTGGATAGAAAGTTATCTTGCCAGCCTCTACTACTTCGAGAGCGCGTTTTGCAAGTGGTTGCATGCGTATAAACCACTGGTCTTTTATTTGTGGTTCAATAACAGTCGAACACTTGTAACAAACCTTAACATTGTGTTTGTATGTATCTTCAATTTTTACCAAAAGTCCTTTTTCTTTTAGTTTTTCTACGATGAGTGGGCGAGCTTTTGAAATGTGTATTCCAGCGAATTCTTGTGCTATAGGGAGTAGTTTTCCTTTCCAATCGATTATTTGTTCCTTATCAAGTCCGTGACGTTCTGCTATTTCGAAGTCCACTTGTGAATGCCATGGAGTAATAGTCATAACACCAGTACCGAATTCCATATCGATTGCAGTATCTTTTATAATTGTTGCAGTCATTGGTCCATTAATCCACTCTATTTCGATTTTTTGACCATGAGTGTACTCACTGTAGCGAGTATCGTCTGGATGCATTACTACATATTTGTCGCCAAATTTTGTTTCTGGGCGAGCAGTACCTATTACGAATGGTCCATATTGGAAGTAGTAAAAAGGATCTGATTTTTCTTCAAATTCAGTTTCAACTTCAGAAAGGGAAGTTTGATGTTTTGCACACCAGTTCACAATTCGGTCTCCACGGTAAATAAGGTCGTCTTTGAACATTTTGTCGAATGTTGTTTGAACAGCTTTTACAATTTTTGGATCAAGAGTAAATTTTTCACGAGACCAATCACAAGACCCTCCAAGGCGTCGCACATCGTTCTCCATGTGAGTTTTACTTTCTATAGTAAAGTCATAAATTTCTTTGTACAAATCTTCACGTTCCATATCAAAACGAGAACGACCTTCTTTTTCGAGTTTCTTTTCGTAAACTATTTGTGTTTCAAATCCAGCATGGTCAGCTCCAGGTACCCAAAGAGTTCTATCTCCTTTCATTCTGTGATAACGAGTAAGAATATCCTGAACTGTAAATGTGAGACCGTGTCCTACATGGAGTCTTCCATTGGCGTTTGGGGGCGGCATTATTATGCTATATGGTTTTGCATCAGCTTTTGTATATCCTTTTTCTACACAGACATCAGGGTTAAAATAACCGGCTTCTTCCCACATTTTATAGAGACGGGTTTCGTGTTCGGCTGGGTTGTAACTTTTTGTTAAGATTTCTGGGATAGAATTATTTTCCATCCTTGTAATATAACATTTTTATCGAATAGCGGGAAGAGTTTGTAAATATAAAGATAATTAAATAAATTAAAATGTCTTTGTTTTTTATATTGTTGACTTATTTTGTAAAAGTATCTATAGTTAACAAAAAATAACATAATTATGGACTTTAAAAATTTAATAAGTGAAAAAAGTAAAACTTTTTTAATTGAAAATCCTCAAGTAATTGTTTTACTTGGGAAACCTGGTTCTGGAAAAGGTAGCCAAAGAACACTCTGGTTTGAACTTCTCAGATCTTTAAATATCCATTGTCTTTTTACTGACACTGGGCAACTTTTTAGAGATGCTTTTGATGAGAATAAAAGTAATCCTCATCGTGCAAAATTAGATGATGGTAATGTAAAGAAAATAAGAGAAATTCAAATTTCAGGGAAATTACAATCACCAACACTTGCTACATATATGTGGACTAATTACTTAATGAGATTTTATACTGGAACAGGTTGTTTAATTATGGACGGGAGTCCTCGCTCTCAACTTGAATATAGAAATCTTGAAAGTTTATTCATAAATCTATATGAAATAAAACCAAAATACATCCTTCTGGATATTCCAGATAATGTTTCTCATTCAAGATTAGAAGAGAGGACTTTGGTTGATAATCGTGTAGAAAATTTAACCGAGCATTCAAGAAATATTCGGTTAAATGATTATGAACAAAAAACAGTTCCAATGATTCATTATTTAGAAGCTACTGCAAAAGGTAGACTCTTTAAAATAGACGGAACACAGGAAAAAGAAAAGGTTTTTTTAGAATCGCTTAATTTAATTTTAAATTAATTTAAAGTGACCAGTTGCCATTGGCGCGAACTTTGTTTAAGTTCGCGCCTTTTTTATTTTTAAGACTTTGGAAATATCCAGCAATACCAATCATAAGAGCATTATCAGTAGACAAATCTTTTCTAGGGAATAGTATATTTGTTTTTAGAGGTTTCAATTTTTCTGTAAGCTTTTCTTTTATATGAGTATTAGCTGCAACTCCACCACCTACCACCACAGTGGTTATTTTATATTTAATTACAGCTTTGTATGTTTTGTGTACTATTACATCTGTTGCCGCATCTTCAAACGCTCTTGCTATAGCCTTTTTAATTTCATCTTTTGTTTTATCTACTTTTTGACTGTAATAAAGCACAGCGGTTTTGAGACCTGAAAATGAAAAGTCAAAATCTTGTGAATGTATCATTGGACGAGGGAAATTTATTTCATCATTTAAACCAGATTTTCTATGTTCTTTTGCAAGTTTTGAAATCTCAGGTCCTCCAGGATATGGAATATCTAAAATACGCGCCACTTTGTCGAACGCTTCACCTATAGCGTCGTCTCTTGTTTGACCAATCTTTTTATATTTCAAAAAGTCGCGCATGAGTACGAGCTCTGTGTGTCCTCCAGAAATAAGCACTGCAAGTGCGGGGAAAGATACTTTGTTGAGTGTTTGAACTCCAAAACCTTTAGCAACTTTCTTTTCTTTGAATAGTGATGACAATACATGACCTTCCATGTGATTTGTTGGAATGAGTGGAATATTGAATGCGAGAGATATTGATTTTGCAAAGTTAATTCCAACCCAAAGAGCAGGTTCGAGTCCTGGTCCTGTTGTTACAGCGATGTAGTCTATCTTTGGTTTTTTGATTGTTGGTAGGATTTCTATTAGTGATTCTGCGAGCTCTTGTTCGTGGGAACATATTTCACGAATTTTTTTGCAAACTTTTTTATCTAAAGGTATTATCTTTTTATTTTCAGAATAAAGTTTTGCTTCTTTTAGTGTTTTTATTGTGAGAGGAAAAATTGCTTTTGTGTGTTCACGCTTTGCCACAGCAGGGAAGACACCTCCGAATTCTTTGTGGATATCTATTTGAGATGAAACATTGTTGGCTAGTATTGAAAAAGAAGGTTTTTTTATACCTCCAGAAACTTTCATTATAGAAATTGCTGTTTCGTCGCAAGACGTTTCAATACTCAATATGTTCATATTTGTAAGGGCAGTATAACAAAAAATAAGTATTTTGACTAGATTTCTTTTTGTGGTATACTTTTGAAAATTTATACGCACATGAAAAACAGAATCATTGCAGTTACCGGGCCTTCTGGTGCTGGTAAGACAACTCTCGGAAAAATCCTTCTTGAGTCAGGACTCCACAGAATAAGCAGGGTTATTACAGCTACTACCAGATCTAAACGTGATAATGAAAAACATGGAAAAGATTATTATTTCCTCAAGCTCAAAGATTTTTTGAAAAAAAGATCGGAGGGATTTTTTCTTGAAACAGAAGAGGTATACAAAGGTAAATGGTACGGTACACCAAAAAATGAATTCAAAAGAATCTCGGACAAAGGACATGTTCCGATAGTTGTTATTGATGTGTGGGGCGCTCAAACACTCTGGGGTTTATATGGAGCAGAAGTTTGCATCATTAACGTTATTACAAAAGACGCGGAAGAAGCTGCAAGGAGAATTATTGATCGTGACGGTGATAATGAACAAACCAGAGAAAGGATTGCTAAAATCCCGGATGAAATTATGGTAGGAAAAATGGTTCAAACCGTGCAGATTGTAAATGATGATCTCGAAGAGAGTTCCAAGAAAATTGTTCAAATTGTTAGAGAGTTTTTAAATCAAGTGGAAATGTCCACTTAACCGTCCATAAAGGCGGTTTTTTTATTTGACAAAATAGTTTTTTAGAGTAGTATTTGGTTAAACAAATAAATTAAATAATGAAAACAAAACTATTTATGCTTCTATTGGGCTGTAAGCCTAAAGGAAGAACTACTGAACAACATGATATTTTCTTTGGTATAGCAGAAAATCTTAAAGATCTAATTCCTTCAATTAATGATTTTTGGCCGGAAGCTCTGGGAAAGATTCATATTGATGCGTGGAGAGAGGTTACTGCTGTTGATACAAATAGAGTAAGAGCTTGTGGAAGACATTTTGATTTAGATAAAAGAGAATCACAGGCTCTTAATAAATTATTTTTCATAAATTTGGGAGGGTATAAAAAAGATCAGTTTGATGAATTTCATTACAAAATGTTGGTTGTTGCCAAAAACATAAGTGAAGCAATCTCTCAAGCAAAAGAAACAGAATTTTTTAAACGTACTGGATTTTCTAATGCACCTGCTCATATTGATGACAAATATGGTCTCGATATAGATGATATTTTTGATGTTGAAGATCTTTTATCAAAGGAAACAAAAGAACATTATAAATTGTTAATTAATGATAATGTTCGTGTTGAGTCAGACCAAATCAATTTAGGTTATTTAAAGTTAAGTAAATTGTGATTTTTTTAACAACAGAGAAATTCTGTTGTTTTTTATTTTATATAAATATAGTATTATGAAATAACAATTTTGCACTATTAGCTCAGTGGTAGAGCGTTCCATTGACATTGGAAAGGCCAGAAGTTCGATTCTTCTATGGTGCACTTTTAAAAACACTTTTTAAAAGTGCACCATAAACAAGTAAACTGCTTTACTTGTGTGAAGATATCGAAAAGCGGAAGTATATCGCAAGGCGATACTGAGCTGGGCCCGAAAGTACTTATATTTTTATGAGTACACGAAATAAAAAGATTAGTAACTTGTGGGTGATTCTTCTATGGTGCACAAAAATAAAAAAAGCTCTCTAAATATTCCAAATAAAAATGCTAATTTATATATAAATTGACTTAACTTAAAATATAATATACATTTCATAAAATCGCACATTATGAAAAACATAAAAAATCTAATTAAAACAATTATTTTTAATATCGCCCTTGGTATTTCAAAAACATTTAAACTTAGCTATCATCAAGGAATAGGAGAGTTTTACTCTTATTCTTTTTTCCTTGATTTTGGTCCAAAAATTCTTATTA
Source organism: Minisyncoccota bacterium (assembly GCA_031972855.1). Classification (GTDB taxonomy): domain Bacteria; phylum Patescibacteriota; class Minisyncoccia; order Phycocordibacterales; family UBA9973; genus JAIXRY01. The sequence goes on from DALYDY010000006.1 coordinate 17,442, forward strand.
TTAGGAATTCAAAAGTATTCTTCCTTGGTAATGCTTTTTCATTAGAAGCAAATTTAGACAAAGACGGAAATATTTTATTTATTTTACCTAGATTTATGACTACTCAAAAAAATGATTTAGTTTTTTATGGAAGAGAAATTGTTTATCGTGAGTATGAAAAATATTCTCGTTCTAATTTTAGTCAAGACATTTGAGCCTCTTAATTTATTTAAGAGGCTTTTTATTTTTTTACTCCTCAGTATTTAATTAGTTAAAAATAAAAAAAGTCCGTTACATAATAACGAACTTTAATACTACTTTAAGTCCAAAGATATTTAACTTCGGCACTGCCTTCAAACTGTCTCCAATCAGGATATTCTCCGCGAGGGATTATTTTGTTAACAGTAATAAGGCTAAAATTTTTGCAGTAGTCTGATTTGGTGACAGAATGACATCCAACTTCATTATCTGTAATATCAGGAAATGTTTTTCTTAATTCATTGGCCATTTCCTGGTAATCAGTAATTGTGCGTTGGTTGTAGCCAACTAGAAGGTGAATGTTTGCAAATATTTTACCATCTTTTTCGGCTCCCATATCAGGGCGCCAGATAATATTTTTATGTATAGCCATTTTATTTAATTTTTTACTTCCAGTATTTTATCATTAAAATACTTTTTAGTCAATAGTCAATTAGTTATAAAAAAGCCTATTCCTCTATATCCTTCGCTTCGAATATATGTCTTATATTTCTATGCATTCCTGTTGATCTTCCGTACATAAGGCCAGCGAGTAGAGCAGAACTCACAGTGAAGACAACCGGTCCTTCGACAAATTTTGCAACGATAGTATTTCTAAAAATTTCAAATAATGTATAGAAAACAAGAATTGTTATTCCTATAGCATCAAAACGAGAAATGACTTGATTTAATTCTTCGTCCCAAGATATTTTTAATATTCGTGAAGCGATAAGTCCTCCAAATATTCCAAGCAAGAATGCTGTTATAGATAGAGCGAGACCTCGGCCTGTAATAATAATGTTGTATGTAGAAATACCCATCATGATTATAGAAAGAACGAAAAAGAGTGCAAGACGTAGACGAAGCATTCTATGGAGTCTTTTTGAAAGCTTTCTTCTAGGTATAAAATCCTCGACTTTCAGAGTATATTTCCTGAGCATATATTGGTAATTATAACAGATTATGATTTGTAGGGCAGGGAATAATAATTGACAAAATGTATAATAAGTTATATTATAAAGAAAATTAAAAAATACTAAATATGAACCAAATAATTCTAGATACAGACATCGGGTATGACCCAGACGATCTCTTTGCTCTCTTGTTTTTACAAAAACTTGCAGGTGATAATCTTCATTTGATTATTACTGCAAATGAGCACGAAGAAAAACGCTACAGATTTTTATGTCAAATATTAAAACTTAGTAAAAATTATATTTCAGACAAAATGGTTGCTACTTCTGGTTCTTGGCTCGAAAATAGTAAAAGTAAATTTACAGTAGACAGTCTTCTTACAGATGAAATCTTTATTGACTTACATCATGGAAGCAGCTTTACTTCTCAAATTTATTCACTGATTAAACATCGTGAATTACATTATAACGATAGTGTTATTTATATCGGTATTGGTGGATTTACAAATCTAGCTAAATTTATTGAAGATTATCCCTCTGAAGCAAAAAAGATGAAAATTTTTATGATGGGGGGAGCTCTAAATTATGAACGTTATGAAAATTGGATTGAATATAATATAAAAATAGATCCAATTTCTGCCGAAAAAGTTATTAATGCTGATTTGGATATTACTTTCATTATGGCTCAAACAACACACAATCCTTTGTATGAAGTTACTCAAGATAGTTCTTTGTATAAGAATTTGAAACAATCAACACTTCCTATACATAAATTACTTTGTGATCATTGTGATTTGTGGTTTGAAAGAAGAGAATTCAAACATGGCACTTCCATGCATGATCCTCTGACAGTTGTGACTGCTCTAGGCTATGATTTTATAGAATTAGAAACAGCTAAAATTTCTATGAAGAACAATAAATTTGTTATCGATAATGAAAATGGACACACTGTAAAGTATTCGTTGCCATCATCGAAAGCTCAAGAATTTATGATTTTTTTAGAAGAAATTATTTTAAATTAACCCTTTTTCAAAAGGGTTTTTATTTTGTAAAATAAAAAGTCCTGCAAATTGCAGGACCTTATGTTGATTAAAAAATTACTCAACATTTGGAGCTTCGTCTCCAGAATATACTTCAGTATCAGTAGAAGGATCTTTTCTGAATAATTGAAAGTTAAAATAATTATGTCCACGGTCTCCAACATTTCCTAATATTCTGTACCCAGTCCAATCTTCTCTTTTTTGTTTTAACATCTCACATACAAAAGAAAAAAGTTTGTCGAATTTAGACTCTCTTATGTTGTATTCAAGAAAGGTTTCTTCAAAATTATATTTTGAAAGAATTTTCTTAACATGATTTTCGTCATCATTTTTCAATCTGTCCAAATAATGAGAATAGAACTTATCTTTTTCTTCTTCAAAATAAAGAGGGAATTCGAATTGGGATAAAAGCATGTTAGATGCGCTTCCTCTTGAATTCATGGCATCTCTTCTGTAAATTTGGGCTATATCTACTTCAATTTTTTCACTGCCGTACACTTCATTTATTGCCTTTGAAGCACTTGCGCCTAGACGGTATGACATTGTTCGCCAAAAATCTATTCGACTAGTCCATTGCTCTTCTTTAGATACACGAGCATCAACCTCTAAAGTGTCTAGCAGCATCATCCATTGTAATTCAGTGAATTGTTTGGGTGTGACCTCAATAATACTCTCGTATTTATCTCGATCTCTTAAACATGTTTTACCTTCTACAACACTCATATCAAAAGAAACACGAGACATACGACAGTATGCATAAACTAAAGCCTCTGCTTCAGCACCAATCACTTTTCTTACTTCCTCACGTCTTTCCAGTGGAAGTGAAAAGCCATTAAATGTTTCTGTTCCGTAGATGGAATGGAATAGTCCAGCCACAATAGTGGGGAATGGTCGATTATATCTTTCTAGATATTCCGACAGTCCTTTAAGGTGGGGGAGAAATTTTCCATTAGTATGTTCAATATCTGATACTCCTAGTGTCAGTAAATAACCCATTAAAGGACCATTTAATAATTCTTTTTCTTGTTTTGTCATTGTTAATTTGTTTTTAATACAATAACATTAAATAATTAGTAGGTCAATGTTTAACATTAAATACTTTACATAATATATATGATATGATATAATATTTACAAAACTAAAAAAACAAAATATCATGGAAATCACAACTTTTTTAAATGAGAATCCTTTTGTTGGAATATCGGTTCTCAGTAGTTTCGTTCTCGGTATTCTAATAGGAGTGTCCGCATATAATCACCTTACTTTTGGAAAACTTGGCTCACTTGGTTCATTTCTAAAAAACGGTAATTATTATTATGTACTTGAAATAATTGGTGAAGCTGGTGATAAACCAATTTGGATTATAAAAAAAGTAACATTAAATGGAACAACTGCCTCATATAGTAGAAAATTTTATCTGAGACCTCACGCGGTAACGCCTTTTAAGAGAATCCCTCTCGAAACTGTATTTAAAATTGATAGTAAGGAATATTATTTTTCAGGTGAAATCAGTGAAATAAATATTTCAATTCCTCAGTTTAGATTTAGTGGTATTCCGGAGATAAATTTAAAAAATTAACTCATCAAACTAAACCGCTTCGAAAGAAGCGGTTTTTTTACCAACAAATTGTAGGTAATAGTCTATGAGAAAGTCATCGCATGCTTCGCGTACTAGCTGTTGTTGGTGACCTTTCACAGAGACCGGCTACGCCTTATCGATCCTTACAGGATCAGTACACCTTTCCGATATATTCGAAATGAAATTTCTCATATATAACGGAAAGCTTTTCGATTCTCTGACGCAAGTAAAGCAGTTTACTTGCTTGGGGTCACAACAAAAAAAGCCTTATAAATAAGGCTTTTTTTGTTGTGACCCCACAGAGAATCGAACTCTGATTGACGGATTGAAAACCCGCTGTCCTAACCGTTAGACGATGGGGCCATATAGATAAAGGTGATAAAGCAAGCTTCGATACCTTTATCTACTGAAGTATTCTAACATATCTGAAAAAAAATGCAAAAATAAAACCCCTGTGAAAAAGGGGTTTAAAATTTTACCATTTTAACAAAAACTGGAATTTCAAATAGAAGTCATTCCAATTAACATTTGGCTCAAAACCAATACTTTCTTGGCCTGGCGCAAGTATTTCTGAAAATACAGGAGCGTGCACAATACCGTCTTTAACTATTTGCTCTTCAATTTTTACTAAACACTTAACTAAGTTAAATGGAGAACTTCTCCACAACATTTTTAGTAGAGGTAATTTTGGAGTGCAAGAATTGCATGTAACATGCACTCCTTCAAATCCTGATCCAGGTATGTGAGCTGACAAATGAAAGCGTCTAACATCTCCGTCTGCACCACAGTGGAACAATTCAATTTCAACAGCGTGTTTGTTAGTTTCTTTTTTGCTTGGACCAGTAATTTGTACGAGCACTAAATTCTTGTCGGATTTAGGTTTGGTGGTTCCTGTCGGATTATATAATTCAAAAGGTTTCTTCCAATCTGCTGGATAGGGCATGATACCGCCTTCTTCATCTTTAAAGACAAGTGTCGGATTTACTAGATATTCTATTTGCATGGTTTATTTGGTTTTAAATTTGTTGCTATTTTACATTAAAATAGGGAAAAGTAAAGCGGGACCCGAAGGGTCCCGCTTTTGCAAATTTATTTTTTACTGAGTATTAAGTGTTGAATATATATCTTCCAATGCTTTTACTGCTTCACCGACAGCAATATTGTTCTGGTGGTATTTTATATTTGTACAATCTCCAGCAGCCCAGATTCCTTTTGTTGTTGTCTTGCCTGTCCATGGATCAATTTTTATTTTTCCATATTCATCTATTTCAGAAATATCTTTGAGTAGGTCTGTGTTTGGGATTTGACCGATTTCTACGAATATTCCTCCCACATCAAGCTTTTGTTCAACACCACCCTTGTCTTCATACGTGAGTCCTGATATGAACATATCTCCATGAATTTCTTTTATCTTTGCTTCTGTGATGATAGAGAAATTTGGGTGTTGTTTTAGTTTTTCTACTGTTACTTCATCTGCTCTAAATTTATCACTTCTGTGTATGAGAGTCACATGAGAACAATAGGCGAGAAGTTGAGCTGCAGATTCAAATGCTGCATTTCCTCCACCGATAACAGCGACATTCTGGTCAGAGAATAATGGACCGTCACATGTTGCACAATATGTTAGACCTTTGTGTTCAAATATGTCTGCATTCACGGCTTCGAGCTTTCTGCGAGCGCTTCCTGTTGTGATAAGTAGAGAGCGAGATTCGTATGTAGCTCCTGTACTGTCTGTGATAGTTATAATGTCTCCGTCTTTAGAAACTTTCACAACTTCTAAACCTTTTTTCACTTCTACCACATCTCCTTTGTATGCTTCCACATGATCTTCGAGACTTTTTGCAAGATCTGCACCTGCAATTTTGATTGTTCCAATCCAGTTTTCAATACCGTCTGATACAACAGATTGTCCTCCAAATTCGCGTGTTATGAAAAGAGTCTTAAGTTTTTTGCGAGCTGCATATACTGCAGCTCCTGAGCCTGCTGGTCCTCCACCTATAATTATTAAATCGTATGTCATAGATATATAGTATAACAAATTAGTATATAAAAATAAAAAGAAGCTGTTTTTAATAGCTTCTTTGATCTCTACACTTTTGATTTAATTAAATTTTTACGACTCATAATCTTTTCCATTACAATACATGCATCATTCACTGCTTTGTTAAATGATTCAGTTTTGAAATTCATCTTATCGTCCATTCTACCGAATCCAACAGTTGTTCTGTATTCCATTGGTATATCTTCAAAATATGAATCTTCTTTGCTAAACAATGCTCTTACATGTTCTCTTTGTGAAGCAAATGAGAATGGAATAACTTCAACATGATTGATTTGGATTTTTATCCAGTCAGCAATTTCGCCTCTTCCTTGATATGCGTCTTGTACTACATATAAAAAGAATTCAAAACCTGCATGTAGTGCATAAGTGCATTTTTCATCAAATCTTTTAGATTTAATTCTGATTTGAAATGGTTCAAAATCTTCGTAATCAGAATCTGTAAGAAGATACTGATTTTTATAAAAATCAGCCTCTTTTTCTTTTGCAGGTTTAATGCCTACAGAATCCATTTCTAAACGAAATTTGTACATTGTTTTTAACAAGAAATCTAACGCGGGAAGTTTGTGCTCGTCTGCATCTTGCAGTGTAAGTAGGTCAGACTCTTTCGGTTTTAAAAGTATATTATCTCTGTGAAAAGAAATAGTCCTTAACTCTTTTTCATCTGTTTTTTCTAGTGCTCTCATTTTTATTTAAATTTTAAAGCATAATACATTTAAATAAATTTTATGTCAAATTAAAAAACCACCATTTCTGGTGGTTTTTTAATTATTTCTTTGGACGTCTTAGAAATGCTGGTACTGCACTCCAATCATCTTCTTCATCTATTAAATCACTAGATGATTCTGATTCTTCCTGTTTTTTTACAAAATCAACAGTTGAAGTATTATGAATTTCTTTTTTGATTGGTTGTGATTCTTGTTGTGGTTGATTTAACTCTTCACGAGATTTTAGTGGGAGAACTTGAGCTTCACCACGAACTTGTTCACGAGCAAAGAGAGATTTCTTTGGACCGTCAGTAGGGAATCCTGTTGCGATAACTGTAATCTTCATTTCTCCTTTTTTCAAGCGTTCATCTCTTACCATTCCATAAATAACTTTTGCGTCTTTATCTACAGATTCAGTAATAATGTTTGCTGCCTCGTGAACCTCGAGGATTCCAAGATCTTCACCTCCTGAGATTGCAAAGAGAACACCCTTTGCACCGTTTATTGAAAGATCGAGAAGAGGTGAGTTGATAGCGTCGAGAGCTGCTTTGCGTGCGCGGTCTTCACCTGCACCAAATCCTACCCCCATAAGCGCTGACCCTGCGTCAGATAGAACAGCTCTAATGTCGGCAAAGTCCACATTGATATCTCCAGGGGTTGTAATGAGGTCTGAGATGCCTTCTACAGCTTGTCTGAGTACTTCATCGGACATTGCGAACGCTTGCTTGAAGCTTGTGTCTTTTGAGGCTACAGCAAGAAGACGGTCATTAGGAATAATTATTATAGCGTCTACTTCTTGAGAGAGTTCGTCGATACCTGCTTCAGCAAGACGAGTTCTTTGATTTCCTTCGAATGAGAAAGGTTTTGTAACTACACCGATAGTAAGAATTCCTTGTTCTTTTGCTGCACGAGCAACTATAGGAGCAGCACCTGTTCCTGTTCCACCACCCATACCACAAGCAATGAAGATCATGTCAGAACCCTTGATTACATCTTGGATTTCTGATTTTGTTTCTTCTGCTGCACGTTTTCCTACGTCAGGATTCATTCCAGCGCCGAGACCTTTTGTAAGGTTTTTACCGATATGAATCTTTTTCTCTGCAAGAGAGTTGTGGAGATCTTGAGTGTCAGTGTTCATCACGATAAAATCAACTCCTTTAATTTTAGAAGAGATCATGTGGTTCAAAGCGTTTTTTCCTGATCCACCAACTCCAATAACTTTAATGCGAGCAAATGTTTCAATGTCTGGGTGTAATTTCGGCATAGGGTATAGTTTTGGGAAAATTGAATTTCCCTCTGGTAATGAGCTTATAATACCAGAAATAAAAATAAAAAGGCAATAATTGACTTAAACTTAATTTGTTCTATGGTAAAAGCTGTTCAATCATTGATTTCCACATTTTTTTGAATTGATCAAAGAAACCAGACACTCCAGTCTTTTCATCGAATGATTCGAATGAATCTAATGTGTTTGTGATGGTTAGACCAAGAGAAACAAGCCATGAAGCGTCTTTTAATTTTATATTTTCATTTGTCCAAATATCTTGATTGGCCATTTTTGTTGGAAGACGCAAAATTTCTTTTCCTAAATCTTCAATAAATGGATAAGGTGATCCACCGCCTGTAACAATCACGCCACCTGGGAGTAATCCACTCCTTTTTATTTTTTTGAGATGTCCATCTACAAGATCAAATATTTCTTCACATCGAGCATGAATTATTTCTTCCATTTTTTTCTTTGGATAGTCAGCAATAAGTGAGCCTGTTTTTATTCTCTCTGCTTCGTCAAAAGGGATTTTGAATCCAAGAGCAATGTCTTTTGTAATATACATTGAGCCCATAGAGAATACATGGAGAGTTATTGGAACATTGTTTTCATAAGCAATAATCGAAACAGTCTCGGCTCCAATATCTACTATTGCTGAACCAACATTCTTTTGTTTGTCTGAGAGAATTGTTTCAGCAAGTGCGATAGGTCCAGCCACAGCATCTAGTACTTCAACACCTGCATCAGTCACAGCCCCAACCAAATCTTCCAAGTGTTGTGATAGGCATGTTACAAAAAGGCTTTTAACTTCGAGTTTGATACCCTTCATTCCTTCTGGACGTCCGAGGACCTCTTTTCCATCAAGCTTAAAAGAAACAGGAATACGATGAAGAATTTTTTTGTTTGGTAATTCTAAAGTTGATTCACTTTCATTTAGAGCGTTTTGTATATCAAGTACAGTGACTTCTTTGTCAGCACGAGTAACGATAGATCCTCCATTAGCGTATTCAGAAGAAAGACTTACTCCACCAATAGATATGTATGCGCGTTTTATTTTAAAGCCAGTTTTATGTGCAGCATCACTGAGAGCTTCTTTTATAGAAGATGTAGCTTGAGCCTTGTTTGTAATGTATCCATGACGAAGACCACGGGACTCTGCATGTCCGGTACCAATGACCTTAATAAGGCCTGTGTCTTTTTCTTTTTGTACGACAACAACACGAACAGCGTATGTGCCGACGTCAATACCTACAATGACTCCTTTCATGAATGGTTAATTGGTGTGAGATAATGAGGAAATTTTAAATATTTTTTTATACTTTTCCTCCTCACTTTCCATTTTACTACCATGTTCGTATCCTTTCAAATGAAGCATTCCGTGGATAACTAAAAATGATAGATAATTTTGATAATCATAGTCATGTTTGATAGCATTCTTCTTCACTTGAGATGCACACAAAACAATCTCACCAGAATTTTCTGTAAGTGGAAAAGATAAAATATCAGGAGTGTAATCTTTTTGTCTGTAGAGGGAATTTAATTCAGCTGACTTCTTTGGAGATACAAAAGCAACAGATAATTCGTATTTTGATCCGAGGATTTTTTCTTTCATCAAAACAAAAGGCACGATTGGAAGTGTGCCTTTTGTTTGATTTTGTATTGAGACAGTTTCTTCTCTCATATACTAATGTTGATATTAAGAAGCGATCTTACCGAGCTTTTTCATCTTTTCAGAAATTTTTCTTTTTGCTAGGTATTTAAGTTTTGCTTTCTTTTGTCCAAGTTTTGATAAAGGACGATCAGCATAACGATTGCCTTTTACTTTTTGAACAACACCTGTTTCTTGCATACGACGTGTAAAACGACGAATGAGACTCATTGTGTTTTCGTTATTATTCTTTGTGATTTCTACATTGATTGCCATAGATAGGGAACAGTGTATCACGGAAATAAGGATACCGCAAGAGGATTTTACTCTATAAAAGGGCTTGATGTTATCTAAAGCCCTTCTGCTAATACGCTTATAAATATATTTGACATATATTTATATATGTAGTACTATATTAGACAGATAGTCTTATGGGTTTAAATATTGGATGATCTTAGTTTCTGTTGTTGTAAAAGGGAGTTAAGATCATCTAATAAAACAAAAAACCAATAAAATATGAAAAATTCAATATTGATCATTTTAATAACCTTAATCACTGCATTTTTTATTTTATTCTTTTTTAAACTTAAAGAAGAAGGAGCTAAAAAAATAGAAAAACAGTTTGATGTGATAAGTTATTTTCACTCAACAGACTGCACTAAAATCACTCCACACAAAGATCTAACTATTTCAGAACTTGCAAAACTTCATAACATTAATCTTTTTGAAGGTTTTAAAAATATTCAGGAAAAATCTTTCCATGAACAAGAAGTGTGTGAAATCATTTTGTTAGATTTTGGACAAAGGTTCCAATCAACGGAACAGATACTCTCTCAAATGGATAGTGCAGGTTATAGGCCAGCAACATTAAGAGAATTAGTTAGTCTAAATACATGTGCAACCACAAGATATGACATTGTAGCACTAGGTTCTTCCTATAATGGATTTCACCCTTGTTCTTTTTGTGTATGTGATGATAATAATACATATGAAATAAGAGTGATGAAGTGTAATTCTGAATCTCTTAGAGAAACGTATGATGATCTCATTAGATTTGCTGCAGTAAAGCTGTAGTAAAAAGTAAAAGCCTTCTTGATAAACTAAGAAGGCTCTTTTTTTTAAATAATTTATAGCTAAAACATTTTTAATAAAAATGTTCGCCCGACTTCTCAAAGATAAGTTTACGGTAAATATTCTCTATTTATATATACTGTAAAATAAGGAGGTAGATTACTTATCAATTTCTGAATTTCTGAAATATCTTTTTCTTTGTTGTATTCTGGCCACTCTTCACTTTTTAGTTTGATTAATGCGTGAGTTGTATACTCTTCTTTCTTACTTATTTTCTTTGTGACAATATTTGGTCTGTATGCACTCAGTATATTTTCTATTTCTGTCCTTTGTTTTTGTGTCTGAGATTTGTTTCCGTAAGATTGTATTGTAAGAAGAACTCCGTATGGAGGATAATTCAATATTTTCCTATCTTCCAATTCTTCTTTGTACCATTCAAGCAGATTTCCTCTTTCAAAATAATCAAAAAGTGGTTCTTCTGGGTGATTTGTTTGTATTAGTAGAGGAATATCTGTGTGTTCTTGGAGTTTTAGAACTAAGTTTATTATTTTTTCATTAATTCTAAAGTCTGGGAGAGCAAAGAACGTATCAATTGAAGCAATCGCTATTTTATCTATTTTCTCCGGTAAATATTCAAAAGCTTTTTCTGTTCCTATTAGAATTCCATTTTTACTTTCTTCAAAATTTTTGATTTGTTTTTTTATTTCTCGTTCTGTGGGAGTGTTGTCTCTGTCGATTAAAAATATTTCTGTTGCAGGATTTATATTCTTAACTTCTTCTAATACTCTCTCACTTCCTACACCGAGAGGAACAAGATTCCAACTTGAACAATTTTCACAAAACATATCTGCGTCAGTTTGAAATCCACACCCATTACAAAGATATACTCTCTTATCTTTTTTATTATACAAAACAAGAGGTGTGCTACATTCTTTACAAGATACTGTTTTTTTACAATCACCACAAAGTGTAATAGGTGCTATACCTTTTCGAGCTACAAATATAAATAAATGCTGATTGGTATTGTGTATTTCACGAATCACTTTTTCTAGAGGTCTAGAAAATAAACTAAATTTATCAAGATCATTTTTAAGTGGTGTGAGTTTTAGATGTGCGAGTTCTGGAAATCTAAAGTTTTTTGAACCTATGCTTTGATACTTTTCTCTTTCTCCTAATGCAAGAGTTGTTATACGTAGAATTCTACCTCCTAATATTAGTGGCGTATGTGTTTCTTTTGCAAACATTCTTATGACTTCTCTAAAATCAAAATAAGGTCTCTCTCTTATATTGTATATATCACTATTTTCATTCTCTAAGACTATTGTCCCTATGTTGTCTTTTTGGAAAATTATAATCTGCGGTGTACCTATAACTAAAATAGGGGATTTTGAATTTCTAATATCTTCCCACATTTTTAATTTATCTTTTTTTGAGAGGTTGCTTGTGTATATAAATACATGTCGCTCTATTCCTTTTTTCAAAATATCTGCCCAAAGACTAACTTGATGAACTGATGGTAGTATAAAAAATACAGATTCTTTTTTTGCAAAAGATTCTCTTATGAGAGTTTTGTAATATCCCTCGCGTTCTTCCTTTGGAGCTTGGTAGGTGAATATTTCACTTTTTGTTTTTTTTGTGCTAATTTCAGGATTATTTTTTAGACTATCTATTTTTTCTATAAAATCATTTGGAATTATTTTTGTCAGAATACTTCCCATATTTGTCGCATAATATGGTGCCAACATTTTTGCTGTGTCTATCAATTCCTTTTTAAAAGGACTTGGACCAATTATTTTTTCTATTTTTCGAAGATTAAAATGAGAAGATTTAATGTTGCTTTTTTGTGTTTCAACTTTTTTTATTTCCGTAATAATACCAAGAACTGTTTGTTTACGGAGAGGAATATGTACAAGCATTCCAAGCTCAACATCTTTTGCTGAGAAATAGGTAAGTGTTTCTGGTGCGCTGTTTTTCGTGATTGGGATGACAGAAACAATATTCATAAATATAGTCTACCATTTTAGGGCTTTTTACTCGATATTGATTTTTAAAGGCGATAGTTGTATATTTATTACGAAATGGTTGGGTTCTTTGACTAGTTATTTGTTCTGAGGTATTTTTTTACTAGTTGGTTTTAAGCGAAAGTAAGTCCTGATACAGTTTCAATAAGGGCTTTAATAATAAACCAAAATAGAAGAAGATATATGCAGACGAACTAAACATTTTACAAAAAAATAACACGTAAGGATTAACGTTAATCGAATCAATGTGTGTTATTGTAAAAAAACACGCTCGAAAAAGTACTGATTACTTTACATCTTAAAAGTTTGGATTATTCCACTTTTATTGCTTTGTATTGACCAGACAAAAGCACAACAAGCTAAAAGAGCGTCAAAGCCCCACTTATAAATAATTAATTAACTTTGTTTTAATAGGTACTAAAGTTATTAATGTTTTAGGTGGGCTTCTTTGTTTGTTGATTGTAGAGTGGTTAATTACAATATTAATTAAATAAATTATAATATATGTGTGCCTAAAAAATGGACAAATGAAGATAAGTTGAAACAATATAATCTTTTAAAAGATATGTATGTTTCAAAAAATAAGACAATTAAAGAAATTGGTCAAATTTTAAATGTCTCTGAAAAAACAATTTTCAAAAGACTTAAAATGCTTGAAATAAAAACAGATCCTTCAAAGAAAAAACATTATTGTAATAAATGTTCAGATTTAATTATTCCAAAAAATTATTCTGTAGATCTTGCTGAATTTTTTGGGATAATGCTTGGAGATGGTTCTTTGTCAAAATTTCAAGTAATGGTTACTTTGGGAAATAAAGAAAAAGAATATGTTTTGTATGTTCAAAAAAAGATGAGAACTATTTTTAAAACAAAAGTTGCTATAAGTGTAAGAGAAAAAGGATATCATGATGTATATATTGGGTCTGTTGAATTATCAAAGTGGTTACAAAAAGAAGGACTTGTATTTAATAAGGTAAAATCTCAAGTATCTGCACCAGATTGGATATATAAAAATGATGAATATTGCAAAGCTTTTCTAAGAGGATTTTTTGATACTGACGGTTCTGTTTATAGTTTAAAATATGGAATACAAATTTCTTTAACAAATAAATCTTTACCACTTTTGAAATCTTTACAAAAGATGCTTTCTAGACTAGAATACAATGTATCTGAAATAAGTTCGTCTAAAGTTTACCTTACAAATAAAGAAGACGTATATCGTTTCTTTAAAGAAATTAAGCCGAAAAATAGAAAACATATAATTCGTTTTCAAAATATCAGAAAAATATAAAATGCGTCGGTACTCAAGTGGTCAACGAGGGCAGACTGTAAATCTGCTAGCTACGGCTTTCGAAAGTTCGAATCTTTCCCGGCGCACCAAAATAGTACTTAGCGGTTTCTTCGAAACCAAGGAATGGGCGTGCCGAAGGCACGCCCATTCTGTTTGCCCTGATTTTGCGGGGGGATTCAGAAATGCGGGCGCGCTTGCGCGCACTGTTTTTTCGCCGAGGAGGAGGTTCGAGCCAAAGATTTCTTTGGCTTTGACCTTTTTCTCAAAAAGGTCAGTATCCCGTGCGATTCCGTCTAGTGTTTGTGCGTCTTTTATCCATTCTTTCATCGGTTCGAGCCAATCATTCTGCTTGTGTGAAAGAGAGGTCATTTCTTCTTGAAGCGACTTCTTTTCGGAAAGCAGTTTGGCTTTTTGTGAGGTATAGTCAACTTGGTCAATAACTTGGTCTAAATATCCCGTAAGAAGTCGCTCTAACTTTTGTGAAATGACATATATTTTTGTTTCGCTTTCTTTCACACAAGCAGTCAAAGACGGGGCGGAATTGTTAAAATCTTTTTCTGCCATTTTTAACAATTCTTCCGCCCAGTCTTTGGGCAAAGAAACTTTTTGAATTAGAGATGATAACTGGCGATCTAATTCTTTTTCTCTAACGGCAGATTCAGAACATTTGATAGTTTTAGATTTTTTAGAACAGCGATAATATGTATACTCGTGAACATTACCATTTTTCTGCCGTTTGAATTTATGTTCGCCAGTTATCATCATTCCGCAAGAAGCACAGGAAATGAGTCCGCAGTATGGTTGAGGTTCATTCTGTGGTTTTCGTTCGGGCTGACCACGAAACTTCAACATTTCCTGTGCTTCATCAAAAAGTTTCTTTGAAATGATTGGCTCGTGTTTACCTTCGTGGATTTCACCACCATATTTGAATAACCCGATGTAAAAAGGATTTGAAAGAATGAAAGTCGCACGAGATTTGGACATTCTCTTTCCGGAACGCGTGGATATTCCGTTCTTCGCCAAAAAGTTTGCGATGTCTTCCAGTCGTTGACCACCTTTGACATATCGTTCAAAAGCCAAGCGGATGACACGAGACTTTTTCTTGTCCACCACGATACTTTTAGTGCGAGAATCATTTATGTAACCAACAGGCGCTTGGCTTGGGTAATCACCATTACGGACTTTTTGGCGAAGTCCACGCTTCGTGTTCTCGGAAAGAGAATCTACATAGTATTTGCTTTGTCCGAAAGCCATGTTCAACATAAATTTACCTTGCGAAGTGCTATCACACCAGAAAGTTGGAAATTTCAAGCTCGCAAGTTTCCCTGTGTCGAGGAGATAAATTACCCGACCTCCATCCACCGAATTGCGGGCTAAACGATCTGGATGCCATGCGAGAATACTTCCGCCGAATTTCTCAATGTCATTCAAAAGTTTATTAAAAATAGGACGACCTGGAACTTTGGCAGATTGTTTTTCCACAAATTCGGCGGAAATTTCGATATTCTCTCGCTTGGCATACTCCCGCAATTCGGTGAGTTGTGCTTCGATACTTAACACCTGCTTATCCTCGACATCAGTGGACTTGCGAGCATACAAAAAGAATTTTTGCATAATATTTTTTCTTTAAGCAGAAAGGGCTATTTTAGTGTTGAATCCTAACGTTAGTTAGAAAGCTAAAATAGCCCTTTCTGCTAACTAACTGATAATGGATTCAACAAAGTTATTATACCAAAAAATATTTCCACAACAAAAATTCTTTTTGTATTTTCGGACAAAGCAAATTCCTTGCTTCTGATTCCGAACCTCCTCCTCGGCGAAAAAACAGTGCGCGCAAGCGCGCCCGCATTTCTGAATCCCCCCGCAAAATCAGGGCAAACAGAATGGGCGTGCCTTCGGCACGCCCATTCCTTGGTTTCGAAGAAACCGCTAAGTACTATTTTGGTGTGTTTATTGTACCAAGTCCGAACCTATTTTCAAAACAAATCACACTAGCGTTCCCCGCGCGCTTGCGCGCCTCTGTGCGAAGCACAGAGCTTCTGCTGAAGCAGAAGTGCGGGAGAACGCTCTTGCACACCGCCACGACTAATCTGGGGAATGGAGGCGGTGTGCAGAAATACAAATGCGGACTCGGTTTTGCGAAACTATTTTCTGGGGATTTAAATTTCGCAAAACCGAGACTAATTTTTCATTTTTCAAAAAAGGATTTTTGGATTTGGTTTCCGCCCCGCAGGAGGGGTCTGGGGAGGAATGCGGGGCGGATTCTTTTTTGGATTTTTGGCGGGCGGGCATTAAGAAAAAACAAAACTAATCAATTTTGTTTTCCAAAAAGTCGTAAACGACTTTTGCAAATTTCTGTATTGGAAAATAACTATTCGGTAAAATTGATTTATTGACTGTAAGCAAAGCGATAGCATACTTTGAGTTTTTACCTGTAACTACTCCGACATCATTACTCCAACGAATTATTGCCCAACCTTTCTTGAAAATCGCTTTGCATACAGCAAGAAAACTATGATTATATAGGTTCGTTTCAAGCCACCCACCTTTGCAATAATAATTTTGATAAACATTTTCTAACCATAAACCTTTTTTGCCCTGTTTGTTGAAACGAAGCATATATTCCTTTAGTTTTCTTGATACAAAAGGAGAAATCAATTTTTCAGTTTCTACAAGATAGAAAAATTCAGCAAGGTGGCGAGCGCACGAAAGTGTTGTTGATGAAAATTGATACGGTTTATCCTCTTTTAGTCTATCTAAAAATTTTCTTGTTACTTCGCTTCCGTACCAATTATATTTATGAATGATATTTTCTATTATATTTTCTCGCCCAACAATATCAAGTAAACTATTGGAAGCAGTGTTATCACTTCGAGTAAGCATGAGGTCAAGCAGATAATCAATGGAGGTCTTATCGCCTGCATTGAGTAATTTTCGTGTATCGCCAGGGAAAATCCTTGCATCCTTATCTACGTCATTCGGTGATTTTATTTCTACAATCTGGTCAAGTGAAAAGTCACCGATTTCTATTCGGCGCAAAACTTCTGCCCCTATGAAAATTTTATAGACAGAAGCGGGATAAATAAAATGCTCCATGTTGTAGCCAAAAATTTTCGGTTCGGGTTCATTTAAATCAATAATGGCTATACCAATTTCATTTTTTGTAAAACCACTCTCTGTGAGAAGTTGAGAAAATTTTTGGCTTCGTTCTTTATTTTCTGGAAACATAATCTAAATATAGCAAAAAATCTCTAAAAATGTTAGATTATCAATATGAAATCAACATTACCGAATCAATTTTTTGATATCAATAAACTACCCCCTGAAAAAGGACTGCTTATTTTTGGTATGTCTATGAATAAGTTACGGAATCGGCAAAATGCAGAAAATTGTTTAACAGATGTTCGCCATCTCGCAATTACAAAAATGCAAAAACCTCTTATCGGATTAAACTTTATTTATAGTGATTTTTTGTATTTTTATTCTGATAAACCAGCTCCTATTTTGAAAGAAAGTTTTATGAGCCAAGTTATCAACCATAAAAATTCATTTCAGAAAATTATTCAAAAATTTCCACTAGAATTTCAAATTCAACATGCTGTTAATTATATGGTGTGGAATCAATTATATGTTGGAACAAATGATTTCGATGTCTCGTTTCAAAAAGTAAAAAAAATATACGAGGAAGATTTAGTCTTTCAAAAATATATCAAGGAAGATTGCGAGATTTTTGAAAGAGAATTCGGAGATAATCAAATAAATTATTTTCTAGAGGAATCTCTTGCTTTTTATTTATTAACAAAAAATAAAGTGAAACTTCCGAATGATTATATTGAAAATAATCAAAAATGGATTTTGTTTTGTTACCCAGGACGACCACTTAAAAGTACGGTTTATTTATACCAACTCAATCCATTCAACCTAGACTGGTCTGAAAATCCCTATCAAAACTCCTTTTATGACTTGGAAGCAAAAGAATTAGTTGAATATAATAATATTGACCTTAATACATATTCTCCAAAATAACAGAAAAAAGTAGCGATTGCTCGCTACTTTGTTTTACTCCTCAATTCCATCATAAATTGCAAATTCTTCTCCTTTGTAGGAAGCATATGCTCTGTCACCATACGCATAATGCCACCATTCAAAAGGGTTCGTGTTGATAAAGCCGGCATTAGTCATTGTCCAATACAGAAGTTGCCGATTTTGCTTTTGTGCTTCCGTCAATTCTTCAAATCGAGTATGTGCTGGTTTTCCAACACCGCCAAACGGAGAACCCATATCGAGTTCGTTTCCATTTTGATCAAGAACAATCACATCAACAGAACCACCAGTATTATGCGGTGCACCCTTTGTTGGTCGTGCCGCATATTTAGGCACTTCTTCCAAAAGTTTTTCCTCTGACCAGTCGGTATGTTCCAAACGCAATTTTTCCAGTTTTCTGTCCCAAACTTTTTGTTGCATGGAAACAGGAATGTATGCTGACATAACGATAAATTTGTAGCCGTTCGGCAATATATTTCCTGCCCTTATCAACATTTCCAAAACTGATTTCCGAAGTTTTGCAACAAGCCATTTTGCACCATCGCCTTGGCGATGTAAGATTCTTTCCGTAATTGGAATATCAACTAATGGTTCACCGCATTCTTGAATAGGTGTCGCATTGATTTCTTCACGCTTCAAGAATTTTACAAAAGGAATCGGTAGATATGCGGGTCCATAAAAACATTCTGTTTGATTAGAGTAAACCGCCCACATTCTGTCGCCCCAACAATAGTGCCACCATTCGCCTGGATACCAAACAAAATCTTGTGTTTCCATAGCATCTCGCAAAATCTTTCGATTTTGCTTTTGCTCGTTTGTGATTTCATCAGAAAACATTTGGAATTTTTTGTACCACTCGGCACTCATGGCTTCGCTTGGATATAGAGTTCCCATATCAAGCAAAGTTCCGTCTGAATACGCAAGAGTTACATCAATCGCACCACCGCAATGGTGGTTCGCTAACGGAGCAGGTTTTGCTACAACTAACCTCACTTGATATTCAATTTGTTCGTCAGCCCATTCTGGATTTTCTTCTTTGAGTTTCTGAAATTTTCTATCCCAAGATTCTTGTTGTGATTTTAAAGTTCTATAGCCTTCAATCAAAACAAGATTTATTCCTTCGGGCAAAATTTCAGAAACTTTGTAAAGTTTTTCCGCAATAGTTTGACGAACATAAAAAAATGGTTGGTATCGTTTTGCAACTAAACCAATTTTGAGACGAGAAGTCTCTTTGACTTCAACCAACGGTTCGTTGGTTTCGCGAATGGTAACTTTCTGCCATTCGCTTCGTGGTAATGTTTTGGTAATTTGATTTATCATGGTATGTATATTTTAAAAGATTTTCTAAACTTAAACTAGCATAATTTCCCTTGATTTCCTAGTTCTGCCCGCCCGCCAAAAATCCAAAAAAGAATCCGCCCCGCATTCCTCCCCAGACCC
>DALYDY010000007.1:0-29915 GCA_031972855.1 Minisyncoccota bacterium
CGAAACCATTTATACAAAAACGCCACCACGAAGGTGACGTTTTTGCATAAAGCTCCCCTTATTAGATACGTTTAGAACTCTAAATTGGACCAATATTAAAAATGAACTTCAATTCAGTCTTATTTTAGGACTATTTCCAGATACCACACTTCAGGACTAGATTTATTTTCCAACTCTCACCAATTTAGCAGTTCTAGGATTGTAGCTTTTATTTGCAGTTAGATTTCTTGTGAATGCTCTAGTTTCACTTATTTCTTTACGAAAAAAATCAGAAATTGAAGACACTCGTGAAGTATCCTCGTTTTTACCTTTCTTGTTGTATGTATCGTAAGATTTCATAATTTTATTTTTTCTTTACTACTTTCTGTTGCTTTACGGATCTAGGAGCTATGACTGGCTTTGGTACTGTATATTCAAATAATTTAATAAATGAACCACCTTGTATATCTTTATGAATTAAAGCCATCTTATAATTATCAATTACTTCCTTAAGTATATCATTTACTTCTTCCGCTGGTAACCCTAACTGTTGAAGCTCAAGAGTGTCAATAATAAAACCGTGTGAGGGATAGCCATACACAAGCTTGTTTGCAACTTCATTAGCTTTATCTGCACCCCACCCCAAGTATCTTGTAAGAATTATTACAGCATATCTACTACCAACTTCCAAAGCACGAGCATATTCACCAATAACTTTTGGATTTAATTGGTTATACAGACAAGCACTAGTTTGTCCTGAAAAAGCTATTCCAAGCTTAATCGCCTCTGCCATTTTTACACTACCACCAGTTCTTTCAATAATCATTTTGGTAGCAATATCAAGATTGTCCAATGCGTGCAATTGTATTTGCTCAAGTGCTTTAAAACCATTAAGGGCAGATTTGTATGCACTTCCTGTATCATCGTCTGTTTCTCTAATCTGAACATCCAATGGTCCTAGTTCTGCAATTGTTCCCATAAGTAACTTGTCTGCACCAAAAGAAATTAAAGTACCAGCACTCTTAGCATAAGAAGGTATAATTATTTCAACCCTCTTTGAGTGTTTTCTTAGAAGCTTAACTATATTAAAAGCAGGCTCAATTAAACCACCTGAAGTGTGTAAAATAACATCAAGATCTGCGAATTGTTTTCCTTTCAGTTCTTTCTCAAGTTGTATTACGGATATCTGATCTACCGTCTCAATATCCAAAACCAATAGAGGTTTTTTTCTTAAATCAAGCAATTGTTTAGCTAGATTTGTGAGTCTTTCATCTGCGTTAGGTTTTTCTGTTGCCATAAAAATATCATATCACTATTGAAATTATATGTAAACTAAAGTAAAGTAAAGAGTAATGGTAAAGAAAAAGAAAGAACTCTTTGAATACGAGGACGAGCCATTCCATAAACCCTTTGATTTCATAAACAAGGACCTAGATTTGCTATTCCTACTGATTTTCCTTGAAGCATTTAAGTCCCAAAAAGAAGAGCTCAACTTCGGAGGGTTTTTCAAAGGTAACTATTGGGATATTGACCAAGTTAGCGATGAGATCTCAGATAGCAATGACTATTACTCGATACCCGATATGGTTCTTGAGCAAGCTGGTTTTATATTTGAAGACACGAGAATGGGTAAGGTTATAGAAGTAGGTATTGATAATGTAGACGAAGCCGTTAAGGATTTGCTGATTGAAGTAGCAAAGATCGGTCCCGAAAACGCTCGAAAAGAAGCACCTAACTATTACTCTTCTTTTCAGCAGTTATTTTTCCTTGATCATCAGAAGACAGAACAATTCCACAAGGATGCAGAAAAAAATCCAGAGCTAATCACTCAGCGAGCTTGGAAGGATAAGAGTATTTTTTTCACAAAGGAAAGAGGATATTTTCGGGCTCTGCAATCAATAATTATTGATTTGCCAAAACATATCCTAATCAGAGTTAAATATAACGAGGAGCGAATAAAAGAAATTGAAAAAGAAGTAGCCGACTACTTAGATGCTTTTTCCAAAGACCAACAACTAGAGCAACTACCTCGCTATCAAGAAAAACGACTATACTTTGCTCAACAAATTGAAAACTTCTACAGCTACATAAGCCGACTAAACCTGATTGGCGACACAATCAACATACCGTTTACTATCCTCTCAGAGACAGGGTTTGAAGCGGTAAAGATACTTCGCTTCCTCGAGATAAACGGAAAAATTAAAATGCGATGGTCTGACGAGGGTTCTTGGAAGGTCCAGTTTTTGAAATTACCGATTACTCCAGAAAGTTTACTTGGGGCAACAAAGCAAGAAACCGTACCAAAATCTACTAGTCTTAAGTCTGGCTTAAGTTTTAATGAACCAACTTCTACCCTAAGTATTGGCGAGCATAGTTTGAAAATCAATGGTCCTGACCAAAAAGAGTTCCTAAAGATAATTTTCAAAGATCAAAAAGAGCTAGGTAAAGAATGGTTTTTTTCAGAAATTGCCGAAGTTTATGACTTTGCAGGCAACACAGGCGACAAGAAGTTTTATAACGCTTCGTATCAACTTAATCTCAAAGTAGCTCAAAAAACGCCGATCAAAGATTTCCTTATTACTACAAAACAGAGTGTAAGGATCAATCCGACCTACCTATAAACCTAAGCCGACTTAAGCAAACAAAAAGATAATCTGTATGGGTAACCTACAGGTTATTTTTTATGGCAAGAAAAAGAAAAGAAAAATCAACACCAGAAGTTGATGAAGAAGTTCTTCAGCAATATGACAATCCTCAAGAAAATCTTCTTGGTGTATTTTCTATTCTTCTTGATGTTGCAAAACGGACCAACCCTGAAAAGTATCTAATTGGTTATAAGAAAAACAATGATTGATACAATAATTATTTCAATTCCAAAGAACAAGGTAAAAAATGTTAGCAATCCCAACAGTGATTCTTTGGGTTGGGATCAACATTCAAAAACAAGCTATTATGCAAAGTTTATTAAAAACCCTAGTAAGCGTGATCTTGAAAGTGGTCTGTACTTTCCACGACTAACTGGAATAAACAGAAGTATAAATGGAGTAATTGATGCCTTTATCAAGGTAGAGTTTTCAATCCCCAAGTTGTTGTATATGAATAATTTAGACGAGGTTTCTGAAAAGGACTTCAGTGAAATTATCACAAAATTAAAAGATCGATTATTGAGAATGGGTATTTCGGTCCCAGAAAAATACCTAAAGTATGTACCTGTTACAGCTGTTCATTATTCAAAAAACATATTACTTACGGATGGATATACTTCTCAGTTTATACTTTCAGAATTAAGTAAAATTGATATTCGTAAAAGTTTTGATTTTAGTAAGACAAAGTTTACTAATGATGGTCAAAGTATTTATGCATATACCATTGCCCACTCTTTTGTTATTTATGACAAGATAGCTGATCTAAAGAAGGATGAAAAAAGAGCCGTAGACAAAGATCAAACTCTTTATCAAAGAACGCTTTTTGATGTAATTGAAAAGAAAGATCTTTATGAAGTTTTAAGGTTTGAAATACGAATAAGTAAAAAACAAAAATTAAATGCTTTATTTAAGAAACTAGGGTTCAAGGAAAACCCAACTTTTGAAGATGTTTTTAAAAGACGAGTAAGTAAAATAGTTGTCCAACATTATTGGGATACATTGGTTAAAAATAATTCAACGTTACTTTTTGGATTTTCATTTGGATCTAAAGAGCTTTTAAAACAAGTGCTTATTGCAAATCCAAAGCTTAAACCCAAACAAGCTCTGTATTTTGCCAGCTTAATGAGTATGACAAAAGACGGTAATGGTATACGAGAGCTTAGAGCCATTTTAAGTAAGTACGGAGATAACAGAACGTGGTATCGAATTAAAGACGATATTAAAAATGTCTCAGGATTATTAAAGAAGACACGCCCTCGAGACTGGTTTGACCAAATTGAAAGAGCATTAAAAGAGTTTACTGCTTTTAAACAAAATGGACCCTGATAACTAATTATGAATCTTATTATTAAATAATTAAATTACTTATGAAAACAAAAGAACAAAAAATTACCTCTAAAGATCAGTTTGCAATAGATCTTAAAAAAGTTTTTGACGCATATTATTACACCAGAATATCTGAAAGTATAAAAAGAGGAATCGCTAGAAAAAAATTATTAAGATTAAAAGTTAATAAATAAAACATATGGCACTAAAAAAAGATTACTTCGAGAATTGTAAATGGGATTCTCCGATACTTTATGTAATAACAGCTGAAATGGTTCAAGGCATTGTTGAACCTAATATAGGCAGACGTTTAACTGATATTGAACTTGAAAGAATGCACTATGCAATGTTAGATAATACAGAAGCTTATTATGAGCTTATGACCTTTATTATAAGCTCAGCAGAGCAATCTATAGATAATACTGGTAACCAATGGTCGAGTATAGATAAAGATTTCCAAGAACGAAAACCGACCTTCACGGAGAACGGTTATCAACTTGGATTGTAAACAATTGTAAAGTATAATATAATGACAATACTTATGAAAAATACAGAGGAGTTTTATACAGCCGAAGAATTAGCCGACAAGTTGCGAGTAAACATTATGACGATTTATCGTTATATAAAAGCTGGCAAGATTAAAGCTTACAAGTTTGGAAAAGAGTTTCGAGTCGAAAAGAATGAGTTTGAATCATTCCTTAAAAAAGCTAGCACTAATAAATAATTATGAACTTACCTAAAATTATTGATAACAAAAGAAGAAAGTTGCTGGATGTTTTTACTGATGTCGCCTCAAAACATAAAGAACTTTCTATTGCTACAGGATACTGGGATTTAGAAGGAATGAAACTTGTTCTACCCTACATAAAAGATTATTCAAAGATCAGAATACTTATTGGTCGTGAACCTTTGATTCCAAGACATAAAATGGTCCAACCTGAGCCAGACTACCCTGATCAGGATTTTAAGTTTGATCTTTCAATGATCGCTCCTGAATCTGGCTTAAAAGAAGTAGTTTCAGAGATTAAAGAATACATAACAAACGGCAAGATAGAGGTTCGTGTTTATAGAAAAAACTTTCTACACGCAAAGTGTTATATCTTCGGATCTTATGACTCAAATGAAGCTGTCGGTATTATTGGATCTTCAAACTTTACAAAGAACGGTCTTACCTTCAATACTGAACTTAATGCACTGGAATCAGATCATCGAGTTGTTGTATTCCAACCAAAGACAGAAGAACAAGAAGTTGGTCATTTACACTGGTTTGATCAATTTTGGAATGACGAAACGACTGAAGTTTGGAATGAACAATTTAGTACTCTTATAGGTACTTCTCCTGTTGGCGATGAACTTTATAGCCCGTACGAAACCTACATTAAAACTCTTTACGAGCTATATAAGGAAGAGATAGAAGACGATGCAGAAGAATTATCTGAAAACGGTAAAGGAAAAGCTTTGTTTGATTTTCAACAAAAGAATGTTCACGCTCTTTTGAGACGACTTAGAAAGTATAAAGTTGCTATGCTCGCTGACTCTGTTGGTCTAGGTAAAACAACTACGGCTATTAGCGTACTTAAACAATATATCGATAACCCTGAAGGCAAGAAGCGAGTTGAAATAATCTGTCCAAAATCTCTTGTACAGCAATGGGAAAAAGAACTTGCCACAGAAGGTGTTTATGGATTAAAACCTATTACTCTTCAAAACACAGGAGAAATTGAAAGAAGAAAGGAACTTGATAGTATTGCGAGTGTCTCACTATTCGTTATTGATGAATCACACAATCTTCGACAAACATCAGGGTCAAGATTTAAGTTGTTGCTTGATTGGGTTAGAGCAAATCCTAAGGCACAAGTATTACTTCTTACTGCGACTCCGATCAATAACCAGCTTAGTGATTTAACAAACCAGATCCTTCTCGGAACTGGTGGTGATGCTGAAGTATTGAAAGTTACTATTGCTGATGAACAAAAACAAACAGTCCAGATTAGTTTCCATCAAGCAGTTGAAAACCTAAAGAAAAAGATTAACCAAGATATTAAGCGTGATGGAAAGATAGATTACGACTACATAAAGCAAGTAATGACTCCTATCATTCGTACTTTTGTTGTACGACGAACAAGACAAGGTATTGAAAGCGAATATGGGTCCCTCACTATCAACGGAGTCGAGAAGAAGTTTCCAAGAGTTATTCCTGAAGTAACAGAATACGAACTTGATAAAAAACTAGTTGAATCAATCAGAAAAATTGAGAATCCTAGTATTTCACTATCTTCTGTTTATGAACTAGATCCAAATGAAATAATTGAAAAATGTAAGGACCTCAAACACCCACTCAATCAATTAGACAAAGTTACAAAAAAACTAGACGAGCAAACCCTATCTGAAGAAAATCCGATGTACTTCGTATTCCAGCTTATTTTGATGCTTGGATTTATTCCTTACCGATGGATGATGTATCAAACAAAGTACTACGGTAAAACTAGAGACGAGATTAAAGAGATCGGACTTAGTTCAGAAAATAGTAAAAAACTACTTCTACAACTAGGCATATTCGGTATTTTAAGAACTGTGTTTCTAAAGCGTATGGAATCTTCGGTCAGTGCATTAAGATCATCTCTTGAGACATATAGCCATAAACTAGAATTATTCGAGAAAGGTATTGAAGAAGGAAAAATTGTCTCTCTTAAAGATATTGAAGCCCTAGAGCTTAGTTTTGGCGATGAAGATCTAGAGGTTGATGAGGAATCTCTTGAAGAAAATACTTTAGATACTATTGATGAAAAGAATTATGAACTTGAAATAATAAAGCAAGATCTGAAAAAAGAAAAAGAACTTGTTTCTGTTATTCGTGATCAATTGGAAATACTCGCAAAAGATGATTCAAAGATCAAATGCTTTGGGGCTCTGATTGATAAACTAGAAAAAGAAAACCCAAACAAAAAGGTACTTGTCTTCTCTTATTATGCAGATACGATCAACTATATTCAGGACTCTATTTCAAAATACTCTTCAAGTGTAAATACTGAAAATACTGGATTTGTCTCTTCAAAAAATAGAAGCGATGCAGAAAACTTGGCATCAAGATTTTCTCCCATTTCAAAGAACTATGTACTGAAAGATGGAGAATCATCATTGCAATATCTATTCTCAACTGACGTTCTATCAGAAGGTCAAAACCTTCAAGATGCAGGTATTCTTGTAAACTACGATCTTCACTGGAACCCTGTTCGTATGATCCAGAGAAACGGTCGTGTAAACCGTCTAGGATCTCTATTTGACGAAGTGTATATCTACAATATGCGTCCTGAAGCAAAATTGGATTCGTATTTGAAACTGATTACTCGTCTTGAAGGAAAAATTAACTTGATCAGAAACACTATCGGTACAGATACACCAGTACTCGCTGAACCAGAAAACCCAATCGAATATACTGACTCCGTAACTGATATTTATAGTGCTGATATGCAAAAAAGAATGCAGGCACTTGAAGATGCAGAAAAAGCTTCTGACTTCTTATTATCAGAAGACGAGTTCGTCCTCGATCTAAAGAGATTTAATGAGAATGATCTATACCCAACTGAATACAAAGAAAGTATCTATAATATCTCAGATGGTAAATGGGCTCTTACCCCAAACATTCTTTCTCGAGGGCAATCAAGACCTGAAGTATTTGCTTTAACAAAACTACTTTCTGAAGATGGCGAATTGACTGGTTTCCAGTTTACTAAGACAGACAGATCGGCTTCACAACTCTTTGCAGTATCACAACTTCAAGCCCTTGAATGGCTTAGAGCAACACCAGAAGACAATAAGAGATCATTAGACAAGATAAGTATTGATAAGGTTGCAGTCAAGAACCAAATGGAATCAAAAGTAATTCAATACTTTGGAGATGATGAGACTGGATCATTGATTGGTCAAGAAAATGATGTACTACGTATTCTATTTACAAATGGCTATGTAGAAGAAGAGATTGATATGGTCCGAGATGCCTTTAAAACGAAAGATGTATTCTACAAGAGAGACATCAGTCAGCTTAAACGCAAAGTAATGACTCAAAAGAACAAAGGAGATGCTTATCAAGAAACACTTCAAAAACTTGTAGCTCTGGCAAAGGATCTAAATAAATACAAACAAACAGCAACAAACGAGCTTCCGACATCATCAAAAAGTATTTTGTTTTATGTAAATAACAATGAATAAATTACCGTATCAAATCCAAACAATCCAAGATGAGTTAAGTAAACTCTCTAATTTAAAAAACTTTGAACAAACACAGAGGGTTATTTTGTCTGTTATTAAACTTCTCGATGATACGATTTCAGAAAACGATTTAAACCTATTCCAGCTATTTAATGACAGTGATGGAAAAATAAGAGCCAACGCAACGTGGTTCTATGAAGATCAGGTAATGGCAGATAGAAAAGCAACATACAAAGTACACGCTGAAAATAATTTAAATATCGACTTTAGAGTTTACGGTGTAAACAAAGCTAAGAAACAAGTTATTTCTTGGTCCACAGCTCTTACTCCAAACTTTGAAGATGAACCCTTTAACTCAAAGTTTAATTTAGGTGTTGATTTTATCGTTCCAAAATCAACAGATAGAGTTATTGTTGTTCTTAGTAATAATTACGTTATTCGTACTCTTGAACTCAGAGGAGATCTTACTGCTACATTTCAAGAGATCTTCGGTAAGTGGCTAGAGATAAAAGATTTCTCCAATAAAACAGCAGTTCATACGGCTCTTTGGGAAAGCTTCGATCTTCAACCACTCAACAAGAAGTTCTATGCTGGTATCAGTGAACGCTTTATTACACTAAGACAGCACTTGATAAAAGAAAATATACTTGATGAAAAATATGCATCAATGTTTGCAAACCGACTTATTGGTCGTGTGATATTTACTTGGTTCTTAGATAAAAAAGGTATCATCAATCCAGATCTTAAATACTTTGATTCACATTCTTTTGAATCAGATAGTGAGTATTACAAAACAAAACTTGAAAGATTATTCTTTGGCGTACTTAATACCCCTATAGATGAACGAGAATACAAAGACGAGCTAACTCCTTTCTTAAATGGAGGTCTATTTGAAGCACGACCCAATGATTTATATAAAAATAGTAAACTAAGTTTTCCAAAGAATTA
The DNA here is from genome assembly GCA_031972855.1 of Minisyncoccota bacterium. GTDB lineage: Bacteria > Patescibacteriota > Minisyncoccia > Phycocordibacterales > UBA9973 > JAIXRY01. The sequence continues at coordinate 9,108 of DALYDY010000007.1, forward strand.
CTTTGATGATTTGTTCGGTTTCCTTTCTGCATATAATTTTACGACTGATGAAAGTACTAGTCAGTTCCAACAAGTAGCTATTGATCCTGAAATGTTAGGACGTATTTTTGAAAATCTTCTTGCTGAAATTACAGAAGAAACTGGAGAACAAGCACGTAAGGCAAAAGGTGCTTTCTATACACCTAGAGAGATCGTGGATTATATGTGTAAGGAATCCTTAAAGGAATACTTAAAAACAAAACTACCAGAAGATACATATCGAGACCAACGTTTATATCAGCTTATAGATGCCCCAGATAAAGATTTCCAAGATCAGGACCATAACTGGCGTAGAGATTGGAAGCCATATAAGGACGCCATTATTACAGCCCTAGATGACCTAAAAGTTCTGGACCCAGCTTGTGGATCAGGTGCTTTTCCTATTGGAATGCTACAGCTCCTAGTACGTGTTTATGAACGTCTAGAGCCACGTTTTGACGGTTATAAAGCAAAACTACAGATCATAGAAAAGAACATTTACGGAGTAGATATTGAACCTATGGCAGTTGAAATTGCACGCCTAAGAACTTGGCTTTCTATTATTGTTGACGAGGAATCAGATTCAAAGAAAATCAAACCTCTACCCAACCTAGAGTTTAAGTTTGTATGTGCGAACTCTCTAATAGGTCTTGATAAAAGTGGATCTAATGCTTTTGGAGATGACCCAAATCTTGAAAGCAAACTTAGAGATATTAGAGATGCATATTTTAATACTGAAAGTTTAAATAAGAAAAAGAAACTCAGAAACGATTACGATTTGTTAGTAAACACTGGTCCTAATATGTTTGGAGAATCAGAAAAATCTCTACAACTAAAAACATACAGACCTTTCGATAATGAATCATCAGCAAGCTTCTTTAGCCCTGAGTTTATGTTTGGAATAAAGACATTAGATATTGTGATTGCAAATCCACCTTATGTAAGACAAGAAAAGTTTACAGCCATTAAGGAATCCTTGAAGAAACAATACGGAAACTTTTTCAATGGTAGAGCTGATCTATATACTTTTTTTATAAAACTTGGATTTAATCTTCTTAAAGAAAATGGTGTGTTTGCTTATATAACATCAAATAAGTTCTTTGTTAGAGGATATGGCTCCACTACCAGAGCACTACTCACAAAAGATGTCTTACTGAAGAAAATAATTAACTTTGGAGAATTGCCAGTTTTTCAGGCGTCTGTTGATTCTGCTATCATAATAGCAACTAAAACATTACCGAATAATGATCAAAGGTTTGATTTTGCCCAAGCAAAAGATGCAGATGATATTTATAATCTAGACAATTTCTTTAATATAAAAAAGGAGGGTATTTTGATTGGAGAACTAGGTGAAGAAGAATGGTCTCTGCAAAATGTAGAAAAATTAAAATTGCTTCAAAAATTGAAGAGTAATAAAACTGGATTAGAAGCATTTTATGGAAAAAAGATTTTTGCTGGAATAAAAACTGGATATGATGAAGCTTTTGTTATTGATGAATTAACAAAAAAACAACTAATTGAAAAAGATCCAAAAAGTGGCACATTGCTTAAACCTTGGCTAAGGGGTAAAGATGTGCGTAAGTGGAAGGTTAGTTATAAAAAACTTTACATAATATACATACCACTTAATAAAGTTTCTATCGATGACTATCCAGCGATAAAAGAACACCTTCTGATTTTTAAAGCTCGTCTTGAAAAAAGAGCAACGAAACAAAACTGGTACGAGATACAACAACCACAAGAAAGATTCACAGCCCTCTTTGATATGCCTAAAATTATATATCCAGATTGTGCTAAAGAAATGAGAGCTTCTTACGACGATACTGGTTCTTATGGCACAATGGCTATGTACTTTCTTCCTTTTAATCCTCTGATAATGGGTATTTTAAATAGTAAATTATTTGATTGGATGGCAAGAATGTCATTTGCAACTTTTGGTGATCCTTGGAATGGAGGGCGTATTATATTTAAATCAATATATATGTCCAAGATTCCAATTCCAAATACTGATAATGAAATTGCTTCATTGATAATAGAAAAAGTAGAAAGTGTTATCAAAAATCAAAATGAAAATAACGATCAAATTGTTAAAAAATTAGAAAGTGAAATTGATGAATTGGTGTTAGACCTATATGGACTCAATGATGAGGAGAAAGAAATAATAAGAAATAGTATTAAATAATATGAAAGCAATAATTTTAGCTAGAGTTTCGGACAAAAAACAAGATTCAAACGAAGCACAAGTCGTGCGTGTTTCAGACTATGTAAAACACAAAGGTCTTACTGTTTGGAAAACTGTTGAGATTGAAGAATCTTCTACTAAAGGCGATCGAGAAAAGTTTCAAGAGGTCATAAAGATGATCCAAGATTCGAAAGAAATCATTGCCCTTGTTGTAGATACCGTTGATCGTCTTCAAAGAAGCTTCAAGGAATCGGTCCAGCTAGACGAATTAAGAAGAGTTGGAAAAATTGAAATACATTTCTATCGAGAAAACCTAGTCATTCATAGAGATTCAAATAGCTCTGATATTTTACGCTGGGATATGGCTGTAATGTTTGCTAAAAGCTATGTATTACAACTTAGTGATAATGTTAAAAGAAAACAAAAGCATATGCTTGCAAATGGCGAGCTTATTGGTAAACCACCGATTGGTTACGAAAGTGTTTACGATGAAGTTGGTAAAAGAACAGATATTATTTTTGATCTAAAAACAGCACACCTGATCAAGAAAATGTTTGAGCTTTATGCTACAGGAAATTATTCAACCCTAACTCTTCGAGACCAAATGTATAAAGAAGGTCTCAAGAGTTATGTCGGCAAACCACTGGCTCTCAGTATGGTTGATCATATTTTGAATAATACTTTTTATTACGGAATTATGGTTTCTGTTGGTAAGTCATACCCACACAAATATCAGCCACTTATAAGTAAGGAGCTTTTTGATAAGTGTCAAAGAATCAGAAAAGGTTGGAACAAGAAACCTTTTGCCTATGCATCAAAGCCGTTTATTCTACGAGGATTGGTCCGATGTGCTAAATGTGGTTGTTCTATGAGTCCTGATTTAAAGAAAGGAAAATACACATACTACAGCTGTTCTAATGGCAAAAAAGAGATCTGCAACACAAAGGTATATGTACCAGAAAAGGACCTCCTAGAGCCAATTTACGAGGTTTTAGAGGCATTTAACAAGATCCCTCAAGAGAAGATTGACCAGCTTGTCGAAGGGCTAAAACAGTCCAGCGACGCCAAAAATCTATACCACAAAAATACTATCTATACTCTTCAATCAGAATACAACGCAACTCAAACAAGAATTGATCGTCTGATGGATCTTTTGATAGACGGTAGTATTACTAAGATTGACTATGACAAAAAGTTAAAAGAACTGAAGGATAAACAGTACGACATAAACATCCAGCTTGATGAACACACCAAAGCAGATGAAAGCTATTATATTACTGCTTCTACAGTGTTTAATCTCGCAAAGGATGCTCTTGAATTATTTGAAAGTTCCGAAGTCCCTGAAAAAAGAGCAATTCTAAATTACATACTTTCGAACTACACCGTAAACGAAAAAACGCCTTGTATTACAATGCGTTCTCCGTTCAAAGAGCTGTTGTCTTTGACTACTCAACCTATTGGGCTCCCCCGGTAGGGATCGAACCTACGACCAATCGATTAACAGTCGATTGCTCTACCGCTGAGCTACAGGGGAATGAATTTGTCCCCTGTAGCTCAGCCGAAACTGGACCATAGGAAACTTATTCAATTAGTTCTTAATTAAAAGAACTCCGTCTATTATACCAATTTATTTTTTCTCTGCAACTAGTACATGTTTCTAAAGATAATTACTTTTTTATTTGACACAATCTTTATTTTGTGATATTTTTATTTTAATAAAATTAAAATTATGAAAAGAGAAATGTTGACAGAAGAACATCTTTTATCTTTCCTTGATGTAGAAAATTGGGAAAATATAACACAAAAAAAGTTAGAAAAAGCTACTAAACAAAAACCAATTATTGCTATGAAGCATTATTCTTTTAAGGTTACAAAAATTAGTTTTGTAGATAATAAATTACTTTTTGAAGGAAAAGATTTGTTTAGTGGTAAGCATAGAGAATATGTTTTTGATATTGAAAACAAAGGTAAAGCAGAAAAAGCAGTAATTGTAGTATACGGAGTATATGCCGTAATATTTTAATATTACCAAAAAGAGAGCCACAGCTCTCTTTTTTTATTTCTTCACCTCCAATTTTTTGAAACAATCTTCACATCTACATCCGTGAGGAGCGATGAATTCTTCAAAATATTCCTTACCGTAGTCATAGAAGAACTCTTCCCCTTCTTTGATATTCTTAATAGCTTTTACGAATACGCGTGCAGAAATTATCTCTACTTCACAGTTTGGATAACATGCATGATTGATATATCTTGCAGTATTCTTGTGATCCTTACCATCAATAGTTATTTTATTATTAACTTCAAAAAGATATTTTGTTGTATCATCTTCAACTTCAGCATTAGGACGACGTTCACCAGTATATTCGATAATCCAAGTTCCCTTCTTTATTGGTTCTGTTGCGAATAGTCCGAGACCTGATTTTGAACGCTTAACTTTGTATGCTGTTTTTGGTAATACTGTTGGGATTTTTGCCATAGGTACAGATTATATCACAAAATATATTTGATAATAAATTTATTAAAATGTGATACTATATTCTTATGAAAATTCATCGCTTCATTACTCAAAACTATAAAAAAGAAGGAAATATTGTATTTATATTAGATGAGAATATTATTCATCAAATAAAACAAGTTCTTAAAATAATTCCGGGAGAACAAATAAAGCTAATAGATTCAGAAGCTCTCACAGAAACACTGCTTCTTATAAAACAAATAGACAAGAAAGAGATACGCGCCGACATCATTTCTATAGAAAAAATAGAGAAAGAATTTGGCGGAACTCTTGCATGTGCAATATTAAAAGGTGATCACTTTGACCTTGTAGTAGAAAAATCAACAGAACTTGGCATACAAAAAATCATCCCTTTGATCACAGACAGGGTAATAAAGAAATCTATTAATAAAGAAAGGCTCCAAAAAATAACCACAGAAGCAAGTGAACAGTCAGGAAGAATAAGTGTTCCAGAAATTACAGAACCACAAAAATTAAAAGATTTTCTTGAAGAAAATAAAGATAAGAAAATTTATTTTGCTCATATAGGCGAAAAAGAACAAACAAATATAGAGAAAGAAAGTATTGTCTGTGTGGGACCTGAAGGAGGCTTCACTGATGCAGAAATATCATTATTTGAAGAATACAACACAATTCCCTTATCTCTTGGGAAAAATGTTCTTAGAGCCGAAACAGCTGCAATAGTAGCGAGCTTTAAAATGCAATAACAAATATGAATATAATACACTCAATAATTCTCGGTATAGTAGAAGGCTTCACAGAATTCCTCCCTATTTCATCTACTGGACACTTAATCATAGTAAGTAAAATTCTCGGTATAGCAGATAGCGATTTCTTATCAAGCTTTGAAATCATAATTCAACTTGGAGCAATACTTGCTGTGGTAACACTTTTCTTCAAAGAACTTTGGGGTAAGTGGGATATTATAAAAAAAGTCTCTGTAGCATTTATTCCTACAATAATTATAGGTCTAAGTGTTTATAATTTAATAAAAAAATATTTTATAGGAAATATAAATGTAGTACTTTGGTCTTTGTTAATAGGAGGAATTATTATTGTATTATTTGAAAAATATTTTAAGAGTGATGATAATATAAAAGGTATAAATACAAAAAATGCATTTTGGCTTGGAGTATTCCAAACACTCGCCTTCATCCCTGGAGTATCACGTTCTGGAGCAACTATTATAGGAGGGCTGGCTTTAGGTTTAGAAAAAAAAGCTATTGTGCTCTTTAGTTTCTTTTTGGCTATCCCTACAATGTTCGCAGCAAGTGCTCTTGATATATATAAAAGTGATTTTAATTTCAACAACAATGAAATATTTTTGATAAGTATTGGGTTTATAACTGCATATGTTACAGCTATTATTGCAATGAAAAGCTTTTTGAAATTTATACAAAATAATTCATTTACATCGTTTGGTATTTATAGAATTATTATAGGAATTATTGGGCTTATAATTTTGTATTTTTAAAAATAAAAAAGCCTGAGACATACTCAAGCTTTAGCCTAAAAAGGTTTACCTTTATTATAATTATTGTTATTTTTTACACTTTCTTCAAAAGTGTTTTTAAGCTCTGATTTTTTTGGAAGACTTTCAATTATCCCCCAATTAAAAACAATTAATCCGACATTCTTTGGAGGGTTATTTACATCTTTCGGTGGAGGTACAGGTATATAACCTTTTTTAGTTACCTTAACCCAAGCCGCCTCAACCCAGTGGGCCTTTTTGATCTTAAAAAATTCGGAGTTAGCTTGACCACTGGAGTTTGATCCTCCAACAGGTAGTTTTACAAATAAATTGTAAATTCTTGTAGTATCACCATTTTCTGATATCTCAAAAAATGATGGAAGTATTGGATACATAGGTCTTTTGAGTGTGTTGTCGATGTCGACAGCCTCAACAGATAGCTCCATAACACCTCTAATCCTCTCATCTTTTGGACGAGGTCTGTCCTGACCAAACATAATCGAACTTATCGATAATAGTAAGGTTAAAATAATTAATTTAGTTTTCATTTATTTGTGCGTTTATCAAAACTATATAGATAAAAAATAGAATTGTCAAGGAACACTCGGGCACACCTTGCAAAACACACTAAAATATTCAGCAGAATATTTTCTCCTTTTGCTGTCAGTCGCAACTCCAAAGATCTTTTACGAGGGATATCCTCGCTTAGTGGTTAAATAAAAAGTGGGCGATTTTGACCTTTGGTCAAAATCGCCCACTTTTTGCTCTATCATTTTTTATAAAATCTAAAATAAATGTAGGATATCTCTAACGGTAACAAAAACCATTAATAATATAAGTATAAGAAATCCACCTCCATTCACAATACCTAGAATTTTTGTAGGAATTTTTCTTCTTACCACAGTCTCAGACAAAACCATTACAAGTCTTCCTCCATCCAACGCTGGAAAAGGTATTAAATTCATAACAGCAAGATTAATAGAAATCAAAGCAGAAAAAGAAAGTAAATATCCAAACCCAAATCGAGTAGCGTCTTTTACTGAAGATATAATACCGAGAGGTCCAGATACTTCTGTTTGAGTTTTGTTTTCTCTAAAAGGGCTAGAAACAATACCTATAAAAGCTTTTATTGTTTGACCAAATAAACTAAATGTTTGCTTAGTCCCAACCACAAGAGATTTTGCAATAGAATATCTCTGCAAAGAAACTCTATCTAAGGATACGCCCACTAAAGGTAGATTGTTTTCTATAATAGGTTCAATAACAACATCTTTTATTGCACCGCTTCTTTCAACAGACAAATTAATGCTTTTATTTTTATGAGCTCTAATGAAAGATTGCACATCTTCTGTTGATTTTGGTTTTAAAACATCATTTTCAACAGATATTTCTTTTATAACATCACCAGATATAATTCCAGATTTTTCTGCAGGAAAATCTTTTCTAACAGCTGTAACTAAAATTTTTGCATTTGGATCATTTTTAGATGTAGAAGCGAGAAGTCCTATAGAAAAAGATAGCGAGAATAAAATTATAGCAAGCAATATATTAAACAGAACACCCGCTATAAGAACTAGAGATTTCTTCCACCAAATTTGATTTGCAAAACTCCTTTGATTTATAGTTCCATCTTCATCACCATTTTGTCCAGGCATTTTTACATAACCACCAAAAGGAAAAAGATTTACACAGTACAAAGTCTCTCCTATTTGTTTCTTCCAGAGAGTTGGACCAAAACCAAAAGCAAACTCATCAACTTGAATCTTAAAAGCTTTTGCAAAAAGGAAATGCCCAAGCTCATGGAACATCACAAGAACAAAAATTATAATTATAAATATTAATGTACTCATAATTATTGATTCATCACTTCTTCCTCTTTTTTATTAAAAAGTGCTTCTAAACTATTATTCGTCTCATCAACACATTTTTGAACATCTTCAGCCATTTTGAAACGTTCATCTTCACTTATACCACCCTCTTTTTCTGCTTTCTTTACATCATCCATAATACCTTCACGAATCTTTCTAACACTAATACGTGATTCTTCTAATTTTTCTTTAAGAATTTTTACAAGTCTTTGACGGTTTTCTGTTGTAAGCATTGGAAAATGAGCGCGAAGTCCAGCATCATCAACAGAGACAGATAGTCCTAGATTTGCAGCAGCAATTGCTCTTTCAATATCTTTTATTTGATTTTTATCCCAAGGAGCAATACGTAGAGTACGAGCGTCTTCTACAGTAACAGAAGCGACGTTTTTAATAGGCATCTTTGAACCATAAGAGTCAACAAAAACACTATCAAGAAGAAGTGGAGTTGCTCTGCCTGTATGTAATTGACTAAACTCTTTTTCAAGCCATGAAATAGCACCTTTTAAAGATTCTTTTGTTTCTGAAATTGTTATCATATTTAAAAAGTATACTAGAAAAAATCTATTATGCAATTATTTATTGTAGTTTTGGGAGAGAATAGGCTAGAAATTCTAAAATAATTTTAGGAGAAGAGCCTCTAGTGTGGACTAGAGGTTTTAAAGATATATAAGTTTGAATATCTTCTTTATTTAAAGATTTTTTTTCTTTTAAAATTTGTATAAGAGAATCATAAAAATCACTAACTAAAGAACGAGTACTGTCATTATCTTCGTTTTCTTTTAGAAACTTTTCAACAAAAGAGAGTCTTTCTAAGAGATTAAGATTCAAAAAGTTTTTTGCGTGCTTGGTATGTGTTTTTTCTTTAGGATTTTCTATAATCTGGAATCTAGAGAGAAGTGTCCCGAGTAAATCTTTTTTGTTTGGAATAATAAGAATAAATATATAATTATCTTTTGGCTCTTCAAAAAGTTTTAATAGTGCATTTTGAGCTTCTGATTGTATACCAGAAACTGATAAAATATGTACATGATTTTTACTCTCTTCTTTTTCAATTGAAGATAATTTTAAATTTCTTGCGTCATCTATACCAAGTACTCCAAAATTTTGTTTAGTAAAATTAAAATCACCAAACTCTGAAAAATATGAAGTCAAAGATTCTTCGTCTCCTTCAAAAATATATGATCCAGATGTGATTTTTTCCATAATTTAGATCTTTGAATTAATTGCTTTTTTGTATGTATCTAGATGAAGTAAAGCTTCTCCTGTACCTTCAGCAACACAATACAAGGCTCTTTCTGACAGTTTTGCTTTTACTCCTGTTCTTCTATATACAAGCTCTGGAAAATTGCGGAGTTGGGAAGTACCTCCAGTCATAATAATACCGTGGTCAATAATATCTGAAGCAAGTTCTGGAGGAATTTCTGAAAGAACATCTTTTATAGCATTTATCATTGTTCGAAGTTCATTATCTATAGCATTTGTAATTTCATTCATTGAAATTGTAATTGTCTTTGGAAGCCCTTCTACATAATCTCTTCCTTTTACATCTTTTGTTTCATCGTCATCAGTAGGTAATGCTGAGCCTATAGATATTTTTATATCTTCAGCTGTTTTATCTCCAATAGCTAGATTGTATGTTTTTTTCATATAATCAATTATTGATTGATCTAGTTTATTTCCAGCACATTTAACAGAAGTACACGCCACAATACCTCCGAGAGATATTACAGCCACATCTATTGTACCTCCTCCAATATCAACAACCATATAACCTTTTGATTCGTGTATCGGAATACCTGCACCAATAGCAGCAAGTATTGGCTCTTTTACTACATATGCATTACGTGCTCCAGCTCTGATAGCTGCTTCAATTACCGCGCGACGCTCTGTAGAAGTTACTCCAGCTGGAACAGATATCAAAACGTCTGGCTTTACAATGCTCCATTTTTTGAGAGCTTTTGTAATAAAATATCGAAGCATTGCTTCTGTAACACGATAGTCAGCTATAACGCCGTCTTTCATTGGACGATAAGCTGCAATTGTGTCTGGAGTCTTCCCTATCATATCTTTTGCCTCATTGCCAATAGCAAGAATTCTATTGTCTTGTAATGATACAGCGACAACAGAAGGCTCGTTTACAACAATCCCTTTTCCAGGCAAAAAAACAAGAGTGTTTGCTGTTCCAAGATCTATTCCAATTTTTTTAGAGAAAAAACTCATAAATAAGTAAAAATAGTATAACACAAAATAAAAAGGCTGTTAGTATGGTCTAAAATTATAAAAAATATTGCATTTACAAAACAATCAAAAAGTAATATGCTTCTAAAAAAAGCATATGGAAAAATTAATATTATGGTTCCTGCGCATATGGCGCACAAACACTGGTTCAATAGTAGAAAAAGATGGGTTTATTGAATTTATAATAAAACTCAAAGATGATCAGTATTACTCAGGGGTATTATTACCAATTCACAGAAGAGATACTGACAATTTCATTAAAGATGGAGGATTGAGACCTCCTTCAGAAAAAGATGCAGAGCACATACTAAACTATTGTTGGTGTGTGTTATGTAAAAATAAAGGACAAATATTTTTACCAAAAAAAGGCTTCCCAAAAGAAGATGATTCTGAAAACTTTTTTTTAATAAGAAAAGAAGGAGTTATTGATACAGAAAAAGTATTAAATGATGAATTCATTTCTTTAAGAAATTTTATTCATAACAAGAAAAATATTTTAGGTAGTTCTTTAACACCAGAAACTTACTACATACTCACAGAACCAGAACCGCTTTAGTCTCCCTCTTTGGGAGACTTTTTTTCTTTTCTTTTTAACAAATCTATCGCATACTAGAACAATGGTAGAAAACTGTAATATTGAAGAAATTTTTAATCTTGCTCCACATCTTGATGAAAAAGATAAAAAAATAATAACTAAAGCTTACGACTTGGCAGAAAAAGCACATGATGGACAGATGCGTGGTTCTGGTGAACCATATTTCACACACGCATTTGCTGTAGCAAAAAATCTCGCAGAATTCAATATGGATGCTCGTACTATAGCTGCAGGTCTGATGCACGATGTACTTGAAGATACAGATATAAGTGAAGATGAAATGCAGGCAATATTTGGAGAAGAAATTGTTTTTCTTGTTAATGGAGTTACAAAACTTGGTAAACTAAAGTATCAAGGTCGCGAAAGACACGTAGAGAGTCTTCGTAAGTTTTTTATTGCAATGGCCGAAGATATACGCGTACTAATGATCAAACTTGCAGACCGTCTTCATAATGTATCAACTCTTGAGGGTGTACGACCTGAAAAAAGAGGGCGTATAGCAAAAGAAACTCTTGAAGTTCACGCGGCTCTTGCTGGACGTCTTGGTATGGGAAAACTCAAAGGTCTTCTTGAGGATTACTCATTTAAATATGCATTTCCAAAAGAATGGGATGAAACAGACCTGCTAATAAAAGAAAATGTTGGTGACGCACAAAAAAGCTTAGAGTCTGTTAGAAAAGATTTGGATGAAGCTTTAAAGACTTTTGGTATAAAAGAATACAAACTAGACCAGAGAGTAAAGCATCATTATAGTCTCTATCAAAAACTAAAAAAATATAAAGGTGAAAAAACAAAAATTTATGATATTGTTGCACTTCGCGTACAAGTCTCAAATATTGCTGATTGTTATCAAGTGTTTGGAATAGTTCATGGACTATGGAAGCCAATGCCTGGTCGTATAAAAGACTATATAGCTCTCCCAAAACCAAATGGATATCAATCACTCCATACAACAGTGGCAACAGAGTATGGTGTAGCTGAAATACAAATAAGAACATTTGGTATGCATCAAGAAGCAGACTTCGGTATTGCATCTCACTTGATGTACAAAGAAACTGGAGGAAGTGGACAACAACTTCGTACTCCAAAGAAACTTGAATGGATAAATGATTTAAAAGAACTACAAAAAATAGTTTCTGAGCCAGGAAGTTTCTTGGAAGAACTTCGAATGGATTTTTTCAAAAATAGAATATTTATTTTTACTCCAAAAGGAGACGTTATAGATTTACCAGAAGATTCTTGTCCTATTGATGTTGCTTATACTATTCACTCAGGAATTGGGGATGTAATGACAGGCGCAAAAGTAAATGGAAAATTTTCATCTCTTGATATAAAACTAAAGAATGGAGACTTGGTGGAAATTATGACAGGAAAAAATGGCAAACCCGCAAGTAAGTGGCTTGATTATGTAAAAACAACAATGGCAAAAAAACATATAAAATTATATCTTGCAGAACACGGAGATTTTATTGATAGATTTAAATATAAAAAATAATTAATTTTTTATATTTAATAAAATGCCGTTATTTTCCAAAGGAAAATAACGGCATTTTGATACTTTACAAACATATTACAAAATACTTGACAAATATTTTGTATCTGCTATACTAGTACCAGATATGAAAACATCAATAAGTTTTCGTGGAGGAGGATCTAGGATCTTACCTCTAGCCCAAAAGGGCAAAAAAATATATTAAAAACGGTACCAGCCGGTGCCAGGAATTTTACGGTAAGTAAACTTCCTGGCACCAAAAAAAAGAAAAAAATGAGACATAAAAAATCTCGCGCAGAACACCCGACTTAGCTCGGTAACTGCTAAATTTATCTAATTTAAATCCCCGCCCATCGGCTACGCCTCCATTTTTGGAATTGCGAATGCCACGTGGTGGGGATTTTATGCTTTTACTTTGACAATTTAAATGGAAAGTATACGATTAATATTGAGCAACATTTTTTCAAGCTTATGTTGTTTCTTGTTCTTAATTTTTTTAAAGTCGTTCTCTATTTTCAGTCATGTGTTTCTAGGGAGCGGCTTTTTCTTTTTTGAATAGAAAAAATACAGAATACAAAAATGCGGTGCGACCCTTCGGGTCGCACCGCATTTTATCTAACTTTAATTTCTACAAAGAGAAGTTTTTCAAATTATACAAATCTGGATCTTCTTCTGCTTCTTTTACTTCTTCTTTTGATCTATCATCCAAGAAAGATGTTTCGTTTTCCAAATCACTCTCTATATCTTTATGTTCTTCACTTAGAGTCTCACCTTCTTCATTTTTTAGTTTATCTTTTTCTTCTTTCATCTGAATATAATTATTCATCATATCGTCAGGTCTCTTAATTCCATTCTCGTTTGATTTGAGTGAATCAAGAATAGTTTTCAAATCTTCATTTGAGAAAAAATCGATTGTGATCTTCCCTCCTACATCACCTTTTTGAATATGAACGCGAGTACCGAGAGTCTCTTGAAGCATTTCTTCTATTTCAGACATTTCAGGATCTGGCATATATTCTTTCTTGCGAACTTTATCATAAGCAATCTTACGAGCAATACGTTCAGCTTCACGAACGGTAATCTTACGAATTACAATCTCCTTAAAAAGAACCATTTGTTCTTCTGGACGACCTGAGAGCATAAGTATTGGGCGAGTGTGTCCTTCAGAAATTTTTCCTGCAGAAAGTCCGTTCAAAATTTCTTCTGGGAGAGCAAGGAGGCGAAGCGTATTTGAAACGTATTCACGACTCTTACCCATCTTGGCGCCTATTTGACCATGAGTAAATTTGAATTCTTCAGCAAGCTTATGAAAAGCTCTTGCACGTTCTACAGCGTTCAAATCTTCACGTTGGAGGTTCTCAATGATAGCAAGCTCAAGCTTCGCCATATTATCGTCCCCAATACGTATAACAACAGGTACTTGAGTAAGACCTGCGAGCTTAGAAGCACGAAGACGACGTTCTCCTGCAATGAGTTCATACTCTGTAGTCATTCCTCCATCATCCAAATCTTTCTCAACACGAGAAACTGTGAGAGGTTGAAGTATTCCATATGTACGAATTGAGTCAGCAAGGTCTTTTAATTTTGCTTCTTCGAATTCACGACGAGGTTGGAAAGGATTTGGTTTGATGCGATCTACATCTATCCAGAAAATTGAGTTTGAATACAGTTGTGACATAGGATTAGTATAGCGTATTTTCCCTTCTTAAAAAATGTTGAATTTGTGGGGATTTTTGGTATACTGTGAAAGTTAGATAATAGTATTGCCGGAGTGGATAAAAAGTGAACTGCTTCACGTTTTATCCGAATAAAATGAGGTGGCCGACACTCCGGCATTGTGTTATTGTGTAAACAATAACTAAAAATACGCAGTATATTTTTAATTGCCGGAGTGGCGGAATGGTAGACGCACTCGACTCAAAATCGAGTATTCGCAAGGATGTGGAGGTTCGAGTCCTCTCTCCGGCACAAAATTTTATAGAATAAAATTTCAGGAGAAGCGCAACTGTTTTTATCAAAAACAGGAGCAGGACTCGAAAAGCTTTTGTGATAGATTTCGAATATTATGAAGAAATATATCCAAAAGGTGTACAGCGTCTGTAAGACGAGAGTCCTATGTTAAATATAAAATACTTAGTAACTCGTGACCGAGTCCTTTAGCACAAGTTTTATAAAATAAAAACCACATTTCTGTAGTTTTTTTTAATTCTAGAATATAATTATAATTCTAGAACATATAATTCTTTTTTGCTAAGCTTTGTATCGTCTTCTATTTTAGAAATTAGATTGTCTATATGATCTAAATCAATTATAGGCATCCTAATAAAAATTGGAGACGGTTTCTTTATCCTGTCTACATCAAATTTGTAAGTTTTTTTATTGTACACAATAAAAACAGACTTAGCAGCCTCTTTTCCAAATAAATTAACTAAAAAATCTGTATAAGGTCCAAAAATTGCACCTTCGCCAAATATTTCATATTTTCCATTTTCAGAAACGTCTTCTGTTAAGTTAGCTACATGTACTCCATTTAGAAAAATTTGCAAAAGCACACGAGATAAATCTGCTTGATTATTAGATAGATTGTCTATACAAAGATTATTCCCTAATATTTTAGGAAATTTTTCTACATGTTTTTCAATAAAATCAATCCCTAAAAAAATATCTTCTATCTGCAATCCAGTACAGAGATATTTATTAGAATTTTGATTTTCAACATCAGATACTAACTCTTTAATTTTTTCTAATAAGAGTTGATTATTTTTAATAATTTTATGAGTATGATTATATACTTCAATTATTGTTTTCTTCATTTTATTTAATTTTAATTTTTGTCACTATATCAATAATATAGTATACTGTCAAACATGGATTTTCTTCCTAAAATTATCACCATAGTGGGACCAACAGCTTCAGGTAAGACTGGTTTTTCTATATGGCTCGCAAAAGAATTAGAAAGAGTCGGTCTTCACGCCGAGATAATTTCTGCGGATTCTCGCCAAGTATATATTGGTCTTGATATTGGTACAGGTAAAGTAACAGAAGAAGAAATGGGTAGTATTCCCCATCACATGCTTGATGTATGTGATCCGAAAGATATCTACAGTGTCGCAGACTTCGTCGCAGGCGCAACAAACACAATAAAGGAAATAATAAACCGTGGAAATATTCCAATAATTGTTGGAGGGACAGGCTTCTATATCGACACACTAGTGCGTGGAACATCTCTTCCAAATGTTCCAAAAAATGAAGAATTAAGGAAAGAATTAGAATCAAAATCAAAAGAAGAATTATTTGAAATGCTTTTGAAATTGGATGACAATCGCGCACAAGATATCGACAAAGATAACAAAGTGCGTCTTATTCGTGCAATAGAGATCTCAAAGACTCTCGGTAATGTTCCAGAGATAAAAACAAATACAAAATACAATTCCATTTTTATAGGAATAAATCCAGGAGATGAAATATTACAAAAAAATATTCAAACTCGACTATTACAAAGACTTGATGATGGAATGGTGACTGAAGCAGAAAATCTTCACAAAGAAGGACTTTCATATGAACGTATGAGAGAACTCGGTCTTGAATATAGCTTCCTTGCAGACTATCTAGAGAACAAAAAGTCTTATGAAGAATTTATTTCTCTTTTAAATATAGCTATTTGGCAATATGCTCGCCGACAAAAAACTTGGTTCAAAAGAAATCAAGATATAAATTGGATTAATCCAAAAAATGAAAAAGAGGTAGAAGAAATAAAGAATAAAGTTTTGGAATTTTTAAAATAAAGAAATTTGTGGTATATTTTCCAAACACGGGCGATTAGTTTACCCAGTCACTCGCGAGTGACTGGGTTTAGTGGTAAAATAAAATAATATTATGTTTTATGTTTACATTTTAAAAAGCAAAAAAGATAATAAATTATATATTGGTTCAACCAATAATTTAAAAAGGAGAATGGTGGAACATTTATCTGGAAAAGTTATAAGTACTAAAAATAGAATTCCTTTAGAACTTATTTACTATGAAGCATATAAAATTGAAAGTGACGCAAGAAATAGAGAATCTTCTTTTAAAAATAGTGGTTCTGTGTATAATGGTTTGATTAAAAGAATACAGGAAAGTTTAAAATAATAGATATGGGCGATTAGTTTAGTGGTAGAACGAAGGTCTCCAAAACCTTTGGTGAGGGTTCGATTCCTTCATCGCCCGCATATCATAAAACCTATATATTTATGGGTCTGAGTTTGTATACCATAGTGTAATTCCGAACTTTTGGTATACTAAGAGATAATGAATAATAATACAAATGATAGTGGTTTTAGTTTTGCTAAAACACTCATAAAAGAAGTTGGTCAAATTCTTAAAAAGGGTTTAGTTGAAGGCTACCAAACCTCTTGGAAGTCTGACAACACTCCCGTTACTAATCTAGATATTGAAATAAATAAAAAAATAATTGAGGATATACAAAAAGCATTCCCTGGAGACAAGATATATGGAGAAGAAGAAAGTGCTGGTGGTGATACTGGCTATACTTGGGTTGTGGACCCAATAGATGGAACTCAAGCACTAGGAGTAATTCCGGCTTCTATGTGTTGTATAGCAAGGGTTGATGATAAAGGTGAGCCACTCTTTGGTCTTGCATATAACCCAGCCAGCGACGAGCTTTTTGCTTGCAGTAAAGGAGAAAAGGCTACACTTAATGACAATGAATTGAAAGTATCAGATAAAAGTGAACTAAAAGGTAGTTACGTTTTTTTCGGGAGTCGTATGCCAGAATATGTTGTATCAAACGGCATCGCGTATGATGTGCTTGAAAAGCAAGGTGTAAAAATATTTAATGCACGAGCACTTATGTTTGGGTGTATGATGGTAGCTTCTGGTAAAGTTGAAGGTTCAGTTATTGGTGTAAAGACACCATTTGAAGCTGCTACAGCAAAGCTTATCGTAGAAGGGGCTGGTGGTAGGGTTACTGATCTGCTTGGTGAAAAAACTGGCAGACTAGACGGTGACATAAAAGGTTTAATAGTTTCAAATAGTTTAATTCATGATGCATTAGTTCAAGCTTTTAATAAGTAATATTATACTCAATTTTAGAGGTTCCTGGCTTTTCAAAAGTTCTGGAATCCACACCTCAAGCCCGCAATACAGATTTAAAAAACCTCACATATGTGAGGTTTTTTAAATCTCGTTTTATTTCAAAAGAAAACGTAATGTAGAAACTAGACGAATCTTTTTGTATTCAGGAGAACCTGGATCTTTTTCTGTTATATCAAATACTCCTTGATTTCCTCTTGTAACACTTCCTACAGTAGACCCTGCATTAACAGCGAATTGAGATGCTGTATCACGAGCGTTTTTAATAGCTTCAGCAAGCATATCTGGCTTAATACTATTCAAATCTGAGAATTCAAAAGATATAGAATTTTGATTTAATACAACTCCTTTCTTCACTAGAAGCAATGTTTCATTTGAAGCTTGTTTTGCTAGATCAATCTTTTTTGTATAAACAGAGATCTGATTTGTAGAATTGTATCTGAATGCTGCATCTTTGTATGTGTCTTGATATATATTTACAGGAGCAACATTTATTTCTGCATCTTCAAAACCTTTTTCTTTTAAGAATCCTTTAATAGCTACAATATTCTTTTCTATATCAGAATACAATGAATCAATATTATTTGACTTAACCTCAAAATTTAAAGACCAGATAGCAGTATCTGCTTTAACGATTCTTTCTGAAAGACCTTTTACTTCAACATAAGACCCTTGTCTAGAAAAATCTTTTGCTGCAAAAAAGAATCCAACAGAGAATAATGCGAAAGCAATCCCTATAACCAATAATCCGTTACTTTTTATTTTATCCATATATTTAGTGTATCACTATTAATACTATAAGACTATTTTACAATACAAATCAAAAAACCTCACATATGTGAGGTTTTTTGATTTTAGAGTCTATTTTTTAGCTTCTTTGAAAACAACGTGCTTGCGAAGTTTCTTTGAATACTTTTTAAGTTCAATTTTGCGAGTAACACTTTTCTTATTTTTGCGTGTCCAATAAACCTCGCCGGTTTCTTTGTGTGCTATTTTTATGAGTTTATCCTGTGACATAAGTTCTTAGAGTATACTACAAAACCATTTTTTTGCAAGAACAAATGAGGTTTTATAGTGATTGACAATAGTATAATTATGTGATAAAATATAGATAGTAAAGCACATTGAAAATAAATTAAGAAAAAAAATATGAAGACAATAGCAATTTGGGTGTTACGACACCTACTTATTCCTGTTGGCTTCATATGGAGTACAGGAATAATTGGAGGAATCATAAATATTAATACTTCCAAAAACACAAACCCCTACTCCTCCTTCGATAGTGTTGAACTTTCAACACTTGAGATTACACCAGATAATTTTATGTCTTACAAGGACAGCATTATTGCGCAAAGAAAAAAAGAAATTTCAGAAACTGGAGTTTATGAACCATATTTTTATTTTAGAGATTTAAAACAATTTGAAATGTTTAAATTTAAGTATTTTGATTCTCTAAATCAAATTCCAGAAAAAAGGTTTCTTATTACCAATCTAAGTTACAACGATATTGTAAACCTTAGAGATGAAAATTGGAGAAATAATGAAATGATTGCTCGTTCATACGAAGTAAATCTTTCAAAAATGAAAACTCCTATGGGTATAGACGACGCTCGCGCGTACTGGTTTCCAAAAGATATAGCTCGCGAAAAAGAAGTTAGAGTAAACTTCTCTTGGCAAGAATTTTTTCAAGCTATCTGGAGCTGGATACTGTCATTTTATCTGAGAGGTATGTTTATATCTTCAATTCTTTTTCTTCTTTGGAGAATAAAATTCAAAGAGGATATAGAAAACACTACTTGGCGATACGAAGGTGTAAATACTATGCAAAAATTTGCTCCACTTTCATTTATCTATTCCCTATTTGTTTGGCCGATTATATTGGTCCGAGATATTAGAAATAGAGGAAAAGAAGTGTTAGCAAAAGCAGAAGTTCTTTCGAGAAGAAGTGATATGCTTAATCTTTTTTCAAAAGAAGAGAAAGTATTAATCGAACTTGGAAGAAAAATGAGTGTAAAAGAATTTAGATATTTTCTCTCTGAGAGAGGTTTAGTTCGCAGACATTCATTCTTACTTGCACTTGTATTTGTTCCATTGATTTTTATAAAGTCATATGGATCTCCGAGTACAAATATTTCGAAGGAGAAGATTTTGGTCAAAACAGAAATTGTTTATCAATCTCAAAGTTTTGATCAGGATGTGGGGTGGCAAATCCATATAGACAAAGAATGTCTTATGGAAATCTTAGAGTTATCTCTAATAGACATTGGTATGTTAATAAATTTTTTCGTACAAAGATTTGAAACCCTAAAAGGCTTCAAACGAAGTATAGATGGAGTTCCTAGGTTAAGTGAATAATTTTGCAAAAAAAAACAAATTCACAAACTTAAAAAACTTTAATCAAAATGAAAAATTTAATAATATTAATCTCTGTTTTTGTTTCCAACATCGTTTGCGCACAAATAACAGAAATCGACTCAGTAAACAATATTGAATCGACGGTCTATGTAGGAACACTTGGTGGACCAAAAATTGGTGTAGATGGAAAATCTTCGGGATTCATCACTACCAGAATTGGAGGAACAATAACATGGACTCCTTCAAAAAATCTTTCCTTTTTTGGGCTTGGTGCTGGTGAAGCCGACCAAACAGGCACAGTATCACCTTTTGCATTATTCGGAACAACTATCTCTCATAAAAAAGTGAAAGTGACTTTCGGAAAGATTGCATCGCCGATGACAGAACTCCGCCCAATTCCAACAACTGGACCTGGACAATTTGAACCTTGGACAAGAGCTCAGATTTTGGGATCCAGTCTTGGAGGAAAAATATCTGTTAACTTCAAAAATATTTCTTTTATAGGAGGAAATTTTGTGAGAGGAAATGAGTACTCACACGAAATTGGTATCAAGACAAAGCATATTCAAGCTTCAGGCTATCGCATGAATGCAAGTGGAATATTCGGAGGAGCAATAAATACAAACTTCAAGAATATTTCTACAACATTTATGTTTAATGATAGTAAAAACATTGGAATGCTTAATATTATTACCTTACCTTACACTCGCAATTTATTTGTTTATTCTGACATCGGTTTCGATACAGCAAAAGACAAAATGATTCGTGGTGAATGGGGAATCTTCAAAACCTACAAGGCCAAAAATACAAAAGGTATACTCGGTCTTGGATATAGTGACGAAGTTCAATCCTTTAAAGGTTACATTTTCTTATATTTATAAGAGTCGTCCCGCAAACTTTTGGTTTGCGGGACTTTTTTATTGTGTGTTTATTGTACCAAGTCCGAACCTATTTTCAAAACAAATCACACTAGCGTT
>DALYDY010000008.1:0-27052 GCA_031972855.1 Minisyncoccota bacterium
GTAACCTAACTTCTCAACTTTTTGCGAATGTATATATGGATGTTTTTGATCAATTCATGAAGCATGAGCTTAAGGTGAAATATTATGCGAGATACACTGATGACTTTGTGATAGTAAGTGAGAGCAAAGAATATCTTATACAACTACTACCAAAGATACGCTCTTTTCTAAAAGATAAATTACAAGTACAAATACATCCAAAGAAAATCACTATTACCAAGTTTGGACGTGGTATTGATTATCTTGGATATGTACTGTTCCCGCACTTTACCTTAGTTCGTACTCGTACGAAAAAGCGTGCACTTCGGAAGTTAAATGAAAAGATGTTGCTTTATAAACGAGAAGAAATTTCTAAGGACAAAGTACATGCAACACTTATGTCTTATCTCGGTGTTTTTTCTCACGCAAATACACATAAGTTATCTTTGAAATTAAAGAATGACTATTTCTTTAATGTGAGTAATACTGACTAAAAAAGTTCGACTATGCTTTTTATAGTCAGTCATATTACTTAAAGTACATCTTTTAAGTTAAACCAACCGTTGAATGTATGGTTATATGAGTATGTTTTTCCGTTCTGAATTTTCCATCCATTTGGA
Organism: Minisyncoccota bacterium; assembly: GCA_031972855.1. Classification (GTDB taxonomy): domain Bacteria; phylum Patescibacteriota; class Minisyncoccia; order Phycocordibacterales; family UBA9973; genus JAIXRY01. The sequence continues at coordinate 600 of DALYDY010000008.1, forward strand.
CCATCTTGTACAGCAATACCGCCAGACATTCCTTTTCTACCCTTAAGCCATTCTTGTAGTGCTTCAGCTTTATACTTTGTATCTTTTAATTCTGCAGTTACACCTTTCTTTGTGTCTATAATCCAAATATCTTTTTCTGTTTTAATTATCCAATCAGGATAAAAAAGTTTTTCTTTGTTTTCATCTTCGTTGTAGTAAGAAATAGAAAAGTATTCACTTCCTGAATCGCCATTCTTGTACCACCATACAACGCTTTTATGTTCCTCTAAGAATTTAATAAATTCTTTCTCATTATCTTCACCTTTGTAGTCTTTTTCAATATAAAAAGGATGTAACGCAGATTTTTTAACTTTCATTTCTTCGTACTGATCTGTAAAGAATAGTGATTGTCGTGGAACTTCAATAGTTTCAATTCTTTTTGCACGCTCTGACTTCTTGTTTACTTCTTTTTCACGAACTGGACGATATGCTTCAAGAGCTTTACCAACTATTGGAGAAAGTACGCTTGTTGTTTTAATTAAGTCGTTGACAATAATATTGTAAGTATTTTTTCTACCTATATCCATAGTTTCCATAAACCAAACATTAAGAGCTGTTTTTAACTTACCCCATGAGCGCTCTGGTGCAAACTTCTTGTTCTCATCTACTTGTTTTGAGATAAGACTAAAGCAGTAAAGATTATAGAGTTTTTCAAGATCATTTTGTGATATCTCTTGATCATGACTACTTCCTTCAGAAAGTAACTCTTCTTTAAAATTATCGTAATCATCTATCTCAACACCAACAATAAGACCATTAGTAACTTTCGGATCAATATCAATCCCTCCTTTTGAAATCTTTTTAATGCGGTCAGAGGATGGATCTCTCTCGGTAACGCTAAAATACTTGTTAGCAACTTGAGTAAATGTCTTCTGAAAACTATCACCTAAGTCGTTATAGTCAGAACGACTCATAAACACAGACTCAAGTTCAACTGGTTTTATTTCCTTTTTTCTCTCACTAGGATATATAGCAGGTCTATTACCTCCAAGAGTTTTTGCATAACCTGTGAGAACTTCATTACGTTTGTAATTAGTGTAAAGATACCCAAGGTTTAACTCTGGTTTTGCAAAATGAGTACCAAATGGCATACGCAAGATACGTCCAACTGTTTGAATTGCAAATGTTGGGTTCTTAATCTCACGGAACATTACCAAAACACTTGCTCTCGGGCAGTCCCATCCTGTCGCCGCCGCTTGCTTGAAAAGCAAGAATGACACGGGCGATGTGTTGTTGGTAATATCCTCAAGGTTAACTTTATCTTCTGAAAGCCAAATAGCAATTTCATGATCAAAGACACCTTTTTCTTTGAGAGAGTTAATAATAAAATCTTGTTTTGTTATAACACTTGTAGTTTTATCTACCTTGTCATCATTTGGAAGCTGAATAAGTACAAGAGGATTAATTTCAATACCTAGTTCTTTGTAGTATTTAGTAATTTCATTTCTTTTACGATATGCAAGAGAAACTAGTATTTCATCTTGATCGATTCCTTCGTAGTCTTCTGACTCTAAGTCTTCTTCTGTTTGAAAAATTATCTTTTCTTTAATAAGCCCTGCGTTTATTACATCTTCACGATTCACATCAACTGTAGCAAAACCAGTATTTTGTGGTGTAGCAGAAACACCAATAATAATTCTTGGTTTGATTATGTTTGTAATAAGATCACTTGCAAGAACAGTAGATGAAGCAATGTGTTCTTCGTCAATAATGAGCACCACCTCTCGCTTTAGGTTGTGAGTATTTTCTAAGTATTCATCAAAAGTAGTATTTGATTCTCCCTCTGTACGAAGTTTTCTATTTTCTTTTGCTTTTGAAACAACCTTTTGCCAGTTAATAAAAAAGACTCCGTTTTTAGGAATTGAGCCATCTCGAAGATCATTCATGTCAACAAGAGGGTTTTCACTTGCTCCGCCGTAGTATGAAAAAAGTTTGTCTTTTGATTGCATTGCGAGAGAGTCAGAATTCGTTATCCATACAAAACCAACATCTCCATGAGAGAATCGTGGGTCAGCTACAATATCACGCAAGAACTGTGCCATCATGATTGTTTTTCCTGACCCCGTTGGAGATTTAAAGGTAAGATTTAAATTATGATCACCAAGTTTCCAAAGAGTGAGAAATTTTTCTTTGAGGTGTGCTATTGCAGTTTCTTGAAAGGGTTTAAGTGTAAACATATATTTTATAGGCGATTTATTTCCTTATACACTTCTAATATTGGCTCAGGAATATCTTCGACTTTGATATTCTTTGTACTGTACTCATTTCGGTATTCGTTCTTACCCCAACCGAAGATATAGAGAGTAGTTGGTGCTTTTTCCTTTTCAAGAAGATTAATCAGTTCTTGTAATTTATCTTTGTTTTCTTTGAAATAGATAGCAGTTACTTTTCCATTACCTTCGAATATTTGCCACCATTCGTTCTTCTCAACTTCATTAAGAGTGTCTTCACGAACTGCAATCATTTCTCCTACTTGATAGGTGACTTTAATACGGGATTCATCAGAAATTTTATGTAATTTTTCTATATTTACTAAATCAGTTTTGTAGTACGACAAATTACCGCCGAGGCCTTCGACTTTTTCTCCTTTCTTATTTGTGTAACCTTTGATTACTCTTTTAATTCGTTCGTACGTTACTTCCTCACAAATCTTATTTTCATTATTAGTACAAAGTATAAATTTACGATTACCACCATCTTGCTTATTAAGTTCTAGTACCGCATGACCTGTTGTACCTGAGCCAGCGAAGAAATCTAGAACGACAGAATTTTTATCTGAAGTTATTTTTAAAGAATCTTGAACCGCATAAAGTGATTTAGGAAAACTAAAACTATTTTTATCTAAAATCTTATCTAAAAGTTGAGTTCCGTATCTCGTAGCATTATATTTAGGATGAACCCAGTGAGTTTTAATTATCTGTTGTTCTCTATATTTTCTATAAATAATAGGTTTATTATCTTTTGTAATTACAAGAACTTCACCATTTTTTAAATTTTCTTCAAAAGTTTCCTTGCTTGTATTCCATGTTCTTTCTTGACCGCTTTCTGTTACGGGTAAGACTTCTATATATCCTTTTTGCTTTTCTAGAGAAATTTCTTTTGTTTTTAAATCAACATAAATAGGATACCAACCATTTGGTTTGTTTGCCCTTAAACTAACATCACCGCCTCCACGTCTTAAATATTCTTCAAGTCTATATCTACCCAATGAATCTTCAAGATCAAACTTCTGGGAACTTTCTTCATCTAGTGGAATATTTTTTATTCTTCCAAATATTTCATTTTTTGAATAATATAAATAATATTCATTAGTTGGGTTAATTGATTTAGAAAATTGTCTTCCTTCTGGTTTATGGACAACAGTAATAATTCCTGTTCTGTTATTTTCTCCAAAAACTTCATCACACAAAGTTCCTAAATAAAATAACTCATAATGATCTATCGCAATTATAATAAAACCTTTTTCTGAAAGTAAGCTTTTTGCAAGTAGTAATCTGTTTCTAATAAAAGAAATCCATTTACTATGTCTCCATTGATCATTAGAGTCTACATAATCATTATTGTATCTCCAATCTGTTGAGCCAGTGTTATAAGGTGGATCAATATAAATAACATCAATCTTTCCTTTATGGGTATAGTTCAAAACAGAAAGAGCATGGTAATTATCTCCTTCAATAAGAAGGTTATCTTGGGTAAAATTATCTTTTATGATCTTTCTATTTTTAACCTCTTTGAGCACAGGGACGTTTTCTGTACATTGCAAAACAACATCTTCTGGTTTATCTTCCCAGACGAGTCCAAATTTCTTTCTTGATTTGAGTTGCTTGTTCTCATTTTCAAGTTCTTTAATACGAGCAATAAGCTCTTGTGGTGAGTTTGTGTTTGATGACATAGGGTAGACGTCTATGCCTCAGCTTAATACCAAAAATGGGTAGCCGAGTGTCTACCCATAACTAGAGTCGCGAGGATTCCAATCATGGAACTCAGCTACCCGTTTCTGTCCACGATTGGATACAGAAAGCGGATAGCCTTGCGACTTTTTAAAAACTAATTATGGGTAGACATTAGTAATAATAGCATAAAAACATTGTTAAATAAAGTCTTATCGATATTTAGTTACCAACAACTAGCCATTTGAGACGCCTAGACTTCCTTGGGTGTTTGCGTCATCAATATAGTTGTATGAAAACAACAGCACCAATTGGCTACGAAATGCCACAAGTAGCCCAAATAACAACAAAAGTTAGATATTGTCTCTATGCTCGTAAATCAACCGAATCAGAAGAGCGACAAGTCTTGTCTATTGATTCCCAAGTAAAAGAAATGCTTGAGCTTGCCGAACGTGATGGATTAGAAGTCGTAGAAATACGAAGAGAATCTCATAGTGCAAAAGAATCAGGACAACGACCTGTATATAAAGAAATTTTAGAAGATGTACGAAGAGGAAGATTTAACGGAATCCTCACATGGGCACCCGATCGTCTTTCTCGTAACGCAGGAGACTTAGGAAGTATTGTTGATCTCATGGATCAACAACTTCTCATGGAAATTCGTACTTACGGACAACAATTTAAAAACTCACCAAACGAAAAGTTCCTTTTAATGATTCTCTGTTCTCAAGCAAAACTTGAAAACGACAACAAGAGTATTAACGTAAAGCGAGGATTACGAACGAGAGTAGAAATGGGATTATGGCCTGGTCCTGCTCCAACAGGCTACATGAAAGAAAAACGAATGGATAGAAAGTGCGAAACACTTCTTGATCCAGAACGAGCACCGATCATAAAGAAGATGTTTGAGAAAGTAGCGTATGAACATTGGAGCGGTAGAAAAATCTACAATTGGCTCAAATTTGATTTAAACCTCAGAACCGCTGTAGGAAAGAAACATCTTAGTTTAGGGAATATTTATAAGGTTTTAGACAATACTTTCTATTACGGCGTTTTTGAGTATCCGAGAAAATCTGGCAACTGGTACACAGGAAAGCATGAGTCGATAGTTTCCAAGGAATTGTTTGATCTGGTTCAAGCACAGATAAAAAGTAATGTGTTGAGGGTTGAAAACAAAGAGTTCGCCTTTACCAAAATGATGACCTGCGGATTATGCGGTTCGGGAATATCGGCAGACGAGAAATTCAAGAAACTTAAGAATGGCGGTGTTGCTCGATATGTTTATTACGGTTGTACCAAGGCGCGCGGGGTGGATTGCAAATGTGGCTATACAGAAGAGAAAGAGGTACTAAAGCAGTTCAATGAGTTGATTGAAAAAATCAATCTGAAGGAGATAGAAGTCAAAGAAAAGATCAAGGATGATGTTGAGCGATTTTCCAAACTACAAAAATTTCTTTTGGGAACCAGGGAAAAAATCAGTACCGACAGCGTCGATGTTCGAGGATATGCAAAATTTGTCTTAAAAGAAGGAAGTGATATTGAGAAGAGAGAACTGCTTGGATGTTTGAAGAGCAAAATCTGTTTGGCGAACAAAAAGATTACCCTCAAAGAGATATAGAGAAAATATCCTGAAAATGGTAAAATAGCTTTATGAAAAAAGTTTTCTTAATTCATGGTTTTCAAGGAAGTCCTAACGGTGGTTGGCGACCTTGGCTTATGGCTGAACTAGAAAAACAAGATGTCTATGCTTGTGCTCTTTCTATGCAAAATCCTGATGAGCCGATTCTCTCTGAATGGTTAGAGGAAATAAAAAGGCATATTGATAAGAATTTAAACGATGATATTTATCTTGTTGGTCACAGTTTGGGTGGTACTGCTATTCTTCGATACCTTGAACATTTTGATTCTCCAAATCTCAAAGGTGTCATCGTTGCATCTGCTCCATGTCATCAAAACACAAATGATAAAATAGCTAATTTTCTCCATACAAATTTCAAATGGGAAGTAATGAAAAATAAAGTGGATCATATAGCTGTAATTCATGGAGACAATGATCCAAATGTTCCAGTGTCTGATGCAGAAGAAATAGCAAGACAGCTTGATGGAAAACTTATTCTTATACCAAACGGGAAGCATTTGAATGGATCAGCAGGATTTACAGAACTACCTGAAGCATTATCAATACTAAATGAAATGATAAAATAATATGAATATTCAACGCCCAAAATCAAAGCAACCAATTCCAGAAAACGCACAGTGTGTTTTTAAGGGTAAAGTGTTTGATACATACCAATGGGAGCAATCCATGTACGATGGCACAACCAAAACTTTTGAGAAACTAAAGAGACCAGATACAGTCGTTGTATTTCCTGTACTCGATAATGGAAACATCTTACTTACAAAACAAGAACAACCAGGTAAAGAACAATTCATCGGTGCCTGCGGTGGTCGTGTTGAAGAAGGAGAAGATATTCTAGAATCAGCAAAACGAGAATTCCTCGAAGAGACTGGATATGAAGCATCTGAATACATCCTCTGGAAATCAGAGCATCCTGCCTCAAAAATTGATTGGGTCGTGTATTTCTTTATCGCGAAGGGGTGCAAGAAAGTATCCGACCAAGCACTTGATGGTGGAGAGAAAATTGAGTTGAAGGAAGTCACATTTGATGAGCTACTTCAGATTGGTCGTGACAAAACATTTGGAGAAAGAGAAATTGTTCCAGACATCTATGAAGCATTACTCGACCCTGCAAAATACGCAGAACTTAAACAACTATTTGCGCCACTTTCATAATATGAAAACAATACTTGTAGATGCAGTAAATACATCAATCATAAAAAATGAAATTGGAAACTTTGTACAAAATAAAGCACTATTTGAGCTACTTGAAACATATCCAAATCCAAAACTTATCGTGACTAATGCAAATGATGAGCAGATGGTTCAATTCGGATTAAATACTGTGCCGTATCCAGTATTTACTATGAAGCATGCTCCAGATAAACCAGATCCATTATATTTTAAGACACTGCTTGAACGGCATAATTTAACCACTACAGATGTTGTGTATTTCGAACACAATCAAGACGCGGTGAATTCGGCAAAATCATTAGGTGTCGTGACTTACAACTACAACAAAGATACAAAAGATTTAATTGCACTTAAACAGTTTTTAGATTTGAGTCTTTAATGATATGCAATCACAAAATGTAAAACTTATTATATTTACACCACTAACTCACACGGATATTGTCCGTGAGACACTTGGCAATGCAGGTGCAGGTAAAATTGGAAATTATGATTTTTGTTCTTTTTCTACAAAAGGTGTAGGTCGATTTCGTGGTAACGAAAATTCAAATCCTTCTGTTGGTCAATCTGGTAAATATGAATCTGTTGAGGAAGAAAAAATTGAGGTTGTGGTTCCTAGAATTATTTTAAAAAATGTAATTGAGGCAGTTAAAAAAGTTCATCCATATGAGGAAATGGCTTTTGATGTTTACGTAATTGAAGATCATGAGTAAAGAACTCGACAAGAATATAAAAAGAAAATATTCTCTTTCTGAATATGATCAAAATTGGGTAAGTAAATTTAACTCCATTAAAGTTTTTTTGAGTGATGTTTTTAAAAACAAAGCTCTAAAAATAGAGCATGTTGGAAGTACTTCCATACCAGGAATGAGAGCAAAACCATTAATTGATATCGTTTTAGTGATCTCAAAGATGGAAGACTTTAATACTGAAAAAGAGCGAATGATAAAAGCGGGTTATGAATGGGGTGAGAATTATATTGCACCCAATACTCTACTTTTTTTCAAACTAGGTAGTGATGGCGATAAACTCGAAAATATTCATGTATGTGAAGTTGGCGCTCCCAAAGAACGACAATTTATTATTATGCGAGATTACTTCAGGTCACATCCAAACAAAGCAAAAGAGTATTCTGATCTCAAACTAAAAAACACAAAATTATATCCATACGACTATCCTGCATATCGAGCAGCGAAAGCACCCTTTCTTCAAAAAATGGAAATAGAGGCGTATGAATGGTTTAGTAAAAAGAATCAAATGTGGCATATCAAGATACAAGCAGATAGATTTGTGTATTGGTATAGCAGACTCACTGGAACAAAAGGCGATGCTAAGGCTATGGCTTTTTATCCATTTTTATTTACTACAAGCAAGATACATCCAAAGATGCATGCTTATTTTATTAATCATGAATTAATTCATTTTGCTCAACAAAAAGAATTACTGATTGTTGGAGCATGGATATTTCATATTCTAGAATGGCTTTATATAACCATCATAAAAAGAAAACGAGGTATGGATGCTTATTTATTAAGATCTACTGAACAAGAGGCATACGATAATATGTTCGATCTTGAATATCTAAGAAAAAGAAAGTCTTATTCTGAATTAAATAACTACTGGGAGAATAAACCAGTTGTCTGGAAAGATTATTTAAAGAAAGTATTAGAAACAGAAGGATACCCTATAGTTTACGAATGGGTAGATAAGCCAAATACAGAATATGCTGAACATTCCCATAAAGGAAAAGTTTCGTTTTATGTAATGAAAGGGGCTGTAACTTTTTTAACAGGAATAACAAGAACAGTAAAAGCTGGAGAACGATTTGATGTACCTGTTGAGGTAACTCACACTGCAAAAGTTAGTAATGATGGATGCGAGTACATAGTTGGTCAGGAAATAGAGGGAGACGCGTAAAAACAAAAAGAGCAATTAATTGCTCTTTTTGTTTACCTATTCTGATAGCATCTCGTGCTATCACGACTTGGCGGAGGATGTGAGATTCGAACTCACGGGCCGAATTACCAGCCGACGGTTTAGTAAACCGTTGATTTAAACCACTCATCCAATCCTCCATATATTTCAAATGTCGGTCGCTTGCGCGATTCATTGGATAAGTGGTTCTCTCACTTTGTTCGCGGGTAAATGTAAAGCAGTTTACATTTACCCCATCTCATCCAATCCTCCATATATTTAAATATTATAAAGATAGTAACATAAAATTAATACAAAATAAAGGTTTTAAATATGTATTAAATTATATTTAAACATTATAAAATTATTATAAATGTGCTATATTTGAGCGTATTGGAGCCGTGTCAGAGCGGTCTAACGTACCTCTTTGCTAAAGAGGCAGGGTGTAAAAGCCCTCGGGAGTTCGAATCTCCCCGGCTCCGCAGATTTTCGAAAAGGGTTTCCGAACCAAAAATATGGTCGGCACGAAGTGCCGTCTGTTCTGAATTCCCCCCGCCGAATCCAGAATCCAAAAGGGTTTTCCACGCTCCGCGTGGCTCAAAAAGGAATGTTCGATCTTTGATTTCAAAGTTCGAACCGACTTTTTTGAATTCCCGAAGTATTTTCTCGGGAATTCCCTCGTTTGCCAATTCGATATTGTAAATGTTGGCTTTTAAAAACTTTTCGGTAAGTTCGAACCGATTATGAGATTTTTTCTCAAAAGCTGATAATTTCTCTTTGAGAAGCTGTTTATCACTCATAAAACGATTTTTATTTGTTTGATATTCTTCCACTGATAAACCATTTTCCAAATATAAACCTATCAGCTTCTCTATTTTGGAATCTAAAAGAGAAATTTCATCTTTTGTTTTTTGAGAAAAAACCTCACTCGATTGGATTTCGGATGATTGGTCTTTTCTGTTTTCTTCAATCATCCAATTTGCCCAATCGAGAGGCAAAGAAACTTTTTTGATACTTTCTGCAATTTGAGAAGTGATAAGCTCCTCACGAACATATTTTTGCAAACAAGGATTTTTCCGTTTGGTACATCGCAAATAGTTATAACCTTTTTGTGTTTCGGTGGTTATAAAACATCCACATTCTCCACAACGGAAAAATCCTCGATATAGATATTCTTTTAAACCTTTACCTTTTGGTTTAGATTTTCTGCTCATCACTTCTTGAACGGAATCAAAAAGTTTTTTTGTGATAATCGGTTTGTGCTTTCCCTCGTAAATTTCACCACCATATCGAAGTAGTCCACAAAAAATCGGATTTCTCAATATATCGTGAATATTGGAAATGGAAAGCTCTTGCTCTTTTTGTGAACGAAATCCAAGTTCAGTTATCAAATCTCTAATTTGTCGGAGGGTATATTTACCACTTGCATAGGCCTCGAACGCTTTAACAATATACTGTGAGCGTTCAGGGTCAGGAATGATAACTTTATTTACTTTGTCATTTAAATATCCGAGAGGAGCGTTTCGAGGCCAAATACCGTCTTTCAGTTTATTACGATGACCTCGTTTAATATTCTCCGACAAATTATCAACATAGTACTTGGATTGAGAGAACGCTATTGAGAGCATGAACTTACCTTGCGGTGTTGGATCAAACCAAAAAGTTGGAAATTTCATTTCCAAAATTATGCCAGTATCAACGAGATAAATAATTTTTCCACCATCAACGCTGTTTCTCGCAAGTCTATCAGGATGCCACGCCAAAATACCAGATGCTTCGCCCGCTTCCATGCGAGATATCATCTCGCCAAATACGGGGCGACCTGGTATTTTGGCTGTCTGCTTTTCGACAAAGACATCGACAATTTCTAACTGTTCCTTTTTCGCCAGTTCGTGAAGTTCGGCTAACTGGTCGGGAATACTTCTAACTTGTCTGTCTTTGTCGTCAGTAGACTTGCGAGTATATATGAAAAACTTTTTAGTTTGTTCCATAGATTTAAAAACTCAAAAGGGTAACTGTGCGCTACCAATCCACCTTACGGCAAATTGACACAGTTACCCATTTGAATGCTCAAACAAATAAAAATGCCGAAAGGTATATTGGATTGGTAGCGAATACAGTTTACCATTTTTAGAATTGTATTGGCAAACGAGGAGCCACGCGGAGCGTGGAAAACCCTTTTGGATTCTGGATTCGGCGGGGGGAATTCAGAACAGACGGCACTTCGTGCCGACCATATTTTTGGTTCGGAAACCCTTTTCGAAAATCTGCGGTATTCATTGTACAAAATTCGAACCTTTTTTGAAAGCAATCCTGATGATACTGAATACTAGCGTTCCCTGCGCGCTGAAGCGCCTCTGTGCGAAGCACAGAGCTTCTGCTGAAGCAGAAGTGCGGGGAAACGCTAAATACAAATGCGGACTCGGTTTTGCGAAACAATTTTGCGGGAGGAGGATTCGCAAAACCGAGACTGATTTTTCTGAAATTCGGCGGGATTCGGGTTTCCGCCCCGCAGGAGGGTGCGGGAGGAATGCGGGGCGGATTCTTTTTTTGGCGGGCGGGCATTAGAACATCAAAATACGACTATTGAAATCTCGGCAAAGCCGAGATTTCTAAATCATACTTGTGTTTGCCCCACCCACCCGTGCGCACACAAAGAATCTCCCTATGGATAAAAAAGTCGGAAAATGCTAAAATAGCATCGTATGTCAAATCGTATTTCCAATCTGAAAAAGAGTGTCGAATTAAAATTTTCTGAACTTCGCACTAAAAGAAAAGGTGTTATTGGGGGTTTTAAAAAGAAACTTGAAGAAGCAAAGATTGAACAAATTAAAAGGGAAATTTTAAATAAATAATTATATGTCTACACCAGAAGATGTAAATAAAAATAATCTTGAAAATAAGGAAATTCCAAAAGTTAATCCTGAAAATTTAGAACAAAAAGAAGTCTCAAAAGAGGAGCTTTTAACTTATTTAGATGAGGAAGGAAAGTCGTTTAAAAATGAAACTTCTGAAGAAATTAATAAATCTAATTCTATTGATCTTGACCAGCCGACATTTGAAAAAATAAAAAATGAAACTGGTGTTGAAAAAGAATTGGAAACAATAAATCAAGAAGTTGAAAATGTTATTTCTGAAAGTAAAAATGAGCTTGCTAATGAAAATGCGGAAACTACTTCTCCCGAACTACAACAAGAATTGAATAAATTAAAGTTCTTACAAGAAGAGAGAATAAGGTTACAGAACAGATATGACGAGTTAGAGAAAGGATATAAGGAGAATTTCCAACTCGTCTCAAAAAAAGAGTTATCATGGTATGAATCAGAAATGAGTAGTATTCATAATAAACTTGATAATATGAGATATTCTATTCCAGAATTGGAAAAGAAAATTGAAACATTTAAAAATCCAACTATGGAATCAAAAGAACCACAAAAACTTGAACAGAGTGAGACCGTTTCTAACGAGCAATTAAGTATTTCTGAAACAGAAAAAACTGAAAACCCTATTTCTGCAACTTCTAATGAGGTCGAAGTTGCAAAAAATAATGAAGTAGTAAAAGAAAATTACTTAAAATTTTTAACTCAAGATTTTTCAGAAGAAAAATCTATGGCTGAAAAATTTAATTCTCTTCAAGAGAAATTGCAAAACCTTGATAATGCAGGTCGCTTAAGTAAGATTTCTTCTCGACAACTAATGGAAACAGCAAAGGATGTAATTAGAGGTGAAAAAAATCTTAATGATCTTGGGGAATTATCATTTAATCTTGATAAAATTCCTGTCGACATAAACCTAAAAGATATAATTCGTGATTTGTTAGTTGAAAAAGCATTTATGACTACTAATTTTGATTCTTTCAAAAAGATAGCTAATGCTTTTGATTTTAATGATGAAGAAAAAAGAGTTATAAATGAAAAACTTGAACTCATTCAATCTGGTAAATATGTTGACCCAAAAGAATGGCAGGATAGTGCAACAAATCGAGATCAATTTAACAATCCTTACAGATTGATTTCAAAAGCAAATGAGATTATGGGGCTAAAGAAACCTGTTCAAAATACTTCTCCACAGTTTACTGATTTAAATAATCCTCCAGCTGGGTGGAATCCTAATTCTCGTTCTTAATAACATATAAATATGGAAGAAATTTTTAAAAATGTAAACCTATTATACATCATTCACAATGGCAGTATTTTGATGAGAAAATCTATGCATCAAAATTATGAGGTGATAGATGTATTAAGTTTTAAGGATGATAATGATATTGAAAAAAATATTGAAGATAAACTTATTAGTTTATTCGGAAAAACTTCCCCATATCATTATTATGGAAATATAGAAAGCATTATCAATAAGGAAGGAGTGGTTGCACATTTGGCTATTAAAACATACAAAGTATTGCTCGATGAAAAATACAAAGTTCTAGATAATTATACTGATGATGTTGCAAAAAACGGAGACAGTATTTTTTGGTTGCATAAGGATGAAATAAAAAATGAAAAAAGAATTAGAGAGGGTGATAAAAAGATACTTGAAAGAATTTTTGAGGATAGAAATATAGATATCAAAATAGTTGAAAATCAAGGAGATAGGTGGATAGATGCAAAAACGGTAGTTTTTGAAAATAGATGACTTATAAAATGTTAATTTTATAAGTGAATGCCCGCCCGCCAAAAAAAGAATCCGCCCCGCATTCCTCCCGCACCCTCCTGCGGGGCGGAAACCCGAATCCCGCCGAATTTCAGAAAAATCAGTCTCGGTTTTGCGAATCCTCCTCCCGCAAAATTGTTTCGCAAAACCGAGTCCGCATTTGTATTTAGCGTTTCCCCGCACTTCTGCTTCAGCAGAAGCTCTGTGCTTCGCACAGAGGCGCTTCAGCGCGCAGGGAACGCTAGTATTCAGTATCATCAGGATTGCTTTCAAAAAAGGTTCGAATTTTGTACAATGAATACCGCAAAATTCAAAAAAGTTTATAAAATATGAAAAAATCAAATTATTTTAACAACCTTATAAACAAAGATAAATATCAAGTATTTTTATTCTGTTCACCTGCTCACATTCCTCTTTCTATTTGGACTCATCCATGGGTTGTTGTAAATAAAAAAGGAAAACTTTCAAGATATGAAGTTCGTTATAAAAAGAATAAAGAAAATCCCGCACTAGGACATATTCATATAAATGATTTACCAATATTTGATGGTATTGAGGTTTTTTCATTTCTTGATTATCCTCATTGGAATGCGACATTACTTGGACAAATAGAAGGAGAAGAAAATTCGCAAGCAAAAAAGATTTGTGAATTTATAGAAAATTCTGTAAATACATATATAGATAAAAATAAATATTTTTTATTTGGTCCAAATAGTAATACTTACATACAATGGATATTAAATAATTCACCAGAGTTTGAAGGAAAATTAAAGTGGAATGCTTTAGGAAAAAATTATACAAAATAAAAACACCTTTCGGTGTTTTTATTTTGTATAATTTTTTCCTATTTATTATCTCCTCTCACCTTATTGATTACCCATTTTATACCAATATGTTCAGCGACTTTGTATGCTTTCATAAGCATAAGTCCCAACAAAAGAAGTGTTGGATTATTACTTACAGTACCAGCAAAAAGATAATTGAAGTTCATAAAGACTCCAGACCACGCTGCAAGTCTTACAAAAAGACCTAATATCAAAGCTATACCTACTAATATTTCTCCATATACAACAAAGTATGAAATAACTTCTGAGTTTGGTAGAAATATATGATTAATAAGCCAACCATACCATTCTGAAACATTTGGATGTTCACCTGTCATTTTTGCAAGCGCACCATTGAGAAATCCTGTTACAGCAACTCCTACTTGTGAACCAGTCCAAACAGCATCTCCCATTTTATGCCATCCAGCAATAAGCCATTCATAACCAACATAAACTCTTACTACTAACCAAATAATACTCGAGCGCTTATCGTGTGTAAAAAAATTAATAAACTTATACCACAACGAATTTAAACCTTTCATAAAATATAAAAAATTAATTAATAGTATATACAATCAGTATATAAATACTCTGTAATAAAATATATATACAAGTAGTATTATTTATAGTATACACCCGAACAAATTGTCTATATAAAAAATGTGTTTATAAATATGTTATTATAGAAACGGATAGTTCTTTAAATGCAAAAAGTAAGTATTATTCTCTTTTTGCTCGGTATTCTTTTTGAGAAAGAGTATCCGTTCCTCTTTTTATACAAAAGAGGAAGAAGGAGATGTCGCATAGTGGTCTAGTGCACTGTCTTGGAAAGACAGCAAGGTTTATAGCCTTCGGAGGTTCAAATCCTCTCGTCTCCGCAATTTTTCAAAAATATCTTAAGTTCTTGTAAAAAGAAGATCCTCTTATAAAATTTAAGATGCTTTTTTCAGATTTTTATATTGCTCTTTGAGGAAGTATGGGGTCAATTTATTTGAAAGATAGTCAACAAAATATGTTGTTGAACCGGTAGGATTATTTTTTAAAGCTTTTTCTTTATATTCTTCAAATTGTTCTATTGTTGGAAGATTCCCCTCTTCTATATAAGACCAAATATTTCTATCATCTTTTGAAAGTTCATTTGTTGATATAAAAATTGCGTATGGAAAATCTGAACTCAGAAGTTCTTTTTCTAAAGATTTTAAAATTTCTGATTCTTTATTTATAAAATTTTCTTGTTCTTTCATATTATTTCATTTCTCTAAGTATTCTAATTCTATCTTCAAGTGGTGGGTGTGTAGAAAATAATCCAGTTACCTTCTTGCCAAAACTAACACCTTTTGGATCAGATATATATAAGTGAGCAATAGCGCTTGATTGATGACTCATTGGAGCGCTGTAGTTCTGGAGTTTTTCTAAAGCTGAAGCAAGTCCTTCTGGATATCTAGTAAGTAGCGAAGCTGAAGCATCAGCCAAAAATTCACGTTTCCTAGATATTGCAAGCTGTATAAGCATTGCAAAAATTGGAGCGAGAATAGAAAAAATAATTCCTATAATAGCTATAACACCTCCACCTGATCTGTCTTCTCTGTCTCTACCACCAAAAATAGATATTCTAATCATCATGTCTGAAACAATCGACACAAGCCCTACCAAGACAACAATAACAGTAGATAAAAGTATGTCTCGATTTCCAATATGAGATAATTCATGAGCAACAACCCCTTCCAACTCTGTCTTATTCATAATTGAAAGAAGGCCAGTACTAACAGCAACGACTGCATGATTTTTGTCTCTACCAGTCGCAAAAGCATTTGGTGCAGAATCTTCTATAACATAAACTTTTGGCATAGGTAACCCCGCTGTAATAGACAAGTTTTCTACTGCCGTATAAAGATCAAAATATTCTTCTCTTTTTGCTTCTTTTGCAGAAGACAAAGAAAGAACAATTTTATCAGAAAACCAATAAGCTCCAATATTCATCAATATACTTATTCCAAAAAACAAATATAGAAAATTTGGATTTCCATATCTTTGTGAAAAGAAGAAACCAAGCAAAGTTATAATAACAAAAAATACAGTCATTAATAACCAGGTTTTCCAAACATTATTAGATTGTTGTGTATAAAGTGTTGCCATATAATTATATTTTAATTATTTATTTTTTGAGACAATATTAAATCCAAAAGAATTTACAATATCGTTTTTTATAAATGTATCAGTAAATAAAAAGTCGCCATTATCATGCCACCATTTTGGATTATAACCTTTTGGTAATTCTATATATTTTGACCAAGCATTTTCAACTCCCAAAATAATTGCATAGGATAAATATTCTGAAAACTTTTCAACAGTAACTTCTGGTGGGTTTTCAAAATGAATTATATCTTTTTCTGCTATAGATAAATACATTTTAAAACCTAAAATCTTTTGTTCTATTAATACTCCTTTTTTTGTTTTAGTTGGGTATGTATAAATAAAAACAAAATAAAATATAGTTAATAGAATTAAAGAAATAATTATATATGTTAAGTTAATAATCAAAGGCACAAAAACAAGCTTTAAATATTGACTCAACAAAATTAATACAAGAGTAAAAACAATTAAAAAACTAAACTTCTGAGAAAATTGAAAATGATAGTCTAGATTAAATCTATTTAAATTTTTTGTGAAATAATTTTCTTCTATTAGTCTATTTTTTACAATCGTCTTTATTTTTGACCAAAGTTTTTTAATCTCTAAATTATTAGAAAAAATAACACTATCACCAGGAACTCTATTACCTTCAACAAAAATTCCATCAATAATTTCTTTGTCTATAGGATGAATGTTTGTATAAGGTTTTTCTAATTTTAAAATATAAACATCATTGTCTGTTTTTACATTTAAAATTCTTTTCCCTCTTTTTACTTCAATAGAAATAAAGCCAAGATGAGCAAGATGTATTATACTTGCTATAAAATCTTTATTTTTTAATTTGCCACATCTTATAATACCAGCAAATATTAGGGGATGAATATTTTCTGGTACAACATACTCTGGAGAAATATTATCAATATTATTTATAGATATTCTTTTTTTATACCAAACAATTAAAAATACAACTCCACAAATTACAGTAATAAAAAATGGCCAATATATTTTAAATATATTAATAAATTTATCAAAAAAAGGAACACTGTTTATTGATTTTTCTGGAATAGAAAGTTCTAAAATTATGTATTGTTTTGGTTGTAATGATATAGAATCAACAATAAAAGCATTTATAAGATTATGTTTTTCAAGAGAAAATTTTGTATCTGGACAAGTATTCTTCTCAGAAAAAATACTTGTATAACAATTTACAGTTATTTCATTTTTTGAAAGAGGAAGAGATAAGCTAACTGAAAATGAAGAATTTACTATTGGAACATTTAGATCTGTACCTACTATATTTAAGTATAAATTTTCTTTATCATCTTTATTTACAAAAGGTCTATCTATTTTGTAACTTATTACATATTTATGTATACCAGAAATTTTTTGATCTATATCTCCTATTTTTAAATTTAAAATATTATTTTGAAAATTAATAAGTGGATTATATATTTTTTCACTTTCTTCATATACTATTAAGTCTTTTATTTGAAAATCTTTTGAACTTTTAACAAAAGGAATACTTCTATAATAACCATCTCCTGAGGAAATATTTTCAAAATTATATGTAATTCTTTCTACAACAGCAATATCGCCATTTTGTTCTATTTGTATATTTACATTATAATTATCAATTTTCTCAGCAAAAACACTCACTGGAATAAATAGCAGTGATACAAATATTCCTATTGTTGTGAGTGTTTTTTTGAACATCTTTACTTATTATCAGAAACTATTTCATTATAAAGACCCATAACAGCTAGCTTATTTATATTATTTTCTCTATTAAAAGAGTGTCGTGATTCTATGTCTGTATATTTTTGATATATTTCTTTTATTACACTTATTGTCTCTTCTGGTAATGGAATCTTGCTTATATCCACACCACTAACTCCAACAATAAAACCAATATTCCCTTTTCCAACCCATCCTTCATTCTCACTATCTGGATGAACAATAACTATTTCAGCAGGAGAAAAATTTGTTGGAACATCGCCAGAAAGTCTGACGCCTATAACTTTTCCATTCATGCTATAAGTAATTTCATTTATTTTTCCAACAGGAAATAAGGACTTATCTTTATATTCAGAATCTAATTGAGAAATTTTTTCAACGTATGTATTTTTATTTTCAAAAACATTTTCTTCTATATTTTCCATATACTATATATTTATTAATTTAATAAATATTTTTAATTAAAAGAAACTTTTACTGGTTCTTTTTCTTGATTTTCAATTTCAAAAAAATCCATCTTCATAAATGAAAATATTTTTGCAATAAGATTTCCTGGAAAGTGTTCTATCTTAGTATTAAGATCGCGAACATTCGAATTGTAGAATCTGCGTGATGCCTGAATTTTATTTTCTGTATCAGAAAGTTCATTTTGTAATTGAAGAAAATTTGTATTAGCTTTAAGTTCTGGATAAGCTTCAGAAATTGCAAAAAGAGATTTGAGTGTGCCTGAGAGCATATTTTCTGCTTGGCCTTTATCTCCTACACCTGTTGCTTGCATTGCACGAGAACGAGCTTCTGTTACCTTTTCAAAGGCAACTTGTTCGTGAGTAGCATAACCTTTTACAGTTTCAACAAGATTTGGAATAAGATCATAACGACGCTTCAGTTGAACATCAATGTCAGACCATGCTTCTTGTGCACGGTTTTTAAGAGTAATAAAGCCATTATATGAAACTATTGCCCAAAGGACGATAATTCCTAAGATTATAAATATAAACATCATAAAAAATACGTTAAGTGATAACTTATATATTATATCAAATTTGACAAAAAAATAAAAAATTTGTTTTTAAACAAGGTTATATAATTAGTTTATTAATATCAAGAAAAAAGCGACATATTAAATATATCGCTTTTTTATAAAGTAACTAACCTATTTTTGATTTTCAAACCAAGTCACAAGAAGTGGTGAAGCAAGGAATATTGATGAATATGTACCAAATATCATACCCGCAGAAAGCATCATTGCAAATATTCTTGTACTATCAGGACCGAAAACTGTTAGACAGACAAGAACAATAATAACAGAAAGTGATGTATTGAATGAACGAGTGAATGATTGATCTATACTGTTTCCAACTGTTTCTTGAAAAGTTGCATACTTTTTCAATTTCAAATTTTCACGAACGCGATCAAAAATAACAATAGTGTCTGATATAGACAGTCCTAGAATTGTAAGTAAAGCAACAACAAACAAGGTGTCCACTTCAGCGCCCAAAGCTTTTGCAAGTACAGCAAAAATACCAACAGGAATAATCGCATCATGAAGAAGTGTACCGATAGCAACAACTCCATATTTCCAAGCTTTTACTGGATATGAAACCCCACGGAAAGCATAAGCTATAAAAAGGATCACTATAAGAGCCACAAGAATAGTTGCAATTATAACTTTTCTTATCAATTCTTTACCAACAGAAGGTCCGATTGATGTAAAGCCTTTTTCTTCTAGAGTCCCTTTAGACTTTAGAACTGAGATCAAACTTAATCTTTCTTGCTCTGTGAGGTGCTTTGTTTTAATACTAAAGTCATTCTCCCCTACAGGCTGAACAAGAGTTTGACCAAGATTCAATTTTCCAAGTGATTCATTTATAACAGAAACATCAGGACGAGTATCTGTATAAGAAACTTGGGTCATTGCTCCACCTTTGAAGTCAATACTAAGAGGTAGTCCAAAGAAAGCTATTGAAGTTATTGATAGGAGTACAAGAGCACTTGAGATTCCGATAAATATTTTTTTATTATTGATGATAAACATATATATAATTCTTAAAGTTATTTTGAAATACCTGAACTAAATAAGAATCTTACAATCTTACTATTATTTGTTGTAGATAGTGAGAAAATTAATATTTTTGAAATAATAAGAATAGAAGCAAGAGAAACCAACATACCAACAACAAGTGTAAGAGCAAAACCTTTCATCAAACTTGTTCCAACAGCATACAATACTACACCAGAAATAATACTTGCAATGTTTGCATCACGAATTGAAAACCAAGCACGTGAATAACCTGTCTCAATTGCATCTTTTACAGTTTTTCCACTTCGAAGTTCTTCTTTGATTCTTTCAAAAATCAAAATATTACCATCAACAGCGGTACCTATAGAAATAATAAATCCGGCAATACCTGCTGCTGTCAGTGTGATTGGAATAATTTTAAACAATGAGAACATTATCATTATGTAAACCAAAAGAGCAATAACAGCAATAACACCAGGTAGACGATACCAAGCAATCAAAAATATTGCTACAAGAATAAATCCAATAAGTCCAGCTTTAATACCATCTTTTACAGCAATATCACCCAAAGAAGCGCCAATTGTTTGTGTAGATATAAGTTCAATAGGAACAGGAAGAGCGCCAGAATTCAAACGACCTACAAGTAACTTTGCTTCTTGTGGTGTGAAGTTTCCAGAGATAACAGCTTGTCCTCCTGTAATAGGTTCATTTACACGAGGAGTTGAGATTGGTGACCCATCCAAAAATATTGCAATTGTCTTACCAACATTTGCCTTTGTCATTTCTTCAAAAAGTTTTGAACCTTCATCATTAAACTGAATAGACACTTTTGGTTGCATTGTTGTTTGATCAAACTCAACTATTGAATTTTTCAAAAAACGACCAGTAAGCTCTGTTTGTTTGTATTTACTATTTACATCAATTTCAAACTTCCCGTCTGCACCAACAGTTACAGGAATAGGTTCTTCAGATGGTATTTCTGTACGGAATTCAAGAAAAGGTGTTTGACCAATCATCTCGACAGCTTTATCAATATCAGTAACACCAGGAAGGTCCACAATAAGACGTTCTTCATTTCCATTAGTAAAAGAGGCTTGCTCTACTTGAACGTTTGGTTCAGAAACACCAAAAAAATTAACTCTTCTTTCTATAACATCACGAAGAGAATCCATAGATTGACCCACAGAATCACTTGGAACCTTTGATGTGTCTGCACGATAAGTAAGAGTTGTTCCACCCTTCAAATCAAGACCTAATTTAAATTCATATTTTGACTTATTTTCTACTGATGCATTATTTTCAGTTTTGTATACAAACCACCCAAGTCCGAAAGCGGCAATCAATAAAACCAATGCAAATATTCTTGTTTTCCACATAATACAAGGTATTTTACAGATTTTACAGACAAAAAGCAATTATTAAATATTTTATTTAAAATATTGACAAATTAAATATAGAGTATATAATTACAAAAAATTTAATAAAAATGAAACCGTTAGAAATAAATATAAAAACCTTCCCAAAAAAATTTCCCTTGTGGATACATATTGGAGTCATTGGAGGTCTACTAGGGTTGTGTTTTATGGGTCCTATGATTAGTTGGGTTGTATGGTTTATTGCTATAATATTATCCGCAATCACCTCCATCCCATTACCATTATCATGGTTACTAATATCTATTGTATTTATAATTGTTATATATACTATTATGTATTTCTATAACAAAAAACCCTCCAAGTAGAGGGATTTTTTTATTTTTTGCTTAAAAAATCAGTGCTTGGGAAATACTTTTTTATAAATTTATTAATCCCGTAATAAAACAAAGTTGATAGAGATCCTCCTAATACAAAACCAGCCAAAATATCTATTGGAAAATGTATTCCTGCTATTATTCTAGATAATCCTATAATAATAGCTCCTAATCCAAACAAAAAACCAATTTTTCTATGATAAATAAAAATAGCAGCGGCGAGAGCAGCAAAAAAAGTTGCATGGCCAGAAGGAAAAGAATCATATCCCCCATAAACAAAAAGTTCATTTACATCATTAAGAATTAAAAAAGGACGCGGATTATTTACAATATTTTTAATAATTAGAGAAACTATATACGCAGTAAAAACAGAAAAAGAAAGAATTATTATTTCTCTAAACTTTTTTGAAATATTTTTTAGTCCACTAGATTCATTTTCACCATGGAATAATAAAAACAAGTAAGCTATTACAATAAGTATGTATCCAAAAGGCTCAGCAATAAATACTATTACTTTGTCTAAAATATCTGATCTACCTGAGAAGTTATGTAAAAAATTAAATATTTCTATATTCATATATTATGCAATTCCTAAAAATTCATTTTTCATTCTATCTCTATGTGTTGCTCTAGAATACTTTAGAGTACTCATCAAAAGACCGAGTGATGCTAATTCTGTAACAATATGTGATCCACCGTAGCTCATAAAAGGAAGAGGTATTCCTGTCACAGGAAGAACACCTATATTCATACCAATATTAATCATTCCGTGAGAGAAAAAAAGTATAGCAAGACCAACACCATAAAGCATTTCAAAATTACTAGCACCAACTAAAGATATTTTTAAAATCCTCCAAATCAAAATACCATAAAGGAGAATAATTATAGTAGAACCAACAAAACCCCATTCTTCAGAATATGCTGCAAAAATAAAGTCGGTTTGGTATTCTGGTAAAAATTCCAAACGTGATTGTGTTCCAAAACCCACACCTTTACCAAACAATTGACCTGAGCCAACAGCAATCGTTGACTGATACGCATTATAACCGCTTCCACGAATATCAGATGTTGGATTAACAAAATTAATAATTCTTGCTTTTTGATATGGTTTAAAAACAAATAACCACAAACTAAAGAAAGCAACCAATCCAATAGACGAAAGTATTAGCAACTGCTTTCTTCCTAGTCCAGAGATTAGCGACATTCCAAACCAAATAACAAGAATAATAATTGCACTTCCAAAGTCTGGTTGTAAAAAAACAAGTATAAAAGGAATAAATGCATACAATCCAGAAATCAAAAGGTGCTTTGTTTGAGCTATTTCAACATGACGACGAGAAAAATATTTTGCAAGCATAAGAACAACGATAATTTTTACCATATCTACAGGCTGAAAAGAAAAGAATCCGAAATTAAACCAACTTTTTGCACCATTTGAAGTATGACCAACAACAAAAAGAACAATTAATATTCCCAGAAAAAATACAAATAATCCAAATAATAATCGGCTTTTTTTCAAAAATCTAATATCAGAATTTGATAATATAAAAAACAAAACAAAGCCAATTATAATAAAAATTAGTTGTCTCCAAAAAAAAGACGTCTCTCCTACAAAAGAACTCATTGTTACAAGCCCTGCACCAAGTATTGGTATAAGTACCAATACCAAAGTCCAATCAATATGACTAAAATATTTTTTAAAACTATTTATTTGCATTTTTAATCATTGCTGTATCAATTACAGGTTCTACTACATATCTCAAAATACCATCACCAAGTGACATATTCCAAGTAAAAGAAGCTATAGCTTCTTCTTCCCTGTTTAATCCATCAATAACTGTTTTTGAAACATTTCTAACATTATTATTCTCATCATAAACAAGAGCAAAAACATCAAATTTTGGTATTTTTATTCTGCTATTATTTTTTATTACAGATGTAACATATGGCTTAGAATCATCACCACCCCTTTTAACATCATTTATAGATATAGGTATTTCAGACATATTAACAGAGCTTTTATACCATGTTGGTTGTTTTGTAAAAGAAAAAACTGTTCGCTTTGGAACTCTATTACCCACCTCTATTCCTGGATAAAATATAATTTGACGACCATTCGGATTAACAAATGTATCACCTTCAACTTTTGCTATTAAAAAATCTTTTTCATCGTATAGACGAAATTCATACAAAGCATTAAAACCATAAGACGATGAATTTTGATTCTCTATATATGCAACTGCATTATAAACAGTGTCTGTAGCGGGATATGATCGCGCCCAAAGAACGAGAGGAGTAACTGTGTCTTGTATACACATTAGTACACAAGAACCTCCACAATCGACACCTCTCTCATCTCCATTCTTTACATTATCAAAACAAGTTGGAGCTTTTGTATAAATAGGTTTCAATATTATTGCTAGTATTCCAAAAACAACAGCAAAAAATATTGATGCGTAAGTTAATTGGCGTTTAGTAGACCATATAGACATACAAGTATTATACAAGGAAAAGTGATTTATAAAAAATCATTCGGAAAATATTTCTGGAAGACGTGTATATATTTTTGCTAAAAAATTACTATACTCGATCCATCAAGACAATAGATGGACACCTATCGACGACCCAACTCCATAATGTCTTCCAGAAATGTTTCCCTCACTCGCCCAAATGAATACAAATAACAATAAATTCAAAATTAAAAAGCCATCTCTTCCAAGATAGCTTTATTAAAAAGTTAGCTAATCACCATCATCGCCAGGCCCTCTCATACACATTCTCTGACTTGAAACATCTAATGTTCCAAATGATGAATTATTTCTGAGAAATTCAAGAGCTGTAGAAAGTTCGTCTTTTCCTTTTCTTTTTTCACTTTCAATACTCATTTTCAATTCTTCTTTTGCGTGCCACAGACCAGGTAAAAACCAAACT
Source organism: Minisyncoccota bacterium (assembly GCA_031972855.1). Taxonomy (GTDB): domain Bacteria; phylum Patescibacteriota; class Minisyncoccia; order Phycocordibacterales; family UBA9973; genus JAIXRY01. The sequence goes on from DALYDY010000008.1 coordinate 25,294, forward strand.
TCCCAAAACTTTCCATCTTCACCTCTTCTTGAACGAAGACATTCGAAACCCCATCTTTCGAGATTTTCAGCAGTCCTTTTGTAATTTTCTTTAGTGTAATAATAACCACACAAAGATTGAATACTAATTGAAGGAGAATGTCCTTTTTCTTTCGAGAATTCGTAATCATCAAAAAGATGAATTTGTTTTACGTCAGAATGTTTTCTCCAAAAAGGAAGCATTTCTTCATCAGAAACAGGTGTGGGAGTTGCTTCATATTTTGGGATAGTAATTAATCTACCTTTCTCACTATCAACCCGGATCCAGTAAGCTCCAGACATTGCAGCGAGCATCTTTTCTAGTTCATTAGGTTGAAAACCAGTAAGTGAAATTTGTCCTTCACTTCCTCCGTGACTAGTTACCCTTATTTCAGGAACTTTTTCTTGTTCTTTCATAACTTATTTAAATTTTCTATATAATACCATATTTAAATAAAAAATCAATCAATATACACAAATACAAAACCCGCTAAAGTAAACTTCAGCGGGTGTTGTATTGTATTCTTTGATTCTACGAATGCTCGGTTCTGGCGACAAGCTACTTTTCCCCGTGTGGAGTATCATCGCCTCATAAGAGCTTAACTTCTCTGTTCGGAATGGGAAGAGGTGTGGCCTCTCTGACAAATCACCAGAACTGAGCATTCGTATTTAAATATTCGTAGTTTTCAAATTTCCTAATAGGTTTGGGTAATTAGTACACCTCGGCTAAACACATTACTGTGCGTACACCTAGTGCCTATCAACCTGGTCATCTCCCAGGGCCCTCAAACGATTCCTTATCTTAAAGCTGGTTTCCCTCTTAGATGCTTTCAGAGGTTATCCATTCCCAACATAGCTACCGAGCAATGCCGCGGGCGCGACAGCTCGTACACCAGAGGTTAGTTCACTCCGGTCCTCTCGTACTAGGAGCAAATCTTCTCAAGAATCAACGCCTGCAGTAGATAGGAGACCAACCTGTCTCACGCATCTATGTTTTACTTCCCTTATACTTCGCGTTTAATTTAAGTATATGAGAACCTCCATTACTGAAGGGATCGGACTATAATATATTCTCAAAAGAGAACTCCAACGTTTAGTCTCTACGGGCAATCGTGTACTGTGATGTGAAAAAGAAAATCTTTATAAGTAAACCTATATTAAAATTCTCTTCCACGTCACAGTACATTATTTTCCCTCGGTATTGCCCTGTGCATCAGGGTTCTACCGATATTAGTTGAATTGCAAATATACATCACTGTATATATCCGCCGTGATTTTGATGTCTAACGATAACATATTGTCTCCAACAGTGTTATCCCTCGGGTTCAAACGGGTTCAAGTCGTGATATGTGACCTGCGTCCTAAAAACAGAAAGTAAACTTTTTGTTTTTAGGACGCAAACCACAATCATAGCCTGAACGGTTTGAACCCAGCTCGCGTACCTTTTTAATTGGCGAACAGCCAAACCCTTGGTAGCTTCTCCACCACCAGGATAAGGTGAGCCGACATCGAGGTGCCGAACTCCGCCGTCGATATGAACTCTTAGGCGGAACTAGCCTGTTATCCCCGGAGTAGCTTCTATCCATTAATCTTTGGCCACATCTAACGTGTACCATCGGTTCACTAGGTTCTGCTTTCGCACCTGCTCGACATGTCCGTCTTACAGTCAAGCCAGCTTATGCCCTTGCACTATCGGCACGGTTTCCATTCGCGCCTAGCTGACCTTAATAAACTCCTCCGTT
>DALYDY010000009.1:0-26788 GCA_031972855.1 Minisyncoccota bacterium
TAACAAACGAACAATATGTATTCTTAAAATCAAATATATTATCTTATGCAACAGAAAAATATTCTCTAAATGCGGAAGAATTGTTTGAAGAACTATACGAAGATTATCTCTCATACCCTATATATAGTTTAATGTTCAAACCTTTGAATATTGGTAACAATGCAGTTGGTGCGCGTTTTTTAGATAAAATAGCTGATCTGATAGGCTATAACAAAGAATATATTATGGCTCTTGAGTTGCTTATGTATCCAAATTTCATGTTTCAAAACCATAGAATGCATTTCGTATTCTCTACACTTTTGCAAGTTGTTTAATAAGTTAATTTATATTGCAAAATACTTGTTTCAAAAACAATAGAAAACAGTAATTAACTGTAAAAAACTTAATCAGAAAGTAGTAAAAAGTAGTAAAAAGTGTGGTTCAAAAGTGTTAAAAAGCGGTAGAAAACGGTGAAAAAGTATATTTGAAAAGAGGTGGAAAGTGGTAGAAAAAGGTACAAAATGGTTAGAAAAGGTTGATTGATTAATATTTTAAATTGCATATTTCAATAAAAAATCATAATATCCCCACATTGTTGTGTTTTTATATCGCATATTCATAGCCACTTAAAAATGGTAATATATTGATATATAAATAGTTTAAGTAAATGATAAAAAAACAACCAACAAACCGATAAATAATATGTCGTCAATAACAAACACTGGCAATAATACGTTGTCCCAAACCCTAAAAAGTATTCTTCCTAACTGTCATAAGGTGGATGCACTCGTAGGTTATTTTTATTTTTCTGGTTTTAGGGATTTGCATGAAGAGTTAAAAGATAAAGAAATAAGAATTTTGGTTGGAATGGATATTGATAAGAAAATTATTGATAAGGTCTCTACACTTAAAGACTTAAACTTTGATTCTTATATTACTGATACAAAGATCTCTTCAAGATCAGGAGCAAAAGATGACTATATAGAGAACTTCTCAAAGATTTTTAATGATAGTGATTATTTTGATAATAATGAATCACAAAAAGCGTTTGAAATATTTTTGAATAAGATAAAAGATGGGAGTTTGCAAATTAAAAAAACAGCACAAGCAAACCATTCCAAATTCTATATTCTCCACAATAAGCCAGAATTTTCTACTAATGGAATTACTCCGGGAATTGTTATTGAAGGTTCAAGTAATCTGACGTTTTCAGGATTAAAAGGACAAGGAGAACATAATCGAATTCTTCAAGAAAAACATTACTACGAAGATGATGTTAAACGTTTTGAAGAGTGTTGGATTGATCCAGAAAATATAGTTATTACCGATTTAAATTCTGCTGATAATTTCATAAAAGAAGTTAAAAGCAAAATTTGGCTCTATTCTTTACCTGATCCATTGTTGATGTACTACAAAGTCCTTAGTGAATACTTTTCTATTTCTGAAATAGAAAATATGAAAACCCCTCATGCGATTACTGGTGGTAAATATTCTGACCTTAAATATCAGAAAGATGCTATCAATCTTGGTATTGATCGTATTAAAAAGTTTGGAGGTGTGATAATTGCTGACGTGGTAGGTCTTGGAAAGAGTATTATCGCTTCTGCTATTGCTCATAATCTTGAACATAAGACAATTATAATTGCACCACCTCACCTAGAGGGTCAATGGAAAGACTATATGTCTGAATTTGATTTCAAGGGATTTGTATACTCAACAGGTAAAATTGAAGAAGCATTGCAACGACACGAGAATGATGATGGCAAACTTTTGATTATTCTTGATGAAGCTCATAAGCATAGAAACGAAGATACTGATAACTACAAATTATTACACAGACTCTGTGCGGGTCATTATGTAATGGCTCTCTCTGCTACTCCCTTTAATAATGATCCAAAAGATATCTATGCATTGATTAAGTTGTTTAGTACTCCTGGACAATCAACAATTAGGACTGTTGAAAACCTGAGTATGTCTTTCCATATGCTTTTCAAGCGGTATAAAGCAGTACGCAGAGATCTTAGAAAGAATTTAAAAGATGAGGGTGATAATGTTGAGATAAAAACAGAACTACATTCTATTGCTGATGAACTAAGACTAATGATTGAACCTTTGATTATTCGAAGATCACGACTTGATCTTGAAGAAATTGAAGAATATAGAGATGACCTTAAAAAACAAGGTGTCGCTTTTGCTAAGGTTAAAGATCCAGAATTACTTGAGTATGATTTGGGTGACATGTTTGGTCTCTACGTAGATACTCTAGAAAAAATTGCACCTGAAGATAAAAGTACTAGTTTTATTGGTGCACGATATAAACCAGCCTCATACATTAATCAAGGTTCAAAATTCCTTGAGAAAATCGTAGAGCAAGATGATGAAGATGGCATGTCTGCCGAAGAGAAACTTCAGCGTATTCAACAAGGACAAAGTAACCTTGCTCGTTTCATGCGAAGACTTCTTGTTCGACGCTTTGAAAGTTCTGTCGGGGCTTTTAAATTATCACTGCGAAATATGATTACTTCTTCCGAGACAATGCTTGATTGGTATGAGAATCGTCAGGAAGTTCCAATATTTAAAAATGGTGTTTTGCCAGACGTTGAATTTTTAAGCGAGCTTGATGAAAAAGAACTGGAAGATGTATTTAATAAACTAGAAGACAAAGGACTAATAAGAATTCCATTAAGTGAATTACAGCCACAGTTTGGGGATCATTTGAGACATGATATCGCATTACTTAAATCTATTGATTTAGAGTGGTCAGGTAATAATAATGATCCTAAGTATGAATTCTTTAAGAAAAAGATCACTACATCACTTGCTGAAAATGCGGATAGAAAAATTGTAATTTTTACAGAGTTCTCTGATACTGCAAATTACGTATTCCAGAAATTACAAAAGGATGGATTTAATCGTGTATTTAAGTACAGCTCAGAAGATGCATCTGATGAAAACAAAAAGATAATCAGATCGAACTTTGATGCAGGGCTTGAAGAAGTAAAACAATCAAACGATTTTGATATCATCATTGCAACTGATGCTATTTCTGAAGGATTCAACTTGCACCGAGCTGGAGCAATCATTAACTACGACATTCCATATAACCCAACGCGAGTAATCCAGCGTGTCGGTCGTATTAACCGTATCAACCGAAAAGTTTTTGAAGAACTCTATATATACAACTTCTTTCCAACCTTAACTGGAGAGTTAGAGACTCGAACACGAGCAATTTCAACTTTGAAGATGGATTTGATCCACACACTTCTTGGAGAGGATACAAAGACACTTACATCAGAGGAAGATCTAAAGAACTATTTTGCAAAACAATACAAAGAAGAGAACATTAAAAATGAGAGTCTTTCATGGGATGCTCCATACAGAAATGCGTGGTTAAAGATAAAGGATGATAAAAAAATAATGTCTCAAGTTGCACAGATTCCATATCGTTCAAGAATTGCACGTAAAACTAAAGACGTTAGTGGTGTTGTAGCGTTTGCAAAGAAAAGTGGAAACTACGTATTCGCATTTGGAGACACTCCAGAAACAGTTGATATTGTTTCTCCTCAAGTAGCGCTACCTATGTTTAATGAGGTGGCAGATTCTGAGCAATCTATTCAGACAAGTGTAAATTTCGATCCTATCTACAAAATAGCAAAAGAACATATCTTTAAAGATAATACTAAGGCTAGTGTAGATGGCGGTCGAAAGCAGGATGCCCTTAATAGAATCAAACTTTTAAGCGAGATATATCCACAAGCAAAAGACCTTTGTATAGATATTATTAGAGCAATTAAAGACCTAGACGCATTACCAAATGGGGTTCTAAAAGAAATTATTGAACTAAGGATAGACAAGGCTAATCCTGACATTGCGTTCCAGGAACTAAGAGTGCTTATCCCTCAAAAGTATATTGAGAGTATCTTCAAAACAGCAGAGAGGGCTAATGACGACGGACAACTTATTGTTTTATCTGAAGAATTAATTGCGTCATGAAATTAAACGAGAAATACAACCAGGATATTTTTATTGATTTTATAAATACTTTTTTGCCTGAAGATTTAAATCTCAAAGAGGAAGATATTGTAATTAATAAGGATAGATATAAAGAGATATCCAAAGCAAAGATTTTGGGATTCTGTGAATCACTAGATTTACATGTTTTGGAAATGGATCATACTCATGATAAAGATCCTCGAGTTGCCATTGCTACAGATGCTTTCAGAATTCTTGCTGATCACTGGATTCATAGGGCTTTAGTTATATTTAAGAATAACGATTCTGATAATTATCGTTTTTCGTACCTTACAATATCTCTAGATATTAATGATAAGAATAAGGTTGTTAAAAAATACTCAAACGCACGAAGATATTCCTTTTATTTAGGTACCAACGCAAAAGTAAAAACTCCAGAACAGCAACTTATTAAAAAAGGAAAGGTTAAGGATGTGGATGATCTCCTTAATCGGTTCTCTGTTGAAGTTGTTAATAAACAATTTTACTTGGAGGTGGCTAAATTCTTTGACGAACTTGTCTCTATAGAAGATCAAAATCTTGTTCTTCCAGGAGTGTCTGAAACAGATATAAACACTCGTAAGAGCTTCGCTGTTCGACTTATTGGTCGTGCGATGTTCTGTTGGTTCTTGAAACAAAAGAAATCTGATAACGGTCAGCTTATTCCTGATGAAATCTTATCTTCAAAAGTTGTATCTGATAATTATTATCACAATACTCTTGAACCACTATTCTTTGGTGTTTTAAATACAAGTATTGATGCACGAGATATACGAAATGATTTGTTCGACAAAGTGCCATATCTAAACGGTGGTCTCTTTAATCCACAAGCTGATGACTACTATGAACTTGATCGTGGAACATTTGCTTCAAAACATATCAACACTCTTAAAATAAGTGATACATGGTTTAAAGAATTCTTTGAACTTCTTGAAACATACAATTTCACCATTGATGAAAATACAGTATTTGATCAAGAGCTTTCAGTTGATCCTGAAATGCTTGGTCGTATTTTTGAGAACCTCTTGGCTGAAATTAACCCAGAGACTGGAAGTAGTGAAAGAAGACGAACAGGAAGCTTTTATACACCTCGTCAAATTGTAGAGTATATGGTGGATCAATCTTTGATTGAGTATTTCAAAACAAAGACAAACATCGAAGAGAAAAAACTAAATGCAGTAGTCAGTTACGACCTTACTGATGATACCGACTACCCATTAGGTCAAGAGGAGAAAAGACAAGTAATTGATGCTATTGAATCATTAAAAATTCTTGATCCTGCTTGTGGTTCAGGCGCATATCCAATTGGGGTACTTCAAAAAATTGTATACATTCTTCAACAAGTAGATCCTGATTGTACAATGTGGCTTGAAAAGAAGCTTCAAGGTGTTCCAGATTTATATAAACAAAAGATAATTAATGAAGTAAAACAAAATCCATTTGATTATACTAGAAAACTAGATGTGATTAAAAACTCTATCTTTGGAGTAGATATTCAACCTATTGCTGTGGACGTGTCTCGTTTACGATGTTTTTTGACTTTGGTTGTAGAATCAGAAATTGACGACAAAAAACCAAACAGGGGTATTGAACCACTTCCAAACCTAGATTTTAAATTTGTGTGTGCAAATAGTCTTATTTCTGCACCAGAGCAAGAAGTAGTTCAAGATTCTTCTTTGTTTGGTGATGTTTTTCAAGAAAAGCTTGCAAGTGCTGTTGATAAATACTTTTCATCCTCTGGAGAAAACAAACGAAGTGCAAATAATGAAATACATAAGTTAATTGATAGTAAAGTAGAAGAAAAACTATCTCATTTAACTGGTCTTGTTTCTTACAATGGTGATAAAAAAATTGAAGAAATTTTGGCAAAAATGAATAAGAAGCAGATCGATCAACATTCTAGAGTGCTTTTACTTTGGGCAAGCTATAAAAATATTTTTGAAAATAAACCCGTTGATTTTTTCGGTATCAAATATTTCTTTCCTAGTATTAAGGATGGATTTGATATCGTAATTGGTAATCCTCCTTATGTTGGAGAAAAAGGAAATAAAGATATTTTTAGAAATATAAAGGATTCTCCACTTGGCAAGAGGTTTCATCTGGGAAAGATGGATTTATTCTACTTTTTCTTTCACTTCGGACTTGATGTGTTAAAGGATGGTGGGGTATTGTCTTTTATTACGACAAATTACTACATAACTGCAACAGGTGCAAAAAAACTCGTTGAAGATTTTAAACAACGAACAACAATTCTTAAGTTGATTAATTTTGGCGAAATGAAAATATTTGAGAGTGCTCTTGGTCAACATAACATTATTACTTTATTGAAAAAGGGAAATCATGATATAACAGCAAAAACAGCAGTGACAAAAAGAGTTGGATATTTAAAAAATAATGACGAAATAGTAGGTGATATACTTTCCCTCAAAGATGAGGAAACATATTATTTTGAAATATCACAGCAAGATTTGTATACAGAACATGGTATTCAAATTTCTTCCGGCGGCATACAAAAAATACTTGATAAAATTAAACATTTAGGGATTCAACTTCGCATTGTGGCTGATGTAAATAAGGGCATAGAAACTGGTGCCAATGAAATTTTCGTGTTTGATCAATTGCCTGATTTTTATGAGGGTTTAAATAATGAAGAAAAGTCTTTTTTTAAGCCTTTTTATAAAAACTCTGATATAAAAAGATATTTAATCTTAGATAATAAAATAAAGCATATTTTGTATATTGAAAATGATTTTAATATTGATACATATTCTGGAATAAAGAAATATTTAGAAAAGAACAAGGAAAGATTGATGGATAGAGCTCAAATTAAACGATCAAATCAAAAATGGTATACGTTGCTTTGGCCAAGGAATAAGGGGTTGTTTGAAAATGAAGCAATAGTTACATCTTATAGACCTGGTGGAATCGACTTCGCATTTAAGAACGGTACTTTTTATTCTGGAACTGATACATATTACATAACTAATCCTAAAAATGGTTATAGCCTGATATTTATACTGGGAGTAATTAATAGTATTGTTGGAAAAGTTTGGTTTTTTAATCGAGGAAAAGTAAAAGGAAAGGCACTAGAAATGACTGGTGACAATATAGAAAAATTTTATTTACCTAAAATCTTAAGTGAAAATCAAAAAAAATCAGTACTTCAAATTGAAAATATAGTTAAAGAAATTATTTCTCTAAAAAAAGAAAATCAAATTGAAAATACCTTTAATTTGGAGGCTGAAATAGATGAATTGGTTATGGATCTGTATGGTCTCTCTGAAGATGAAAAGAATATTATTAGAAATAGTTAATTTAATTTTATTGATTAATTATGTAGTTTAGATTGAATTACAAATTCATATATACTACAATGTAAGTATTATGGCATCTGAAAGAAGACAAAGAGTTAGCTTTTCAGCTACAAAAATAGTTTCCAAACCAACTGTTATTAGTTTTAAAACTAAAGACGGAAAGGAAGTAACTTTTAAGGGTCTCAAAGATGTACCTACTCCTGTTCGTGTGAGTTTCCTTAAAAAAATAAAATAATCTATGCTTATAAAAGCTCTGGAACCAGAAATTGTACATATAGAAGGTAATGCTTTGGTTCCCGCCAAAGCTGTTTGTTATAAAAAACTAGAAGACGGGACTGTTAAAGAACTAATTAAACCCAGAACACACAACTTTGAAAACGAACTAAATGAGAAAATGAAGAACGAGCTTTCGGGTGTATCTATATTTCCTACTGATAAATATGTTTTTATCTCTATAACTTACGGACTTAACTCAAGTAATGAGTATAAAAAGCTAGATTTAGATAATAGAGCAAAAACTGTGCTAGATGCTCTTAAGGGTGTCGTTTATAATGATGATATGCAAGTCAAGGTACTTCTTACAGATAAGATTTTTCTTGAGAATAAACCTGAAAGTTATTATCAATTCAGTGTTAAGATTTTAGATAAAAAAACTGAGAAGTTGTTGTATAAACATCTTTCAAGAATAGGTAGAGGTTAATTGTATTTTCTAAAATTTAATTTTAGAAATAATGATACGTACATCTAAAGTATAAATTATTTTCAATATAGTCTCTGCAATCTCAAATAACTCTCTAAGTATTTTAAAGCTTGTTCTTGATCCTCACCCTTAAGCTTATTCAATATCTCATTCCTTATCTTTTCTTCGTTAAATCCAATAGGGGAATCAATATAAACTGCATTTAGTTTATCATTTACAATGAAATTATCTGTTCCTGATGAGTCTATATCTACACCTAGTTTATTGGCTATATAACGCGTTTTAAGCGATAGTAGAGGCTTTAAAGCTATATCTGCTAGTAAATTCTTTTCTATTTTTTCAACCATGTCTATTTTATAGTTTGGTAGGCTAAGATATATATCTGGGAAATTTTTAGGGTAGAGCAGGTGTAGAATTTTCGATAAATAGAAATCACTTTTTAGTCTTTCTGGAGAAGAAGATTTTTCATCAGTATATTTCCTGATAGCTTTATTAGGATCTTCCGGATGTTGATATATAACTTTTTCACTACCAACACCAATTATATCTTCGCTAGTTAGCTTTTCTGAATTCTCAAATAATTGAGTTCCTGATGATTTTTGTTTTTCCGGACTTGATTCCATTGATTCTTTCATACTTCAATTATATCACTATATTAAATCAATTCACTTAATGGATGTTTTGTCATCTGAGATCTTAAATGTTCTGCGCTGGCTGATAGGTATATGGTAGTGGTTTTTATGTCACTATGACCCATCATCTTTGAAAGGCTGTATATATCACAACCACCCTCAAGCATTAGTGTTGCAAATGTGTGTCTTAGTTTATGTATTGTAAACTTAAAATTAGCACTTTTTGTTATATGTTTTACTAAATGTTTTAATCCGCTATCGGTAAATCCAACATTCCTATTAAGAGAACAGAAGAATTCAGGACAAGTCTTATTTAACCTCTTACGTTCTTCTAAGTATCTTTTAAGTGATTGTGCTAAGCCATAACTCATAGGGATAATCCGATCCTTACTTCCTTTACCTTGATTTATAAAAATGGTTAGGTTTTCAGTATCAACATCAGTAAGTTTTAATTTAAGGAGTTCTCTTTTGCGAAGTCCTGCCAACATAAACATAGAGAATATGGCGTGATTTCTATACCTCAAAAACTTATAGTCATACGGATAGTTATATACTATCTCTAATAGTTTCAATGCTTCTTGTTTTGTTAATTTAGGAGGTAACCTTTTTTCTAGTTTAGGTAACTCTATATCATCTATATAATTCTTTTTAAGATGTTTTTGTTCTACACACCAAATAAAGAAGACTTTTAGTGTACTGTGGGAACATATAAAAGTATTTGTCTGCCAATTTCTTGTTGTTCTACCATAGAAAAAGAACTCTCGAACATTCTTTTCTGTAATCTCGTTAGTTTTGGTAATATTTGCGAACCCGCGATACAAATCAATAACATTTTTATATCTATCAATTGTATCTTTTGAGTAACCTCTAATATAAGAGGAATGCTCGTAAAACTTCTGTGCTAATAATTCTATATCCATTTATTTGGATTTGAGTAATTAAGACTATTTTGAGCCATCAGTGAGAATCGGACTCACGCTCTCTCCCTTACCAAGGGAGTGCTTTGCCACTAAGCTATGATGGCGTATTTGTTTTTGAACCGGCGACCAACTATTGGAGAACAGTGGTCGAAACAACCCCCTCAAATTAAGTTTCATCCTTATTATATCAACATATTTTAATACTTATAGGTAGAGCACTGTATTACCATGAATGCGCTCTACCAGCTGAGCTATGTCGGCTTATTATCTAAAATATAATTTTGTGCCAATTAGTTCTTTTGTAGTATACGCTACATCTGAGTCATATCAGCTTATTTGTGTTTTATAATGATAGCTTATTTTTCTTGTGTTTCAAAATATATTATTGACAATATTATTTGTAAAATGTACTATGAAACAAAAAGAAAGGAAAATAAAATGAGCAGAAAATTAAAAAAACTTCCGCATGGAAAGACATTACAACAAATGCTAAACATGATGACCTTATTTGCAAAAAAATATCCAAGTAAGGTGCCTGAGTTTTCAAAAGAGTGTATCGAACTTATTGCAAAATATAACGATGATACACATAATTTTCATATTTTACCTGTAAAAGGTGAGTATGTTGTTGTTATTGGAAACATTTACACAACCAAAGAAGAATTAGAATGTATTGCAGCTTCTTTTGGAATTATTAAGTTGAAATTTATAGAGAGTGACAAATTAACAAATCTCGAAAGTTTGGTTGATAGTGAGAGGTGTATCGGTGTCATTATGGGTGGTGCACCCCATTCTCTTCCTGGAAATGTAGAAGTAAATTTCAAAGAAAAGTTTTTTCCAGCAACTGTCGGTGATAAAAGAAGGATTACTAAAAAATCTTTTGAGACTGCCATTGAAAATCTTATGAAGTATAGAACAAGGCTTCATATAATAGAAGATAAAAGAAACAAAAGCGCCCAATCTAGCAATTAGTTTGGGTTTTTATTTTGGATATTGACTAAGTTTTTATATTGCTGTACATTTGTAAAAAATAATAAAAAATGAAAACATTAATATTTGATTCGAATAATCAAGTCTCCCACAGAGTTCTTATTTTTTCACCAACAGATCTAATAAAATATATATACTTGGATAAACTAGTTTTTAATTTGTATGAAAAATTAAAAATCAGAGACTTTGAAACTCTTTCATGTACAGAAATTCTCCACAAAACTTCACTTTTTGATTTGTACGAAAAACATCCTTGGTATTTTGAAGAAATAAAAAAGACAGCCGAAAAGGAAAATTTTGTTTCCTCAATCACTTATGTTTGTGAATTGATTATAAATCACAAAAATCACTCCCATTTTCCTTGTAGTACTAAAGCATTGGAAAAGGATATAAAGGAAGGTAAAATAAAAGCTGATTATTATGACAAATTTGGTGAAATTGAAGCGGTTGGAAACCTGTTTTTAAATTACTTCAAACTCCATTTGAATAAAGACTCTTTTGTTTGTTTTTGGAATTTATTTGTAAATTCAAATTCATCTTTTGGAAATAAAATTAAAAAGATGTTAATTGATTTCAAAAAAGCCAACGAAGAACATTAAGCCTCCACTTGGAGGTTTTTTTATGCTAAAGTACATTTATATTCTATGGACAAAGAACAAATAGAAAATCGTATAAAAGAAATAGAAATTGCTATGGAGCAAGTTGATTTTTGGAGTGACAAAAATTCTGCACAAGCAATGATCCGAGAAATTCAAGATCTAAAAGAAAAAAAAGAAGGCGTTTCAAAATATGATAAAGGAAATACTGTTCTTACTATTATAGCTGGTGCGGGAGGGGATGACGCAGAAGACTTTGCACAAATGCTCGTACGTATGTATGAAAAGTTTTGTGAAGCACATAATTTCCAAATGTTTCTGAAACACAAGAATGAGAATGATCATGGTGGATATCGCAACATTACTTTTTCTATAACAGGAAAAGGCTCATATGGATTTTTGAAATATGAATCTGGAGTACATAGACTTGTTCGCCTCTCTCCATTTAATGCAGATCAAAAAAGACATACATCTTTTGTTCTTGTAGAAGTTATTCCAGAGATTGCTGAAGTTGAAAGTATAAATATTCCGCCAAGTGATTTGAAGGTTGAACTTTCAAAATCAAGTGGTCCAGGAGGTCAAAATGTGAACAAAAGAGAAACAGCTGTTCGTATTGTACATATTCCTACAGGACTTGCATCAGGCTCAGACGGAGAGAGAACTCAAGAAGCAAACAAAGAGCAAGCCATGAAACTTCTACTTGGAAAGCTTATAAAAAAAGCTGAAGAAGAAAAGAAGACTTTAGAAGAGAGTATGCAAATATCAAAGACAACAGATATTGAATGGGGGAATCAAATTCGTTCTTATGTTCTCCATCCTTACAAAATGGTAAAAGACCATAGAACAGGGGTTGAAACCTCTCAAGTCGACAAAGTTCTAGATGAGGGAAAAATAGAAGATTTTATAGAATCTGTAAAAAAACAAATTATATAAGAATAAAAAAAGAGCTTTACCTAGACAAAGCTCTTTTTTGTTCCCAAAACAATTTTTTATACATAACTCACATTGATGTCTTTCTTGTGCTGATGGTATAATAGATAGTAATGATTCAATTAGAAAACGTTTCAAAACTGTATCCTGACGATACACTTTCTTTAGATAATATCACCCTGAAAATAAACCAGGGTGAATTTGTGTCAGTTGTTGGCCATTCTGGTGCAGGTAAAACAACTCTTACAAAATTAATCATGAGAGAAGAATCTCCAACAACAGGAAGTATTCTTGTGGATGGGGTTGATATAAACAAACTCAAAAACCATGACCTCACACAATACAGAAGACGTATTGGAGTTGTTTTTCAAGATTTCCGTCTTCTCCAAAATAAAACAGCATACGAAAATATTGCTTTTGCAATGGAGTCAGCTGGAAAATCAGATGAAGAAATTCAAACAGATGTTCCTCATGTACTTGAACTTGTAGACCTTTCAAACAGAATGATGCATTTCCCAAATCAAATGTCTGGAGGAGAAAAGCAAAGACTGGCTATTGCTCGTGCGATTATAAATCAGCCAGAAGTTATTATTGCAGATGAGCCAACAGGTAATCTTGATCCAGTTAATACTCAAGAAGTTGTAAATATTTTAAAAAAGATTAATGATCTTGGAACAACGATTCTCCTTACAACTCACAATAAAGATGTAATAAAATCATTAGGGAAGAGAGTTGTTGTTTTTGAAAAAGGCCGAATTATTAGTGATGAAGATAATGTAAGAAAAATATAATTTATGTTTTGGACAAGTTTAAGAAGAATTATTCGTTCAGGTACAATAAACTTTCGTAGAGCAGGTACTATTTCTCTATCGTCTGTTTTAGTTGTGACTGTTATGCTTATTGTTGTTGGTACTATTATTTTTCTACAAGCAACACTACAAACAACTCTACAGTCTATTCGTGATAGAGTTGATATAACAGTATCGTTTACAACAAATTCTCCAGAAGAGAGAATACTGCTTTTAAAAAATGCATTAGAACAATTACCTGAAGTAAAAGAGGTAGAGTATAAAGATAGAACAACTGTTTTGAATGATTTCCGTGAGCGTCACAAAAATGACTATACTTCACTTCGTGCATTAGATGAATTATCTCAGAATCCTTTCGGTGGAGTTTTGACCGTAAGAGCTAATGATCCTTCAGAATACGAAACAATATCAAATTTCCTTCAAGAAGAGAATCCAAGTATGAAGCAATATACTGGATTGATTGAACGTATAAATTACTCACAAAATAAAGAAGTTATTGATAGATTGAATGGAATGATTTCTGGGGCTCAACGTTTTGGTTTTATCCTTACTATTATCCTTGCTTTTATTTCTGCTTTGATTACTTACAATACAATTCGTCTTGCTATTTATATATCAAAAGAAGAAATTGGGATTATGAAATTGGTTGGTGCCGAAAATAAATATATCAGAGGTCCTTTTATTGTTGAAGGTATAATGTATGGCGTAATAGGAACACTCATAACTTTGATGTTGTTTATTCCTGCGACACTTTGGGCTAAACACAATATGTATCAATTCTTGGGAATAGATCTGTTCTCTTATTATGGATCAAACTTTTTCCAAATAGCATTTATTTTGTTTGCTGTTGGAATATTCGTCTCTGTGCTATCAAGTCTGGCTGCAACTCGCAAATATTTAAAAATATAATTTACTGATAAGATTTTATGAAAAAAGATAATAAACCCCTTAATAAATATATATTCGTTGTAGGAGGGGTGATGTCGTCGGTGGGTAAAGGTATTGCGGCGGCATCTGTTGGTAAAATTCTCCAAGCTAAAGGTTATAGTGTTACAGCTCTAAAGATTGATCCTTATATTAACGTGGACGCTGGGACTATGAACCCAACAGAGCATGGAGAGGTTTTTGTGACTAAAGATAGTGATGAAACAGATCAAGATATTGGTAACTACGAGCGTTTTTTGGATATAGATATTACAAAGGTAAACTACATGACAACAGGACGTGTCTATCTTTCTGTAATAGAAAAAGAACGTTCAATGTACTACAAAGGTAAGTGTGTAGAGGTTGTACCTCATGTCCCTTTTGAAATTATTGAAAGAATAAATACTGCAGCAAAAAATGCAAAAGCAGATTTTACTATTGTAGAAATAGGTGGAACTGTTGGTGAGTATCAAAGTATGCTTTTCTTGGAGGCTGTTCGCATGCTTAAAACAAAAAATCCAAAAGATGTTATTACTATGATGGTCTCATACCTCCCAATACCATCTAAGGTTGGAGAAATGAAAACAAAGCCAACTCAGTACGCTGTACGTACTCTTAACTCTGCTGGTATTTTCCCAAACTTCTTGCTTTGTCGCGCAGAAAGATCTCTTGATGAAGTACGCAAAGAAAAGCTTGCTTTGGCATGTAATATTCCTACAGAAAATATTATTTCAGCACCAGATGTTGATAGTATTTATGATATTCCTCTAAACTTTGAAAAAGAAGGACTTTCTTCTTCTATTCTAAAAGAGCTTGGTGTAAAAGAAAAAAGACAAAATAAAGATGGTCTTCTTGAATGGAAAAATTTTGTTAAGAAAACAAAATCAAACACTAAACAAGTTCGAATTGCTATTATTGGAAAATATTTTGAAACAGGGGATTTTGTTCTAGCTGACTCGTACCTATCAGTTATTGAAGCTTTGAAATATTCAGCTTATGCCTCAGGAAGACATCCTGTCCTTACTTGGATGAATGCTCTTGATTTCGAGAATAATCCTAAAAAATTACAAGATTTAAAAGATTTTGACGGAGTTCTTATTCCTGGAGGATTTGGATCTCGAGGTGTAGAAGGAAAATTAAAAGTTATTGAATATGTTCGCAAAAACAAAATCCCATATTTTGGAATATGTTATGGTATGCAATTGATGGTTATAGAGTATGCTCGCAATGTATTAAAACTCAAAGATGCTAATACTAGAGAAGTTGATCCAAAATCAAAAAATCTTGTAGTAGATGTAATGGAATCTCAAAAAGAAAATATCGAAAAAGGAAAATATGGTGGAACTATGAGACTTGGTGCATATGATGCAAAACTCAGAAAGGGAACTATTGCGTATGAATCGTATGGACAAGAAAATATTAGTGAGCGTCATCGCCACCGCTTTGAAGTTAATAATGAATATGTTGAAAGTCTCGAAAATGCTGGACTCGTATTCTCAGGAAAATCACCAAATGGTGACCTATGTGAAATAGCCGAACTTCCAAAAAAAGACCATCCATTTTTCTTGGCGGTTCAATTCCACCCAGAATTCCTTGCTCGTCCACTTCGCCCACATCCACTCTTCACTGCATTTATACAGGCTTCAATTAAGAATCAGAAATAAAATAAAAAGTGCGACCCGATGGGTCGTACTTTTTATTTTTGTTGCTAGACTAGGACTCGAACCTAGATAGGCGGTACCAGAAACCGCAGTCCTACCATTAGACGATCTAGCAATATAGATTTTTATATCATAAATTTAATAAAAACTATAATTTTTATTAACAAAAAGGTTTGACTCGGTTTACCATATACCCTATAGTATAGGGTATATGGTAAACCACAATAATCACAAACATAAACACGGAGAAATTAATAGTAAATCAGTTAAATTAATAAATATGGCAAGCGGAAGTTTGTCTAAAGTATCTACAATGGTAGTAGAAGGTAGATATTGTCCAGAAGTTATTCAACAGATTGACAGTGTGATTGGACTGCTTTCGAGTACTCGTAAGGAATTATTAAAAGGACACTTAGAATCTTGTCTTGTTGAACAAGTAAAAACAGACAAAGATGGGGCTATAAAAGAATTATTAAAAATATATAACATGCACAATTAATTTTATGAATAAAATATCAACAACTTTAGCAATTTCACTTATGATAGTTACTGGGGTATCAGGACTAGCGATTGGTTATTTTACAAATCCTCAATACAAGATCAGTATGTATGATAAGACTTCTATGGATTTTGGTCGTGCGGATAAGACATTGGATCTAAGATATATAAATGCGATGATCTCACACCACAGGGGTGCTATGTTACTCTCCGAGCAAGTCCAAAATACTACCGAGAGACAAGAAATGAAAGATTTATCTGGGAAAATATTAGCAGATGAACCAGTCGCAATAGCAGAGTTGTATCAATGGAAAAAGGATTGGTATAGCGATACACGCAAAGTATCAGATCCTATAGTATCAAACTTAGGTAGTTATGATGAAAAATTTGACCTGAGATTTTTAAATGCACTTATTGCTCACCATGAAGCAGGGTTGGAAATGACAAAAGACATAAAAATAAAATCAAGTAGAACTGAAATACTCAACAATGCGGATGCTGTTGATACATTTCTCACTACAACATTGAAATTATTTAAAGATTGGAGAATGGAATGGTATAAGATTTAATCTATAAAATATATGTCTAATCAAACACTAAAAGTAAAAGGAATGCATTGTGCTAGTTGTTCTGCGATTATCACAAAGAAAATTTCTAAAATAGCTGGAGTAGATAGTATAAATGTAAATTTTGCTACAGAAAAAGCCCAAATCAAATTTGATGAGAAAAAAGTTTCTGTATCAAATATGAATAAAGAAATTGAGGTACTTGGGTATTCTTTTGTAGAAGAGATGAATCAGGATATGGATCATAAAGACCATATTGGTATGAATGACACAAAAGAACAAAAGGAAAATGAAATTTTAGAAATGAAATCTAAGATGCAATTTGTATTACCAATTTCATTAACTATCTTTATTTTAATGATGTGGGATATTGCTACAAAATTCTGGAGCATCGTGCCTATACTACCAATACCTATGGGTATATTGAATATTGTTTCTATGGTTCTTGCTACTATAGTTTTATTTTGGATAGGGCAGCCATTTCTTCAGGGAGTAGTTAGATTTATGCGTTATCGTGTAGCAAATATGGATACGCTCATAGGCATTGGTACACTAGCCGCTTATCTTTATAGTGTGATTATTATATTGCTTCCAGAATTACGCACTTACCTAAAATTACCTGAATATACTTATTTTGATGTGACTATTGTGGTGATAGGTTTTATTGTTTTAGGAAAATATCTTGAAGCAAGATCAAAACTCCGTACAGGTGAAGCTATAGAGAAATTGATTGGTCTTCAAGCTAAAACAGCATTAATTTTTGTTGATGGAAAAGAAAAAGAAATACCTATTAGTGAAGTAAAAATAGGAGATATTATTATAGTAAAACCAGGATCAAAAATTCCTGTTGATGGAGTTATTATTGAAGGGTATTCATCTGTCGATGAATCTATGATCACAGGAGAGCCTATTCCAGTAGATAAAAAAGTTGGTGACAGTGTAGTAGGAGCAACAATAAACAAACAAGGAAGTTTTAAATTTCAAACTACAAAAATTGGTAACGATACATTCCTATCTCAAATAATTAAAATGGTGGAAGATGCTCAAGGTAGCCGTGCACCAATACAGGCCATAGCAGACAGAGTGTCTAGTATCTTTGTGCCTATAGTTTTGATTATTGCATTTCTGTCTTTATTTGTTTGGATTTTTGTAGGTATTTATACTATAGGTTTTGCAAGCGCTCTCTCTTATGGATTAATGTCTTTTGTTGGTGTCCTTGTTATAGCTTGTCCTTGTGCTTTAGGTCTCGCTACACCGACTGCTATTATTGTAGGAGTAGGCAAGGGTGCACAGAATGGAATATTAATTAAAAATGCGGAGGCACTAGAGATGTTAAGTAAGGTGAATACTGTTGTTGTGGACAAGACCGGTACAATAACAAAAGGAAAACCAGAAGTAACAGATGTTGTAATTTTAGACAATAGTTTTTACGAAAATAAAATTGTAAAAATTGCTGCTAGTGTTGAGAATAAATCGGAACATCCATTAGCTGAAGCTGTAGTATTATATTCAAAAGATAAAAAAATCAATTTAGAAGAAGTTTCAGATTTTCAATCATTAGAAGGAGTGGGGGTAAAGGGTAATATTAATGGCAGTGTCGTATATATTCACAAGCCAAGTAGTGAAGAGAAAAATTATACAAAAATAAAAGAACTACAATCACAAGGAAAAACTGTAATTATCGTAGAGGTCGATTCCAAAAAGATCGGATTGATTGCTCTAGCAGATATTTTAAAAGAAGAAACTAAAGATGCAATTTCAGAATTACATAAAAAAGGTATAAAAGTAATAATGCTAACAGGGGACAATCATTTAGCAGCTTCATATATAGCAAAACAAGCTGGCATAGATGACCTAATGTCTGAAGTCATGCCTCAAGAAAAATCTGGGAAAATAAAAGAATTGCAAGATTCTGGATTGATAGTGGCTATGGTTGGTGATGGAGTAAATGATGCACCAGCACTTGCACAGGCCAATGTAGGCATTGCTATGGGTACAGGCACTGATGTGGCTATAGAATCAGCCGGAATTACACTCCTTCATGGTGATATGTCTAAACTTGTAAAAGCAGTGAAGCTTTCAAAAATGACAATGCGAGGGATAAGACAAAATCTTTTCTGGGCATTCATATACAATATAGTAGGCATACCACTCGCAGCTGGAGTATTCTATCCAATATTTGGCTGGATACTTAATCCTGCATTTGCAGGACTGGCTATGGCTATGTCTTCTGTATCTGTCGTCGGAAACTCACTTAGAATTAAAGGGATGAAATTATAATTTATGAAAAATATATATCACGTATCAGGCACTCATTGTGCGTCTTGTAAAATCCTCCTTGAAGATATTATCAGTGAGCAGGATTTTGTAGAGAGTGTAAATGTAAATCTTAAAAAAGAGATAGTTGAAATTGAAAGCGAATATAATTCAGAAGATGTTCTGAATATTTTAAATTCAAAAATAAAAGACAATGGATATGTCTTGTCTCTTGAAAAACAAAATAAAGAAAAACAAAATCACAAAGACTTGCTGATTGCATTACCAATCGGAATTATATTTTTAATTTTATTTTTCATTCTCCAAAAATCTAGTGTTCTGAATTTTGGTATTGGTGGAGAAATTACTCCAACCACTAGTTTTATTATTGGACTTATTGCTTCAGTATCTTCATGTTTAGCTATTGTTGGTGGACTTGTACTGTCACTTTCAGCAAAAATTTCACAAGATAATGTTAGTGACAAAAAGAATATAATTCTCTTTCATTTTGGAAGATTATTTAGTTTTGCGATTTTGGGAGGAGTATTAGGATTAGTTGGTAGTGCTATTGGTATTAATTTTACTTTCACATCTATATTAGGAATTATTGCGTCTGTTATAATGCTGTTGCTTGGTTTAAATTTGGTTGGACTGTTCACAAAAAATAAATTTACATTACATTCTGGAATTTTTAAAAATATAAATTATTTCTTTAATAAAATAGAACACAAAACTTTTACACCAATTATTATTGGTTTTAGTACATTCTTTTTACCTTGTGGTTTTACTCAGTCAATGCAATTTTCTGCTCTTTCTAGTGGATCATTTTTGTCAGGAATGATGATTATGTTTTTCTTTGCTTTGGGTACATTACCTATACTAGCAGTACTTTCATTTAGCTCAGTTTCTTTTTCTCACAGTAAATACGGACCAATATTTTTTAAATCTGCAGGTATTGTAGTGGTAGGTTTTGGATTATTTGCACTACTGTCAGGTTTGGTTGCTTTGGGTGTTATTAATCCAATATTTAATTTATAATTATTATATGAATAAATCAGGTATTATTTTAGTCTCTGTAATTGTTTTTTTTATAATAATTATTGTCGTTATTGGTAATAATAAAAAAATAAACAACTCAACTTCAGATACTCAAGGTGTAGAAAACAGTATTATAAAAGATGGAGTTCAATATATTACGATAAAAGCTGGAGGTGGATATTCTCCAAAAATTTCAAATGCGAAAGCTGGAATTCCAACTAAACTTATTGTAAAAACAAATGGAACTTTTGATTGCTCAAGTTCTCTAGTTATTCGTGCGCTCGGTTTTCAAAAAATTCTTCCTCAAACAGGTGATACAGAAATAGATATTGGAACTCCGAAGACGGGTGAACCATTGCAAGGTGTTTGTGGTATGGGGATGTATAATTTTTTAATTAATTTTAATTAAATTATGGTTGTTACTAAAAAAATCGATACAGAATGGTTTGAAATGATTTCATCAGGCAAAAAGAAGTTTGAATTACGTCTCGCTGATTTTGATATTAAAGAAGGAGATACTTTAAGACTTGAAGAATGGACTGGAGAAAAAGAAAATAGAGAGCCAACAGGTAGATTTATAGAAAAAGTTGTTACTTATGTAAGAAAGCCTGATTTGCAAGAATGGATAAAACAACAACCTGAATTATTACAAAAATCATTTTTTGTAATTCAATTTGATTAATATAAATGTTTAAAATAATTTTAAAAAATAGTTTTTATATAGTATTTATTTTGTGTTTTTTGTTTTCTAATTCACAAAAACTTTTTGCAAATGAAATAGAAAATACTTCATCTAAAAAGATCACTCTTTTTGCTGTGGGGGATATTATGATGCATAAGTCACAAATTCTTGCTGGTTATAACAAAAAAACTGATTCATTTGATTTTTCTTCATCTTTCAAAAATATTAATACATATCTAAAAAATGGAGATATTGTATATGGCAATCTCGAAACTCCAATCGCAGGTCAAAAATTTGGTTATACTGGATATCCAACATTTAATGCCCCAGAAGAATTACTTGTTGAAATAAAAAATAATTTCTTTACACATCTATCTATCTCCAACAATCACTCTCTCGATCGTGGAGTAACTGGTCTTTCTAATACTATTAAAAATGTAGAAAAATATGGATTTGTGGGGCTGGGTGCGCGTAATGATTCGACTAAGCCAAATTATGAAATCACAGAGAAAAATGGCTTGCGTGTAGGATTTCTCTCTTATACATATAGTACGAACTCTTTCTCACTTCCAAAAAATAAGAAGTATATGCTTTCTTATGTAAACAAGAATCAAATAAAAAAAGATATAGAAGAATTAAAGAAACAAAATATTGATGTTGTTGTGGTTGCTCTTCACTTTGGAGATGAATACAAATTACAAGAAAATAGTTTTCAAAAAGATATAGCTCAATTTGTCTGTGATAATGGTGCAAATATTATTCTCGGGTCTCATCCTCACGTACTTGAGCCTATTGTATTTTTAAATAATAAAACATGTTTAGTCTCGTATTCTTTAGGTAATTTTGTTTCAGGTATGAGTCAGGTCTACACAGACCTCGGAGGAATTTTGAAAATTGAAATTTCAAAAGAAAATGAAATACTTGCTTTGAAGCCAGAATTTATGGGAACATGGGTAAAGCGAGGTTTTAATAAAAATGGATTAAGATACTACACAATTATTCCTTTAGATATTGATAAAATCCCAAAGGAGATTGAAGTAACAAAAACAGAAAAAAGTCGCCTTGAAAAATATAGAAATTTTATTAATACTAAAATAAAAAAATATTAATATGTTTTTTGCTTATATTTTAGAATGTAAAGACAGGACTCTTTATGTGGGTTCTACAAATAACCTAGAAAAAAGATTGCACGAGCACAATCATTCTAAGAATGGTGCGCATTATACAAAAATCCGCCGACCAGTTATTTTAAAATATTCAGAAATACTTGAAACTTATGGAGAAGCGAGAAAAAGGGAAAGTGAGCTAAAAGGGCTATCAAGACTTAATAAATTAAAATTAATAAAGAATAAATAGAATTTGCTTAAAAAGTTATTATGATATAGAGTTTATTAAATAATATAAATATGGAAAATATAACATTACAAAAAGCTACTATAGCTGATATAGAAGACTATATTGCGATTGAGAAAAAAGTCACTAGTAGAACATACGCTTCGATAACTGAGGAAGAGGAGGTTAAAAAAGAGTTTGAAAATGGCTTTGTTTATATGATAAAAAAAGATGATAAATCTGTAGGAATTATTTCTTATGAAATAAAAGATGATGAAAGTGCATATATAAGCGGATTGTCTATAGATCCAGATTTTCAAGGACAAGGTATAGGTAGAATTGCTTTGGTAAAAATTCTTAATGAAATAAATAATGTTTTAAAGGTGTGGCTTATTACACATCCTGATAATTTTAGAGCTATAAAACTTTATGAATCTTTAAATTTTAAAATAACAGGACGAAAAGAAAATTATTTTGGAGATGGAGAACCAAGAATTATATTAACATTATTAAAAAAATAATAAAATTTTTATTTTAAAAAATTCCTTACACAAGGAATTTTTTTATGCGTTACCACCTGCGATGTATCCTGTTGTCCAACAGAGCTGTAGAGAATATCCTCCTGATGGGCGATTTATATGGAGAAGGTCTCCTGTGACAAAAAGATTGTCTATTTTTTTTGAACGCATTGTTTTAGTGTCTATTTCTTTCAAGTCGATTCCTCCATCAGATACAACAGCACGGTCGTGTCCCATAAGTCCAATTACCGAAACAGGGAGAGCTTTGAGTAAGTCCACAATCATTCTTCGTTCTTCTTTTGTAATACTATGCACCTTTTTATTCATATCGATATTTTTAAGTAATGACATAATAGCGTCACTTGTACCGTCGGGAGTGATTTCTTTAAAAATATTTTTTAAGTTTTTATTTTTATTTTGGTCAAATATTTTTACAAGTTTTGTTTCAAGAGTACCGATATCTGTATCTGGATAAGCATCTATAAAAGCTGTAACATCTCCTTTATGAAGTAAATCAGAAACCATTTTTGAACTATTGAGTATTAGTGGTCCTGATAATCCAAAATGAGTAAAAAGAATTTTACCTTTTTTTGTAAATTGTTTTATTTTTTGACCTCGTTCTTCTGTGAAGAAAATAATCTTCATAAAAGATAGTGATACTCCAGCAAGAGATTTTATCCAAGCATCTTTAACTTCCAAAGGAACAATATCTGGAGTAGGGCTTACAACAGTATGTCCAAGCTCTTTTAGCCATTTGAATCCATCACCAGTAGAGCCAGTTTCTGGGTGTGATACACCACCAGTAGCGAATATAAAAGTTTTAGCACGATATTGTGCTCCTTTTACTAGAACCGCACGAATACGTCCGTCCTCCGTAGATACTTTTATAACAGGCGCATTTGTCTTTACTGTTACTTTGTTTTCACGAACATATTTTTCTAGAACTTTGAATACATCATAAGCTCTCTGTGTTTCTGGAAATGCACGTTTTCGAGCTTCAACAACAAGAGGAAGACCTCTTGATTCGAAGAAAGTAAAAGTGTCTTTCATATTAAATTGAGAGAAAGGGGAGTACAAGAAAGAAGCTCCTTTTCCGTAGTGTTTCAAAAATTTATGGATATCATCTTCAGCGTTTGTAATATTACATCTTCCTCCTCCTGTTATTTTTAATTTTTCACCAAGCGCATTATTTTTTTCGAGAAGTAAAACTTTTTTCCCTAGAGATGCTGCACGTCCAGCCGCCATGAGACCTGACGCACCTGCGCCAACAACAATAACATCATAATTTTCTACAGATTTTGCCATTAGGTTTATATAATAACACAAAAAATAATAAATGTGAAGAGTTTGTTAAAACAAAATATTTTATTGTGGTATTATAAGAATATGAACATATCTCAAAAAAATATATCCATAATAATTTTTATAGTCTCTGTACTTATATTCGGGTACTTTTTATGTAGAAATAAACCTATTTCAAGAGAAATATCTTCTGTTTCAGAAAGTAATTTAAAAATGATTAAAATTAATGAAGAAACAGACTATACCACTGCTACAGGTGAGTATCCAGAATTTTCTAATACAACCATTGAATTTAATAAAAAAATTGCAGATATTGTAAAAAATTCTATAAAAGAACAGTCTATAAATTCACAAGAAAATTGGAATGCTCGTTTTGACACTCAAACACCAGATGAAAATATTCCAAAAATTCCAAACAAAGAAGAAAGATTTCAATTAGAGAGTAATGTAACAATAATTAGAAATGATAAAGATGTAATAAGTTTTATTCTTGATATATATGAATTCTCAGGTGGAGCTCACGGTAATAGTTCTATATATACATTTAATTATGATGTACTCAAACAAAAAGAAATTACGTTGGAAGATATTTCCGGTGGTGATCAAAATTTTCTTAAAAAAGTTTCAGATAAAACAAGAGATATTCTAAAAAAAGATTTAGCAAAACGCGCTGAAGTTGCTCCAGAAGATTTTGGATCTGAAATGCTTTATTCTGGAACAGAACCAAATGAAGAAAATTTCTCATTATTTACACTTCCAGAGGAAGGGAAGATAACTTTCCACTTTCCACCATATCAAGTCGCTCCATATGTATTTGGCGCATCAGAAGTAACTTTGGATTTACCTGTAAAATAAAAAACCTCATCATGAGGTTTTTGTGGAAATTGGTTTAAAATGTTTTGATCCGCCAGTAATAAATTTTCCTTCAGGAGTTATGGCTGCCACTATTCCATCGAAAGCACCAATTAACTGACCTTCCATTTGTTCATCTCTTATTAAACAATAAACTTGCATTCCGTGTTTTAAATTTTCATTTCTTGATTCCATCAAGGCAGCTTTTTCTGCTGGTAGAGTAACTTTAATTTCTTCTATCTCATTTTCTTTGAATATGCCACTGTGTTTGAATGGGACGAGTAAAGTGCTAAAGACATTTAAATTGCCATCCTCATCAATATGAGTAAAACATGCATCAATTGAGCACGGTAAGGGGATTGTAGGTGTACTTATAGCCACTCTATCTCCTGTTTGTATCTGTACTCCTTTGAAAGTAAAAATACTGTCTGCGTTTAAACCTTTCATTTTGCTTTAAATTTATTTAAAAATATAATACTACATTATTTAATTTAAGTCAAAAACCCTTTCATTTTATTAGAAAACAAGCTATAATGCTTGTCTATATGGCACACGGAGAAGTAGTTATACGTTTTGAGAAGGTTTCGTTTGAGTACGGGCACAATAAACCGATTTTGGACACGGTAGATTTTTCTGTGCGCAAGGGAATGAAAGTGACTATTATGGGTCAGAATGGCGCTGGTAAAAGTACTCTTTTTTCTTTGATTACTAAAGCAAATAGTCCTGAAGAAGGAAAGGTTATTTTGGCTGACCGCACAACAATAGCACTTTCACGTCAGATCATTCCTCGTGATGAACTAGAGCTTACCGTTCGTGAATTCTTCCAAAAATGTTTTAAATATAAAGTTTATGATATTGATCCACGTATTGATGATGTTCTTGAGGTTGTAAACCTTAAAGGTCACGAGAAGGTTCACGACCGCATTGTGAAATCTTTTTCTGGGGGACAACAAGCGCGTCTCCTCTTAGCTTCTGCACTGATCCAAGAGCCAGACATACTTTTACTTGATGAACCAACAAATAATCTAGACAAAGCAGGTATACAACACCTAACAGACTTTTTGGTTGGTTACAAAAAAACAGTAATTGTTATTTCTCACGATGCACATTTTTTGAACGCTTTTACTGATGCTGTTTTGTATCTTGATGTCTATACAAAAAAGATAGAACAATATGTAGGTAACTATACAGACGTGCGTGATCAGATTGCAGCCAGAATGGAGAGAGAAAATCGAAAGAACGCCATGCTCTCAAAAGAGATTCAAGCGAAGAAGGATCAAGCCAATGCCTTTGCGATGAAAGGAGGAAATCTGCGTGCTGTTGCAAAACGCATGAGAGATCTCGCAGCTGATCTTGAAGATGAAAAAGTTGATGTTAGAAAAGAAGACAAAACAATCCGTCCATTCGTAATTCCATTCCAACCTGATGTTAATGGAGATATTGTTATTATTCCTTCTGTCTCAGTTCTTAAAAATGGAAAACCAAGAAAGGTTACAGTTAATATAAAGCTCCGCAAAAATTCACACCTACTTCTTTCTGGTCCAAATGGAATCGGGAAGAGCACACTTCTCGAAGCTCTTGCAAATGATACAGCTGAAGGTGTAGAAGTACAAAAAGATGTTCGTGTTGGATATTATCGCCAAGATTTCTCAACTCTTAATTTCGAAGATACAGTTTACAAATCACTCGTAGAAGTCTCTCAGAGAGTAACAGGGAAGATTGATGAAGAAAAAATTCGCTCTGTTGCTGCTGGATTTCTCATTACAGGAGACATAATCAATACAAAGATCGGAAGTCTTTCTGAAGGACAAAAAGGTCTTGTAGCTTTCGCTCGTCTTGTACTTGAGTGTCCTGGTCTTCTTATTCTCGATGAACCAACAAACCACATAAACTTCCGTCACTTACCGATAATTGCAAAAGCTCTTGATTCTTATATGGGTGCAATGATTCTAGTTTCCCACGTCCCAGAATTCGTAGAACAAATACGTATTGATGAGAATCTTGATTTGAATAAAGAATAAAATATATACTTAATTATATGCCTATAATAAAAATAGAATTTGATAATAATAAAGTTTCTAAAAATGATATTGAAAAACTATCTTTTGGCGTTCAAAAAATAGTTTCAGAAGAGACTGGAATAGAAGACGTTTTTGTTTATGGAAATAGCTCTGAGATACAAGTAAAAACTGCACCTATTGAGATCTTTATAGAAATGAGTGCTCATAAAATTGTTAATCAAGATGAATTAATTTTGAATATTAAAAATCGTATTATA
>DALYDY010000010.1:0-22518 GCA_031972855.1 Minisyncoccota bacterium
ATAAGCCGCTTTAGCTCAGTTGGTAGAGCAACGCTTTTGTAAAGCGAAGGTCCTCAGTTCAAGTCTGAGAAGCGGCTCCAGAACATAACATATAAACAGTTAGCGGAGTTCTGTCAAAGCATAACTAAAGCTAAGGTTGTAAGTTAAAGTCTGAGAAGCGGCTCAAACACAATAAAAAGTGATACAATATTTGTATCACTTTTTATTATTTATAAAGATTATGAAAACAAACAAAGAATTAATAAAACCATATTTTCCACACTTAGACGGACTTAGATTTTTTGCATTCTTAATAGTTTTTATATCTCATGCTGTACTATTTATATTAAACGGTAAGCTATATTTTGCTCAAGGAGATATGGGTGTGAGTTTTTTCTTTGTACTTTCTGGATTTTTAATAACCCATATAATATATTTTGAAAAAGAAACTAAAAAATCTATAAATATTACAAATTTTTACGCACGCAGAATACTTAGAATATGGCCTGTTTATTTTATGGTTTTGATTGGAAGTATAATTCTTTCAAAATTAAATTTACAAAATTTGCCATACGAAGTAGGTTTTAAACCAGAATTTTTACCTTGGTATTTTGGATTTATTTCAAACTTTTACATGATAAAAATTGGAGGGTTAAGCGTAATACTAGCAATACTCTGGTCAATCTCTATTGAGGAGCAATTTTATTTTGTTTGGCCTCTAATCGTTTCTTTTGTAAAAGAAAAATTTATAACTATAATTCTTGGATTAATAATAATAGGATCAACAATTTTTAGATTAATAAATGCAGACAACTACAATATTGTTCATTACTCCACTTTTTCAGTATTATCAGACTTAGCTCTTGGTTGTCTTGTTGGCTTTTTAACATTTAAAATACCTAAATCAGAGAATAAAATAAAAGCTTTATTTAACAAAAAAAATACCCTTGTTTTATATGTGTCTTTAATAATAGCCACATTAATTAAGATGTTCCCTCCACAATGGTTATCAGCTTCAAATATATACAAAGCAATATTACCTCTTATATTCTCTTCAATATTTATATTAATAATACTAGAACAAAACTACTCAAGTAATTCTTTTTTCAAAGCAAGCAAAATAAAATCCATAACATATCTTGGGCAGATTTCTTATGGACTTTATGCTTATCACGCTATAGCTATAGCTGTAATATTTTCTATATTTTCAACACTAAACATTAAAAATGGTATTTTAATATCAATAATATCTTTTGTTTTTACAATATTAGTATCTCACCTTTCTTATAAATACATAGAAAAGAAAATACTATTCTTCAAAAAATGGGTTCAGTAATATTATTGTGTTTTAGGTTCTTCTTTTAACACATCTTCTTTAGAGTCAGTATTTACTTCTTTCTCTAAAGCTTTCTTTTCTGCATCTTTCTTCCATTTGGCAATTTGAGGTATATGACTTTCTATTTGTGAAGTTGTTTGAAAACTATCATAAACTTTATCTTTTATAACAATACTTGGACTATTTTTAATTTTTAGTATAGACATCAAAGTATCAAGAGCTGGAGTTTGTAGATCTTTATCAATCCAATAAACTCTAATTTCTGGATAAGTGTTTGCTAGATCATCTAACACTATAGATTGTTTTACACATTCAGGACATCCATCTTGATACAAATAAAGAATAGAAACTATGTGCGTACCACATCTATTATAAAGTTCTTTCGTTAACAAATAATCTTTTATTTGTAAAAGAGTATAGTATTTTTTTAGTGATACAACTTTTTCATTTTGAGCACCAAGTTCACTAGCCATAAATTTAATTCTATGGGCCATATAATTAAGTTCACTATTTAGACCAATATCATCAGTATTATTTAATCCAATATGTTCACAAGAAGAATTCTGTAAAAGCTGATAACGTGTCTCTGTTGATAGAATATTTAGAGCAATTTGATCTTCTAAATCACGTACTTCACGCACTTTTGAAGAAGTGAGTTGATTACTCAACCAAAAAGTAAACCCAAAAATACACCCAGTGATAATAAAGACTATAAAGTATCGTTTGAAAGACATAATAAAATATTTATATACTAATAATTAACGCCACGCAACCCCCTTTTTTTGAAAAAGCCAATTATACAGAGTTCGTAATATCCAAAGGGGCGCAAGGATGCTGTACAAAAGAAAGAAGGCTATTAAAGATCTAAAACTAACTCTTTCAATTTTTGATATTCTCTTACCCATAAAAATAGAAATGAATAGGAGTATATACATCGCAAGACCTATCAAACGAATAGCACTTGTACTAATAAAGAATGAATCAAATTTAAATGTTGATAAATTACCAAAACCAATAAGATATATCTCTAATATTTTGTCAGCAAAAAACATGCTTAGACGATATAGTGATAGGAAGAATACAAATATAATAAGAACGTAAGAAAAAACACTCATAGGAACAGTAAACATTCCAAAATTACCAAATTTTTTATTTAAAATAGTAGATTTATAGTCTGAGACATTTGAAAGAAAGCCATATCCCCAACGCAATCTTTGTTTGAACAAAGCTTTTATTGATGCAGGACCTTTTGTTGTAACTATTGCTGTATGACAATGATCAACCTTATAACCATGGTCGTGAATACGGAAAGTAAGCTCCAAATCTTCTAGATTGTGACCTTTTTTATATCCACCAACTTTATCTAAAATTTCTTTTCTAAAAACAGAGAAAGCACCTGGAACAACAAGAACTCCACCAATAAATCCGAGCATTCTCTTTGTATAAGAGAACATTTGATATTCAACACTTTGAGCTCTTTGAGCAAAAGTTTTTGGTGACTCTATAAGAACAGCACCTCCTAAAGCCATCAGATCTTTGTCATTATTAAAATATTGAACAGCATACAAAAGAGAATCCTTTCTTATTTTTGTATCAGCGTCAAAAGATATAACCAACTCAGATGTAACATATTGAAGCGCATAATTTAGTGCTGTATGTTTACCACCATTTTCTTTTTTTAATAAAGTTACTTGTGGATGATTTTTAAATTTCTGTGCTTTTTCCCAAGTATTATCTTTACTACCATCATCAATAACATATATGTGTAATTTATCTTTTGGGTAATTTACATACAAAATTGACTCTACAGTAGCGACAACAGTCGACGCTTCATCCCAACAAGGCACAAGAAAAGAAACTGTTGGATAATAGCTTAATTTTAGAGGTAATTCTTCTTTTAGTTTTTTACGTTTTTCAAAAAATATTACAAGAAAAAAGACTTGGAAATATATAGCTATAAAAAGCAGTACATAATAAACTGTTTCGAAAGTAGTTGTCATTACAACACTATAATATCAAAAATATGCTTATTTAGCAAAGGTCGTTTGATAACTAAATATAATTTGGATTTTCTTGCTATGTGATATAATTATACATATGGAACCAGAAATAAAAAATGAAGTTAGAGAAGATGTTGTAGTAAATAATTCAAAAAAGAAAGAATTTATTAATTTACCCGCCGCACTAATAATAGTAACAATAATTATTGTTGGGGCATTTTTAACCAAAAGCGATTCAAAAAGTTTTTTTAATAAAGAACCTGAACAAGAAAAAATTGGTGAACTTGTACCTGTAAATGATTCTGAATATATAAAAGGAGAAAAAAATAGTCCAATAACAATAGTAGAATATTCTGACACAGACTGTCCTTTTTGTCAGAAATTTCATCAAACAATGGGAGATTTAATGATTGCATACCCAGGAAAAATAAAATGGGTTTACAGACATTTGCCACTAGAAAATCTTCACCCTGAAGCATCAAAAGAAGCTATTGCTAGTATTTGTGTAGAAAAACTAGGTGGACAAGAAAAATTTTGGCAATATTTAGATAAGATGTTTGTAATTGAATCATCAAAAGACAATACTCAATTACTAAAACTTCCAATATTTGCAAAAGAACTTGGTATAAATGAAGATGATTTTAATAACTGTATAAAAAGTGACGAAGCAAAACAAAAATTAGAAGAATATATGAGTATGGGAGAAAAAGCACAAGCTAAAGGAACTCCATTTTCATTCTTAGTAATAGAAGAGACTGGAGAGATATTTCCTATCTTTGGAGCAAAGTCAACAGAACAAATGAAAGAGATTATTGATTCTATAATAAAATAAAAAATAAAAGCGGGGGCCCAAAAGGGGTCCCGCTTTTATTTTTTATTTATATGTGTTATAATAATTTTAATAAAAATATTATATGAGAAAAATATTAACAGGAGTTTTAACAATAATTTATTTATTTGTTGTAGATTCTTTAATTTATCTACAATTAGAAAAGCTTGTAAAAAAAGCAAGAAGAAGATTTGATGAATTCCGAACAGTTTAAAAAAGCTGTTCTTTTTTTTAATTTATATATATAAAAACACTCAAATAAATTTGAGTGTTTTTATATTAACTTACTTTTTTTAATTTGTCTTAAAAGTAGCAGGTAGAGAAATAGTTATATTTCCTGAAGCATCTGTAGACATAATCACATAGTAGTAGATTGTATTTGATTGGAGGTTTTGAATGTTTACTGATTGTGAACTACCAACATAATTACTCATAACAGCTGTACCACTTACATATGGTTTTTGAGCATTACCTGTACCCTCATCCATACGAACACGATTTATATCATAATATACTTGTCCACTAACAGATTCATTCGATGACCAGTTAATGACTGCATTATTATTATTTATTTGTGTTGAAGTATTTGTTGTAATTGGAGCATCAATATCAAGACCTAATCCTGAAGATATGATACTATTTATTTTTGAAAGAGTTGATGGTCCAACGCGACCAATAGGATCAATGTCATAATTTAATTGTAATTGAATAACGGCTGCTTTTGTAAGACTCCCAAAATATCCTGTTACAGTACCTTGTGGATATATAACAGAATTACTTGCTAAAAATTGTTGAAGTTGTGTTACATTACCACCCCTTGAACCAAGATTCATATATCCAGTAATGGCAGCACTTGCACTCTGAGTAGCTATTAGTGAAATGAAGAGTGCAAACAGCACACTCCCTGAAACAAAACTGATGCGTGACATATTTATTTTTTTAGTCATATTATTATGATTATTTTTGATACGGATTTTATAGTTCGACTATGTATACCCTTACTTATATTGACGTTTCAAAGGTAAAAATATTACATAATTTAAAAAGAACTACATAAGTCTTTTTGAATTTCTATTTTAAATGTTTTTTAATATGTTTCCAAGAACTTTTTGCTTCTTTTTTTAATATTTTTTCTTCATCTTCTGTAAGTTTTTTTACTTTTGCATATTTTTTAACACCTTCGTCCATAAAGTTATGGTATTGTTCTTCGCCCATTTCTTTTATTTTTTTTATTTGTGGTGATATATATTTATAAAAATCAGCTGGAAGATTTTTTATATCTTCTCTCAGTTTTTTACCAGATTTAGGAGCAATCAAAAGCCCTGTTGCAATTCCAAGAACAGCCCCAATCAATCCACCCTCTATAAGTCTTTCTTTGTTTTTATTCATATTTTTGTTTTTAAATACTTTTTTTACGACCTTTGGTTGTTTTTAATTTTTTATTTAGAAAATAAGAAATTATTGGTAAATCTGAAAATTTTTCTATAATATAATTTATTTTTTCAATAACATCTTCAGAGGTTTCATTTATGTTTGATATTATTTTTTCAAATCCTTTTAGAATTTTTATTATATGATTTGCAAAAAATATAAAAAATACTGATACACAAATAATAAACAAAGATGTTGTGATATAAAAAAATATTTGAGAAATAATAAGTACGGTATTCATTACTATAATTTATATATGTAAATAATATTTTAAAAAATTTATTCTTTTTTAACTCTTAAAACCTTGACTATCAATATTAAGACACAGGCTCCAAAAATTGCCACTAAAAAACTATAAATATTAAAACCACCAACACCATTTTCTCCAACCAGATTCATAATAAAGCCACCAATAATTGATCCTAAAATACCAATAACAACATCCCAAATAAGACCTTCTTCACTATTCATTATCATTGAAGCTATCCATCCAACCAGAGCTCCAAATATTATCCAAAGAATTATTCCCATAATTTTATAATTTATTTTTATTATTAATAATTAAAATTACTTTTTTGATTTAGTAATTTCTTTCTGCAATTTTTTAATAATTGCTTCTAATTTATCTGTTCGTTTACCTATTTCTGATTCAAATTGATTAGTATGACGAGCAAGAATTTCAGCAACACTCATAATCTCTGTAATATCCTCAATTGCGAGAAGTATTATTGGAGGACATTCTTCCAAAAGAACATCTTCTTTACAGAAAATCTGTCTAGCATTTAAAATCATTATTTTTTTACCTATCATAGGAAAATCATGAATAACTTCAAATCCCTTAAAAAAGGTGTTTTTAGGTATAATTTCTTCAAGAAGCTTGCGGAGATTTGGAATATTCCATTGTCCATTTCCAAGTTCATAAACAACAACTCCTTCAGTATCCTTTAATTCAACTTGAAATGTCTGACAAAAAGGATCATTTGCTGCCATCACACGTAAATCTTTGTCAAGAATCAATATAGGTTCTCTAACAATATCTACAACTGTCTTTATATAAGTCCAACTTTCTTCACCTAATCTTTCTAGAAAATAAGTACCAGAGGATTTAATTTTTTGTTCTATATTTTCTTTTTTTGTTTCCATATATAAATAGCCGTTTTAAATCATTTTATATTACAAAAAAAATCAAAATATTTGACATTTTGATTTTTAATATTAGCTATTATATTGACTACGTGGTAGAGTTATATTGTATTAGATATATTTTATCAATATATTCTATCTAAGTAAGACTTCTGTAATTATATACATAATTATTTTTATATTATACCTTTATTTTAAAAGATATAAAGATAAACAACAATACTTTTTGTAATAAATCTGTAATAAAACACCGTTATAAACGGCTTAGTTTGTATATGACCCCTTCTCAAAATGCAAAAAGAAATGTTATTTTTAATGAAGCTCACTGCAATTTCGAGT
Source organism: Minisyncoccota bacterium (assembly GCA_031972855.1). GTDB lineage: Bacteria > Patescibacteriota > Minisyncoccia > Phycocordibacterales > UBA9973 > JAIXRY01. The sequence goes on from DALYDY010000010.1 coordinate 7,058, forward strand.
ACGGATTAAATGCTCATGCCTTTTTCAAAACACATAATCATGAAATAAGTCAGGATTTAGTACAAGAAACATACATGAAAACATGGAAATATCTTGTTAAAGGAGGTAAGATAGACACAATGAAGGCTTTTTTGTATCATATCCTAAATCACTTAATTATTGATGAATACAGAAAAAAGAAATCATCTTCTCTTGATTTTCTTATAGAAAAAGGCTTTGAACCTCAGATAAACAATCAATCAAAAAATCTATTTGATATTTTAGATGGAAAAAATGCAATGCTTTTAATTTCAAAGCTTCCTATATCATACCGTTCTGTCATGCGTATGAAATATATACAAGATCTATCTCTTTTAGAAATGTCTCTTATAACAGGTCAAACAAAAAATGCCACAGCAGTAAAAATACACAGAGGTTTGGAAAAACTCAAAATTTTATATAAACACACTTAATTTAATCAGAGTTCTTATAAAAAAACTTAAATGTGCCTTCATCAGGAATCGAACCTGAAACTATTCCTTAGGACGGAACTGTTATATCCATTTAACTATGAAAGCATTAATCAAAATTCCCATACTATGTATGGGAATTTTGATTGTAGAAATTATTTTTCTAAAGCTTCTTTTACAATATCTTCTCTAAAACCAACAATAGGGTCTTGTCCTTCAATAATTATTACAGGCACACCCATTTGCCCTGTTTTTTCTACCATTTCTTTTCTTTTTTCAAGATCAGTTGCAACATTATATTCTGTGTAAGAAATATTATTTTCCTTAAAAAAATCTTTTGCGAGATTGCAGAAGTGACATGTTGGTGTACTATAAATGCTTACATTTTTCATATTTATTAAATTATTATTACTATATTTACATTATACCTCGACAGAATATATGTATGCAAATAATATTAAATATCTAGTCTTTTTTGAAGAATTCTGAAAGACGATAAAAAATATTGCCAGACTCTTTTGGTACTATACCCTTTTTGCTATCAACAATCATAATAACTCCTTCGTCTGGTTTAGCGATTGGATATTGTGTTCTAATCAATTCTTCCACGCCTTTTTCTGTACTTATTACTTCTATATCTTTTTCAAGATTAACTCTTCTTTCTTGAAGTCTGTTAAATTCATTTTTTACATCTTGTTCTTCCTTGTATGCATTTCTATATTTCTTTAATATATCAATAACATTTAAAAATAAAATAATAGAAATTACAGTGAAAATTACAAAAACTGGCTTTGTGTAAAGAGATGACTTTTTATCTTTTAAATTATTGCCTAAAGTAGCCATATATTGGTATAGTATACTCTATATGTTATTAAATCCAGAACACAGAAAGAAAGTAAAGATTATTTGGGCTATAGCTTCAGCGCTTATTATTATAAGTATGATTTTACTATATATTCCTTCAATCTTTGGATAGTTTTAATTATCGCCTTTTTTCATCATTTTAAGAAAGACTTCATGTGGAATATTAACTTTTCCAAGCTCTTTCATGCGAGCCTTACCTTTCTTTTGTTTTTCAAGAAGTTTCTTTTTACGACTAATATCTCCTCCTCCGACAACTTTACTTCCATGCATTAAAACATCTTTACGAAAAGCAGAAAGTGTTCTTGATGATAAAATTCTCCCTAGAGCATAACCTTGGATTTTTGTAACAAATTGTTGTCTTGGTAATATTCCATACAATTTTTCTACAGCATCTTCTGCTTCTTTTGCGGCTTGTCTTTTTGAAACAACACGAGTAAATGCTGGGACGATTTCTTCAGCAACTAATATATCGATACGAGTAACTTCAGCATGACGAAGTTCTCCTATTTCATATGAAATAGAAGCGTAACCAGAAGTAATACCTTTTAATTCATCAAAGAAATTTCTCATCAATTCACGTAGTGGCATCATCATTCCAATCTGAGAACGATTATCACCAAAGTTTAAAGTCTCACCAACTTCTGCTTCATGTTCAAAACAAAGTTGCATAAGAGAACCCAAGTAGTCTGATGGTGTAATAATTTTTACTTCAACCCAAGGTTCCATCACTTCTTCAATAAGTCCATCACTAGGAAATAAGTGTGGTGAATATATAGTCTCTTTTTTACCATTTTTTAGTTTCACTTCATAAGTAATAGAAGGACTTGTCACTACAAGCTCAAGGTCAAATTCACGACGAAGACGCTCAGTAATAATCTCTAAGTGAAGCATTCCAAGAAAGCCTACACGGAAACCCCTACCTAGAAGGCCTGAGGATTCTTCTTCAAAGGAAAAGGCCGAATCAGACAAACGAAGCTTCCCTAGGGCTGTTTTAAGCTCATTAAAGTCATCCTGACTCTCTGGATAGATAGACGCCCAGACAACAGGCCTAGGTTGAAAATACCCAGGAATTCCAGGTAAATCATGCTTTATATCTACAACAGTGTCTCCAACAGAGGCAATACCTGGTTTTTTAATTCCTGTGACAATATAACCAATAGATCCAGGACCAAGCACGTCTTTTGGTTTTTCATCTGGAGAAAAGGTCCCAACTTCAAGTGCTATAAATTTTTCTTCTGCACTCTTAAAAATAAGGTTCATATTTTTAGAAACTTCACCATCAAGAACGCGGACGAAGACGATTACGCCTTTATGGTTTGAATATTTAAAATCAAAAATAAGCGCACGAAATCCTCCTGAATCAATATACTTTTCAAGTGGAGCTGGAACACGTTTTATAACTTCATCAAGTAAAAAAGATACACCTTCTCCTGTCTTTCCAGATACAGTAAGAATCTCATCTTCATCACATTCAAGAAGTATAGCTACTTCCTTTTTTACTTCGTTTACACGAGCAAGTGGTGAATCAATTTTTGAAAGAACAGGAATAATTACTAGTCCTGATTCGCGAGCCATTGATAGAGTGGTGAGAGTTTGAGCTTGCACGCCTTGAGTCGCATCAACAAGAAGTATAGATCCTTCAACAGCTTTTAGTGCACGAGAAACTTCATAAGAAAAATCTATATGACCAGGAGTGTCAATAAGATTTAGTTCATATGTTTCTCCACCAAAATCATGCTCCATACGAACTGGTTGCATTTTAATTGTTATTCCACGTTCACGTTCAAGCTCCATATTATCAAGAACTTGATCACGCATTTTGCGAGATTCTATTGTTTTTGTTACTTCAAGCATTCTATCGGCAAGAGTAGACTTGCCGTGATCAATATGCGCGATAATACTGAAGTTTCTAATAAGTTTTGTTTTCATCTATTTGTTTGCCTATAATACCAGAAAAACTCTTTTAGTAAAAGAGTTTTTTATTCTAAAATATCTATATTTTCAGAAGGAGGTGTGTCATTAATTATTACCGGTTCTTCTATAATTTCTTCAGGAATAGTTAGTGTTGAATTATCGGTATTTGAGACATTTTGTTGATTTGTCTGATTTAATATTTGTTGTAATTGATTTTTTGTAATACAAAGATCATCAATACACAATTCTTTTGTCTCCACCCTATCACTATGAATAACTTTAGCATAGAGATCATTAATAGAATTAGAGATGTTCCCGAGGAATTCTTTTGCTAGGTATCCAAAAGATCCTTGAAGTGTAGTGTCTAGTGATGCTTGTTGGTTGAGTTTAATATCTAGTTCTCTAATCCCCTCTATAGCATAAGGGATGAGACCTATGTAGTTTAGTGACTTGAGGTTTGTTGTAGGGTCAGTAGATACAAGAGATGGGAAGATAGCTTCTACGTCTTGTGCTATGAATCCTGTTTGTTGTTGGTTAGTGTTATCGTTTATCCATGTGTATGTTACAGGTTGGAGTGTAGTGATTTGGTTGAGTATTGTGTTGTTTAGGTTTGTTATGTTTGTTTTGAGTGTTCTGTCTGAACTACAGGATAGTGATGTTGTTGTTGGGTTGATGTCACATGTTCCGGTGGAGTTTTGGAAACGGGAGACGATACCTGTGACTGAGGAAGAGCCGACGTTTAGAGAATAAGCACCTACAGTTGCGCCATTGTTTACAGTAAGTCTACCATCACCTGATATATTCATTCTAGTAGAACCTGAGGTAACTCCTGGAGTACCACCAGCAGCAAAATATAAAGCATCAGAAACTCCGTTATAATATATATCATAACCAGGACCACCATTTGTCATAAAAAACAATCTTCCACTATTTCCTCCTCCTTGATCAAGAGCTATACCTTGAGGAGTATTAGATGCGGCAGTATATATATGTAAATTAGAAAGAGGTGAATTTGTACCAATACCAATATTTCCATCATTTCTAACTGTAAGTAAATTTGTTGAGGATGAATTTTCTACATACAATGCATTTGCTGTACTATCCGCAGTAACACCTTTTATATGTAGTCTACCGAGTGGAGTAATAGCAGAGGCTGCACTACCTATAGTAACATTTCCACTACCAGTCGCACCTTGAATACTCATTAATGTTTCATTGTTAGTTGCTGTCTGAACCAAGAAATTGATTTCTCCCATAACAGAGTTACCAGAATTTCCTCGTGCAATACTATAAATATTTGTTGCAGTTCTAATACCTCCATTGTAGTATGCATTACTTGTAATAGAACCTATAGTATCTCCAGAAACATAATCACTTGGACTTGCAAGAGTACCTCGAGCTTTCACCATATAAACATATGGACCAGAAACATTTCCTTGTGCGCGCACCATAGTCAATCCTGTATTCCCATCCTCACCAAGAATATTTGCTTTAATAAAAGCACCACTTAATGAAGCATTTACTGATGAGGGGCTTCTACCAAAATAAGTTTTATTGTCTCCTGTAACAACAAAATTAGAACTGCCACCTACTTGTGCATTTATCAAATCCCCTGTATAACCAGAAGCTTCATTTATAGCAAGAGATGTTCCGTTTGAGTTTGATGAAGATGATGTTCCAAAGTATCCTGATGTTGTTCCATCGAAGGCTCCACCTCCTAGAGATATAGTTCCGTAGTTTGCTGAGGCTGTTGGAGATACGCCAATATGAAAGCGTGATAGAGGTGTTGTTGTACCTACACCAATATTACCACTTGCGCCAGAGATTCTCATTCTTTCTATATTATTAGTACCAAAAATTAAAGGGGCGTCACCACCAAAAGTACCTATACCCATAGCAATATCTGTAGCACTTTGAAGTAATAAACCTATAGTACCTCCAGCATATCCAAAACGAGTGTTTCCTGACTGTCCTAGATATATATTACTTGAGGAATTTGCTACTGAAATAAAATTATTACCAGTACCGTCTCCTACTGTCAATTTGTGACCTGGGTTAGTTGTACCTATACCAACATTACCATTTCCTTTAATAGTCATTGCGGCGATTTGTGCACCGTTGGCTATATTTGTATAAACAACCATTCTTGATGGAGGTCTCTGTCCTGATGTGAAAGTTCCATCAACTTCAAAATCTAATTCTCCTGTAGAAAAATACGTACCTCCTGAATATGGAGACGCTATGTAAGACGAAATAGTATCTCCATCTTGTAAATCTTCTGGGGCTGCTAGAGTACCACGAGATTTTTGAAATCTAATTGGAGAACCGTTAGATGAAGCGGTGTTTGCATTACGAACTATAATACCTCTAGATGCTGTTGTGGATTCTGAAGCAACTTCCAAAACACTAGTTGGAATACTAGTCCCCACCCCAAGTCTTCCATTAACACTATCCCAAGAAAGTGCAGAAGATCCTGTCCAAGAAGGATTAGTACCATTAGTAAATAACAAAGAACCAGACTTAGATGTCTGATCAGGAAGTAAAGAAACATAACAACCAGAGTCACCTGGTGCACATGTAGGGTTAGTTATGTTGTCTGTAGGATAGTACACAGCATATGCTTGTATAGCTCCATAAGATAATGCAAATAACACGATAGATGTTATCGTGTAAACTCGGCTCAAGAAGTACTTGAGGGTTTGTAGCATATGTATGTATTATATACTTTTTTTGGTTGTTAGAGGGTGAAGGTTTGGGGAAAAGTGTATAGATAAAATGTGCAACCCGAAGGGTTGCACATTTTATCTATAATCCTGGATTTTGAGTATCTGTTACTACTTCTGTTTTCCAGAATTTATTACGTAAAGCAGTATATAAATTATCAAGCTCTTCTGATTTTAATAATTTTAAAACAATAAGCCCCACAGACACTCCAACAAGCCCAGCAACTAATCCTTGGAGAAGTATTCCGACAAATGTTGTCTGGTCATATAACGGCACAAAAATATTCAAAGTTAAATAAGAACCAAGACCAACAAAACATGACGCTCCTAGACTATACAAAAAAGTTCTTGATATTGGTTTAATATTAAAACCATATATTTTCATATCTTTTGTAAATAAAAATATCAAAACAAAAGCGTTAATTATAGAACCTAAAGCATAAGAAAGTGGTAACACTAATACTTCAGTACCAGGAACATCAACAACACGTAGAAGTGATTCTAAAAAATATCTAAACGTATGATTGTTTATAAAAAATATAGATAAATAATAAGAACTAAAAATAATAAAAGATGCTGAAATAATATTTACTATAAGAGGTTTATAAGTGTCACCTTTTGCATAATACGCACGCACAAAAAGATGAATCATACTCTGACCGATAACAGCAAGTGTAAATAATGCCAAAGACGCCGCAACAAGACGTGTGTGTGTCCAAGAAAAATTACCAGACCCAAGAACAACACGAACAATATGTGCACGTAAAACAACAAAAAGAGCTATTGTAGGAAGTGAATAAAAAATAATTTGACGAGAAACTTTTGAAACATATTCCAAATATTTTTGATGGTCACCATTTTTCCATAAAGATGCTAGCAGAGGAAATACTGCTACAGAATAAGAAAGTCCTATTATTGTAATTGGAAAAGATTCCATATTAAATGAAAGCTGGTAAACAGAAACAGATCCAACAGTAAAAGTCGTCGCTATAGAAATAATTGCAATTTCAGCAATACTATTACAAGAAAGTCCTATTGTTCTTGGTATAGAGAGAAGAAAAACTTTTCCTGTTTCTTTCCAAATTTTTGGACTTGAAAACTTTGGAATAAATTTATACTTAAACAAGACAGGAAGCTGAATAAGAAGGTGCATAAGAGCTCCAAGAACCACACCAAAAGCAAGACCTACTATTCCAAAAGTTTTATAGAAAAACAAAATACCTATAATTACTCCAATATTATAAAACAGTGGAGCTACAGCCCAAACAAAAAATCTTTTATATAGCTGTGTTATAGAACCAAACAAATTAGAAAGTCCAAGGAGTATTGGTTGTAGAAGCATTATTCGACTAACAAGAATGACTTTGTCTAGAGACTCTGGAGAAAAACCAGGAGTTATAAATGTAATTATTTTTGGAATAAAAATAAAAAATATAACAGAAGAAAGGGTTATCAAAAGAAGAAAAACTGTAAATATATTTGAGAAAAGCTCTCTTGCTTTTTCTCTTGACTCATCATCTTTGTTTAACAATTCAACAATAAAAGGAATTAAAACAGTGATTGAAACGAGAGATGCAATAGATACAAACAAAAAATCAGGTATACGAAAAGCACTGTAGTATATATCTAAAGTTTCTGACGGACCTATAATATTTGCAAGTAATCTGTCGCGAACAAGACCGAGTATTTGAGATGCAAAAGCAGCTACTCCCAAAAGGAGTGCTGCTTGGTGCACATTAGAAAATTCTCGACTCAGGACTTCAATAACTCTCTTAACCATAGTCTATCTTTTCTTTGTTGTTGTTTTTTTATCATCTTCAGCAACAGCTGTATTAGCTGTGTCTGTTGTTGTATCAACAGTTTCTACTGTTGAAGAAACTCCTCCTTTTATTTCATTTAGTGCTTTAGTTATAGTTTCACTATCTGGAGCTATTTTTAGAATAAATTCTAATTGAGTAATAGCGTCATTCTTTTGTCCTGCTTTGTTATAAGCAAGAGCAAGTATATAACGAGCATCAAGTGATGAAGGTGCTAATCTTACAGCTTTTTCAAGATCAATAACAGCTCCTTCATAATTTTGTTGATTGTATTTTGTAGCTCCTACTGTAAAGAATACGTTTGGATCATTAGAATTCGTTCTTGTTGCTTGATTTAGATAATCAAACCCTTCTTGCTTGTTATTATTCTCAAAAGAGATTGCGGCTAAGAAATAATAAGCGTTAACATAGTCTCCTTTTAGAGAAAGAGCTTCTTTCGCAAGTGTAATTGCTCCTTCGTTGTTTTTGTTTGTTTTTTCAAGTTGAGCAAGAGAGAGAGTTAGACTTGGATTATTTTTACTTAACAATTTTGCTTGTTCATACGCTCCTTTAGCAAGTTCATAAGACTCTTTGTTTTGCAAAGCAACACCAGTCTCGTAAACCTTTCCTAGTTGTAGCCAATTCAAGATATCACTTCCATCAATAACAGTACTTTGTCTTGCTGAAGCTTCAGCGTTTGAATATGTACCTTGAAGCTCAGATTCTACAGATTTTAAATTATCTTTATTTTCAGATAAAAGATTGTTTAATTTACTAAGATATAGATCAGACAATGTTCTGTAATAAATATCATTTTTATCAGACAAACGAATAGCTCTAACTATTTTATATTCAGCCTCATTTAAATCTTTTGCTTTGTTTGTACTACTAAAAGAAGCAATACTTGCATATCTTCCAATAATCAAATAAACAGCTGATACAGTTATCATTACAGAAACAATAATAGCAAGAATTGCAAAGAAACTATTTCTTGGATCATTTAAGTATGAGAAGTCATGTAGTGGTAATAATTTTCTCTTTACCAAAATAGCTACGAACAGACCTGTCATTACGAACGCCATTCCAAACAATGAAAGACTTGGTACATATATAATTGCAAATATCCATAGATATAGAGCACTACAAAATGTTCCAATAAGCATAAATCCACTATCTCTATCTTTTAGACTTCTTATGATAGTTCTAAATCCTGTAACAAAGAATACAAGCAAGAACCAAGTAAACGCAACTATACCAATAAGTCCAGTTGTAAGCATTAACGAAGGAACTAGACCAAACCCAGATCCAAATCTAGTATCCCAGAAAATTGTTTGATTCAAATCCATTGGACGATTTTCAGCCCACATTTGTGAAAATCTATTAGGTCCTGCACCAACAACAAATCTTAGAGGATTTTTTATTAATGATTTTCCACCAACTTGTAAAGTTGTAACAAGTGAAGGGCGAACTTCTGTATTAGAAAAACCAATTTTATTTGAAACAAAATCACTTACCAAATTATTTCCTAGTAGGAAGAAGAGACACGCAAGAACAACGAAAAACGGTGCTAGAGGAAGTTGTTTTTCATTTGGATTTAGAGACCCTTCAGAAGGAGTTGCAATAGAAAGAGAGTAGACAAAAACAATTAAGGCGATAGTTCCAAGAACATACCAAACAGATGTAAAATTAATTATACCAAGAACAAGAATAGACAACACCAACCCAGATGAAAGTCCTATCTTAGAAAATCTTTTTGTCTCAAGAAATTGAAGACCTAATAATGAAAGTATTGCTACAAGTCCTGCTAGTATAGCAAAATCATTCCATCCACCAATCATACTTCCACCAGCAACAGGCGCGAAGAAATTTGCAACCACAGATTTGTCACCAAAAAAGGCCATTATTGCTGTACAAATTATTGCCAAAGAAAATGTAATAAATAGTCCTGAAAAAAGTTTTTTGATTCTTGATTCAATTTGGAAATGAACAGCAGATAAGAAGAAAACCAAAAACATAGTTAACATCGATATTGCTGTTCCTATTTCAAATCCTTGTCCAAAAATTGATTTGTATGGGGCTTTAGAAAAAAGACCAGATATAAAGAATACTCCCACCAATGCAAGCAATGATGTTATTAATGGTGTTCTTGGAATAGTGAAAACTCCGTCAACAAGTCTAGCTATAAGCCAAAACAAGAAAGACAAAGAAACTCCTAGAACAATAATAAATCCTTTTGCTATATCAAGAGAAACAGTTGTTCCTGGAATAAAGAATATAGGTAAAAGAATAATTGTAGAAATAAAACTAAAAAAAGAAAGTCTGTTGAGTAGACCGACTTTTTTAGAGGGTTGTTGTACTGGATCCATAAAGTATAAATGATAATAATTAACTTCTTATAACTACCATATTATACATCAGTCATCAATATTTTCCGAGTGGATTATATAACGATATTTACTATCTTGCCAGACACGTAAATTAGTTTTTTAATTTCTTTTCCTTCTATCCAAGGCTTTACTTTATCATTATTTATTGCAATATTTTCTATTTCTTCTTGTGAGATTTTTGGAGAGACGTTTATTTCTGCGCGAACTTTTCCATTCACTGAAATAGGGATAGTAATTTCTTCTTGTATGAGATACTTTTTATCTGATTTAGGAAAAACTGAAGTATGAACACTTCCCTTTTGTCCAAACTTACTCCAAAGTTCTTCTGATATATGAGGAGCAAATGGTGCAATAAGTGCTAAGAACTTCAGAAAATCATTTTTTGATAATTGATTTTCTTTTTCAAAAATATTAAGCGCAATCATCATACCAGATATAGAAGTATTGAAAGAGAAATTTTGAATATCATTATTCACTTTTTCAATAATAGAGTGTAGTGCTCTCAAGCTTTCTTTACTTGAAACTTTTACATTCTTCTCTAAAACACTTTCTGAGAATCTAAATACACGTTCAATAAATCTGCGTGACCCAATAATACTCTCTGTATTCCAAGGTTGAGACGCTTCGAATGGCCCCATAAACATTTCGTAAACACGAAGTGTGTCGGCTCCATAAGTCTTCACTATTTCATCTGGATTAATAACATTCCCCCAACGCTTACTCATTTTTCTTCCATCAGTTGCGAGAATAAGACCTTGATTCTTAAGCGCTTTGAATGGTTCTTCTGTTTTTGCATATCCCAAATCTTTTAAAAATTTATGCCAAAAACGTGAATAGAGTAAGTGACCTGTAGCATGTTCTGTGCCACCTATATACATATCTACTTGCTTCCAATATGAAAGTGTTTCTTTACTTGCAAACTCCTTCTTATTCTTTGGATCCATATAGCGTAAGAAGTACCAAGAAGACCCAGCCCAGCCAGGCATTGTATTAGTCTCATAGCCAGTTTTTGTCCAAGAAGATACACTAGACAATGGAGACTCTCCATTACCACTAGGTTGATATGATTTTACTTTTGGAAGCTCAAGAGGAAGATCTTTTTCTTTTACAGTTTCAATGAGTCCATCTTTTGTATGAATAAGTGGAATCGGCTCGCCCCAGTATCTTTGGCGTGCAAATATTGCATCACGCATTTTATATTTTGTAACAATTTTTCCACCAACCTTTTCTGTAATTTTTATGCGAGCATACTCTGAATCCATACCGTCAAATTCACTAGAGTTTACCAAAATACCATTGTTTGTATAACAAACAAATTCACTTAAAAATTCATTTTTATAAAGCATGTCCCATAAATTTTTTTGACCTTTTACAAAAGGTTCCCATTCTATGAATTTATTAAACCATTCTTCAGATTTACTTAAAAAATCTTTATGTATTTCATTCTTAAGTACAATAATATTTTCACTTCCAAGTATTTCAACCCAACATTTTTCTTTTATATGTTTTTGAATAATTTTTATAAAATCTTCAAGTTTTTCTTTTTTTAATTCAACTCTAATATGCTCACGATTACTTATAGAGCTAACTGCCAAAGTAAAATTTATTTCATTTTTTTGGAGTTCTTTTTTAAAATCTTCATTATTTTCTACTGTAGTACCAACAACAATTGATTTTAATAAATATTCATTAACAATAACTTGTTTAATAGACAAATTGTATTTATTTGCAAATTCAAAATCACGTTCATCATGTGCAGGAACAGCCATTACAGCACCTGTTCCATATGAAGAAAGTACGTAATTTGCTACCCATACAGGTATTTGTTTATTATTTATTGGATTGATAGCGTATACACCTTTAAGTTCAATTCCTGTTTTTTCTACTGTGTTGTTGTTTTTATTCAAATCTTCTTTTGCTTCTCTAATATATGCAGACACTTCTGACATATTTTTTGATTGAACAATAAATTCTCCAATACTAGAATGTTCTGGTGAAAGTACAACATATGTCACACCAAAAAGAGTGTCAGCGCGAGTTGTGAAAACTTTAATATCTCTATTTATATTAGTAGAAAAATTTATTTCACTTCCTTTAGACTTTCCTATCCAATTCTTTTGAGTTTGTTTTATAGAAGAAGACCAATCAATCTCATCGAGACCCGAGAGAAGTCTGTCTGCATATGCTGTGATTCGCATGAACCATTGGCGCATCATTTTCTTCTCTACAGGATATTCTCCACGTTCAGAAACCATGATTCCATTTTTATCTTCAATGATTTCATCGTTTGCAAGAACTGTTCCCATTTCCGGACACCAGTTTACCTCTGCATATCCTTCATATGCGAGTCTATAACTCATGAGCACATATTGCTTTTCTTTTTCAGTAAAATTCTTCCACTCAAGAGCAGAAAAAATTGCACTATCATTTGTAAAAGCATTACAACTCTTATTCCCATTCTTATTAAAATATTTTATTAGACTCTCAATACTTTCTGCTTTGTTTTTCTTTGTGTCGTAATAACTATTGTAAAGTTGTAAGAATATCCATTGTGTCCATTTATAATATTCGGGAGAGTGTGTCTCTACTTGTCGAGACCAATCAAAAGAAAAACCAATTATTTCTAATTGCTTCTTGTATTTTTTTACAAGAGAATCAGTAAAAGGACCAGGATGCTTCCCTGTCTTGATTGCGTATTGTTCTGCAGGAAGACCAAATGAATCAAATCCCATTGGATGAAGAACATTAAATCCTTGCATTCTCTTGAAGCGAGCAAAAACATCAGACCCTATATACCCGCGAGGGTGTCCTACGTGTAAACCCGCACCAGATGGATAAGGAAACATATCAAGTACATAATAAGGCTTAAGACCTCTCGCCTTTGCCTTATCTACAGAGAGAGTTTGGTAAGTCTTCTTTTCTTCCCAGAACTTTTGCCACTTTTTCTCTATCTTTAAATGATTATATGTTTCCGCTTTTTTCATATAATACATAATAGCAAAAAACCCCCGAAATTTCGAGGGTTTTTAAATTTAGAAAATTATTTTTGAAATAACACTAAAATACATAATTATTACAAAAATTAAGACGATCGGCCCAAAATAAAGTAACAGAGAATTACTTAAATTAAGTTTTAAAAATTTAAATAATTTTTTTGAGAGAAAATAAAAAACAACACAACCAAATAGCAGAGATAAGGCCATGCCCAATATTATTGATTTTGAAAAATCTAAAATTAAAGAAGATACTAGTATTTGAATAAAATAAGATATTACAAATGCTCTAATAAAATCTTTTTTAGATATTTCATATTTTAATAATTTTCTACTTATAAAAGTAAACAAAAAATAGATTACACCATAAAAAGCAATTGAGACTATCAATACGGTAAATAAATATGGAAGAATAGCTACAAATTTAAACCAAATATTTTCCATAAATTAATTATATAATTCTGTTATTTTTGATTAAATTTCTTAATCGCAAGCCATATAAGTGAAGCAAGTGCGACAAAAAGTATAAATGCTCTTATTCCCTTTTCGGCTAGACTCCAATAACGCATTGAAGCAATAATGAATGACAGAACTCCACCAAATGCTAGTGCTGGAGCAAGAACAATATTAGAAACAAAAATTCCAACAGTAAGAGATATTACACCCAGTATTACAAGAGTTATAAATACATTTCTTTCGTATATTTTTCTTGCACTATCGTATTTTTTTTGATTTGTGTAATTTTGATCACACCAACCTTGGAAAATTTCTTCTCCTGTTTTTACAGATTCCATTTTTTGTCCTTCACTCCACTGACCACCAATATTAAGACATTCTTCTTTTGTTTTAATATTTTCTACAACTTGTGTTTGTTTTATATAATCCTCATATTTTGGCTCACCATATACCAAAGAAAGAGTGTAGTTAAAGAATAAATTAAGAACAATAACTATTCCTAAAATCAGTGCCCATTTTGAAAATTTTGTATGTGTTTCCATTTAATAATTAAAGATTTTTAAAATAATTCCTAAAGTCTTGTAACAATAAATATTAATATAAGTAGTCCCAAAATTCCGAGTCCAACTTTCTTTTTTGTATTATTATCTGCTTGTTTCTTTTCGTCTACATTATTAGAAACGTCTTTATTTAATTCTTTACTACCTAAAGGTTTTGTTATTTCTGGTGGTTTTGATGTTGGTGTAAAATTAGAAACACTTGGTTCACCAGAAGGAACTTCTACTTTAGAATTTGATGTTGTATTATTTTCACTATTTTTTGTAGGTGTTTTTTCTATAACGTTATCAACTTTTTTGTCTTCTGTTTTAGTAACAACTTCTATTTCTTTTGGCTTATCTTCTTTAAAAACATTTGTTATTCTTTGTAAAAAAGAAAGAGGAACAACTGAGTGTATTTGATAATTTATAGGTCTAAAATCTGTATATGTTTTAAAATTAGTTGTTCCACAAGAATTATCATTAGAACAATTAAATGAAATATACCCAAAAACTTGTGACCATGCATACCCCATAAAGTCTCCTGTAGATGTAATGTGTACAGAGTTTGTTCCTGCTCCTGTAGGAGAAAAATTAACCCATCCAGCCTGAGGTCCCCAACCATATCCAACCAAATACCCGTCATTATTAACACTAACTTTATAATCAGAACTAGTACAAGATCCTGGAATATTTGAACAGTTTAAAGATATCCAACCTGTAGCCGCACCCCACATCCAGCCAGTAACAGTATTACCAGTAATTAAACCATTTTGAGCTGTTTGTGTTGTAAATTTACCAACAGTAATTTCACGAGAAATATTATTCATTCCTCCATCATTTACCAAATATGCTTTATTATGTCCTGCATTATTAGGATCAAAAGTTCCACTATATTGACTTGCTGAAGCACTAGAAGTAAAACAACAAAAACAAAAAATGATTAAAAGTATTTTTTTCATATTGTATTAATTATATATTATAAACAACAAATCAAGAAGATTCTTCTGTTAAATTATCAATCACCTCCTCTTCAACAATGATTTCAGCTCCTGTGTCTTCTACCACATTTTCAGTAATATCTTGTGGTGGAGTATTTTGTATTACATTATTTTGATTATTACGAGCCATTTCTATAAGAATAATAATATCACTTTTTGTTAGACAAGTCTGATCATCTACGCAAATTTTGTTTTGACCAAATAAATTATCAAAAAATACTTTTATTTTATCTAGTCTAGTTTGATCATTATTAAACAGTGATGAGAGTTGGTTAACCTTAATATCTAACTCCTTAATACCTTCTATAGCATAAGGGATGAGACCTATGTAGTTTAGTGACT
>DALYDY010000011.1:0-15647 GCA_031972855.1 Minisyncoccota bacterium
TCCTACGTGGAGTTTGTAGGATGGGGTGGTTGTGCCGATGCCGAGGTTGCCTGCAGTACTAATTCTCATATATTCACCAGTGTTCACCAAAAACTTTAAAGGTTGATTTGTAAGACTTCCAACAAAAACAGAGTCAGAAGAAGATTCTCCTAGCCCCATAGTAACAGTACTGCCAGCATTTCCTATTCGCATACCTCCAGCCACATCTAATTTATAAGTAGGAGTTATTGTCCCAATCCCTACATTCCCGGCAAAATAATTTTTTGCATTTGCATCAGATGAGTAAATTGAGAAAGCTGTATTTGTCTGCGTGCCAGATGTAACATCTCCTACATATATTCCATATGTATTAGTCATAGTACCCGTATTTGTAACTCCAACATTCAATCCATAAGCTTGAGAAATAGTTCCTCCTCCAGTCTGATCTACAGCAAAGTTTCCTCCGTATGCTGTAGTGATGGCACCACTAGCACTCTGGGCGAGAGCATTACCATATACACCAGTGATACTACTGACAGTAGTAGCACTACCACCAGTCTTTGCCTGACCTAGCACTGCAGTATAAGCAGAAGATGCGGCACTAGTAGGAACCTGAACAATCAGTCTGTTTGCCATCTGAGTACTACCTCCAACATAGGTAGATACAAAGCTTGAATTTATTGCCCCAAAAGCACTATTCCCAGCGCTAGTAGCAATATCAAGTGCAGCACCAGGAGTAGTCGTACCGATACCGACATAGCCTGTTCCATTATTTGTTCCATCAGCTAGGAATGTAACAGCAGGAGTTGCACCACCGTCGACATAAAAGCGCATACTATCATCGTATCCATTGTAACTTATATATGAATTCTCGGAAGCACTCTTTAAATTCAAACCTACCACATCGGCAAGAGCTCCTGATGTAGCATTTTCTATTCTCAAATAATTTGAACCTGAAGCATTCTTGTAGACATGCAATAATTCTCCAGGGGTTGTTGTGCCAATACCTACGTTACCAGATTGTACAATAGTCATCGCAACAGTAGAACCATTTCTAAGTTGAACAGCGTCTGGTAATGTAGCATGACTACCTTGATATAAATATATAACTCCGCCTCCTGAAGCCTGATTAGTTCCAGCTACAACTCCAGCCCCCGTAACACCTGAACCCATATAAAGAGTACCACTTCCACTAACTCCACGAAGTCTAGCATCACCCACAACATCCAGAGTCTGAACAGGTGTAGTTGTACCAATACCAACATTATTATTTGTAATAATACTAATCGCTGGAACTGACAAAGTACCATAACCAAAGTAAATAGGTGCTGAAGCACCACTAACACCAAAAAATACTTGTGATGGATTACTTCCACCCATAAAACTCACGGCATTAGCCGCAGAAACACCAACTAAAGTACCAGAGTAAGTTGAACCATAAGTTTGGATATACCCTCCTTTACCTAAATCATTTACCGCATATAAATTTGATCTACCTGTAGAGTCAGTATTTTTGACGGCTGAACCAACCCAAGAAGAAGCACCAGAAACAAAAAGATTATCGCCTGGTGTCGATGTTCCAATACCCACAAACCCATCATCACGAATAACTAGAGCGTTGTTTGTACCTGTTGAATTGTGAAATTGAGCTGTGTATGTAGATGAAGTATTTCCCAACCCTGCTATAAATAATTTTGCAGGATATGTTGTAGGAATTGAAGAACTAGAAGCATACAGCTGACCATCTGGCCCAAGATTAAGTGCAGAAACACCTCCTCCATTATTTCTTGTAACAAAAATTAATTTACCAGTTCTATTAGAACCATCTCCTGTATAATAACTTCTAATTTCAGAGTAGTCATTAAAACTTCCATTTATATTTGATCCAAAAAGAATACTAGAATTAATTTGATTAGCAGAAAGAGTAGAACTTTGTCCAATTCTAATAGCGTCACTACTTACAGTTCTTACATCTAGCATTCCATCTACACTGTTCCAAGTGAGTCCACTACTCCAACTTGGATTAGTACCATTAGTAAATAACAAAGAACCAGAGTTAGATGTTTGGTCAGGTAGTAGAGATACATAACAACCAGAGTCACCTGGTGCACAACTAGGGTTAGTTATGTTGTCTGTAGGATAGTATATAGCTCCTACCTTTAGTGCTGTGTATGTGAAGATAAATAACCCTATTGATAATAGAGTGTAGACTCGGCTCAAGAAGTACTTGAGAGTTCTTAACATATATGTATTATATACTTTTTTTGGTTATTTTAGAGGTTGGGTTTGGGGAAAAGTGTATTATAAAAAGCGAAACCTTAAGGTTTCGCTTTTTATAATACATAGAAATAAATTCTAATATTCTTGAAGAGATAATTGTGCATCTGTGCGCTTGATTAAATCGAGAACAACAGAAACAACAATCAAAAGTGCAGTACCACCAAGAGCAACAGAATTTATACCTGTAAGAGTTCTAACTATAAGAGGTAGAACCGCTACAAGTCCTAGGAATATTGCACCAACAAAAGTAAGTTTTGTTACTAGTTTTGCAAGATATTCTGTTGTTGATTGTCCTGGACGAATACCTGGAACGAAAGCTCCATTTTTTTGCAAATTTGTTGCCATTTGTTCTGGATCAAAAGTTACAGCTGTGTAGAAATATGTAAACAAAGTTACAAGTATAAAATACACTAGAGAGTAAAGCCATGTGCTTTGCAAGAAAAGAGTTAATGAGCGAGCAACATTTTGAGCTGTACTACTATCCATTCCACTTAAGAAAGTTGCTATTAGTTGAGGAAAAAGAAGAATAGATAGAGCGAAGATAATTGGAATAACTCCTGCTTGGTTTAATTTTAGAGGTAAGTAAGTTGAATTTCCACCAACAATACGACTTCCTTTTACTTGTTTTGTATATGTAATAGGAATAAGACGTTCTGCTTCTGTAATATAAACAACACCAGCGATTACCAAAATTCCTGCAATCAAAAATGCAATAAGAGTTGGTATTTGTGATGCGTTAAAAGTATAAAGAAGCTGACTAATGTGTGTAGGAACAGAAGCTACTATACCAGCAAAGATCAACAAAGAAATTCCATTACCAACACCAAATTCTGAAAGTAATTCACCTATCCACATAAGAAGCATTGAGCCTGCTGTTATAACAGAAATACTTACAACATATTCGAACATTCCAAAAACTGGTATTACTCCTTGTTTTGAAAGAAGTAATAACAATGAAAATCCTTGAAGAACAGCAAGAGGTATTGTTATCATTCTTGAGTATTGAGTAAATTTAATTCTTCCAATCTCACCTTCTTCTTGATGCATTGATTTCAGACTTGGAATCATCATAGTCAAAAGTTGCATAATGATTGAAGCTGTAATATAAGGTCCAACACCTAGCATTAGGATTGATAGAGTAGAAAGTCCTCCACCAGAAAATACATTCAAAGCACCAAAAAATTGATTATTTGAAAGTAGAGCAGATAGACGTGTTACATCAACTCCAGGAACTGGAATAGAAGATAGTGCACGAAAAACCACAAGCATCAAAATAACTACAATGATACGATTTCTCAATTGAGAATCGTTCCATAAATTTTTTATTTTAAATAGGAAATTATCCATAGGATTTTTGTTTAGTAAACCTTCCCGCCAACAGCTTCTATTTGTGTACGAGCTGCATCACTTACGAGACATTCACTAGTAACAATTATTTTTTTAGTAAGTTTACCTGTTGCAAGAATTTTTACTACAGGAAGAACACCTTGAGTACGACTAATTAGTTTTTTAGCAAGCAAAACACTTGGGTTTATTTTTGAACCAGATTCAAAAACTTTTTCAATAGTAGCAAGAGTAACAACTACAGGCTTTTCTGTGATTGATTTGTTACTGTTTTTACCACGTCCACGAAGTTTTGGAATTTTCTTAATAATGTCACGCATTTGTGGGCGAGTTTTATTACCAGCACGAGCTGTTTGACCCTTTCCACCGCGTCCAGACATTTTACCACGAGCGCCACCGCGTCCAACTACTTTTGGTTTTTTATTTGAGATTGTACGAGAAATTGTATTCATTTGCATAAGCCTTTAAATTATTTTTCCATTACTGGAATTACTTCTGGAACAGCTACTACTTCTGGAAGTCCGTGTTTCTTTTTTGTTGAAACAAGAGCTAGAGCTTTCATTGTTGCGCGACCATTATTCAAACGGTTTTTACTTCCTGAGTGAATTTTTGCAGTAACATTTTTCAATCCTGCAAGTGTAAGAATATCACGAACAGCAGAACCAGCTACAAGTCCTTTTCCTTTGTTAGGCATCAAGAATACTTGTGAACTTGTTTCTTTTGCTTTTATTTCATGAGGCAAAGACATATCTTTTGTTGTCTTGATAGTAATCATGCTTTTTTTAGCACTCTTAAGAGCTTTTGCTATTGCAAGTGCTGTGTCAGCACCTTTACCAGTACCAAGTCCAACTGAACCTTTTTTGTCTCCAATAACCATTGCTACAGCAAAAGTCATACGGCGACCTCCAGCCATAACACGAGTAACGCGACGGATATCAAGAATTTTTTGATCAAATTCTGGTTTTGGACGATCTGCATATGTGCGACCTCCTTCTTTTCCACCTGGACGTCTTGGTCCATTAGAACCTGGTCCGCGTGACCCTGGTCTGTTTGATGATGATGTTGTTGTTGTTTTTTGTGGTGTAGGCATAAAAATTAAAATGTAAGTCCTCCTGTGCGAGCTGCGTCAGCTAATATTTTTACACGACCTGTGTATTTAAAACCGTTACGGTCAAAAACAACACTAGTGATACCTGCTTTTTTAGCTACTTCTGCAATACCTTCTCCAACTGCAAGCGCGTGATCTTTTTTTGTACCACCCTTAATATTCATGTCAGAGAATGAACAAAGTGTATTACCTTTTGTATCATCAATCAATTGCGCATAAATATGTGCATTTGAACGAAATACTGTAAGACGTGGAAGTTCTGCAGTTCCAAATATTTTACTGCGAATTTTCTTCTTAAGACGAAGACGTTTTTCTGTTTTTTTCTGTAATGTATTCATATATTTATATTAAAAACTATGCAGATTTTTTACCAGCTTTTCGACGAATAATTTCATCACTGTAACGAAATCCTTTACCTTTGTAAGGTTCTGGTTTCTTCATAGAACGAACATTTGCTGTAAAAAATCCAACAAGTTCTTTATCTATACCTGTAACAGTAATATTGTTTTTCTCTGCTGTAACTGTAAGTCCTTGTGGGATAGCTACAACAACAGGATGTGAAAATCCTAGAGCAAGATGAAGATCTGTTCCTTTTACTTCACTTTTAAAACCAACTCCTTCTAGAATTAGTTTTTTTGTAAATGGAGTTACTACACCTTGGATCATATTTTGAACTTGAGATGAGTATGTTCCCCAAAGTGAACGAGAAAATTTATCTGTTTTTCTTGGAGTAAAAGTAAGTACACCATCTTCTTGTGAGATAGTTATTAAATCAAGAGTGTTTTTCTTGAGTGTTCCAAGTGGTCCAGCAACAGTTATATCTAAAGGAGATATTGTTACAGTAACACCTTGTGGAACTTGAATGAGTTGTTTTCCTATACGTGACATATAAATTAATTTAAAAACTACCAGATACTAAGAAGAATTTCACCGCCGACCTGTTGTTTTTTTGCCTCCTTGTCTGTCAAAATCCCCTTTGGTGTTGAGAGAATTTGTGATCCATGACCACCATGAAAAGGACGTAGGTCCTTTGCTGATGAGTACATGCGACGAGATGGTTTTGAAATACGAGCAACTTCGTGAATACGAGGTGCGTCATTTTCATAACGAATCGCTACATCAATAACTGGAAATCCTTTTTCTGTACGAATAGATACTCCAGCGATATAACCTGCTTTTAATAAGCATTCTAAA
The DNA here is from genome assembly GCA_031972855.1 of Minisyncoccota bacterium. GTDB lineage: Bacteria > Patescibacteriota > Minisyncoccia > Phycocordibacterales > UBA9973 > JAIXRY01. Next base: position 5,906 of record DALYDY010000011.1, read on the forward strand.
ATAGCAAGTTTTTGCTTTGAATGCGGAACAGTCACAGAAGGATGCTTTGCATTCCCTCCGAGCTTGATCATATTTAACATATCTCCAATACGGTCCATAAATATTTTTTAAAATTAAACTACCAAGAAGATTTGCGAACTCCAGGAATCATCCCTTCGTTTGCAAGCTCACGGAAACATATACGACAAAGACCGAAGTCTCTCATATATCCATGACCACGACCACACTTAAAACAGCGGTTCTTTGCGCGAACCGGATATTTTGGTTTTTTTGCTGCACGTGCTAATACTGATGTTTTTGCCATAAAATTAACTATCTAGTTTTATACTAGTTTCTAATAAAACCAAAAAGGGATATCACACTATTTTTCTTAAATACTTATTAAAAACAAGGTCTTAAGGAGAGTAATGGATCTACCAATTAGGTCTTTTTATAGTAGCAAAATCAAGGGATTTTGTCAAATTAAAAGCCCTCAATTAAGAGGACTGTGCACTTTTTTGTTCTTTAATGAGGGGAATATGAGGTTTGAGATCTATAATATTTCTCAATCTTTCATAATCAGTCTGGAACAAATCAAATAACTTTGTTTCTGAAGTATCAAAAGAATTTATATTTACAAAAAAGAACACTAATTTATTTACACAAATCTCTCTAATCTTTTCTGGATTTTCTTTTAGTTTAGATTCTTCTAAGTTTTTTTCATACGTATAGAGTTCTTTTCTTAAAGCATTTACAAAGTCTGTGTGATGTGACAAACCTTGTAAAACAGATTTCAAAATTTCATATCTTTGATCTTGAAGTATTTTAAAAGAACCATCAAGTTCTTTTAAAACGATAACAGATATTCCAGATCCAGAATTTTTGGCCATATTAATAATGTGATTAGCCAAGACATTTGTGGCTGAATTTTTAAATTTTTCCATTTTTTGTGGAGAAAATTTAAAAACCTTTTTGTTTTCAATTTTTTCTTCATAATGTTTTTTCAAACGAAAAAATGAAAGTGAGGGGTCGAAAGTAAGACCATTTTGTAGATCTTTTAAATTTGTTCTTGTAAAAATAAAATCCCATTCTGAAGGGATGAACTTTTTAAAGATAAATCGTGTTGCCAAAATCACTCCTAGAGCAATCAGGGTATAAATTATATAGGTACTCATATTTATTTTATTATAACACATAATTATAAAAAGAAAAGCCTAACATTTTTGTTAGGCTTTTCTTTTTTATAATTATTTAAAATTATTTCTTGAAAGGCATTCCGATATTTTCAAAGAAAGAAATTGCTTCTTTTCTATTTTTTGCAGTTGTCACCATAGTGATTGCAAAACCGAACACATCTTTCAATTCTTCATCTGTACATTCTGGGAAGATTGTATGTTCACGAACAGACATTGTCATATTTCCGATAGAGTCAACAGATTTGTTATCTAAACCACGGAAGTCTTTTGTACGTGGAATTGCAACGTTTATAAGCTTTTCCAAGAAAGAGTACATAGTCGCTCCACGAAGAGTTACAGTAACTCCAATTGGATCTCCTTCACGAATTTTGAAACTTGCAACTGATTGCTTTGCTCCACGAACAGCTGTCTTTTGTCCTGTAATTTTTGAAAGACGATCTGAAACTAAATCATTAGTACCACGATCTCTTTTCATTTTTGTACCTGTTCCTGAAGAAACAACAACCTTCACAAATCTTGGTGCAGCAAGTTTGTTTTTGTAACCAAACTCACTTTTCATTGCATTAAAAATATTATTTTCTTTTTCTTTTACTGTTTGCATATAATTTTAGTTATACTTTTTTAACATTAGAAGCGTGAATAGGTAGAGATTTTTCGACTATTGTACCTTTTGCACCACTAACACGTGATTTTTGGTGCTTCTTTACAATATTAACTCCTTCAACAAGAACTCTGTTTAGCACAGGAAAAACTTTAAGAACTGTTCCTTTTGTTCCCTTATCATCTCCTGTCATTATTTCAACTTTGTCTCCTTTTTTTATTTTCATAAAATTTAAATTACCTCTGGGGCAAGTGATACTATTTTTTGATATCCACGTTCCGCAATTTCTCTTGGAATTGGACCGAAAATACGACCTCCTTTTGGTTCTTTTTTACCTTTATCAAGTATCACTACAGCGTTTTCATCAAAACGTATGTATGAACCATCAGCACGACGATGCGCACTTCTTTGACGAACAACAACTGCTTGGTGAACATCTTTCTTTTTTACACCTTTTCTAGGTTCTGCAATTTTCACAGAAATAATAACGAGATCTCCAAGTCCTGCATAACGACGGTGTGCGCCATTAAGAACTTTGAAAACTTTCCCGATTTTACCTCCGGAGTTGTCTGCAATTTTTACTACTGTTCCATCTTGTATCATAAGCCTTTATATTAAAAAATTATTGTGCGATAAAATGAACGTCTTTTGATAGAGGACGTGTTTCCATGATAGTAACTTTGTCTCCGACCTTATACTTCCCTTCTTCATCACGTGCCTTATAACGTTTTGTTACTTTGTAGTATTTTTGATACTTTTGGTGTTTTTTGAAAGTATCAACAGTAACAACAATTGTTTTTGTCATTTTGTCTGATACTACTACACCGTTAAGTGTTTTATTTGTTTTTGTTTTTGTGTTTTCCATAAATATTATTGGCGTGATACTATGCGTGTTTTTACTGGAAGCTTTGTGCCTGCCTTACGAAGTGCTTCGCGAGCAACTTCTTCAGTAACACCATCTACTTCAAATATAATGCGACCAGGGAGAACTTCGAAACAGTATCCTTGTGGATCTCCTTTTCCTTTTCCCATACCAACTTCTGCTGGTTTAGCAGTGAAAGGTCTGTCAGGGAATATGCGGATCCAAATACGTCCGATTTTTGTAATAGTTCTTGTTGCAACTTTACGAGCAGATTCAATTTGATTTGATTTTACACGTGCAGCTGTTTCAGCTTTGAGACCATAAGAACCAAAAGCAAGTGTAGTACCTCTTGTATCATTAGGTGCTTTTGCCATATTTCTACGGTCTGTTTGCCATTTTCTAAATTTTACTTTCTTTGGGAATAACATACGCGTTTAATTTATTTTAGAGTCCTTATCATTAAAAACATCACCACGGTAGATCCAAACCTTGATACCAAGATCTCCATATGGCATATGTGCTTTTTCACGAGCAAAGTCAACATCGGCACGGAAAGTTTGGAGTGGAATAGATCCACGCTTAACTTGTTCACTGCGAGCGATATCGGCTCCACCTAAACGACCTGTAACCCAGATACGAGCTCCTTTTACATTACGAACTTGCATCACGCGGTCAATTGTTTGTTTCAAAACACGACGAAAAGGAAGACGTTTTTCTAATCCTTCAGCAACAGCATAAGCAACAATAGCTGCGTCTGCATCTGGTTCATTAATTTCAACAACATCAACTTTTACTTCACCAAGGACTTTTAGATCCTTTTTTTGCATGAACTTACTTAAATCTTTTTTAAGTTTTTCAATACCTTCACCTTGACGTCCAATAATCATTCCTGGGCGTGAAGTGTGTAGAGCAATGCGAGTTTGTTTTTGGTTTCTCTCAACAATTACTTGTGATACATAGAATCCACGAAGACGTTTTGCTAGAAATTCACGAACAAGAACATCTGTCTTTAAAAATTCATTATATTTTTGACCGGTAGCAAACCAGCGTGATTTCCAATCACGAAGAACTACTAGACGATGTGAAAATGGGTGTACAACTTTTGACATAAATTATTTTGAAGCTTTTGCTTTAGATTTTTTTTCTTTCTTTTCGACCTGTGCGAGTTCTATACATACATGACTTGTATGTTTGTGTATAGGAGAAGCAGAACCACGAGCGCGTGGCATAAAACGCTTCATAACCAAACCTTTATCAACAGTCACGTTTTTTACAACCAATAATTCAGGGTCTGCACCATTATTCTTAACTGCATTAGCAGAAGCTGAACGAATAAGTTTTTGTATAGGAAGTGAAGCACGTTTTGCTAAGAATTCTAGTTCAACTAGAGCATCAGAAACACGCTTCCCTTTAATGAGATTTCCCACTAAACGAACTTTTCGTGGTGCTTGGCGATAATTTTTAAGTATAGCTTTCATACGGGTTTATTAATAAATAATTATTTCTTTTTAGTGTCACCAGAAGATTTAGCCGCTTTAGCTGCTTGAATTTCTGATTCCTTTTTCTTTTGGTCTAGGTCTTTTTGCATTTTACCTCCATGACGTGTAAATTTACGAGTTGGAGAAAATTCACCAAGACGGTGTCCAACCATATCTTCAGTTACAAGAACTTCTATATGATTCTTTCCATTATGAACACCAAAAGTAAACCCTACCATCTCTGGTGGAATCTGACTTCTACGTGACCATGTTTTAATAACACCTGTTTCTAACGGTTTTTTACCCTCAATTTTTTTGAGGAGTTTTTCATCAACGAATGGGCCTTTTTTGAGTGATCTTGTCATAAAAAATTAAAGTGTGCCCAGTGTTTGTATTCACGAGGCGATTTCTCTTTCTGAAACTGTGCACTTAATATTGTGCTTATTTCCTTAAAACTGGAGGTTTTTAGGAATGTTTCTCAAGTGCATATATATTATCAGATTTAAGAAAAAATGTCTAGTTTTATATATATGAAAAACTAAACAATCTATTCTGCCACTATTTCAAGATTAGAAACAGGTATTTCTGGCTCTATTTCTTCTGCAATTGGATCATTTTCCAATATATTTGGTTGTAACTGCTCTGGTTGTTGTATTTGAACAGAATTAACATTATTCAACAAAGCTTTCAACTGCTCTTCTGTAACACAAGTATCTTTAATACACAATTCTTCAGTTTTGACTTTTTTGGCAAAAATAGTATCAATTGTATTATTAATGTTTCCAAAAAACTCCTTAGCTAAATATCCAAACGTACCTTGGATTGTAGTATCAAGTGATGATTGATTGTTTACTTTAATATCTAGTTCTTTAATAGCATTAATAGAAGCTGCAAGAAGTGTAAGCTGAGAAACTTGTAAGTGAATTCCATCAGATGATAGTGTTATAGCTTCTGGAAGTGCTGATTGAATGTTTTGTGCAATAAATCCATTATAAATAACTCCTCCGTCATACATGTTAGAGTCTTGTTTCCAAGAGAAAGCTTTTGGATTTATATTTCTTATTGATTCGAGACCTTTTGTAAAATCTCCTTGCATATCTTTTAGACGTTCATCAGAAGTACAAGACATTGCTCCATTAGCATTTGTTTGAATGCCTCCACAAGAATTTAAATAAGAAACAAGTAATGATTGAGTGTTTATTTGAATATCGTCAGCTGCATCGTTGTTGTTACCTATAATCAAGCGTGTATCCTCAACACTTTTCACATAGTAACGAATATATGCTTCATCACCACTTCCACCCCCTGGATCTGTTGGAAATAGTATACCTGCTGAAGTAGAGTTACCTATTGCGGGCATTATTGCTCCACCAGAAATAGTGAGTTTTGCTGATGGTGTTGAAGTACCAATACCAATATTTCCATCATCACGAATAACCAAAGCATTGTTTGTGCCTGTTGAGTTGTGGAATTGTGCTGTGTATGTAGAAGATGTTGAGCCCATACCACGAGTAAACAGACGGGATGTTTCTGTTAATGTTGGGTAATTAGTACCTACACCAAAATTAACTTGACCGGAAGGAGTTATTTCAAAAACAATATTTGAAGCCGTCTGCCCTACAGGAACAGAGTAATATCTCATCCATGTACCTTGAGTACTATTGGTCCAGTTTTCTGCGGCAAAAAAAGCAAATCTATTACCACTAGATTGCCAGACTGTTCCATTATAAGAACCAGATCCATAACTACCAAGAGTTGCAGAACTTGTAGGAAGTCCACCAGAAACAGTTCTACCTACAATCAAAGAAGCTGGACCATCTGAACGAATAAAAGTCCCACCACCACTTACATTAAGAAGAAGAGGGGTGTCTGTTTCATAAACAGGAGTAGAACCAACAATGATTTTTCCATCATTTCTTGCTTTTAAAATACTTGATAGTGATGAATTATAAACAGCTAACGCATTTGTAGAAGAAGTATTGTCCATACCTTCTATATAAATATTATCCAAGAGATTGTTTACTGCAAACGGGTAAAAAATAGATGTTGTACCTGTTTTTGTAACACTTATAGAAGCTTTAGTACCTGTAGCAGAATCATTCCATGCTTCAGTAGAATTAAAAACAATACCGCCACCCATAATAGAGTTATAAGTTCCACTGCTATTTTTAGGGCCACGAACAAACATTCTTCCTAATTGTTGACCACTTGGTGTTGGTGTGTAATTTGTACCATTCCAACCATTTTGAATTAATTGAACACCTGGTATACCAACCGACCACTTAGACATAACAGTAAGACGAGCTTCACCACTATCTGTACGAGTAAATTGACCAACAGTAGCACCCCCCTGAACCCTGAACTTGAAGACTGTCAGTTGAAGATTTCAACAAAGAACTCCCGCCAATTTGTGCATTTATCAAATCTCCTGTATAACCAGAAGCTTCATTTATAGCGAGAGATGTTCCATTTGTATTTGAAGATGAAGATGTTCCAAAGTATCCTGATGTTGTTCCGTCAAAGGCTCCGCCTCCTAGAGATAGAGTTCCGTAGTTTGCTGAGGCTGTTGGAGATACGCCAATATGAAAGCGTGATAGAGGTGTTGTTGTACCTACACCAATATTGCCATTATAAGAAACCCTAAATCTCTCAACCATATTATTAAAAGACCCTCCAGCATTAAGTATAATTACCGCATCTGTAGGAAGATTTGTCGGACTTATTACCCCAGCAGAAACAGGAGCAGTCATAAAACCTAAATACCCAGCAACTTGATATCCTGCAGTATAGCCTACTCCAGGTGTAGATCCGTCTCCTGCGTTTGCTTGAAAACGAGAAATTGGCTCACTGTTTCCAACAGGTAAAGGTATATCTTTTGTACCTTGAAATTTGAGAGTGCTGTATCCAGCACCTGCCCCACCTCCATATCTATAAACTTCAATTGCTGTTGTATTTCCATTTTGAATACGAAGACCATTTCCTATTGTTGTATTAACAATTTCAAGCGGTGCTGTTGGTGTACTAGTCCCCACCCCAAGTCTTCCATTAACACTATCCCAAGAAAGTGCAGAAGATCCTGTCCAAGAAGGATTAGTACCATTAGTAAATAACAAAGAACCAGACTTAGATGTCTGATCAGGAAGTAAAGAAACATAACAACCAGAGTCACCTGGTGCACATGTAGGGTTAGTTATGTTGTCTGTAGGATAGTACACAGCATATGCTTGTATAGCTCCATAAGATAATGCAAATAACACGATAGATGTTATCGTGTAAACTCGGCTCAAGAAGTACTTGAGGGTTTGTAGCATATGTATAAATTATATCATTAAAATTACAAAATTTTTTAAATTAAAATGTGAATAAATATTAGAGAAAAATTAATAAATGAAGTAAAATAAAATTATGAAAACATTACAAGAAAATAAAAGTTCTAGAGTTGAGAATATTGCAGTGAAAGCAACAAAATGGATTGGCTCTCCCGCTTCTCTTGTGGTGCATACAATTATTTTCCTTTGTGTTTTTTTGGCAATACTTTTTGGTTTTAATAGAGATACTGTAATGCTTATTCTTACAACAATAGTTTCTCTCGAAGCAATATATCTCTCCATCTTTATTCAAATGTCCGTAAATAGATCAGACGCACAACTTACAGAAGTTTCAAAAGATATCGAAGAGATTCAAGAAGATGTTGCTGAGATCCATGAGGACGTTGGACATATTGAAGAAGATATTGATGAAATTCAAAAAGATGTCGAGGAAATCGAACAAGACGTGGATATGATTCAAAAAGATGTGGAAGAAATTCAAGAAGAGGTTGAAGATATTGGTGAAGATGTAGAAGGACTTGAAAAAGGCGTTGTCGCCCTAGGAGATGATATAGAAGAAATCGGTGAAGACATCGAAGCCGACGAAGCAACAGAAAGACTACGTGATCAAGAACTTCTTGTACGAATGGAGTCAGCTCTCGCAATACTCGCACGTGAAGTTCAAGAACTAAAAGAACATAATGTAAAAAAGAAGGTTGTGAGTAAGAAATAAAAAAAGCCCTACTATAGGGCTTTTTAATTACTCTTGTTTTTCTTTTAAAAGTTTATTAAAACCAATAGGTTCTGTTTCTGAAGAGAACAGAGATTTTTGAATTGATTGCGAAGCAAGGAAAGCGTACGCTTCTCTTAATTTATCAGCAGAACATCCTGTAAATCTTTCTAAGTCACCAAGAAGATTTCTAAATTTTTCAGGTGATGCTGGCATACCACTATTCATAGCTTGATGCACTGCAATCTTGCCTATAATTATATATAGGTAGTCGTTTTCATTTTCATTTTCATTTTTACTACTCATCATTATTAAATTTAATTTTATATATTATACAATATAAAATTAAATTAAGCAAGTATTATTTTTATTAAATTTTATTTAAGTATAAAATTGCTTTAGATACGAGGAGTCTAAGAATTTTTAGAATGAGACGTACAAGTCGTACGTTGAGTGATGAAAATTCTATAGTGACAAAGTAGATGAAGTGATTTTAGATCTTAAATTCAATAGTATCGCCGTCTTTAACTACGTAATCCTTCCCTTCTGTCCTCACAAGCCCCTTCGCGCGGGCTTCACCCATAGATCCAGCATCTAGCAAGTCTTTCCAGAAAACAACTTCTGCGCGAATAAATTTTTCTTTGAAGTCTGTATGAATAGCCATACCAGCAACAGGCGCTGTACTACCTTTAGTAATAGTCCAAGCACGAGTTTCTTCTACTCCAGTAGTAAAGTATGTTTCAAGACCGAGCAATTTGTAACATCCAGAAATAAGATCATTAATACCATCATGTTCTCCACCAAGTTCTTGTCTAAATATTTCTTTTTCTTCACCTTCAAAATCTTTTAATTCGTCTTCAATCTTAGCATCAATAAGAATATATTGTGAACCGTTTTTTGTAATCTCATCTGTCATTTCTTTGAAGTATTCTGGTTTTTCTTCATCAAGATTTTTTACTCCAGCTTTTTTGTTGAGACCATAAATCATTGGTTTTGAAGTAAGAAGATTTAATTGTTTTACTTTCTTCATTTCTTCCTCAGAGAATTCTAAAGTGTTTGCAAGTTTTCCTTCTTCGAGAACTTTTTCAATTCTCTTGAGAGCACCTTCTTCAAGTATCGCTTCTTTGTCATTTCGCTTTACATCTTTCTGAAGATTAGAAATTCTTTTTGTAACTGTTTCAAAGTCAGCAAGAATGAGTTCGAGGTTGATCACAGCGATATCACGTAGAGGATCTACATTACCGTAGACGTGAGCGATTTCTTTGTCTCCGCCTGAAAGTGGAAAGAGGCGAACCATATGAAGTATTGCATCTGTCTCACGAATATTCGCGAGGAATTTATTTCCAAGACCTTCACCTTTTGAAGCACCTTCGACAAGTCCTGCAATATCTAAAAATTCTACAGCCGCTGGAATTGTGCGATTTGTTTTAGAAAAATCAGCAAGCTTATATAGACGTTCATCTGGAACAGCAACAATACCTACTGATGGATCAATAGTACAAAATGGATAATTCTCAGCTGGAACACCCTTTTTAGTAAGAGCATTAAAAAGTGTCGACTTTCCGACATTAGGGAGACCAACGATTCC
>DALYDY010000012.1:0-13472 GCA_031972855.1 Minisyncoccota bacterium
ACACTTCTCGAACTTCTGATTGTTATTGCAATAATTGGTGTTCTTGCCTCTATTGTGATGGCAAGTCTTAATTCTTCAAGAAATAAAGCTTCAGCTTCTTTTGTAAAACAGCAAGCAGATCAAATAAAAAAAGAGTTTGAATTGTATTATCAGACAAACGGAGTTTATGGTAGTACATCAGCGAGAAATAACGCAAGTCCTTTGCGTGGTGTAGGTTATGCTGGTAGTACTGTTGTTGGTCCTGGCGATTGTTGGGATCCAATAAGAGGGAATAGTTTTACAAAATTATATGAAATGATTGGTAAGGGTATGACCAACACTAATTCACCAACGGGTGGTAATGATATTTGGTGTGTACTTTCTGATGATGGTCAAAGATATGCAATCGCTTTTTTGAATATGAAGTCCGGTCCTGTAACTTATTGTTTTGATTCTAGTGGAAATATAAAAGAGTCGAACACTTTACTTCCTACAAGTCCTATAAATTTAAATTTGAGCACAAGTTCTGGTGCTACTTGTCTTTAGTCTTTTTAAATAATATATATTATGTCTAACAAAAAAGCTTTCACTCTCCTCGAACTTCTAATCGTTATTGCAATCATTGGTGTGCTCGCGAGTATTGTGATGGCGAGTTTGAATAGTGCTAGAGTTAAAACAAGAAATACTGTCAGAAAGCAAGACATGGTTACTATATATAAAATGCTGTCTCTTTATTATGACAAGTATGGATATCTTCCTGTAACTTCAACTTATGGTGGAGCTGATGCTGGAGGCTGGGACTTTAGTTCTCAAGGCACATTTCTCAATTTTTTGGTTACTGGAGGTATTACTACAAAAGTCCCTGTAGATCCTATCAATAATGACCCAGATCACTTTATTTCAGGTACTTATGCATATAATTATTATTGTTATAATAATGGTAATGCAAATCAAGATCAATTAGCTATTGGCTATAGAATTGAAGGTGGCTCTGGGGTTATATGGTACGCACCCTTTGAAACAGGTTGGGAGTGTCAATAAATTATGAAAAAAATATCTAACAAAAAAGCTTTCACCCTTCTCGAACTTCTGATTGTTATTGCAATCATTGGTGTACTTGCGAGTATAGTAATGGCAAGTTTAAATAATGCGAGAGTAAAAGCTAGGGATTCTAAAAGAAAACAAGATCTAATTCAACTAAGAAGCGCTATGGAGTTATATAATAGTTCTAATAATATTTATATGGGTAGTTGGGGTTGGGTGGCTAACTACGGATCAGGGTCTGTTGTAGATGTTCCTGGGTTAACTCCTTCTCATATATCAAAGGTGCCAAACGATACATCTTTTTCTTATCAGTATTGGAGGAAAGATTGGATTGGATATACCTGTTTGAATTTGGGGGATCCTAATAAATTTGCCTTTTATGCTTATTTAGAAAATCCTTCTGCTTCAGATTTAGCAACAATTACAAATGGAGATAGTTTTGATCAGTGTGTAAAAAATACATGGGGTTTAAATTATAAAATTGGAAATTAGTATATGAAATTTTTTAATTTAAAAAATAAAAAAATATTCAACAACAAAGCATTCACTCTCCTCGAACTTTTGATTGTTATTGCAATCATTGGTGTTCTTGCATCTGTTGTTATTGCAAGTCTCAACTCTTCTAGAAATAAAGCAGCTGCTTCTTTTGTAAAACAGCAAGCAGATCAAATAAAAAAAGAGTTTGAAATTTATTATGCTTCAAATGGAAATAGGTATGGTGCTTGGGCGAGTAATATGAACTTACAAAGCCCATATACATCACCTGGATTTACGAGCGTGCACGCTGGAGCAGGACACTGCTATGCTCCTTTCGGAAGAGTGGATACAAACATTACTAGAATGGTTGGTAAAGCTATGGAAAAGACAAATATTGATTTAACAGGTGGTTCTGGTGGAGGTGGAACAGGGTATGGATTTTGGTGCAGAATGTCTCCTGATGGTCAGTCTTATGCATTCGCTTTTATCAATATGAAGAGTGGTCCAAATGTTTACTGTGTAGATTCGAGTGGTAATATAAAAGAGTCTAATAACGCATCAAGTGTGGATCCTATAAGTACTCATATGACAAACCCTGTAACTTGTCTATAGATTTACTCAAAATGCATTTCTTTAATTTCCTCTATCTTTTCTCTGAGTAGGGGATTTTTTTGTAATTCAAAATCTTCACTGATTATCGCTTTTGCTTCATTTCGAGCTGCTTCAACGAGTTTGATATTTCGCAGTGCTTCCATTGCAATATCAGAAACACCCCACTGCTTGAGTCCTGCGAGTTCACCTGTGCCACGTTGTGAAAGATCTAGTTCTGCGAGTTTGAATCCGTCGTCAGTATCTACTAGAGCTTGGAGTCTGTCGACTGTTTTTTGTTGTTTTGCTTCTGCAAGTAAAAAACAATAAGCTTGGTGCGAACCTCTTTTCGTTCGTCCACGCAATTGATGAATTTGAGCAAGTCCAAAACGTTCAGCACCTTCGATGATCATCATATTTGCATTTGGTACATTAACACCAACCTCAACAACAGAAGTCGCTACAAGTATCTGTATTTTTCCATCAGTAAAGTCTCTCATAACTTCATCTTTTTTAACAGGAGTCATTTTCCCATGTAGAACACCAACACTTTCTTCTTTAAAAATTTCTTTCTTCAATCGCTTAGCTTCTGTTTCTACTGATTTTGCAATAACTTTCTGCTCGTCTTCTTCATCAGGATCGTTTATTCTAGGACAAATTACATATAGTTGTCTTCCACTTTTTAATTCTTCTTTTATTTTACAATACATCTCATCTCGTGTTTTTTCTGTAATTATTTCTGTCTTTACGATTTTTCTTCCTGCTGGTAGTTGGTCTAGAAGTGTGATATCTAAGTCACCATAAATAGTAAGAGCAAGAGTTCGGGGGATTGGAGTTGCTGTCATTGAAAGAAAGTGAGGTGAGATATTTGAATTTGTTGAAGTTTTTTTAGCTAAAGCCCTTCTTTGTTTTTGTCCAAAACGATGTTGTTCATCAACAATAGCAAGTGCGAGATGCTTGAATTGCACACTCTTTTGTATTAGTGCGTGAGTGCCGACAACAACACTTATTTCTCCTTGTTCTACCCATTTTGAAAGTTGTGTACGAGAAATGTTTGTCCAAGGTTTTGTTGCACTTGCAACTTTTGTTGGGAATTTGCGACACCCACTACCTGTTATTAGGGCGATTTGAATTCCTGTGCCTTTAAAAAATTGAATAAAAGATTCAAAATGTTGTGTAGCTAGAATTTCTGTTGGCGCCATATATGCAACCTGAAGAGTCCCAAATTTTTGATTTTTTGGTCTTGTCTTTATTGTGGCGTATGTTGCCAATGCCGCGACAGCTGTCTTACCAGAACCAACATCACCCTCTAGTAATCTAGACATTGGATATGATTTTTTTAGATCTTCGACAACACTATTCATTGCATTTATTTGAGCGTCTGTTGGTTCAAAAGGAAGATTATCGATAAATTCTTGAAGTATTTTTTCTTCAGTATCTACACAATACGAGCCATCTTTTTTTGATTCTTCTCTTTCTTTTGTTCTTGCTACTTGTATTAGAAATATTTCTTGAAAAGAAAAACGTTTACGAGCCGCTTCCGCATGTTCTTTTTTTTCTGGACGATGAATCCATAAAAGTGCCTTCTGTATATCAGGTAGGGAATATTTCTTTAGTATATATTCTGGTATAGGGTCTTTTATTTGTTCATGAATTTTTTCTGCAAATACTTTCTCTAGTGTTTTTTGAATCCAAAGAGATGTTATACCTTTTGTTTCTTTATATATTGGAGCTCCAAATTTATAATTAGATGTTTTTTCTTGTTGAAATAAAGAATCGTGTATATCTATAGGCAAGTCAGCTTGTTTTTGAATATTTCCATTAGCTATAGAAAATGATCCATTTTTTTGTATGTTTGCAACGCCACTTACCATAACATGGTCGCCATCTTTTAATATCTTTGCTATGTATGGTTGATTGAACCATACAAGATTTATTTTTCCTGTGAGGTCCTCTATGACTCCTTGTGCCATGGATACTTTTGTATGGAAACTTTTATTTGTTTTTAAATTTTTTATAACACCAAAAATTGTTATAGGTATTCCAGGTTCTATTTCAGAAATATTTGTAACTGTTGAGATATCAGAATATCTTGCAGGAAAATATAAAATTAAATCCAAAACACTTTTGATTTGAAGTTTGTTTAATCCTTTTTTATGTATTTCAGAAAGTCTGGAAATTTTTTCAATCGGCGTATTAGGATTCATTTGTTTTTTAAGATTTTTTGAGAAGTCTATCAACACTAAACATCCCACCACCTTCTATTGTAAGTATAGCGAGAGCTGAGAATAGTGTTACATGTGAATATACAGCTTCTTCAAAATAGAAGAAGGTAAGAGATAATACGAGTATACCTACAACCCCAACTACTCTAGTGTAGTATCCAGATATGATTAATATTCCAAGAAGAAGCTCTATTATTCCAGCTCCAAGGACCCACATCGCTGGCATTACTGGTACATATGCTGTTAAGTTGTATTGTTCTACAACTAGATTAGATAATCCTGGGTTTAATAATTTTTCATGAAGTGCTAGATATATAAATGCAATTCCTACCCCAAGACGTATTATTATAGGTAGCCAGTATCTGTGTATTTTTAAAAATTTTAAAAGAGATATGTTTAGTATGTCGTCTATACCAGGTCTTGCACTATGGAAGACAAGAACAGAAAGAGATAGTGCGAGCACATCCATGTTTCCAATTAAATAAGGTTCCTGAAGAAGTGCATATACATATATTCCTATTGTTGCTATTGCTGCTGGAGCAATAAGAAAACCAGCAAGAAAACAAAACCCAATTGCTATTTGTATAAAAGAGAATACTTGTCCATCAGATAGTGTTGGTGAAATAAATACACCAGCTGTTCCTGCGCCGATAAGAGATATTCCAAGAGCAAGTCGGAGTATCCAAGGAATAAGCTCGTGGTATGAATTTAATTTATCGATAATTTTATGGAAAGCTTTATTGAAAAATGGTATTTTTTTAATAAATACAAAAATCCCCACCACAACAATAGCTGTTGTAATCATTAAAAATATATTAAAAGGGTCAAATAAGGCTTGCTGTAAATATACAGGATTTGGACCCATAACTTTTTCTGCATCTGCAGGCTTTACTACATACGAAACGTGAGCGCTTGTTGTTATTGGGAAGATTGTTGATAAAAATAAAAGTACTTTTGTGAAAGTTTTCATATATCTATTTTATACCAAATCAAGAAAATAAAAAATGGCGTTTAGTATAAACGCCATTTTTTATTATATTTTTTTATACCACTCCTTCATTTCATCGATTCTTGTTTTGTGAATACACAAAAGCTCTTCTGGAACAGGGGACATGTCTTCTTTAGGTATAAATTTGTAAGGGATTAATTTGTTATCTTTTATCTCAAAGAAGCAATAACCCATTTTATGACTCATTCCAAACACAGGACAAGCATCCCAAGGCGTTTGCATTCCGTACCTTGATTTTATTAAAAGACCTCCCACTTCTCCTTTCCATAGACGTGCGAATGTAAAACCTATACTTCCGACAGTGACTTCAATATCAAAAAATAATTTATTTTCACTATGAGTCATTTTTTGTGCAAGATCTGAAAGATCTCTAGGGTCATTTCTAAGTTGTAAGAAATATTGATTTAGAGGTGTCTCTGTTTCTACAACCAGTTCTTGAGCATCTTCAAATTCGTATATTCTATAGACTTTATTACTCCCTGGTCTTGAGTGGAATATTTCTAGAGTATTTGGGTCTCCAATAGTAACAGCTTCAATAACACCTTCAAATATAAAAGCAATCATTGTTGTTATTGCATGAGATTGCTTTCTTTTGTATGCACGAGTTCCATCAAGAGGGTCTATAGTGAAGTAGTAATTATGATTTTTGTCTGTACATTTACGAGAAAATTTTTCTTCCGCTACAATACCAGCCTTTGGAAAGTTTTCGTTTATTATGTTTATAAAAATTTCTTGTGCAGCAAAGTCAGCAGAAGTTACAAGATCTTCTTCTTGTTTGTAATCAACTATTTTTGATTGTGCGTGAAATGTAATTCTTTGACGTCTTATTTCAAGAATTGCTCTTCTTACACATTCTTTCATTATAAGACTTACTGTGTTTGGGTTTATTTCTCCAAATTTGTTCTGATTCATGTATTTAATGTATAGATTTGATAGGTGAGTGTCAAATTTGAGATTATTGATGTTTGTAAAAACATCCAAATACTAACTTCTTGTTTTTTAATAAATGAAGTTAATTCTATATTTATTTACTAAATTATTTTTATGTATATTGTACAAATATTATTCTTTAATATAAATACCTATATGAGAATTATCTCCTGAAAATTTTATTTGTTTAAAGCCAAATTCTTCTGGTGGTGAAATAGTATTATTACAACCCCCAATAAAAAGAGATCCTTTCTTTGTGGTTCTGTAAATCTCTTTTAATACAGCATCCATGTATTTACTTGGTAAAAACCCATAGTCTTCATCAATATTATAATATTGACCACTATCATCATCAGCTCCCGCCATAAAAAATGATCCATAATTATCAGGTATTTTTGCTAAAAATAAAAGCAAATCATCTTTGATTATGTATTTTTCAAAAGAATCCTGAGTTGAGGCTTTTTCAACTATATCTATATCTACACCTATATATTTTTTTACTCCAAATATCTTTACCATTTGTGATATAAATTTCTGTTCACCACAACATAGATCAATCAGTGTTTCATTGTTTAATTTATTTTTTATGAAAACTCCTTGTTCTGTCAGTTGCTCGTCTTCTATTTTTTCTATAAGTTGAGAATTGTTTGTTTCAAGTTTTTTTACTAGTTCTTCATCTTTAAATATATAAGGTGTTGACCATCGATACGATGGAGCATTTGGAGGAATAGTTGCAGTTTTTGCTAATTCATAATATTCTTCTGGTATTTCGTGGAAAAACTCCTGTTTTATTTTATGAAGCATTAATTCTTCAGGTGATTCTTGTTTTTGGATAAAATTGGAATTTTCTTTATTTATCATATATTAAAAATTATATCAGTTAGTGTTATATAATCAACAATAAAAAAGAGTCCTATACGGTGCTCTTTTTATATATGTTCGGCTAGACTTTCTGATTACATCAGCAGGTACTTTTCAATCTCGCAAACTCGATAATGAAAAGTCGGGATTTGATCCTTACAGGATCAGTATACCTTTTTGATATATTATAAAGCAGGACTTGGTCACTCTCATGGATATTTTATTTCATTAAAATTCATAAAATATCTCATTCGTTCGACCCCCACTCAAGCACACGTCTATCATAGATAGACGGCTTCGCGTGCTTTCGGTTCAAGTTCCGCCGCTTTGCGCTAAAAAAGTAAAGTCCCCATACTTTCGTATAAGGACTAAACTTTTTTATGCGCAGTCGGCGGGACTTGAACCCGTAACCTCTCGCGTGACAGGCGAGTGCTCTAACCAGTTGAGCTACGACTGCATATTTATTTTTTTAAATTCCTTTCGTCTAATTTATTTATTGTCGCCTAGGCGAGTGCTCGCTTTTGAAATCCTTGAGTTGAGCTACGACTGTATATTTGTTTTTATACAAATTAATCTTTTTATAAGGGAAGATGTAACCCATGTGTCGATGGGAGGGAACGATCCTCCGACCTTAGCTTTATGAGTGCTACGCTCTAACCAACTGAGCTACATCGACATTATTTACTTACTTAACTTACAGTAACCTAATTAACTTTATCTCGCAATATAGCCAAAACAGCTACATCGACATATTATTTAAATTTAAAAACTTTTTAATAAATATTCTAACTTTATCTTGCTATATAACCAACACAAATATATCGACATTATGATTTTAACTAATCTACAATAACTTAATTAACTTTATTTCGCAATATAGCCAAGACAGTTACATCGACATGTTTTTTATATGACATTATATGAAGTATAGCAAAAAACATATAGTGTATTTTCTTCAAAAAATGACCGATGAAACCTGTCACGTTTCGAATTGTTGCGGGGCCCGGAATCGAACCGGGGTCCCAAGGTTATGAGCCTTGTGAGATGCCTCTTCTCTACCCCGCGGTAAAGTGCTTTAGTATCATAACATTTTATTGAACAATACTCAAGCCTTTTGTATATTTTTGGAGCCAACACCCGGAATCGAACCGGGGACCTCATTCTTACCATTAAGGAAGTACAGGTACTTTTGTATAAATATGTTGGCAAATAAGATTAAAATTGGTTTTTAGTTCATTAAACAAGCACTTTCATCACGACCTCTTTCATTGCCATTTTTATGGCTAAAAATAAGTAATAATTACTGCAAATATGTTTAATTTATAATGCAACCCGACCATTATATAATGCCATTTTTGTATTAAATTATCAAGGTTAAATTTGTTAAAAAATTCTAAAAATATATACTATTGAAAGAAAAATATTATACACACTCTAATACTTGACGATAAATACTATTGGTGTATACTGATATTACAAGTCACCGACGCCACAGCAATGTGTGTGTCGGTTTTGTTTTTGGTGACTTTTTGATACCATATGACATATATATGGAAAATAATAAACGCATCAGTATATTTATAGATGGTGGCAATTTCCATCATCTTGCTATTAAGAAAATAGGTATTACTGAAAATGAATTTAACTTTGAGTCTTTTGTTGATTTTTTAAAAGAAAACAACACTATTTCCGAAAATGGTAAACGTTTCTATATTGGTACAGTTAGAGAAAAAGAGGGTGATGAAGCTTCAAAAAAATCAATGGCAAAGCAAACATCACTTTTTGCTGAGCTAAAGAAGTATCAGTGGAAATTACGTACAAGTAAACTTAAAACTCGCACAGAGACTATTACAGTAGATCACCGAATGCAAGAGTACAAAAGAATACAAAATATTGGTATAAAAGAAATTGTATATGAGAGAAAAAGAGAAAAAGGAATAGATGTTATGCTTGCTACTGATCTAATTGTTGGAGCGGTTGAAGATGTTTATGACATTGCTATTATAATTAGTTCTGATGCTGATCTTATACCTGCAATAAAATGGGTACGCGAAACAAAAAACAAACAAATCATATATATTGGTTTTTCTATTGCAGACAAAGATAATCAAAACAATAGTAGTCGCCCTCTTTCATCTATGATACAAAATACTGATTTCCAAAGAGTTTTAGTTGAAGCTGATCTGGTTAGATTTATTAAACAAGATTTATAAATAGTTTTCATAAAAATTCTATATTAAATAATCAATATTTAATTTATTAATATCATCTCTTAAATCTTCCACCCCTAATGATCTTAAATATCTTTGTGTCATCCTAATGTCTGTATGTCCTAAGAGTAACTGCATTTTATGAACACCAACATTTAGTCTTGATAGATTACAAGCAAATGTATGTCTAAATCTATGTAGATGAAACTTAACTTTAGATATTATAACCATCTTCTGAATCAAGTGTTTCAGACCATCTACTCCAAGTTTCTCATCCTTACCATACGATGCAAACAAGTTTTTAGTAGTGTAGTTCAATTTCTTCCTCTCTTCAAAATATTCTTTTAGAGCAGATATTAATTTAGGGTTAATAGGCATTTCTCGTGTTCTTTTTGATTTAGATGTTTCAGATCTAACTCTGAGTGTTCTTTTCTCTAAATCAATATCAGTTACTTCTAGGGAAATTAGTTCATTCTTTCTGAGACCGCAAAATACGAGGGTATAGATTAACAATAAATCTCTTTTCTTTAGAAATGCATTTGTGTAGTTAATTTCAATTGCAGTTATTATTCTCTTTACCTCATCTTGAGTTAAAGCTCTTTTGTCGTCATAAATTGGCTGTTTAGGTCTTATGAAGTCTAATGGATTGTTTTCAATATGATTATTGTTTTTAAGCCAAACAAAAAATGAATTTAATTTATTCCAATATGCCATAATTGTAGAGTCTTTAACTCCAACACGCTCTTCGCCGTTGTTTAAGATTCTTTTTCTTGTATCTAATATACGAAAGAATTCATTAATTTCTGTTTGAGATAAATCAGAAGGATATACGATATGAGGCATTAAATTTTTGAAATTATTAAATCCATCTCTATAACTTAATATTGTTTTTGGACTTAGTCTTTTTGAAAATCGCACTTCTGTTATATATTCATCAAACAACTTATTGAGATCTTTTTTCATATATTTATAAAAAATTATTTTAGTAATTAGAAAAAGCATCAATTACTCGACATCTTAAGTACTTGAGTGTTTTTGTCTATTTGATTCTAGTTTCTATTTTTAATCTTTTTTCAAACCCTTAACCAAAGAGAGGGAAGGATAATTCCTATGTATTTTTTTACGATTTATTTTTTAAATCACACCACCTCTTTTGTGAATATAGGATGGGTACATAATATAAAAAAATAACCTACCGCATAATTATCAATAGGTTATCATCTACTTATCATAATTCATTTTTAGTCTTTATCTATAAGGTTTTTTTATAAATCATTTATATCTTCATAATGGAAAATATAATCATTTTTATTCATACAATAGCCACTTTCTGTTATTATAACTTCTTCTTTTAAACCAAATTTTTTAATTATTTCTTTATTAAAATTTGAAATATCTCTAGATATGTTAGGCTCTGTCGAGTTAAGCTTTTTTGCTAAAATAGCTAATTTTACTCCTTCGCTGTATCTGATTTCATTAATTATTTTCATTATTTTTGAAAATTTTCCTTTTTGTATATAGCTATCATTTACACTGGTTTTTATTCTACCTGATTTGTAGAAAATGATCGTTAGTTTTTTAGTGTCTTTATCAGACAAAATACCGCCAGATATTTCTAGCTTAATTCTGTTTAAAAAATCTATTTTTTCTTTATAAGATCTAATAATATTTTCAAGATTTCTTATTCCTGATTCATTTGCATAGTACACACCTTTTTCATCTTTTGTGAAATATATTTCTTTTGTGGCTACATTATTTAATCTTGAACTTAAAGCATTAAGCGGAGTATCTACTCCGTCTGGGGAAGCAATCAGAGCTTCTGCTTTCTTTTTATCAAAATCATTTATGAATGTATACAAGGTATACAGCCAAACAGTGTATTCTTTTTGTGCTTTATCAAAGTTTTCAAAAATAGGTTTATTTATTGCATTTTGAGTTAGGTTTATAAATACATTGGCATTGTGAATGTATTCATTTATTATTTGAGTGCGAGATTTAGTATTTTTGTCTTCTTTTTTCATACTATTAAAGTTTACTAAAAAAATGATATAATTACACTACAACTTAATACGAGACCTAACCCCTATATTTATATATAGGATATGGTCGAAAATCGCGACAAACTTGAAGAACCTATCATTAGGGCGTTTGTCGCGTTGTATGGGGAAACCTATATATGAGCTTTCGGGCTCACCTAGTGGTAGGCTTTTTGCGTTATAACTAGGAATTATTCATAAACCGCGACAAACAATTATGAAAAATAAAATAATTTTTACAATATTTACTATATTGTTAGGTGTCCCGACCTTATTAAATGCTTACAATCCAACAGACGCTGAACTTAGAAGTTCTCTATTTAATTATATTACTAACCAAAGCCAAAGACAGCAATATCAAGATATTATAGATAGAAGTAATAGAGAAAATAAAAATTCTTTTGATACTTATTATAGAAATACTGAAGCTATATTGGATGAGTATGAATTTAAAATTAAAGAACTTGAATTAAAACAGTCTACTGATGCCAGAAATAAAACTTTGCAAAAAGAAATAGAATTAATGAATAAAGAATTAGAACTTATTAGGAAAGAGAGTGAATTAAAAAAACTTGAAAATAATATTGGTAAGCCAGTTAGTCCTAAATTAAATTTGGATGAAGCAATAAATGAGACTCTAAAGGAGATTGAAGAATCCAGAAAAATAGAAGTTTCAAAAAATAAACAACAGATAAAAACAGACACTAGTGCTGGTATTTTTGATAATCTAGTACCACCGTCACAAAGAAATAAACAAAAAGGTGTTTTTGATGACTATAGTGAAGTTGATAAGACTACTCTTAATAAAGAATCTATTATTCCTGAACCTAATTCAAAAATTGTTACACCTGAACAAACTAAAAGTCAGACAAGATTTGATAGTTTTAAAAATACTTCAATAAATACATTTAAAAAAGTTTCTTCTTGGATAAATCCATTCTCTTGGTTTAAGAGTGAATAAAATGAGTAAAGATATAAACATACACATTACAATAAAAAACGCAGATAACTTTGCCTTCACAATAATGGTGGTAGGTATTGTTTTGTTGTGGTTTACAGCTGTAGCCTTTGCTCCAGAACAAGAAAGATTATATG
Organism: Minisyncoccota bacterium; assembly: GCA_031972855.1. GTDB lineage: Bacteria > Patescibacteriota > Minisyncoccia > Phycocordibacterales > UBA9973 > JAIXRY01. The sequence continues at coordinate 12,455 of DALYDY010000012.1, forward strand.
AATCTGAAATACAAGAGTATCTTGATTATAAGTCTAGTCAGCCAGTAGTATCGTCAAGCGGTATGGAATGGTAATAACATAATGAATAAATTAAAATCAATAGGACAAGTTGTTTTAGGAAGTATTATAGTTTCAGGAATATTATTTGCTACACATTTTCTTATTTTTGGTACTATGAATATTGCGACAAAAATAAATCTGATACTTATTCATATTACAAATATTTTAACAGCAATTTCTGTATTCATTTTATTACCTTTAACAATTTTCAAAAAGACTCGTCCTTTTTCTACTATTTGTTTGTATATATCATCTTATTTTTTTGGATTGAGTGCTTGGTTTTTAGGTTTAATAGTTACATATCTAACATTGGGAGGTTTTTGGATATTTATTGGGTTAATATTTGGTGGTGTAGGTGTTATCCCAATAGGGTTGATAGGGTCTATAATTAAAGGAGAATGGTCTTTATTTTGGAGTATATTATATATAACAGTCTTAACATTTGGAATCAGGATTTTTGTTTTTTATTTAATGGAAAAAGAAGAAAATAATAAAAAATAAATATTATATGGATAATAAATATACTCTACTAGAACATAAAAATATGCCAGAAAATATAATAGAAAGAGTTTGTTGGTATTTTTACTTGGTCTTTTTGTATGTTGGAATCCCTGTAATTATTTATTTACTCATTAAATGGGATCCTGCTATTGGTTATACTAATGATGGGCCCAATAAACCTATGGCTACAATTTTAGTTCTTGCGTGGATACCGTTTCTATATAACTTTAGAAAAAATCGTTTATTAATTAAATCACTTAAAAAATAACATGACCATACACCTTAGAATTCCTGAATATACATGTAAAAATTGTAAGACTACTTTCATCGCCTACAAGAAAGGTGTTGAGTGTATTAGATGTGGTATACCAGAAGAGTCTTCAGGTGAGGGATATGACTTTGTCTCAGGCCAAGTAAGTGCTCTGATTTACAATATGCGTCAATTTGGTAGATACAG
>DALYDY010000013.1:0-10269 GCA_031972855.1 Minisyncoccota bacterium
GAAAATTTTTGGGTCCTATAACTAAATACAGAAAAACCCCGATCAATAGACATCCGGCTATTGTGCCGATAAGTATTTCTAAAAATATTTCCATGCTGTTAAGTTTTTTGTGATACTAACACACATAGAAAACTAGGTCAAACGCTGTAAAAGTATTATTTTTTTGTAAATTCTATCGCGTCTTCAAGACTGCCGAGGTTTGTGGCATTGGTAAAACCATGCAGTAGAAGTATCTCCGCGGCTCTCTCAGACCGTGCACCACTACGACAATACAGATATATCTCTGCATCTTTTGGAATATTTGGAATATCACCTCCCATAATTTTTTCCAAATCAAAGTTTAGCGCGCCTTCTACTGCACCACTCTCAAACTCTTCTTTTGTGCGAACATCGATTATGTATTTCATATGCATTTTATTATTTATTTTTCTTTTCTTCACGAACTCGAAACTTAACAATCTTGGTGATAAGCGCCACTGGTAGTGGCTTGTCATATGGGAAGCGAATACAACCTTTGGAGCTATCTATCCCTTTTGCTTTCAAAACATCAGCAAATGCATTCACACCAGATGGTGCGGGATAAAATCCGAAGTGACCTTTCATTGCTGCATAGTGAAGTAGATTCTTGCCACCAATCTGCATCGTCGGCATACCATAGCGTATCGCTTCCTCCCCGTCCGGCACGAGCTTTGCAACAAGTGACCGCATCTCCTTCACTCTCGCCACATTCTCTTTCGGAACACTTTTGATATATTCGTTTATGTTTTTGTATGATTGCATATTATTTCTCATCTTTAACTTTTCCCCATTGCCAGCGAGGCTTTTCGCCGAACCGGTAGCAGATACGGATTAGTGCAAAGGTCAGTAGTGCTATGGGCAACATGCCGGTGAAGACTACTTCGCGTATAGGTGAATTTTCATCGATAGTAAAGGCAAAGAGCGCAACAAGTGCGATGTATACGAGTATCACAACCCACCCCTGCCACGTAACTGGAGTCCAACCCCAACCATAGAGTTTGCGCTTGAACCACAACCGCTCGGGATTATCTTTCAAATATTGTATGTACTCTTTGATCATAAAATTACAACCCAATTGTATCAAAAATTTAAGTTTTGAATGTATCTCTACATCACTTTACATAATCCTTTTCATTACACCTTTCATCTTCACAATATTTTTGTAGTCCCACTGTATCTCCTTGGATTTCTTGAGCCAGCGCTTGAGGTCCGGCACATTGATCTCAGATACATCCGTATAGCGGATTTCAGAAGCTTTGAAACTCCCACTTTTTTGCAGATCTTTCTCGCCGAAACCTTGTCCACTCCAAAAGAGCAATCGCACACAATCTTTGAGTTTGTCGTAACCCACTATAGGATTACCATCGAGGAACCATACCGGCGCCCCATGCCATATCTTGTTCTCTGCCTTCGGCAATGCCTGTGCTATCGTCTCAGCCAGAACATCACAAATCTTTCTATCTCGAAGTACTAGCGCTTTGTTATATTTACGAGTATCAATATTTACTTTTTGAATTATTTTTTGCATAAAAGAATTGTAACACAACTCTTGAAACCCTTGTTTCAGTATTTCGAAAAATACTAAATTTAGTTTGACGGTTCGCAAGAAACGCGGGCGTAGTGGAGGATTTTTGGATCAGTTGTTGTATCTGGGACAAGCACACCGCCTTCTTCCCGTAGTACATAGCGCCATTTGTCGAGCCCGGTGAGCCCGGCATGATAGATTTCCTGTTCCTTTTGCGCAGAGCCTTCGATCACATATGAATAGATACTTTTAATCACATCACCATCGAGTGTTCCAGCAATCGTCCCAGTATAACCGTTCGTCATATCAGGTCCTGCTTGCGCGCCAGTCTTCGTACCAGTCACCACAGCGCCCGCGATCGTGATATCGATAAACTCACTCGTCGTATACGGCTCCGACTCTGTTCCCTCATGCGAATATGTATAACATTGCCTGCCGTCTACAAGCTTCACAACTTGTTGTGTGTCATTTGTACCTGGCGTCACTACCAAAGATTTTTGAGAAGACAGCTTACTGATAAATATCCCGACTACTAGTACAATCGTAGCCAAAATCATCAAAACAATATAATATTTTTTCATATATTCAGTATACGCCTATTTAATCATTTAGTAATTTTGCAAAATGATTAATGGAACAATTGAAGAGAAGCGAGAATTGCTTACTTGTTTTAAGAGTAAGATTATACTAAAAGATAAAATATCTCTCTTAGCTAAGACTTACGAATAATGTTTTTTTGTTCAATTGAAAGACCATATATATCCATCACCATTTCATCGATTTCTTCTTGAAGTTTTAATTGTTCGTTGCTTGGAGCTTTAGGATTATACCCATTTTCTTGGGTTAATTTTATTATTTTTTCAACTGAATCTTTTATTTTATTTTGCAAAGATGTTTCTGCTATTGCAATAGGAAGCTTCTTCAGTTCATTTATTTTTATATGCAAACCAGTTGGAAACCAATTAGAATAAAGAGTATTTAAAAAATTAGAATTCAATAATCCTAAAAGATACTTAGGTTGAATTTTTTGATCAAAATCATAAATAACAGATAATGTGTCTGTTGTAAATAGTTTTCTATCATCAAATACTGCTGTAATGCGTGTAGCAACATCTTGAAACAATATCTTGTCTTGATTAAAAATTTCTGGACTTCTTGGACCAGCCCCTTTTTTCTCAAGCATTAAGTTTGGTTTATACCAAATATACTTTTCTACTGAATTGGGTATATAATACGGTGCTATATCTTTACCTCTAATTACCTTAAAGCAATCATCTCCATTGTTTTGGTCTTTTATAAAACGACCATCATCACTAGTTTTTATACCTAATGAAAATTTTACTACTTTATCTAATTCTTCTGTTTTTACATTAAAGAAAATTTCTTTATCAAAAGAAAAACCAAAACCAGTTGTCCTTTTTATACGATCATATGTTAGGTTATATTCAAAATCCTTAAATTGCTTATCATCAATATACATTAAACTGATATCATTATTAGATACCTTCTCTCTCGAGAGTAATATTATTACTGTTGTAACAGTAGCATTCTCAAAAACCCCAGGTGGACATTTAACTAATTTAATTACTTTTGTATTTTCTATTAAAAACTTCCTAAATAATTCAAAACTACTTGTATTTAACCAAGAGTTAGAAAAAATATAACTAAGTACACCTTTTTCTTTTAAAAAGTGATAACCTCTCTCAGTAAAAATACTGTATAAGTCTGATTTATTTTTTACAGTCACATATTGATTTTGCAAAGTCTTTCTAAATAGTTCATCTTCTATGTTTGCAATATTTACATATGGCGGATTACCAATTACAACATCAAACTTTTCTTGCAAACCAAACATCCATTCAGGATCAAACCATGAATTAGAGTGATTACTAAAAGGATTCCAAGTTGTAAGTTTTAGAGTAAGCTCTCCAGTATTTCTACCAAAAGCAGATATTGTTTTTTCTAAAATATCTTTTTGTGCACTAGAAAACTTCAGTTTTATTTCATTCTTTCTTTGACTATTACATGAGAAATATTCGGACATTATTTTTGAAAGTTCTATAATTCCAGAATGGTCATCAAACAAACCAGTATTTTCTGATTTTGGTAATGAAATAAGAGTATTCGCACAAACGAATTTAAAGTCTAAGTTTGGAAGTGGTTCAATTCCTCGATTTGGTCGCTTGTCGTCAATTTCTGATTCTACAACTAATGTTAAGAAACATCGCAAACGAGACACATCTACTGCGACAGGTTGAATATCTACTCCAAATATAGAGTTCTTTATGACATCAAGTTTTCGTGTGTAATCAAAAGGATTTTGTTTTACTTCATTAATTATCTTTTGTTTATACAGATCTGGAACACCTTGTAATTTTTTCTCAAGCCATAAAGTACAATCTGGGTCAATCTGTTGAAGTATATATACAATCTTTTGAAGAGTACCAATTGGATACGCTCCCGATCCACAAGCAGGATCAAGTATTTTTAAAGATTCAATCGCGTTAATAAGTTCTTGTTTTTCGATATCACTAAGCGGGTATTCTGTATCATCAGTTAGGTCATAACTAACAACTGCAGAAAGTTTATTTATATCTATTGAGGTTTTTGTCTTGAAGTATTCAATCAAAGACTGATCAACCATATATTCTACAATTTGACGAGGTGTGTAGAAACTTCCAGTTCTTTTTCGCTCACTACTTCCAGTTTCAGGATTAATTTCAGCAAGCAGGTTTTCAAAAATGCGACCAAGCATTTCAGGGTCAACTGAAAGCTCTTGATCAAATACCGTGTTCTCGTCGATAGTAAAATTGTATGTTTCTAATAATTCGAAGAATTCTTTAAACCACTTATCACTTATTTTAAGTGTATTAATGAATTTCGATGTAAATGTACCCCGATCCATTTCGTAGTAATCGTCCGTTTGAGGATTAAATAAACCTCCGTTAAGATACGGAACCTTGTCGAATAATTCACTACGAATATCTCGAGAATCTATACTAGTGTTTAGAACTCCAAAAAATAATGGTTCTAGTATGTTGTGGTAGTAATTATCAGAAACGATTTTTGAAGACAAAAGTTCGTCTGGAATTAATTGCCCATTGTCAGATTTTTTCTGCTTTAAGAACCAGCAAAACATCATACGACCAATAAGTCGAACTGCAAAACTTTTACGAATGTTTAGATCGGATTCAGAAATACTTGGGAGTACTAAGTTATGAACCTCTGTAGAAACAAGCTCATCAAAGAACTTTGCGACCTCCAAATAGAATTGCTTATTAACAACCTCAACAGAAAAACGACCAAGCAAGTCATTTATATCCTTAACCTTACCTTTTTTAACAAGTTGTTGTTCTGGAGTTTTTACTTTTGCATTAGCACCAAGATAGAATGAGTAACGGCGAGCATTTGAGTATTTCTTAATTACCTTATTTTTATCATTAAGATCTAGCGTAATAGTAAGATATGAAAATCGATAGTTTTCAGAGTCATTGTTTTTAAAAATAACTAAAGCTCGATGAATCCAATGATCCGCAAGAATCTTGAAGGCATCTGTCGCAATCGCTACTCTCGGATCCTTATCATGAGTATGATCCATTTCCAATACATGCAAGTCTAAAGATTCACAAAAGCCCAAAATTTTAGCTTTGGTTATTTCTTTATATCTATCTTTTTTAATAATGATATCTTCTTCCCTTGATTTAAAATCCTCAGGTAAAAAAGTATCAATAAAATCGATGAAACTGTCTTGGTTGTATTTTTCGTTTAATTTCATGATGTGATTAATTCTTCAGATAACACAATAAGCTGACCGTCATCATTGGCTCTATCTGCTGTTTTAAAGATACTTTCAATGTATTTATGAGGTATTAGTACTCTAAGCTCCTGGAATGCATGATCTGGATTTTCTTTTTCAATCCTTAGATTTACTATCTCTTTTAAAACTCCCGTAGGTAATGCATCTAGGTCTTTAATGGCACGGATAACATCAATACACAGGTCTTTTGATTGAGGATATATTTCACTCAAAAGCTTTACTCTATTAAGAGCATCTTGTTTTCTACCACCATCAACAGTTGCCTTGGTATTATCTTTGAAGATATGTTCTTTAGCCATTTTATAGATAGGGTCAAAGTTCATACTTGTTTGAATTGATTGCTCAGAATCAATGACATCATCGAACATAGGTAATGCTATTTGGGGAGATACAATTTGAACATTCTCTGGTGTGCTACCAAATGCAAATATATAGTTTCCACTCTTTTTAGCAAATGCGACTACGCCGTTAATATTTTTAGTCTTTCTGGCGATTCTCGAACGATGTGGAATCTGTGCCACTTGAGACATTATTTTTTTATCATCTTTTATCTTTAACCAAGTATTTCTGTATTGTGCATCCCATGAAAGACTTTCGTTTTTACTATTTTCTTCTTTGTATTGTTTTGCGAAGTAGTTCTTAAGATCTTCTTCTGATGTAAGAGTTTTTGTATCTTCTCCCAGAAGTGTATGTATCAAGTCCATTTTCAATGTAGAAATTGCACGAGTACGAGTTTCTTGCTCTCCAGTTAGTGTTGGGAAGAAGTTGTAAATATAAAGTTCTTCAAAAACTTTTCTGTTAATACGGTTAATACGACCAACACGCTGAATTACTCGTGTAGGGTTGTAAGGGATATCATAGTTTATTATTGCTCCAGCTCGGTGGAGGTTGAATCCTTCAGAGATAGCATCTGTTGCAATAATGATATCAAAATCATTTGATTGTTTTGATTCTTCAAGCCCTGCATCAAAGTTTGATCTAATTATTTTCTTATTATCATCAGAAGCATCTTCGGAACTATATTTAAAGACTCGGTTGAATCCGTCTTTCTGAAGTTTTTGAAAGACATAGTTTGCTGTATCTGAGAATTCCGTAAATATTACTATTTTTCTATTAGCATTTTCAGCCAAAGAACTAGTAATCTTCTTTTTAAAGAATTCATATTTAGGGTCATTATTATTTTCTGACCAATCCGATTCGATATCTTTAAGAAGAGATATGTCGTGCCTTAAATGATCTCCAAACTGTGGTTGTAGTTCACTTAATGGAATTCTTATAAGTCCTTTTTCTTCCAACTTATTAAATAGTTCATCTAGCTCCTTTTCATCTAGTTCACTAAGGTATTCGACTTCAGGTAACACGCCTTTTTTAAATATTGGAACTTCTTTGCGATTTTCATACCAGTCGAGCATTGTCTCAGATGAATTAATCATGTTCCTAAGTGATAATTTAAAAGCACCAACAGAGCTTTCAAAACGACGGACTAGAAGTCTTCGCATGAATCTAGCAAGGTTGCTTTGTCCTTGTTGAATACGCTGGAGTTTTTCTTCTGCCGACATTCCGTCTTCGTCATCTTGTTCTACAAGTTTCTCAAGGAATTTTGAACCTTGGTTGATATATGAAGCTGGCTTGTATCGTGCACCGATGAAACTAGTACTTTTATCTTCAGGTGCAATTTTTTCTAAAGTATCTATATACAATCCAAACATATCGCCAAGGTCGTATTCTAACAACTCTGGGTCTTTGACCTTTGCGAAAGCAACACCTTGTGATTTTAAGTCATCTCTATATTCTTCAATCTCTTCGAGATCTAGGCGAGATCTTCGAATAATTAAAGGCTCAATCATCTTTCTTAATTCATCTGCAATAGAATGTAATTCAGTTTTTATTTCAGTATTGTCACCTTCGTCTTTTGATGACTTTCTTAAATCTCTTCGAACTGCCTTATATCGCTTGAATAGCATGTGGAAAGACATACTTAGGTTTTCAACTGTTCTTATTGTTGATTGTCCTGGTGTACTAAATAATTTAATCAATGCATAGATATCTTTCGGATCATTATTAAACGGAGTGGCAGAAAGAGCCATCACATTATGACCTGCACAGAGTCTGTGTAATAGCTTGTAGTTATCTGTATCTTCGTTTCGATGCTTGTGTGCTTCATCAAGAATAATCAAAAGTTTTCCATCATCATTTTCATGTCGCTGTAATGCTTCTTCTATTTTTCCTGTTGAATATACAAATCCTTTAAAATCAAATTCAGACATGTAGTCTTTCCATTGGTTTTCAAGGTGTGGTGGTGCGATAATAATTGTTTTATATCCTAAGTTGTGAGCAATGGCAGAAGCAATAATACTTTTTCCTAGACCTACCACATCGGCAATAATTACACCTCCAAATTTCTTAATGCGATCAATACCTAAATTAATGGCATCTTTTTGATATTTAAGATCAGAGTATTTACCACCAGTAATTCCACTTGGTGTTTTTATATCTTCCATTTCTGTAATAGAAAAATACTCACTAAGAACCTTGTAGTACATTAATAGTGGGTCAGGTAATGAGTATAACCATATTTTGCTTTTAACTTCTTTAATGAAATTATCAGCTGAATCTAAATCAGTAATAACTATGTTTTCTGAGTCAGACCAACTCTTTTCAAAGTCATCTGCATGTTCTTTGTAGTAATGAGGTTCTTGTAGAATTAAGTTTCTTTCTCCTTGTCCTTTCAAACCTGAAAAAGTAAGATTACTTGACCCTATAATTACCATTCCTGGAGTAATTCCATTAGTAGAAAATTCTGGTTTGTTGTGAAGAATATAAAACTTTGAGTGATTTGCTTGTGCTGTTTTCTTTATCTGTAAACTACCGTCTTTAATCTTATTTAAAAATATTTCAAATGCCTTTTGAGACTCTTCATTATCAAACAAATCAGTATCATTAAAAATCTTTGAGAAGTTCTCTATGTAATCATCTTTTGCTCCTGACCGTGAAGATATCTTTGTATCAGTAATGTAGGAATCAAGGTTTAGATCTTTAAGGGTTGAAACCTTATCGATGACTTTTTTATCAATATCCATTCCAACTAAGATTCTTATTTCTTTATCTTTAAGCTCTTCATGTAAATCCCTAAAACCAGAAAAGTAAAAATAGCCTACAAGTGCGTCTACCTTATCGCAATTAGGAAGAATACTTTTTAAGTTCGAAGATAATGTATTACTACCAGTGTTTGTTATTGATGACATATTATTTTAAAAGTTAGTTAGCATAAGTTCCTAACGCTTCAATTGTCTTTTCCAGGGTAAGATTTATTAGTTTCATCAGTCTATCATCCCATTTTTAGCCTTTACAATCAAGCAAAAATAGACATTATTTGAATGCCTTTAGCATATACTCCCCATGCTTTTGGGAGATGGGTTGGACAGAAAGGCGGGAGCCAGTTTGGGCTACAGGGATGCCTGCTAGGTGCGGGTCGAGTTTGATGTCAGATAGAGTAAGTGAGGTTTTCCATTTCTTTTCAAAGGCCACATCGACGCAGTACCAGATGGGTTTGTCTCGGGTTGATTTTGGGTCGAAGTGTTCGTCGGAAGGATTGAATTGAGAGAGGTCGGGATGGGCGGAGCTCGCGACGCGAGCGACGCCATAGATGCCGGCGGGACTCTGTTTGGTGCCGTTGGAGTGGTAGAAGAACACTGTATCCCCTACGTTCATACTCTGCATCATGAAATTGCGTGCCTGATAGTTGCGGACGCCTTCCCATGCGATAACTTTGTCGCGCGCCAAGTCGTCGATGCTGTAGCACTCAGCTTCAGTCTTCATGAGCCAATATTGTTTTGGTGATTTGTTAGGCATTCGCGTCATCTAATTACTAATCAAGATACCTTCGCAACTTTTTCATTTTCCAATGATCCCACAAATCCCCTCACAAGACAACGTTTTTGATTAAAATATAATAGTGTGGTATATTCCCACAAAGCTCTTTATCTCTTATTAGACGATTCGAACGGAGAAAAAGTCTAAATCGAGCTTGCTTAGGCACGCTCGAGGTTGCGGGATACGTACCAGGTATCCCAAGTATGCGGAATTGGAGAAGATTTCGCAGAAATCTGCCGGCACCATCCGGAGACTTATAAATAGGAGCTTTAAAAGGCTGTTCTACGGAACAGCCTTTTTTCTTTGCGAGATAATTTATCTATATAAGCATATTAAAAACCCTCCACAATCGGAGGGTTTTGAGAATTTTGTATTTCATAAAATGCATTTACATACTCATGATACATGCGTAAAAAACGTCTGAGCGGATTTTGTAATAAATATTTTAAAATCCAAAGTTTTTGCAGGAATCTTTCGAGTATTACAAAATCAATTGCATAATCAACTTCTTCATCTGTTAAGTATCCAGCTCTTGCATTATAGATCGATCTCCTACCTTTCCATGAATGCTTCAGTAAGTAACCATATGATCTACACTTGTACTCTTTTGTAAATCCAAAAAATAAAGGCAGCAAGTCCACAGCTCTCTCTTGCTCGGCAAATTCATTGTGATACCCATACATGAGTGCGTGAGAAAATTCATGAGACAAGACCACGGTCAGCATATCCTTGTTCGTAAGAGAGTGCTCACGAATTCTGATTAATGGATTCAACCAAGCATATTCCCTAGTGCCGTATCTTGGAAAAGTATCCGGGCAATAACGAAAAGCTATAGTCGCAAGAGGGCCTTTGAAACCCTTACTAGGAGGTACTACCTTGAGTACATATTTCTTCAGACCAACCTCCATGTGAGAGGCTATGATTTTAGAAACTGAATGCAGGCTGTTTTTTGTATATGCCTCTGCAATACTTTCGGTGACACTTTTAGGAAGTTTTTTGGGTTTAAAAATATTTGATATCGATACAATATATTGTT
>DALYDY010000014.1:0-7261 GCA_031972855.1 Minisyncoccota bacterium
ATATATATTTTGTCAATAAAAATCCCCCGAGATGTTTTGCAACATTTCGGGGGGGTGTTAATCAATCTTTTTTTACTACTCTTTTAAAGGAGTGAGGCTAGCTTGGGAATCGATCCATGGTATTCCATTATCACGATAATGTCCTCTAACATAGACAATAGTATCAATTGATAAAGGAAATGTTCCTTTGAAAACAACAAGATTTGAGTACAAAAATTGTCCAAAGTTTGAAAAATTTGCATTCACAGTATCTTTTCCAATTACAGTTTGGATACTATGTTTATCATTCCACTGACCTGGACGAGATTCACTCTCTTCCCAATGTAACTGAGGTAAGGCATCTTTTGGGATATACCCGATGAATTCTTTTCCTTCTAAGGGATTTTTGTTCTGATTTTTAGTGTGCATAATAACAACAAGGAAAACAGTAACTCCTGCTGTAACACTCATTAACAATACTCTTAATAAATTATTCATTTTTTTAATATTTGTCTATATTATAGCAAATATATATATTTTGTCAATAAAAATCCCCCGAGATGTTTTGCAACATTTCGGGGGGGGTGTTAATCAATCTTTTTTTACTACTCTTTTAAAGGAGTGAGGCTGGCTTGGTAAGCAATTCTAGGAATTCCATTTTGATTATAATAACCTCTAACATAGACAATAGTGTCAATAGATGGAGGATATAAACCTTTGTAAAGCACCAATTTTAAACCTGGCATTCCATCAGTTGGAAAAGTTGTATTATTAAATGTATCTTTTCCAATTATGGTTTTGATACTATGAATATCATACAATACCCCATTATCATTTCCCCAACTTAATTGAGGTAGGGCGTCTTTTGGGATATACCCGATGAATTCTTTGCCGTCTAAAGGGTGTTTGTTTGATTTTTTATAAAAAAAATAGCTAATACCCAGTACAAGCATTAATAATACTATTACATTTACAATTTTATTTTTCATTTTTTTAATATTTGTGTACATTATAGCAAATACACAGATTTTGTCAATAGTTCCCTTCGACAGACTCAGGGTATGCAACAACTCACCATAAATAGGTAAAGATAACTGAATTTTAAGATTTTTACAGGGTTTAGAGAGTTAAAAGAGTGGGGGCCGAAGGCTCCCACTCTTTTAACTAATTATACTTCCACAAGTCTATATTCTTGTACTTTTGACCCCAATATGCTATAGTAGTTCACATGGGAATTATACAGACTATCCTACCTTGGATACAGATCGCACTCTCCGTATTACTTACAATCACAATACTTCTACAGCGCACAAGCGCATCTTTGGGTTCTGCTATGGGCGGAACAGAAGGAAATACGGTTCACAACACAAGACGTGGCTTTGAAAAAGTACTCTTCATTATGAGTATTGTTTTAGCTGTGCTTTTTGCATCTTCAGCACTCATTGCAATAATTCTCTAATTTAAAAAGCTCAAACACACTTGGGCATTAAACTTAGACTCTCAATTTATGAAATATTTTGTTCGCCTCTTTTCCTTTTGGAATAAAGATTCACGCGCGTACGCTCAAAACACAATAAGAAGTTTTACAAAAAGACAATGGATTATATTTGTTATTTTTGTTGTGATTCTATTTTCAACAACCTTAATTATTTTAAATAATATAAACAATTCTTTCTCAACAAAGATAGCATCTGAAGGAGGAAGTTTTAGTGAAGGTATAATAGGTACTCCTCGTTTTATCAATCCAGCCCTTGCTCTATCTGACGCAGACAGAGACGTAACAGGATTAGTATTCTCTGGACTTACAAGAAAAACATCTGATGGAAAAATAATTCCAGACCTTGCAGAATCATACGAGATATCAAACGATGGTCTTACATATACTTTTGTTCTAAAACCAAAACTTACTTTTCATGACGGAAAAGATCTTACTGTTGACGATATTATTGCAACAATAAAATATATTCAAGATCCATTAATCAAGAGTCCTAAAAAAACAAACTGGGATGGTGTATCTATTACAAAAATAGACGATAGAACAGTTTCATTTAAATTAAAACAACCATTTTCAGGATTTATAGAAAATACAACAGTAGGTATATTACCTCTTCACATCTGGAAAGATATTACACCTGAAGAATTTAGTATGGTTAAACAAAATACAGAAGCAATAGGAAGTGGTCCATACAAAGTTGGTGGTATTTCAAAAAATAATAATGGAAGTATAAATTATATAAATCTAAAAAGATTTAGAAAGTTTGCTCTAGGTACTCCATACATAAAAAATATTAAATTAACATTCTATCCAAACGAAAACGCTCTTATAAGTGATTTTAAAAAGAACAATATAAATAACGCTGGTTCATTATCACCAAAATATGCAAACGATCTAGATGATAAGATAATAAGTTCAACACTACCAAGAACTTTTGCTCTATTTTTAAACCCTACAAATGCCCCTATTCTTGCAGATAAGAATGTTATAAAAGCAATGAATATTGCTATTGATAGAAACAATATAATAAAAGAAGTTTTGAATGGTTATGGAACACCTATATACGGTCCAGTAACAGAAGAACGCTTTGGTGGAACTCTTATTAACTCACAAAATGAAATAGATGAACAAACTCGAATAGAGTCTGCTCGCACTGTATTGTTGGATGCTGGATGGAGAATGGGAGATGATGGAATATTCCAAAAAGGTGGCGATTCAACAAAAACTGTTACAGAAAAAGTAAAAGGTAAAACAGTAACAAGAAAAGTTGTTCAAAAAGGACCCGTAACAAAACTTTCTTTTACAATCGCAACAAGTGATGCAAAAGAGTTGAAACAAGTTGCAGAAACAATAAAAGATTCTCTACTTAAAATAGGTATAGAAGTAGACTTACAAATTTATGATACAGGAACACTTCAAGCAAGTGTGATTCGTCCTCGTGATTATCAAGCACTATTCTTCGGACAGGTACTTGGTCACGACTCTGACTTATATGCATTTTGGCACTCATCCCAAAGAAAAGACCCAGGTCTAAACGTTGCTATGTATGCAAACAAACAAGTTGACACCCTACTCTCTCAAGCCTTCACAGAAAAAGATTCTATTAAGAGAGTTGAGTTATACAAAAAAGCAGTAGAAACAATCTCAAAAGATACACCTGCAATTTTTATTTATTCACCTGACTTTATATATGCAACCAATAAAAAAATATACGGTATAGACAATCAAAATATTACAAATTCTTCTGATAGATTTGCGAACATATATAAATGGTATATAGAAACAGATTCTGTATGGAATATCTTTAATAAAACAAATTAATTTATGGAAAACACACAAAATACAAACACTGATGTAAAAAAAGATTTTAATAACAATAAAACTCAAAAAACACATCAACACAATAACGGAGCAAATAAAAATAACAATACTCCAAAAGGATTACGTGGTCCAAAACGTTCTGGTACTTTTCAGTACTCAAAATTTGGAGCACAAAGAAAGCCTAGAGGTAAAAATGATCCTGTCCCAAATGAAGCACCAATAAAAACAAAAAAAGTTACAGGTAACATACCTCCTGTAATGCCGGGCAATATTCGTATTATTCCTCTTGGTGGTGTAGAAGAGATTGGAAAAAACATGACAGCCATTGAAATCGGTAATGATATTATCGTTATAGATGCTGGAATGCAATTTGCAAATGAAGACACTCCAGGTATTGATTACATTATTCCAAACACAACATATTTGGAAGAAAGAAAAGAAAAGATTAGAGGAATGATTATTACTCACGGTCACTTGGACCACATTGGTGGTATTCCTTTGGTAATGTCACGTATCGGTAATCCAACTTTATATTCAAGAAATCTATCTATTTTGATGATTCAAAAAAGACAATCTGAATTCCCTCACCTCCCAGAACTTAAATTGGTACCAGTGGAAAAAAACCAGAGCATTACTCTTGGAAATATAAAAGTTCGTTTCTTTGGTGTTACCCATACTATTCCTGACTCAATGGGAATTATTATAGAAACTCCTTATGGAAATATTGTTACTCCTGGAGACTATAAACTCGATCATATTGATGGTGTTGCAACACAATCAGAAGAAAAAGAATATGCTGAATTTGATAATTCAAATAATCTACTTCTATTAACAGACTCTACAAACATTGAAAATGAAGGTTTTGCACTTCCTGAAATAAAAGTTCACCAAGGTCTTGAAAATCTAATAAGAATTTCAACAGGAAGAACAATTATTGCAGCTTTTGCTTCACACATCACTCGTTTGGTAAAGATAGTTGAGATTGCTGAAGCTTTCAATAAAAAAGTTGCCATTGAAGGACGTTCAATGAAGACAAACATGGAAGTTGTTGAAGCTGCAGGTCTCTTTAAATACAAAAAAGGAACACTAATAACTATTGAAGAAGTAGATAACTACCCTCCAGACCGTGTTATTATTCTTATGACAGGTGCTCAAGGTGAAGAGTTTGCAGCACTCAATAGAGCAGCAAACAAAACTCACAAAAAATTCAGACTAAGAAAAGGAGATACTATTATTTTATCTGCTTCTATTATTCCTGGAAATGAACGTGCAGTAGAAAAACTAAAAGACGGTATTGCTCGCCAAGGAGTAAAAATTATGAGTTATCGTACTTCTGAAGAATACATTCATGGTACAGGACACGGAAACCAAGAAGATATAAAATGGCTTCACAGAAAAATTCATCCTAGATTCTTTATTCCAATTCATGGAAACCACTTCCGTCTTCAACTGCATAAAGACCTAGCAATGTCTCTTGGAATGCCTGAAAACAATATTGTTGTTCCTGATAATGGAATGATTATAGAAATTCAAGATGAAGGTAAAAAGATTGTTGTCCTAAAAGAAAAAGCACCTTCAAATCCTATGATGGTGGATGGATTTTCTGTTGGAGATGAGCAAGAAGTTGTTATTCGTGACCGCCAAATGCTAGCTCAAGATGGTATGTTTGTTATCATTGCAATGATTGATCAAAAGACAGGAAAACTAAAAAAATCACCTGACTTAATCTCTCGTGGTTTTGTATATCTAAAAGAAAACCAAGAACTTCTAAGACAAGCTCGCGTAATGATCAAACAAACAGTTGAGCAAACAACAGTAAACATGAACCCAATTAATCTTGATTATGTTAAAAATATTGTAGGTGAAAGTGCTTCAAAATACTTGTACCAAAAAACAGCAAAACGCCCTCTAATAATTCCTGTTATACTAACTGTATAAATATGCTGAAACGTATATATCTTGCTGGTTTTTTTATAGCATGGAATGCAGCAATTACTGCTTATGCTAATTCAACATTTCTTGAAAAAATTGTTGATGTAAAAAATATTGGTTTTATATATACAATTAGTTCAATACTTACTCTTATTGGTATTGGTGTTTTACCTAGAATAATTAGAAATATTGGCAACAGAAAAACTGTTTTGTTTATATCTGTTCTTTCTATTGGGGCTTTATCGATGATGATTATACTTCCCCCAAGCATAATCAGTTGTGTATATTTTATATTATATTTAATGTCGAATACTTTGTTGTATTTTTGTATTGATATATTTATAGAACATTACTCAAAAGATTCTGATACAGGAAAAATACGTGGTGCTTACTTAAGCCTTATAAATAGTGCTTGGATAATATCTCCATTTCTTTCAGGAATACTTATAAAAAATTATGACTTTAAAGGTCTTTATACTTTTGCACTTATTACTATAACGATTCTTAATATAATAGTTCTTATAGGGCTTAGAAAATACAAAGATCAGATTTATGAAAAAGTCTCATTCTTAAAAGAAATTAGTGAGTTATACAAAAACAAACCTGTACTTAAGATAACAATACTGAATTTTATATTACAATCATTTTTTGCTGTAATGGTGGTTTATTCTGTTATATATATGCAAGAATTTCATGGTCTTACATGGAAGTCAATAGCTCCAATATTAACAACAATGCTTATACCTTTTGTAGTTATTGGCTACCCTCTCGGACGTTTAGTTGATAAAAAAATACTAAGAGAAAAATCAATTATAATTTTTGGATTATTATTGATGAGTTTATCTGTATTCTTTTTTACACGAGTTCCATATGGAAATGTATTATTATTAACTCTATGTTTGTTCTTGTCACGTGTAGGAGCTGCTTCTGTTGAAGCTGCAAATGAGATGTATTTCTTCAAACACATAGATGATGGTAAGACTTATTTCTTATCATTGTTTAGAGACACAATACCTCTTGCTTATACAATAATACCAATAGCTGCAAGTATAATATTAAGGAATTATACAGTTGCTACTTTATTTAGTGCTTTGTCAGTATTTATCCTGTTAGGATATATGGTAGTACCATTTTTAAATTATGAAAAAGAAAATTAAAACAAAAGAAGATAATGAAACTTTTCCAATGCGTATCAACAAAAGAGTTGCGCATCTTGGTCTTGCTACAAGAAAAGAAGCTGATGAGTTAGTAATATCTGGAAATATATTAGTAAACGGAAAAGAAGCAATCTTAGGACAAAAAGTTTTAGAGAATGACGAAATATCATTAAAAGGTTCAAAGAAGATTAAAGACTATGTTTACTACGCATATCACAAACCAGAAAACATTGTAACAATTGGAGCTCAAGCAGGAGAACAAGAAATAAAAGACGTTCTAAATATTGAAGACGAAGTATTCCCTGTCGGACGTCTAGACAAAGAATCTCATGGCCTTCTTATACTAACAAACGATGGTAGAGTTACAAATAAATTATTAAGTCCGGATTTTGATCACGAAAAAGAATATAGAGTAAATGTAGATAAAGAAGTATCTCATCAAATGTTAGTTAGGTTTGCAAATGGAGTAAGAATAAGCCCAAAAGAATTAACAAAGAAAGCTCAAGTAAGAAGAGTGGATAGTCATACTATAGATATTATCCTCACAGAAGGTAAAAATCGTCAGATACGTCGTATGTGTGGATCTATGGGGTATCAAGTTAGAGAGCTTTGTAGGTTTCGCATAATGAATATCGAAATAGGAAACCTAAAACCAAATCAAGTTAGAAAAATTATTGGAAAAGAAAAAGAAGAGTTTCTTAATTTGCTTGGAATTAAATAAATACAGTAGAAAATACAAGAGCGGGACCCAAAGGGTCCCGCTCTTGTATTTTCTATAACTATAATTAAGCAACTATAGGTTGTTCTATTGATTGCTCGACTTTACCTTCTTCTACACTTTCTTCAGAACTTATTTTATTAGATTGACTGTTTTTCA
>DALYDY010000015.1:0-7154 GCA_031972855.1 Minisyncoccota bacterium
AAGCCAAATACCAGGACCTCCAACAGAAACTAAATTTGATTTTGGATTATTTTTTTCTAAATCATAAGGTCTTCTTGTTAAATAAAAATATGGATCATCAGGATCTGTACTTTGTGTATTGTAATATGTAAGAGCTGTTGGATTTCTTCCAAGCGAATCTGTGTACGCAGCCATGTAACCCACGTAACCTTCTACGTTGTGATGAAATTTTATATCAATATCACCACCTACTTTATTTGTTAATGTTATATTTTCAAATCCATTCGTACAAAGAATAATTTTTTGTGATTTTATTTCACCTTGTGGAATTTTAATAATTGAATTATTTTCAAACAAAATAACTTCTTGGACCGGTGTATTTTCAGCCAAAACAAAACGCTCGCTATAATTCTCTAGTAGATACTCTATTATTTTTTCTGTAAGTAACGCACTATTTCCGCAACCTGCTCTTGTTTGAGATACTGCAATATATTTATTATCTTTTGATTCAAGTAAATTTAAAATTATTTCTTCATCAACAAAATTTATGAAAGATTTATATTTTTCAAAATCTTCATCTTTAAAAAGAGTGTCTTTTTTTACAAAAACTTCATAGACGTGCAAGTTTGCTTGTTTTCGTAAAAAAGATTCTTCTAAAGATATTATTAATTGATCATATGTTGTATAACCAACAGACTGAAAGAAAGTACTCATAGGAACATCTTTTTGTATTGTTTCGAGTATTTCTTCTATCAACACCCAAGAATGTTCTAAGTCTCGAACACTACTCATTACTAAATCAAATCCAAATTGTTTTACCAAATCAGAAAGAGGTCTTTCAAAATCTAAAACCAGTTGCCCTGCATTATGACCTGTTGCTCCATGACCTATTTTATCTCCTTCAAGTAAGCAAATATTTTTATCTGTATTTAATAAAAGATAGTAAGCAGTAGTTACACCTGCAATACCACCACCGACAATAACAAAATCTGTATCATTTATACTTTCAGTTCTTGCAATAGGCCTTGTTCTTGCCAATTGTTTTAACCAAGGTGAATTATTTGTAGACATAACCTATATTATAGCAAAAGAAAAACACCTCCGGTAAGGAAGTGTTTTTCATGTATGTTTTGTACCTATAAGCCGAATTCTGTCTCTGACGTCATTCCATCCCTCTCTTTCAGTATTCCTTCCATATAATCACACACGACATACGGTAGCAAAAAATCTATTGAAGGATGGAGTGACGTCAGATGATAGTTATTTATCTAGGATTATTGTTACCAACAACCTCAAGCGATTCAGACTTTGACCGAAATCAAAGAATACGATCTTGCACACACGTAAGAGTTTAGCCGTTTCATCTCTATGTTTCCATAGAACAACTCCTTGCGGAGCCCTAGCCTTTCAGCGTTGGCGTTTCTGCTCGCATCTCTCGGATTACTCCGGATGGGTATTACCCACTACGCTTCCAAATACACGTATTTGGCATGTGTTCGGACTTTCCTCACTTCCCGAAGGAAGCGTTACTATCTAATACAAAACCGACCTTAATATAGCATAAACTCGCCTATTTGACAATATTTATAATTTGTGTATAATTAAGAAAAATTAATTAATTATTGCTATGGAACAAAAATGGTTTTTCATTAACATGAGACTTTACAATCAATTGAACAATAGAAAAGACGAGGTTCATTTTGGTAGCGATCAATCTGTATTATTTCCAATATCTAGTTATCAAAAAATATTCTCTTTAGAAAAAAAGATTTCAAAGTATATGAATTGGCAAATAATGGTAAACAGATACTAAGAGATGATTTGGTAGACAAAGCTCTCGAAAATTTATAAATCAGGAAGTGTACGCCAACAGGCATACACTTTTTTTATTTGATAATATTTATAATATTTGTATAATTAAGAAAAATTATACAAAATGGCAACTTTAAAACAACATCCGGAACAAAAAGAAGGTGAATTTTTTATCACAAACATTAAAAGACGCAGAGAGGAAGAACTTACTTCTCAGTTAGAAAGTGACTTTGACTATATCGGTTGGGAAACAAAGAGACTTGGAAAAATTGCTTACAACAATACCGGTGAAATCTTACCAAATGATTTACCTGTATTTGCAAAAAAGTTTGAGATAGAAAACAATCCTGATGCTTTAAAATATCTTGAAGAAAACCAGCTCAGTCTGTACCCATAAACAGAAAGTGTGAGCTAATAAGCCCACACTTTTTTATTTGACAATATTTATAATTTGTGTATAATTATAAAAATTACAAAAAATGAAAAATAAAATTATTATTGTGTTATGTATAATGTTTTTATCATACATAACACCTATTTGTTTAGTGGTAATCCATAAAGAAAGTTATATGTTTATACTTACATGGATTGCAAGATTATTTGAGTGTTCACCTTTTCTCGCTACCTTTATTGAAGGACTACTTGTTTTTATAGTAATCCTTCTAACAAATAGATGGCACGGTCTTTTTTCTAAACAAAAACCAATAGATAAACAGTTTACAAAATAAAAAGATTGAGTATTTTTTCTTCTTAAATCAATAAGTGTGAGTCATTTGACTCACACTTATTTTATTTGACAATATTTATAATATTTGTATAATTAAGAAAAATTAAAACAAAAGTAGTTCTTATGAAAATAAATATAATTCTTACAAAAAATGAAGTTGCGTCCTTGGATGCATTAATCGATATAAATATTTCTTTTGGACTAGATAAGTCGTTCTTTATTACAGGAGATCAAGACTTTTTAGAAGAACATAGACATATTGTACAAAATCGTTTTCAAAGGAATGGTATAGTCAATTGGTATCCTGAAGGGTGCGGAAAAGTAAAATTCAAATTTACCGAACTTGGTCTTGGTTTAATAAAAAAATATAAACCTGATGTTTTTAAAGAACTAAAACAATTTTTACCCTTTAGTTACCCACCAATTAGCCCAGAACATTTACCTGTAGTAAATTTTGAAATCAATTAAAAAACAAATAAGTCTTTATCCAGAACCAGAAAGTGTGAGTCAATAGGCCTACACTTTTTTTATTTTAATTATGTATTTTATCTAATTCATAAAATTAGTAGAATTCAAGGCGAAGCGCCCAGAATATGAGAAGGTGTACATGACCGTACATCGACGAATATTTTGGGCGCTTCAACGCAGAAATATGCAATTTTATGAATTAGATCTCGCAGACGCCACTAACACAGGCTAGTTCCTTTTTAACTTCCGTTTCGTCTTCACGTTCATAAGTCACAATCTTTGAGAAATCAATATTCTCTACAGTCTTTGCAAGTTCTTTATATTTCTTCTCATCAATCGCTTCGTATGGGGCTAGCTGGTACACATGGTTTGAGCGTGGAAGGAATGAAAGTCCTCCTACAATATCCCAGTTTTCATATACCCAGTTACCAACCTTAATCCATTCATCGTCCCCCACAGAAACAGTAACTGATGGGTTATGTTCTGTATAGTTAACCTTTACAGTTTTCCAATGCTCTAGTTGATCAAGAGCTTTAATATCATCTTTAAAGATTGCTCCTTTTGGTGCTTTTACAGGAAATTCTATAACAAAAGTTGTTGCATTTTCAGCACTTTGTCCAACTTCTGGGAAATAAGGAATTCCTTGATCTTTCAACATTTTGAAAAGCGCATCATTAGCAGAGATTCTAACACGACGGATGTAGTATTGTGAGTGACGTGGGTGCATACCTGAAGAAGAGTCTACTGTTTGTGATAGATTTCCTGAAGGCTTAACACAAGTAATACATGTTGATTCGTTTATACCAAAACGCTTTGCAAAAAGTTTGTTAATGCGAATTGATTCTGCTTTTAATTTTTGAAGAGTTTTAGGGTCACGAGCAAGCTTAGAATCCCATTGACCTGTAATAGAAACCCCGAGTAGTCTTTCTGCTTCACAGTTATCTTTCCATTCTTTTGATAGGTATCCAAACTTTGTAAGAGTTGATTGATATGTTCCAAGAATTGCTGCAATACGCATCTTCTTCATCAATGTTTCTTCTGTATCTTCGGCACGTGCAACCACTTCAGAAAGATTACAGAATTGTTTTGATTTTAGAATAATTTCTCCACAAGGATTTGTCCCAGGAAGTCCTGTAATACGTCCAGTACTTGGGTCAAAATAATTCATACCTGCCCATTTTTCAAGACGACGTTTTGGAAGCTGAGTTGCAAGTGATCCACGGTTAAATATTCCACGTTCACCACTTCCTGATTTCATCAAAGAAATCCATTCTTCCATAAATTCAACAGTTGTTGGCTTTGTCTCATAAACAGCACTATTATTTGAGAGCATTCTTTGTGGCTCTGACATCCAGAATTGTCCTGATTTTGCATCACGAATTTGATCATCATCAAGATCTGAAAGTGAAATAAGCGCAGAACGACGAACTCCTCCAGCAACAACACATTCACCAATCTTACAAATAATGTCATGAGCATCCAAATTACTCAAATGACGACCTTGACGACGAAGGATTCTTTCTTTTGTAAAGTTCAAAAGATCAACAAGAGGTTGAGGACCAGAACTCTTTCCACCCATAGTCATAAGTCTAGCTCCTGAAGGACGTAGATTACTAAAATCAAAAGAAACATCCTCGCCTTCAAACCAAGTCTTCATTCCAATAGCAAAAGCATCTGCCCAACCCTCTTTTGAGTCATCTACAACGTAAGTTGGTATTTTTTTACCAGTTTGAAGTTTAATTTGTGGTAGAGCTTGAATATTCTTACTTTCAACAGAAAATCCCACACCTGTTCCACACATTGATATATATATTATTTCTGCAAAATCTTGAAAACATGCTGGAGCTATAAAAGAACAGTTATAAGCACATACATTTGTTTTTGCTGCAGGTTTTCCCGCAAATTGTATAAGACGCATTGAAGGCATTGCTTCTTGAGAAAGAATTGCTTCACGGATTTCTTTGTATTCTGATGGTTTCAATTTATCACCGAGATTATCTTTCATAAATCCCATATATCGATCAACTGTTTCAATCCAACATTCACGACGTCCTTCATTTTCTATCCAACGAGCATATGTACGGTAATATACAAGCTCAGCAAGAGGGTTTCTAAAATATTTACTACTTTCTTCAACTTTGTTTTTAAACTCAATAGGTACAGATATTCCTGTATCACGAAGTTCTGCTCTCTTTGAACGATAAAGAATGTAAGATTTTGCTGTTTCGTGATAACCGAGATCCATCAATTCGCGCTCAACCAAGTCTTGAATTAACTCAACAGAAGGAATAAACTTCCCTGTTTTATGAACTTTTTTAAGAGCCAAAAGCTCATGAAATGTATGTACTGACACTTTTTGAGCATCATTCTCCTTACCTTCTTTTGTTGAAGAAAAGGCCTTCATAAGAGCATCTACAATCTTTTGGAAATCAAAAGGAACAATTATTCCTTCGCGGTTCTTAATTTCTTTCAATTGTGCAAGATCTGATTTGCTGATTGTTGGTGTTGTAGCCATATTTATAGAGAGTAGAAAAACTTAATTAATAAATAATAATATAATTTGCCTTATTTAATTTTAACTGGTCATTATATTGTACTTGAAAAAAGTTTTCCACAGAACCTTTTTAGGCTAGTTTTTATATCTAAAAAATATTTAAAGACGAGTGTAAAGTGCGTTGTTCAAAAATCTTTACCTACAAGCATTCTCGGGTAGATATTTCTAACTTATCACCAATCTTTAAATTATTCGATTTAAAGAAACCAGAAGGTACTTCTAAAACATACTTTCCGGAAACTAAAGGAGTGACAACTCTTGGAAAAAATTCTGGACTAAAATCTTTTTCAACAAAAGAAACCTTATTTTCTTCATCAAACCAAATAACATCAATCGAATAATTCATATCTTTCATCCAAAAACTATGTTTATCTTCTTCTGGAAAAATAAATAACATTCCTTCATCTTGTTTAAGTTCTTTTGTTCCAGAAAGACCTTGTTTTCTTTCTTTTTCAGTTTTAGAAACCTTGGAATAAACTTCAACCTCACCTAATTTAATATCAACAAAACAATCACCGTTTGGAGATTTTATATTTTTTGGGTAAAAATAAATACCAACCACAATAAGGAATGGTATAAGGAATATTATTCTGTATTTTTTATACATAAATACATTATAACAAAAAGCGCACCCGTATGGGTGCGCTTTTTGTTATAAAATTAGGCTTTTTTCTTTCCAAAGAATGTTCTAGATAGAACAACCATAAGGAAAATCAAGAATATAAGTAGTAACCAACCCCAAATTGTACTTGGGAAAAATCCCTTTCCAAAAATAGCGGCTGCACCAAAAAGATTTGTTGATTCTAATTTTTCTGCATCTGTACTTTTACTTGTTCCTTTTACAACAATATCACCATTATCTGCACTATTTGAATTATTTCCACTTGAAACAGAAGATGATCCATTTTTGTATACACACAATGATTGATTGTGATAAGTTGCAGTCATATAAGGATTTGTAGCTAGAGGATCTTTACATCCATACATTCCATTGGTACCTGTATTTGAATTTGCTGTAGAAACAGAACCATTAGAATTATTTGTTCCTAGAATACGTGACCAAAATCCTGTTGTAGGAAGTGGATCAAGACTTGGATAATCATAAATTGATTTTCCACCCCAAGATTGTACATTTGTACCCCATGGTTCAACACTCATTCCCCAAGGTCCAGTATATGCTTGAGCCTTAAAAGGTGAAGGTTCGAGACATGGTTGATTTAGATTTGCACAATTACCATAATAATTTCCTCCTCCATTTGGGTTATCTCCACCACCTCCATTATTTACAACTGTAATAGTAACAGATTTTGTAACAGAAACACCGTTTGATCCTGTACCTGTAAGTATATAAGTACTTGTTTGTGTAGGATAAGCCTGAGTTTGACCAGAAAGTGTCACCATTGCTGTTCCATTAATAGAAACAGAAGTACAGTTTGATGTTGTCCATGAAAGAGTTGAATAACTTCCAATTTGAATAGTATCAGGATAAGCAACAAATGAGCCAATAGAACATGATGTTCCACCAGGATTTGTTCCTCCTCCAGGAATTACAAAAGAAATTCCAGATGTATCACGAACACCACCAGCTACAGCACGAACTACAATAGTTGTACC
>DALYDY010000016.1:0-3859 GCA_031972855.1 Minisyncoccota bacterium
TCATAAAATTGTTAATCAAGATGAATTAATTTTGAATATTAAAAATCGTATTATAGATTGGAAAAAACAAAATAATTTTTCACAATTAATTAATCTAACTTTAATTCCTATGGTTTGGAAAATAGAAATTGGTATTTAATATGAAAAAACGTTACGGATTTGATCTTGATGATGTAATATTGAATTTTATGGAATCATTCCGTGTATTTCATAATGAAAATTATGGAACAAATAATGAATTTGAAGAATATACAGATTTTTATTTAGAAAACATTCTTAATTGTCCACAAGAAGATATTTTTAAAAGAATTGAAATTTTTTATAATTCTCACGAACATAAAAATGCAGAACCTATACATGGAGCTCTTGAAGTCCTAAAGAAACTTAGTGAAAAATATGAACTTATAATAATTACTGCAAAGCCAGAAGAATTAAGAGAGCAAACTATATTTTGGCTTGATACTCATCTTCCAAATATATTTTCTGATGTTATTTTCACCAATCATTTTCAAGGGGAAGGACCAAAGAAAAACAAGGGTGATGTATGTTTAGACTTAGGTATAGAAGTTTTTGTTGATGATGCCATCCATAATGCTGAAAGTGTTGCAAGTGTCGGTATTCCTGTACTACTTCTTGATACTCCATGGAATAAAAAATTTGAAGAAACTGAACTTATTAAACGTGTACAAAATTGGGATGAAATAGAACAAATTTTATTATAAAAAATAACTTTCCATAAAAAATTCCCTAATTAGGGAATTTTTTTTATTATATTTCTTTTTGATTTATTAGATAATCTAAACCTCCTTCACTACTATGTTCTAAAATAGTTTGTCTCCAGAAATTATAGAAAGGTAAATCTGTATCAATTAAAATAGATTCTTTAGTGTGAGGTTTGTTTAAATGTATGTAATTTTTTGATTCTATGTATAAAGGAGATACTCTGTCTGTAATATCTAGTAATGGGTGCTTTCCATTTTTCAACAAAGGTACAAGTTCTGGGAATTTGTAAGGAAATAGAGTTATAAGATTATCATAAAAGAGAGAAGATCTTATAAGACAAATATTTCCAGCAAATACATCATGAAGGCTTTCGCAGTATCCGTCCATCTTGTCTATATAAGACACTAACTTTGCTTCAATAGAATTTTTCTCAGCTGACTCTTTTAAAAGTTCTTCGTAATTATAACCACTAACTTCTTTTGGAGAATCTTCAATCATTTTTGATATAGCTTTTAATTCGTTTTGTTTTATTAACTCTAGTTCTTCTTTTGACATTCTGGCTTTGTGTCCCGCTTGAATATCGCCAGTTACTATTTCAGCGTCGTCATGAACCAAAGCAAGTACTCTTATTTTCTCTTCATCAAAATCTAAATATTTTTTTGCTTCAGGGATTATCTTTTCTATAAGCCACAATATTCTTTTTGTATGAAAATATACACTTGAACGATAATACATTTTATCAAACATACTATATCTCATTATTTTATCGAGTTTTTCCTGGCGTTCTTTTGAAAAAATAGACATATCGATTTCTTTAAACATATGCCCATTATATAGATAATTTTCGTGATATACTAGATTCTATGATTAGTGCGATTATTTTATGGATTGAATCAATTGTGGTGCCTTTTGGTGCTTTTGGTATTATTTTAGGTTCTTTTATTGAAGAAGTTATAGCAATTATTCCTTCAGCTCTTATTCAAACAAGTTATGGATTTTTGTTGTTTGAGCATACACCTATTACAATACAATCTTTGTTTTCTTTACTTGTTGTTGTTGCAATACCTGCTTCAATTGGTGTGACAATTGGTGCTATACCACTCTATTATATTTCATATCATGGTGGCAAAAAGGCTATAGAAAAATATGGTGGATATTTTGGAATATCAAATGAAACAATAATTGCTCTTGAAAAAAAGTATGAAAACAGTTCTATGGATGAATGGGCAATTGTTCTACTTCGAATGATACCAATATTACCTAGTGTATTTGTTTGTGTTGGTGCCGGACTACTTAGAGTTCCTTTTAAGGTCTATTTATCAGCAACATTTTTTGGAACTATTGTTAGAGCTTTCTTGTATGGATTTGTAGGGTGGCAATTGGGAAGGGTTTATGTAAGATTTTCTGAAGAGATTGCTATTTATGAAAAATTAGGTTTATATATATTTGCAATTATTATCGTAGGTCTTCTTATTTGGTGGTTTTTTGTTAAAAATAAAAAATATGAATAATATTAAAAATTATTTAGCTAAAATATTAAAAAATATATTCACTAAAAGTATTTTTTCTAGTGAATTTTCAAAAATTGTTTTTGCGAGTGTTGTTGTAAATTTGGGTATTCTATCTATAATTTTTGCCGTTATTTATAACTATAAAGATTTTATTTTTCAATCTTTTTCTAAAGGTGACACAACTCTTGTTTATAATAAAACAACTGAAGTTGTAAATACTCCTTTACCTGTAGTAGAAACACCTCCATCTGTCTCTGATATTGTAAAAAAAGTATCGCCATCTGTTGTTGCAATTACTTTGTATCAAGATGTTCCTGTATATGAGACGTACTATGAACAACAAGAAGCTTTTGGATTTCCTGGTTTTTATATAAACGTACCTAAACAACGTCAAATAGGTACTAAGAAGCAAGAAATTGGAGGTGGTTCAGGATTCTTTATTACTAATGATGGATTAATTGTTACAAATCGTCATGTTGTTGTGAGTGATGGTGTTTCTTATGTTGTTACAACTCAAAATGGAAAAAAGTATGATGCAGTTATTGTTGGGAGAGATACACAAACAGATATTGCACTTCTTAAAATAAAAGGTAATAGTTTCAAAAAAATTTCATTTGCAGATCATAATAGTGTTGTTGTTGGACAATCAGTTATTGCAATAGGTAACGCTTTAGCTCAATTTCAAAATACTGTTTCTGTTGGAATAATTTCAGGTCTTGGTAGGTCTATTACAGCTTCTGATGGAAATGGAAATATAGAAAAACTAGATAAGGTAATCCAGACTGACGCAGCTATTAATCCAGGAAATTCAGGGGGGCCACTAATTAATCTAGAAGGAAATGTTGTGGGAGTAAATGTTGCTGTTGTACAAGGTGGTCAATCTATAGGATTTTCTCTTCCTGTTGATATTGTTCAAGCTGCAATTAAAAGACTTACAACAAAGTAGGTTTTGTTGTATAATTGATAATTATGAAAACTAATAAAGAATTAATGCAAGAAGCTCTTGCAACATTAAAAGGTAAGTGGGATAAAATTGTTGAGGTGTTTTTTACTTACTCACTTATAATGTTAGTGCTTGGTTCTATAGGAAATCCAGAAAGTAAAAATCTTTCTATTATTATTATCTCTGCAATTGCAAGTATAATATCATTAATTGTTAATCCAGCATTATTGTTTGGTTTTAATATGTACACATTAAAATTTTCAAGAAATCAAGAAGTTGAATTCAACTCATTTTTTGATGGTTTTAAATATTTTAGAAAAGCATTTATTACTTACTATCTCAGATCTATATATACTATTCTCTGGGCCTTACTTCTGATAATTCCTGGAATAGTAAAAAGTATTTCGTATTCACAAACTCTATTTATTCTCTCTGACAATAAAGACCTTTCGGCTAATGAGGCAATAAATAAAAGTATGGAAATGATGGATGGTTATAAGTGGAAGTACTTTAAATTACAATTGAGTTTTATTGGATGGGTTATTCTAGGTATTCTTACTCTTGGGATTGGATACTTATGGGTAGCTCCTTATATATATGTTTCAAATGCTAAGTTTTATGAAGATTTGAAAAACAGTCAATCTAATAAAATAAGTTCTGAAGAAAGTGTAGAAGAAGGTAA
>DALYDY010000017.1:0-3372 GCA_031972855.1 Minisyncoccota bacterium
TACTCCACGTACACCAATAATATGAATTCTTTCTCCATCCAAAAATCCGTGATTTGGGAATTGAAAAATGACCTTGGAATCTCCTGCGACTGTTGTTAATGGATTGACTGGAGCTGGTTTGGCAATAATGGATGTAAAATTAACATAGTCTGAATCTTCATTTATATCCATTTTATAATAATGAAATATGGCTATACTACCAGTTTCATAGTCACGAACATTGTTGTGTCTTCTGATTACATTTGTTTTATCTAGTATTTCAGTTTGTAAAGAGCTAAATTTGTAAGATCCAGGGACAATCGTAGCGGAATAGATTGGAAATGGGGTGTCTAAATCTTCATCTTCTTGGTTTATCCAATACAACTTATTATTAGCTGTAGATACGACTTTTGATACATTTGCAAATTCCATTGAATTTAATTTCATAGATATCACATTTGTAAAAGTTCTACCCCATGATATTTTCATATCAGATGCATCTGGATACAAATCCTTGTTTCTAAATTTAGAATCAATATATATTTTTCGTTTACGATATACTTTTTTCTTTTTTACCACATGTTCTACTGGACCTTGTAAATACTCATCACCTTGATGTATTTGTGTAGGCATTGTTTTTGTATATCTTACATCACTGTCTCCATTGTCACCCTTTGTATTTGTTGAAACCACAGAACCATCAAGAATTTCCTTGGTAATTTTTTTCTTGTTATTTTTGAGATAATACTCTCGATAATCATTTATTTTGTCTTCTGGTATATCATCAATCGTGTCACCTATAAATTCATTAATATAGAGTAAATCAGTTTCATTAAACATGTTTTCTGGTTTTGCAACAGATGTATTCAATTCACGATTCATATTAACCTTTATATTTTTTTATTTTTAAGTAGATTTTGACTCATTGTTTCAAAATCTTATCTACAATTTCAAATGGTAGTTTATGACGTACAAAATTTTTGAATACATTTCAATTTTATTCCCCGCAAGAAACCAAATGGTAATATCCTTTCTCTTTTCGCTTTCAACAACTCTAATAACTTTTGATTGTGTTTGTATTCAGTCAGTATAGAAAACGTTCTTAATCCCAGATCCACTCCACAAATACGATCCGTTTTTGAACTACTTCTGGCATATTTGTGATCCGATCCTAACAACCCTATTAAAACATAGTAAAATGTTCTAAATTAATACATCAAATTAATGTACTAAAAATAAAACATTTATACATCATTTTAATCGTTGCTTTAACTGCCCGGATCGAAGACAGTGAATAAATTGATTATAAAATCAATCCTTTCATTAATATATTCTTTGCTGAATTGGTATCTCTATCAGCTTTCATATGACATTTAGCACAAACGTACTTTTTTGATGCTCCAATTTTATTTAGAGTACCACACGATGAACAATATTGTGAAGTATACGCTTCATTGACCCACTTTACTACTTTATTTTTCATACTAGATGCTTTGTAAAGTAATCGTTGTTTAAATTTGAAGAACTTCAAGTTATTAAATGTTCGATTGTTTGTACGATTCTTTCCATTCTTGACAATATCGTGACTCTTGATATCGCCCATGAAAATAGTGTCGTTTTCTTTTAAAAGATGGTTAATTACATCCCAGTGTAAAGAATCAATAAAATTATTCATCTTCTTTTCGATTTTATTAAACTGTTTCTTCTTGAAACATTTTCGACGCAAAAAATTGAAGGGTAAAATCCTTTCTCTTGCTGCTTTCATTCTTTTTATTTTGTTATTTAATTTATTGAGTAATATTTGATTTTGTCTGTATTCCGTAGTTGAACCATCATTATGAAATGTTGTTGCAAACACTCTTAATCCGGGATCAACACCACAAAAACAATCTGTTTTGAGTGGTTTCTTTTTTGTTTCAACATCTATTGGAACATGAATAAAATATTCTCCTTTGTCTTTGACGATATCACAATTATGTTTGATCTCCAAATCCTTGTATTTTTTTGCATCGTGTTTACCGAGATTGAATTCTGACGTTATTGTTTTCGGTGCAATTTTCACTTTACCATCTTTTATAGATATCAATTTTTTAGTCACTTCAAAATTTTGTCTATGTGACTTTTTTTTGTATTCCATATTAAAGTATTTGATGTTACCCCGACGTAAGTTTGTATAACCAGATTTATACGCAGAAACTACTTGTTGAACTGCACAATCTCGAATATCTTTTGGAACTCGTAATTCAAAATCACTTACCAAGGGATTCCTTTTAAGTGGTATACTTTTTACAGATTCTGTTTTATCTAATCGAATAGCTTCTAACTGCTTATTCAAGTTTTCAATTTGTTCTTGATGTTCATTTTTGTTTAATTGCTTTATTTGAAATTGCACTTCTTCAATTATCTTATTAAAATATTTATAAATGGGATGGTAAGTCTTGGTATTTTTTGTGACAAGGAGATTTTGCAAATTTCTAGTATCCAATTCATATTTTTCTTCTTTAATATATTCCAAAGTACGATTGTAAACATACCGTGATACATCAAAAAATTCCTGTAGTTGAACCACTTGTTCTTTTGATGGTTTAATTTTGAGTTTCAACGTTTTTAATTTTGGTTGAGTAACTTCTTCTTCCCATTTGTCTACAATTGAAGACATGTATGATTGACAATAAGTCTTCAGATAATTCTTGCTGTGTGGATTTGTTAGATGCACCACCTTCAAGAACGGTGATCCTTCCTCCACCCTTTTCAACAAATTGTTCGATAAGGTCAAATCCGAATCTAGATAATCTATCTCTATGGGCAACGACAACTTCTCCGATAGTTTGTTGAATGCAGCATTCCAGTATTTTCGACAAGCCTTTTCTTTTGAAATTAATTCCTGAACCAATATCTTCAATAGTAGTATAGCCAGAGTATTCTGGTTTGTATTGTTGCAAAAAGTTAACCTGTCTAGAAAGATCATCCATTTGTTTTCTTGTTGAAACTCTAGTATAGATAAAATTTTGTTTCTTGCAGTTCTGCTGTTCTTCATCATGAATATTAATACCACACAATCTTTGAAGACTTTGTTTATCAATTCTTCGTTGTCCGGTAAGTGTTTTAAAGCCTGTAATCTCCTTCTTGTCAACCATCTTCCTAATCGTTTGCTTGTCAAAACCGGTGATGTCAGAAGCATATCCGACAGATACAAATCGTTTGAGACTAACATTCATACTTATTATTTATACTCATCTCATGTATTTAAATAGGTTTTAGTACTTCAATTACAATAAAAATTTATTCTAATTTATACTATTTTAATATGGAAACGGAAATAAAACTGGATATATTTTTTAAATACATTTAGTATTATTTAACAATGAAAAATTCAACTGTTCAATCCTCCTA
>DALYDY010000018.1:0-2310 GCA_031972855.1 Minisyncoccota bacterium
TTTTTGGAGTAGAAATGAGGAAAATAAAAATGGAAAAAATTGCAGAGGTAATAAGTGTCAAACGAAGTGCTAAACTAGGCAGTTGAAGAATAATAAAAAGTTATATTCAGAATTTTAAACCTTAAACTAAAAAATTAGTTTTGCTAAACTTTAATTTCATATTGAAATTGGAGGTTTAGTGTTAAAAAAAGGAGAAATTAGAATGATACATAAATGGCTTAGAGAAGGCATGAGTAAATCATCAATTGCAAGAAGACTTGGGATAAGTAGAGAGACTGTTCGTAAATATGCTTTGAAACCTGAAGGTTATGTTCCTGTAATTAGCAGAAAACCAAATGAGAATTTAGTAGATGAACATTTACCTTATATTGCAGCAATGCTGGAGACAGCAAAAACAAATAAAGTTGAAATTCCTACAACGGTAATTTATGATGAGATAGTAAAAAGAGGATATCTAGGAAGTCTTAGATGGTTGCAGCAAGTTATGCAAAAATATGAACTTCGACGTAGAGTTAAAGAAGAAGAAAAATTAATAAGATTTGAAACAGATGCAGGTTATCAAATGCAAGTAGATTGGGTTGAATTTCCAAAAGATAATCTTTCAGCATTTGTTGCAACAATGGGTTATAGTAGAGCATCTTATGTTGAGTATGTTGAAAATGAAAAGATAGAAACATTGATAGCTTGTCATCTTAATGCATTTAACTACTTTGGAGGAGTTGTAAAAGAAGCTCTATATGACAATATGCGTACGGTTATAATAAAACGAAATGCCTATGGATTTGGGAAGCATCAACTAAATCCTATGTTTGAAGACTTTGCAAAACATTGTGGATTTAAAATAAGAGTTTGTAAACCATATAGAGCAAAAACTAAAGGTAAAGTCGAAAGATTCAATCATTATCTAAGATACAGTTTCCATAATAGCTTAAGTGTTAGATTAGCAATGAAAAAATATATTGTGAATATTGATAATGCAAATGCTGAAGTGAGAAAATGGCTTGATGATGTTGCAAATAAACGTATTCATCAAACAACACTTCAAACACCATTTTCATTATTAGTAGAAGAACGCTACCACCTGTTACCTCTGCCTAAACCTTATTTGGGTATCCATCCAACGAAGGCTATGAATATTATTGTAGCAAAAAATAAAGATAATCAAAATATGAATGAAATATTTATATCAAATCGAGATATGCAAAGTTATGATATTTTTATACCAACAATAACAACTATAGCAATACTTCCAAAAGTAATAAATTATGGTGGTGTTTTATGGAATTATTAAGTCCTATTGAACAATTGTGTGAAGAGTTAAAATTACCAGTAGTTGCACAAGAATATAATAATTTATCAATCATAGCATCACAAGAAAATTGGAAATATTCACAGTTTTTAGAAGAGTTGCTACGACAAGAATATAATGAAAAAATGAGTAGATCAAAAAATATTTTAACTAAGATGGCAGGATTTCCAGCTATAAAAACTATTGAACAATTTGATTATAGTTTTACTATAGGTGTAAATAGAAAACAAATTGAAGAATTGGCATCATTGGCATTTGTAAAAAGATATGAAAACATAATATTTCTTGGACAACCAGGTGTTGGTAAGACTCACCTTGCAATAGCTTTAGCATACAAAGCAGTGTTACATAGATATAAAGTTAGATTTACAACTATTACAGAATTAATAGCAGATGCTAATAAAGCAAAAAGAGACAAAAAATATGATTCTTTTTTAAAAATTATAGTTTCTCCATCAATTCTTATAATCGATGAAATAGGTTATTTCAATATGTCTAAAGAAGATGCAAATCACTTTTTTCAAATAATATCAGCAAGATATGAAAAAGGATCAACAATACTAACTTCAAATTTAGTATTCTCGCAGTGGGCACAAATATTTGGAGGAGACAAGGTAGTAACAACAGCTATATTAGATAGAGTTTTACATCACTCTCATGTAATTAATATTCAAGGAGATAGTTATAGATTAAAAGAAAAAAGAGAATCAAATATCAATTCAGATATTTATAAGTTTGGAGCAAAATCTTCAACTAAAATTGTAGAAAAAGTACAGGTGGTTTAAGTTTCAAATAGTAACTTTTTTCAAAATTTAACTGCCCAATTTAGCACTTCGTTTGACAATACAGTACACATTCTTCTGATTGTGTACTGTATTTCATACTCTTTTATAAATGCGTACTTTAATTTGGGTTGTTTGCAAAGTACGCTGCGGCCTTTTTTAAAATATCCCTCTCTTCTGTAACTCTTTTTAATTCTTTCTGTAATCTTTTAATTTCAG
>DALYDY010000019.1:0-2178 GCA_031972855.1 Minisyncoccota bacterium
TATTTTTAAACTCAAACACGAGCCCCTGATACACAGGGGCTTTGTTCTTTTCACAATTTAAATTACATGTTTTATGTACATCACAAACCTAGAGGCCTTGAAGCCTATTATCGATGAACGTCTTGCTAGGCAAGATGAGATTCACAAATTTATTAATTCATGGATTGAAAAATCTTATGGAATAAAGAATTTTATTCAGATTACCAAATCCTATTTTGGATTAAATGAAAACAAGACTTATCTGACGTTATGTAGGCAAATCCCTTCTGTAAGGACAGAAGACTTAGCTTGCAGAATCGGCGCTGACGTATTGGGATATCCGCTGTTATCGCTACCCTTTTTAGATGATACTTTTTCTCCAAATAATCATGAAAAGAGATCCTATTTGAACTTCAAGTGGGCTGATTATGGTAGAAAGAAGAATTTATATATCTATGGTGAGCGTATCGTTGATGGATCAATCATGGATTATTCGGGTATGCCTCTATCGATGATTAAAACAAGCTCTCATATACCGGGAGATACTTTACCAGAGTTTCATTTTGGACTAAGGGAGAAAGTATTCGGCAAAGACGATACCTTAATCGATGTTTCAAATTTGGATAGAATTTATGTCAGAGCGGCAACAAGTAAGCCAGAATATGTTTTCTCAATTGAGAATAATCTATCAAGAAAGAAGCATATTTCGGAAATTGACATTGAGAATAAGAATTATCGTCCAATTTCTGAATGGTACTACCCTCTTTATCTCAGTTGGTTTCTTGATGGATCTATGGTATTGCTCGAGACATACGACAACGAGCTTTCTCAAGTTAGTGAAGCGAAGAAACTTTTTGAGAGTACTGTTAATTTTATTGAGAGTGGAACAGGTCTCAGGCCTTTGGTTTTAAAAGTTCCACCACTTGATGACAAGATGTTGTGTATGCCTAAACATGTAATTAATTGTCCGAATGCAATCGAACACATCTCATCCAATTTTTTGGATAGAAAAACTGGAGATTCAGTATCTTTTTTTTCTGATATAGCAGATGCGGTTATCGGTTGGCATTCGTAATTATTATTCTTTCCTGGTGCTATTGTGCAATAATATTATTAGCACCGGGAAAGATTTTATTTAAAATATAAAAACATGGAAAACATAACAAACATAATTAAAGAAATAACAAAGTATAAAAATCGACAAGGGGTCGAGCTTTTGGAAGTTCAAAAATATATACAAAATACTTTAAATATTAACAATATACCTTTCGTATTAAACGAATTTAAATCAATTGTTCCAAGATGCGAAGCTACACTTAAAATTGATGGTCTAAGTGTTGAGTGCAAAGGTTGTTCATATGTTGGAGGTAAGATTACTTCTAAATCTTGTATCTTAAGCTCTACAACTCCATCTAGGTTTAATCTCGATAATACAAATATCAACTTTAATCCATATTCCGATGCGGTTTCATGTTCAAACTTTTATTTCGCACCAGCAATTGCAATATCAAAAAAAGATATAATTACAGTTATAAACGCAAAAAATATCGATGGTGAAGTAAAAGTAGAAAGAATAGAAACAAATGTAGCTCATATACTGGTAGGCAATTTACAAAATCCAAAAAATATCATTTTCGCTCACTTTGATTCTATATCCACAGGCGCAATCGACAATGCTTCTGGGGTCGCAGTCGTATTAAATACGATTATTCAAAATCCTGAAATTTTAGAGGAGTCGCTATTTGTATTCGATCCAAACGAAGAATTATCTTATGACAAGCCTACATACTGGGGTCATGGATTCAGGGTTTTTGAAGAAAAGTACTCAAATTTATTTGATATAGCAGAGAAAATAATACCTATAGACTGCGTAGGAAATGGCATTGCTAAAGTCGATTCAAACCCGGAAATTATATATCTAGCTTTTCCAATTAAAGAATTCGAAAAGTATAAGAGCAAGATGCTTACAATCTATTCAGACATTGATCAACTTATGACTGTATATCACTCAGATGCTGATGTGATATCAAATCTTGATGAAGATAAATTAAAAGAGGCACAAGATTTACTCCTAAGCCTCCTTTAATTAAGTTTTATATTATGGATTCAATCTCTTCACGTCTCTCGGTAGATATGTTGCTTCTCGGACGTTTGGAAGGTCTAGAATCTTCATTATAAGACGTCCTGGGCCTATACCAG
>DALYDY010000020.1:0-1744 GCA_031972855.1 Minisyncoccota bacterium
CTAATAAAGAAAAATAAAGGCTACATGAAAAAGAAAACCGCATAAATGCGGTTTTTTTATTATTCATCTTTCTTGTAATAGAATCCACTACCTAAAGCTCTAAACAAATCCTCTATAATGCACCATCCTGGATAATAATCCATGTCTTCAGTTATTGTAGTCCAAGGTTCTATTTCAGGGCTATATGAATTACTGATAACTTTAATAGACCTGGTAAATGCGCTCACACTACTCATGTCACTTACCTCTATGATAAAGCTACTGCTATCTCTGTTTGAATAACTGTAGTCTATTTTACAAATTCCATTTTTATCCAATTCAAAACTAATTGACCAAGAGTATTTACTGAGTTCAAATGGATTTTTATGCTTCAGTACAGTACTTACTTTTTTCAGCAAATCTTTATAACTTACTTTTTTATCCTTATTGTAATCTATAAAAACTTCCTCAATCTTATTTGAAACATCGAGTGCATGTATTTCTCTTTCGGCTCTCGCTCTATAGTCTTCAATTTTATTTTTACGATTATTTTCTCGATCTTTATCTTCTTTGTTGTTTTTTTCAACAACCACCTTTTCACGTAACTTAATATTACTTTTTAAGTCATGGATTTCTTTTTCCAATTCATCATATTTTACAGTATCATTTTCTGCTAGAGCAGAAATTTGTTGATTTTTCTTGGAACTAATGCTTTTTTGCATTTTTTCAATTTCGCTGTCGTAATACATAGTTGTATATTTTTTTGTGAAATAATTTGTTTCTTTATACAATTTACTCCAGATCCAAATATGTACAAGTATGTATAATAACAGTTAGACAAAATAAAAAACGGTCCACCTTGGACCGTTTTTTATCTGAGTTTTTAATACCAAGCCTCTAGCCAACCTTGCATCATATCTATCTCACCTGTTTGAGCTTCGATTATATCTCCTGCAAGTTTTATAAGCTCAGGACGCTTTGAGGTGGTCAATACAAGCTCTGCCATATCTATCGCCCCTTGGTGATGCACGATCATTTCCTGTAAAAATTCTTGATCAAATTCATCCCCAGTTTTACCCATAAGCCCTGCGTTCATCTCATTCATCATATGATCCATATCCATCATCACATCCCCGCCTGGCATTCTATGAACACCATTTGTAAGAGATCTGTTACTCATAGTATCTGAACCCCATACGAGCCAGCCTACAAATATCCCAATTGCGAGCAACCCAACTCCATAATAATTTTTCATATTATTCATATATACTAATTATTTTTATCTAATTTATAAACGTAAAATAATGCGAGTGGCGCAGCCCAGTTTGCCCATCTCTCTATGAAGTCCCAGATTGGCTCTCCGACAATCGGGCGTATCAATGCAGTCCAAAGTCCCCATAGTGCCATCCACAACAAAACTGGTCGGACTGGTTTAATCAAAACCAAAATACCAAGCAACACATCAAGTACTCCAACCGCAAGTATAATGCTCGATGCCACACCAACATCTACTCCAAGTATCTGCTGTGTCCAGCCTATCCAAGCTTCTTTACCTTGTATTGCAAATACACCGTGACCGATAAACTCTCCCGCAACACCAACCCTCAAGATCCATTCTAACTTCTTTTGATTAGTCATAAAAAATATAATTAAATTATTTCTAATACCTTAATTATATCACTAAAAAACAAACTCTATTGTGGGGTTGTGTCTGCACCACTAGTCCACTTTGCTTCCGCATTATCAATAGGAGCAGGTACCCCCA